>CAWVXI010000010.1:0-89061 GCA_963934155.1 uncultured Verrucomicrobiales bacterium | reverse complement strand
ATAACGTGTCACTCGATAAGATGTCATTCAACTTCGGCGCAGCAGGGCAGGGGCTCACCCATTTTGTTCTGCAGACTTCGATGAATGGGAATAAGTGGTCCACGCGGGCGCGCTTTCCTGAAACGAAAAACCCGGCTCCTTGGGACGGTCGCCCACTAATATCCGTTGTCTCTAACTCGCACATTGACACGCTTTCGTTCCCGGAAGACAGGAATCTCCCCGAGGATTGGAAACAAAGATTGGAACTCAATTCCATTGGCGAGAAGGTGAAATACGGTGCCAGCCATCTCACCAACCTCACCTTTGAAAAACTTCCTAACATCGGACAACACCCAAATGCTGGTGTGTTGGTCCAGTTCCGCGCCCATTTCTATCAGCCGGCTGCAGCGATCCGCCGTTTCCGCCTGAGCGGCCTCCCCGTTGTCGATAAAGAGGACAATACCAAGGCAATCTTATTGATCAACGGTCAACCATCTTCCGGGAAATCTGACGACCCACTCACCATCGAGCGCGAGTTTGGCCCCGGACTTCACCACATCGAGATATATTACACCGAAGCTCTTCAGGATTTGCTAAAACGCAAGCCGGTCCTCCTCTGCGATGTCCCCGGTAAAGAAGCACTCGCACCCTGCCCAGACGCCATGTTCGATCCCGCGAAGTTCCCCGAAGGCGTCCGTAATCTCATCGACCAGCCAGCGACCATCACCGAGACCGAAACCGGAATCAATGTCGCCTTTGGTAACAACACCCAGACCCGCCTCGTGCGTCTCGTCATTGCCGGCTTCAAGGGCGTCTCCCCAACGGTGAAATCCGTCAATCTGAGCGATCGCGACGGCAAGGCGCTTCTACCCGTCGCTCAAGACTACAAGGCACTGCGCGAAAACCTGCAACTCGAAGTCCTGCCTGGCGATCGAGTCAACGTGCGCTACGAGGATCCACGTTCAGCCACACCAAAACGCACCCGTCACGATAAAAACCTGACCGTTGCCTTCAATACTGCTACCCTCACCGCCTCATTCCTCAATTATAAACAAACCGATGAGGGTCGGATCTTTGAGCCGGAAGCCATCCGTCGTTTCAAATTCGATGATGCCGTGGCTCTAGTCATTGACGATGCCGACATGGACAGCGGCCCGCAACGCGACACTCTGGATATTCAGGTCACCACCAGCGATGGTAAAAAAGTGATCATCAAGGCGGTTGAGACCGAAGTTCACAGCGGTCGCTTCATCGGCCGTGTCTTCCCCGTATCCAGCAAACCAGAACGCGATTCAGAAATCCAGCTTCCAGAAGGTGGCACCATTACCGCGACCTACCGCGATATGGAAAACCTTGACCCTGGTATCCCAACGGATCGTACTGTCACCATCGAACACGCCAAGTATGGCAGTCCCAGCGTCGCAGCCTACAATATTACCAGCAAACTACTACCGGTATCTCCGATCCCTGACGATGAAACGATCACCAGTGCTAATGAGGGAAGTAAGCGTAAACGTGATCTCGGGCCGGAAGTGGTCGAGCCCCGCCGCGCGCTCAACTACAATTACATTGATGAACCTAGCTTAGCAAAAACTTCACTCAAGGGAGTGATAGGATCATCCCTGCTCTTCGACGTCGTGGTGCCGCACCTAGCACTCGCTAGGAGCAGCGAAATTAGGGCCTATATCCAGACCGACGCCGCTCGCAAGGTAGCAAAGGTTCCTTCAGGTAAGGTCTTTGACGTAAGTGTCCCGGGAACGTTGAAGCTTACCGGCGCCCTTATAGGCACGGAGACGCAGATTCCTACTGGTTACACAGCCGGAACTAATACCCGTCCCAAAACTAATGCCACTCCTCTGGAGCAGGGACGTTTCTCATTCTCTGTTCCTCTGATCCTCGGTGACCCACCAACACGCAGCTTCGCTACCAAGGCAGCTGAAGCCATGTCCGCTTCCGCTCTCCCTGATGGCCTCGCCGTCCGCGCTGGAGACATCGTGCACGTCGGCTACCCTTATAAAGATGCCGATGATAAAGTGCAGTGGAAGACCATGTCGTACACCGTCGGTAGCCATGCATTCCTCTCAGTGATGAACGGTAATTTTAATCGCACTTTGCGAAGCGCTTTCGTCGGGGAAAAAGTCTATATCCGACTTCTCGCCCGCGGCCTCGATCAGACCCCTGAGCGCGACACGGCATCTGTTATCCTGAAGGGCAGCAGTGGCGTATCTGCTGTATATAAAATCAGAGAAACCGAACATCACAGCGGAATTTTCAAAGGCGTCTTCACTATTAGTTATGCCGATGATGAAATTCCTGCGAAACTTCCTCCCGTCGAGTTGAATGGATTTCCGATCCGCTACGGCGATAATATCGACGTGAGTTACGCCGCATCTGGAGAAGATCCCTTACAGGAACTAACCGTTTCGATCAACAACGGTGCCGATGGCGTCATCGAGCCATTTAGTAAACGTTACTCGGGTAATGAAATGGCCGTGAAAACAAGCTTCACTTTGGCTGAATGCTTCTTCGAACTCGCTAAAAAACATCGCAAGATGGACCAAGAAAGTCTTGCACGCCGCGAGATGGGTCAAGCGCGTAAACTTCTTCTAGAGGCCCTCGCCACCCATCGAGATGATGAGATGCGCGCCCACGCAGAATACTTACTTGGTAACCTCGCCCAGGAATACGCCGACCTCTCGAAAAACGCGGAAGCTAAATTGCCACTTTATCAGGATGCATTGGCTCGGTTCTCAAAAATCCCTACCGATTACCCTGAAACTGTGTTTGCAGCCAAAGCGCAATTCAAGACAGCCCTCGTTTACGAAAAAATGGGTGAGATCGAAAACTCAGTGGAGGAATACGTCAAACTAGCCTACAAATACCCCGATGACGAGTTGATCCCCACCGTGATGTCCCGGCTAGGTGGATACTTTAAGAAAAAAGGAATGACCTATAAAAAACAAGCTGACCTGCTGCGCGAAAAAGAAGCAGTTGAATCCAAAGCCGAAGTCCTGCGTCTCGATGAACTTTCCTACCCAGAATTCCTCAAAGCTGCCATGGTCTACTCCAAACTTCAGGAACGTTTCCCGGATAACCTACTGGCTGGATTGGCTGGACTCAGCGCCGCCCAAAACTACATGCGCGCTCATCAGTACAAACAAGCGATTGAGGGATTCCAAATCGTCATCGATAACGAGCAATACGACGACCGCGACATCCGCGCCCAGGCACTCTACTGGTGTGGACTCAGCCACGAACGTATCCCCGGTGGTGGCTGGAAATCCCGCGGCCAGGCGCAACTTGCAGCTTACCAGATCTACCGCCGCGTCACCTTCGATTTTCCCGATAGTAAATGGGCAAAGTATTCCCGTGGCCGCCTCGCGGACCCAGTATTTGCAAGAATCATCGAGCAGGAAGCCTTGGGGCGTGAAAGAATGTTAGAAGCCTTGAAAGAAGCGAATAAGTAGACTATTAATTTAATGAACCAACTTGAACAACAACTCCTCCGCGATAACGTAGGCGATGCCGAACCCCGGCTTCGACTACGCACAAACACTCGGATTGACACTGGGCGCTGGTGGCGAAAAACACCACTTTGGCTCTGTGTGATGGAGGATGAACTGGTGTTGCTATCGGTCTCACGCCGTCGATACTTCGAACGCCGACCACTTGCCGAAAGTAAGCAGACTCATTACAATCATTCCACTGGCGAACTTGTTATTGAACCCGCTGAAACCTTGCAGTATAACAACTGCAATCTCACCCCACGCGATGCACTTCGCGTTCTTAATTTTCTCAAAACTGAAACGAAAAACAAAACACTAATTACTGAATAATGTTAGAAAACATCTTAAAAGGCGGACCGATCATGGTCCCATTGGTTATTTGCAGCCTAGTCAGCTTGGCGGTGGTCTTTGACCGCTGGAGAGCATTCCGTGAAAATCGTAAGGTCGATACCCGATCACTGCGGTCTAAGGTTCTCACCGACCTGCGTAACAATAATATTGAAGGAGCTATCAGCGAATGCGAATCGTCTCACGGACCTATCCCCTCCGTCCTGCTGGCCGGTCTTCGCTCATACTCCCACCTTAGTGATAAAGGAGAAAGTTCTGAGACGATGCGTCTGGTTGTCGGTCAGGTGATGGAAGACTACAGCGCTCAAGCAATGAGTGTGGTCAACAAACGTCTCGACGTCCTGACCACCATCGGAACAGCTGCCCCTCTTCTCGGGATGACTGGAACCGTCACTGGTATGATCGCCTCCTTCGCCGGCCTCGCAGATGCCGGAAGCGTCGGTGGTAGTGGCGGTGCGGTGGCTAACGGTATCGCCGAAGCCATGGTGACCACCGCAGTGGGACTGATCATCGCCCTCCTAGCGGTCATCCCTCAAAGTGTATTCAACCGCTGGAGCGATGAAATCGAACTCGAAATCGAGGAAGGAACTAGCGAGGTAGTCGAGTTTATCCTGACACATCACTAATCAACCATGTCAAGAAAACGCTATAGCAAGGAAAAGAAGCACCGCACGGGAGAAATCCCAACCGGTTCCTTCTCTGATATTGCGTTCCTGCTGATCATCTATTTTTTGGTGGCCACCACTCTGGTGAAGGTGAAGTCGATCGCCGCCGATTTGCCGTCAGGGGAAAAAGCAACCAAAAGCCAGTCGGATAAAACTCCGATTGTTAACCTACGTGGCACCGAGATCTTCTTTAACGATAAAAAAGTAAGCGTAGCACTACTCAACGATCGCCTTATGAAATTGGATTTGGCTGAGAAAGAACCAGCCAAACGCGTGATCATGCTCGAATCAACTAAAGGCACCCCTTACGAAAACTACTACCAAGTCCTCGCCGCCATCAGCGCCCATCAGGGAGTTGTAGCCATCGTCGAGGACGATAAATAATCCATGAAAAAACGACTCCAAAGTAAGAAACGACGAAGCGTGCCGGTGCCCATTGCGAGCATGGGTGACATCGCGTTCCTACTGATCATTTTCTTCATGGTTTGCAGTGAGGTGTCGAAGGATAAAAACATGGCAGTTGTACTGCCGCTCTCCGAACATGTTAAACAGGTGAAGTTCGTCGTCGTGGCTCGCATCGCCGTGGATGAAAAGGGTGAAATCTACTTTGATGGAACTCGCGTCGATAATGCCAAGGATGTCGAATGGGGCGTCAGAGCACTCCTTACCAATACTATTTCTGACGATCAACGTCACGTCCAGTTCAAGTGCGATAGCGCGCTGCCTAAAGAAACGTTTGAACCCGTCATCAAAGCCATCGCCGCCGCAGGGGGCATCATCGAAGCTGTAGGAGAATTACAGCAGTAACAAGATTATTTACCAATCAAGCTAACAGATTCAAAACATTCAAAAACTAACAACAATGAAAGATACACAGAAAGAAGAAGTAACACCGGATCAGCTGATGAAGCACTTCCAAGGCAGTAGCCTGAAGTCGATCATTATTTTCACCGTCATTATCCACGTTGTCCTGCTTGCCGGGAGCAGTTTCCCTTACCTTTACAAGGTAGTCGTGGGTGAGGATGCTTCCGAATTGAGCGAAAAAGACCGGATTGATGCAGCGATGCGTGATGCCACTGTTGCTCTGCGTGATATCTCAGAGGAATATGGGCTAAAACCTCAAGACCTCAGCGACCAACTCGCCGGCGGCGCACGTAAGGCCCCACAGGCTCCTAAGAAAGAGAGTGTCACCGAGGGTGCTGGAGAAGATCCCGCTAGCGGTATTGAGAAGCCAATGTCAGCGATCGAGGAAGAGATTAGTAAAAAAGCAACTGGCCCGACCATTCCCAAACCAGTGGAGGACGAGGAAGACCTTTTTAAGTAAGATACCGTCAAGTCCCTTCTTGAACTAGTGCCTGTATAGAAATTATCCTGAGAATGAGCCAAAAGAACCATAGTAAGATTCCCGATGAGTGGATCGATGAAATTCCAACTAGCGCGTCCGCCTATAAGGCACGCGTTGTCAGTGTGGCTACGATCATGCTCGTTGGATTTGCCTATGCAGTCTTATTTGGGGGATTTCCGCTTCTCGCGGTGGTCACAGTTTTCCAATCTAAAAGCCCCGCGATCACTGAGCTCTGGGAAACGAACAACACCACCTCGGCCCTCGGTTTTTGTTTTCAACTGTTTGTGATCACCAGCGGTATTTGCGGTCTAACGGGCCTATTGAGCTTGTTGCGGAATCGCCTGACCTACCAACTACTCCGTATTACAATGTATGTGATTTATGTGGCTGTTGCGTGTTATGTGTACGTGTTTTGGCAAGGAGTGTCTTCAATCCTCGATGCAGGCTTGGAAGTCGATGGAGCCAAACAAGATGGTGCCACGATATTTAAACTTTGGTGGAAAGCATGCTGGCCGGCACTCGCACTGGCCCTCTACGCTGGCTGGCTTCATGCGATGATTCGCAGTCGGTCAGTTTACGCGGCATTCACCCGTAAGTCTGGAAAATCGATGGCTGGTGATCGGGTGCTGGAGGATGTCCGCACTCACGGTCGCGATCCGCGCCACCGCCGCAGCATCTACGCAAGTACTCTGACCCACGTCATTATTATCGTCATCATCCCCTACATTCTTAGTTTAGGTGGATGTGTTGAAGCCTACCGAGTGCCCAAAGGCAGTGGTAACCCAGTAGTCGCCATGGTCAAGGTAGTGAAACCGAAAAAGAAAAAGAAGAAAACTCTCAGTTTACGACCTAACTCCGCAATCATTTTCGATCAGCCAGACTTAGACAACACCGAAGTCGATCAACAACTCGAAGCAAAAACCACACTTACCTACTCTGCCCAAAACAGCAAGGCAGGAAAAATGGGCAAAGGTGGAGGGAAAGATGGCGGTTGGCCTGAGGGCATGGATAAATACAAAATACGCTTTATCCGTCTCGATCACGGTGGTGCTGGATGGGATGATGGTATGAACCAGACTGGAGCCGATATCAATTTCTTGCGTGCCTTCGCCCAGGCGACCGGCTTTAAGAAAATCGCTAGCAAAGGGGAGAGTCACTCGATCGCATTACTTAAAAAATATCCGAATGATGGCTTCCCTCCCTTCGTTTATATGACTGGAAACGGGCGCATGGGTAACGTCAGCTCTGCTGACAAAAAGATCCTCCGCGATTACTGTATCAATGGTGGCATGCTCATCGGCGATGCCGGGCACCGAGACTTCCACCACTCGTTTATTCACTTCATGCGTCAAGTTTTCCCCGACAAGACTCTGATCGATATTCCGGATGATGATATGCTTTACCAGTTACCCAACTCATTCCCCGAAGGAGCACCTGCATTCTGGCATCACGGTGGCAGACGCGCCCTCGGAATCAAACACGACGGTAGATGGATCGCGTTCTATCACCCTGGTGATATGAACGATGCCTGGAAATCACAGAATTACACCGATGTTAGCCCCGAGATGCGCGACGCATCCATTAACCTCGGCGTCAACCTGATCTACTACGCGTTCAACCAGTGGAACGACGCAATCTCTAAAATTAAAAAATGAATTCGGATTATTTCAGCCAAATTGGATGGATCAGTGTGCTGGTCTGGCTCATCGTGCCCGTGCTCTGGGTCGTTTATTCAATCAAAGGTCCACGCCGCTGGTTGTGCCCGATCGCGCTCATACTGGCCATCGTCGCGCTAGCCCTCGCCAAAGATAACTCGAAAAACTACGTCAATCTGATCCAGCCCGACCGCAGTGCTATGATCGAAGCCCAGCAGGCCCGCGATGAAGCAAGTCTCGAAGCACTCAAAGAAAGCCGAGGTAATGACCTCTCCGATGTTCGCTTCGCCGAGGACGCCACTGGCGATTCCCTTGACCGCGCTGGGATGGATAAGGACGACCTGAAATACTTGGACAAAAAGACCGATTCGTTGAGCCCTGATTGGAAAAAAGGAAAAAAAACCCGCACCGCAGGAGGTGTCGATGACGGTAGTGTAGAGTCAGCAGTGGGAGGTGGTAATGCCATCCAAGCGGCTGATTCGGAAGTTCTCGATGGCATGGAGGGGAGAGTCCCCGTGGTGATGCTTCAGGAGGATCTGGACAAGGCGAATCGCCTAGACGCCATGAACCTGAACATCATCTACTTCCTGGTTTTATTCGGTAGCCTGATGGTGGTGATCGACTACCTGAAGCGCGCCAATATTTACGGCATAGCATCTTTGCCTCTGCCTCTGCCAAGTGCCTGGTTGAATAGTCTCACACCGCTTCCCCCTGTCGTCGAGCGCACTGGTCCCATTGGGCTGTCCAGTCTAGCCAAACGTGGTGATTCATTTGTCTATCTCACCGATAACCCAGAAGCTGCGGCCAAAATACCCGAGTCCTTCTCGCGTATTTCACTGAGGCAGAAACGGGCCGACGTCCTACGGGCTGATGGCGAGCAGGGGAGTATCGATGACGACTTCATCTTCGAGACCGTTTGGTATGGCCTTAGCTCAGTAGTCGTAGATTCTACCGTCCGATCTGAAAAGCTTCTGGATCGATTCATCGAACTTCTCAGCAAGCGCAAGGATACCCGTGCTAAGGTTAGCCAAAGCGTTCACCTCGTTTATGATCTCAGTCATCCACTGGACGAGGTAAGAAAACAGAAACTTAGCAGTCTAGCTAAAGCCACTGGATTTTCGCTCATCCTGACCAAGTAACCCGAAAGCTTAGCTCATAGAGTTCACCTGATTCATCTTAAAACATTTAATCCATGAAAACCGTTCAATTTCTTATCCCGACTCTCTTAGTGAGTTTTTTTATATCTCCACTTGCTGCGGAGGAACGCACCCATAGCCCAGAACAACTTGAGGCATTGTCCAAAGCTGGTGTCCTCGCGGCAGCTGAATCCAAACGTCCGGCTAAGCTTCCAGATCTAACCAAAGGTGATCTGGTGCCTGATGGTAAGAAGGGTCCACCGCAACCATGGACTCTTGGACCCAGCGGTGTCGTTGGAATCTTTGTTGGTAGTCGGTTTCAGGGAGATCAAATTCAGGTGCAGGCGACCCTGAAAGGCTCACCTGCCGAAGGGAAATTGCTGAGGGGTGATGTGATAGTAGGTATAAATGGAAAGAAGTTCGTTGCTGGCGGTCATTTAGGTCATACCGTCGGTAAGGAGATCATCGAGGCGGAACGCGAGAAAAATGGCGGTAAGATCAGCTTTCAGATTTGGCGCGACAAAAACTACATCAAGCGCAGTGGAAAAAAAGACGTCTCTTCCGTCGACATCGACGATTTGTTTGATAAGGCGCGCAACGATAATAGCCTGTATGAGTGGAAGAAGGAGGAGGCACGCAATAACGAGGCCCTAGGATTCTCAGAATTTCCAATCATTCCCTCCACCCTGGAGGTCACACTGACCCTTCGCGTGTTTCCTGACTACAGCGACACCGCACCCTACGACTGCCCGAAAACGAATCAGATACTCGAGGAAGCATGGAAAGTATTAGAAAAAAGATTCGTTGTCGACCCGAAAAAACCACGTAGCGGCAGGGGGGGGATGTTAGAAGCTATCGCACTGGTGGCCTCCGGAAAACCTGAACATCGCAAGCTAGTGCACGCATGGGTGAGAAGCAAGAATGCCAAGCAGTGGCATCCGCCTACCACCCCCGCTGGGACGATGTTCAAGCCTGGCTACAAGGGCTACAAAGGAATGCAGAGCTGGCACCATGGGTTCACTGGGCTCAACTGTGCGCTCTACTACGATGCCACAGGGGATGATTTTGTTCTGCCTGCCTTACGTAAATATGCCATCGATGCAGCGATGGGTCAGAGTGGTGGTGGTAGCTGGGGTCACACCTTCGCATATCCTTCTTTTAACGGTGGTGAACTACACCGCATGAATCCTGGATATGGAGCTCTCAACGCTGCAGGAAATCGTTGCTTTTTCCTTATTGCGCTTGCCAAGAAACTTGGAGTCGAGCATCCAGAGATCGATCAAGCCATAGCACGAGCCCATCACTTTTTTGGCTCTTATGTTGATCAAGGTGCTATTCCCTATGGTGACCATGGTGCCGCTGCTACTGATGACAGTAACGGTAAAAACACAGGCATTGCTTACGGCATGAAGGTGCTTGGTGATAAATATGGAGCCAAGTATTTTGCGATGATGTCTAGCCACTGTGCGTTTACTCGCCGCGGCGGACATGCTCATGATTACCATGGCAACTGGTCTTCTTGGGCTGCCGCACTCTGTGGACCGGACGTGCGCATCTACAATGAGCGTAACCTCCGCTGGCGCCGTACACTCTGCCGGATGTTTGACGGCAGCTTTGTCTATCATTCACCAAGTGGCGAATTTAAAACGCTACGTGATCCCACCGCTACCGAGGTTATCCACCAAGCGGTCACTTTGAAACAGACACTTATCACGGGCAAAGATCCAGACGAGGACCTCTATCCTACTAAGCAGGAAATGAAGCAGTTGTTGTCCAGTGCACGATCTCAGCTCAATGATCCGATGCTTATTAAACTAGACGGTAAACCCTGGATGAAACGTAGCACTGATGAGGTTTTCGAGCTGATCAATATTTTCAAGCCTAAGGCTCGTAAGCAAGTGGCTGCCGAGTTAGGGAAGCGCTTCCAAGCAGGTGAAAAGGAAATTGCGCCACGGTTTGTAAAGCTTCTTGAGAGCGATGACGCACGTGCACGCGACGGTGCTTGCCGCGGATTAGTAGCTTGTGGAGCTGATATCTTTTTGGCGAATCTTTCGAAAGTCACTAAACTGTTGGACGACCCTAAGGATTTTGTTCGTATCACGGCAGTGAAGGCGATCTCTAAGAGCTCTGATGCGGAGGAAATACAGTTGGCAATGTTGAATGCGACAGTAGCCAAGCCGAAGATTGCGGCACCGAATAGTGTTCGCAATGCTACCCAGTCAGCTCTGTTTGCTAAAGCAACGAAGCTCGGCAAAACCCCGTTCGCATCAGGTTTTGAAGAGGAATTGGTGCGTCAGTCAATTGAGGACGTACTTTTGCTCGACCCAGTAGGCGATGGCGGCTTCGTCAAATCTCGGATCGGTGTCTGGGATAAGGACACCATCGTGAAGATAGCAGGGCCGTTGACCTTCGCTGCCGAGGAAGAGCAAATCGTGGAACAAATGTTTGCTAACCGCTGTGCGCCGGCACAGGACCTACTCGGTCATTTTGGTTACCGCGAAGCAGTTCAAGCCACTGCCCACCGTCTAAGGAAGAAAGCCGCAATCTCACGCCACATCCGTCCATACGTCGGCTTCAAACGCAACTTGATCGACCCAGATGCAGTCACCAAGCAACCAGGTGCCTTTCGTGAATTTATCGAGCCACTCGGTGTCGTGCTTATCGACGACCCACTAACACAGGTGATGAGACTCGAGAAAGACAAGAAGGTCTTCTACGATATGGATAAATTTTATGGACTCATTGTTGCAGCGAAAAAAGTGATCACGCTGCCGAGTATAGCACCAGATGTACAGAAGATGTTCCAAGTCAAATTGGATGCTATCGAGGGCTCTGGAGCAAAGTTCAAGTTCTGTCGGGCCGCCTTGGCTGACCCGTCCCGTAAAACTTATTTCCGCAAGATGGCAGCGATGAATTTCCTCAATGAAACATTGGCTCAAGACGCATTAGAGGACTTGGTTCCCTACCTTGGACATGATTACTGGCGTCTACGCGAGCACAGCCAGAAGCTCGCCGTGGCTTTGGTTCCATCTGGCGGAGCTGAACAACTTGCCAAGATCTTTGTAAAAACAAGGGATACGAAAGCGGCTGCTGGCATCATCGAGGTGCTTGCCTCAGCTAACTCTACCGCTGGCTTCAAACTTGCTAAAGAGGCAATGAGCCACGAACAACCTTTGGTTCGCCAAGCCGCGGTCAAAGCAGTCTTCTCTATTGGCGGCGATAAAATGCTGCCGGATATACTCTCTCACCTGAAGCAGGCGAAGACTCCAGAAGACCTTATCGGTTGCGAACAGGCCCTCCTTTCCCGCCGTGATGAACCGGCGCACGTTGGCAAGGTAAGTAAAGCGATTGTCGCCATGTTGTCCAAGAGTAGTGATGCCGTGCGACCGACTCTTTATCACATCCTTGCTCAACTCGGCGACGCAGCAAGTATGGCCGCGCTTAAAAAAGAGGGGGGGAACACTGAGAATGATGCATTTAAGGAACTCGTTGTTGCTCTGTCCTACTCACCGAGTCGTGTGGCTGACCAGATGTTACTAGATTTTGCGATTTCCAGTCCAAATAAAGCGAAGGTCGTGGGTGCCCAGTCGGTGCGCCGGATGGTGGTCGGGCCTAAAGGCTATGGTGATATCACCAGCAAACAACGCTTAGATTTCGCTGATGCCATGCTGAGGCTTGAACTCGATAAACGCCTAATCACTTATATCGGGCACATTCACGAGGCCCGCGCTCTGAAAACCTTGATGTATTGCTTACGGAAAGGCGTACCTACTGCAGCGGAAAGCTTGATCTCTTCCGCCGAGGGGATGGATAAACTCTCAGCCGCCGATGGTAAAATTGCCGCTAAATCATTGCAGGACGTGATCGAATACATCGAAGTCACCCAACTCCGCGGTGGTGTTGCTGGTAAGGATTTTAGAGATTATCCGATGTGGAAACTTCTGCAATCTCGCGCCGGCAAGGTGTTGCTCAAGGTGCACAAACCGGAACTAGCTCCGATCGATGGCTTCGACGCTCTGGATCTAGATGACTAGGCACTAATTACTGGAACACTGTAGGCCATTCAAGACTATCAAATTTATTTACCAACATTCACATCATGAAAACCATACACTTTTTTACTCCAGCCTTCTTATTGAGCTTTTTCATCTCGCCACTCATTGCAGAGGAGCGGACACATACCGCGGAACAACTCGCTGCACTGGCCAGGGGTGATGACCTCACGAAAACTGAATCAAAACGCCCCGCCAACCTTCCCGACCTGACCAAAGGCGAGCCGGTTCCAGAGGGTAAAAGTCCACCGCAAATCTGGACATTCGGTCCAACCGGTATTGCTGGAATCATGGCAGGAAAGTTCAAAGGCGACCAAATTCTGGTGGAGGCGACCCTGAAAGGATCACCGGCCGAGGGTAAATTCCAAAAAGGTGATGTCATTCTCGGGATGAATGGAAAAAAATTCGTCCCCGGCGGCCACCTCGGCCATCTCATCGGAAAGGCGATCATCGAGGCGGAACGTGAAAAAAATGCGGGAAAAATTACATTTCAAGTCTGGCGAGATAAAAACTACATCAAGCGCTACGGTAAAAAGAATGTCGCAGGAGTAGATATTGACGATCTCTTCGACAAAGCTCGCGGTGACAATACTCTCTATGAATGGAAGGACGAAGCAGCTCGCGAAAAAGAAGCTAAGGGATTTGACGAATTCCCAATTCTTCCCACCACCTTTGAGGTGGCTCTGAATCTGCGCGTGTTTCCCGACTACAGTGACACTGCACCCTACGATTGCCCAAAAACAAATCAGATCCTCGAGGAAGCTTGGAAGGTGCTTGAGCAAAAATTCGTGGCTGACCCGAAAAGACCACGCAGTGGTCGTGGTGGGATGTTAGAAGCGATCGCTCTGGTTGCCTCAGGAAAACCTGAACACCGTAAGCTGGTGCACGACTGGGTACGCAGTAAGAATGCCCGCCAGTGGCACCCACCGACCGTGCCCGCCGGAGCGATGTTCGAGCCGGGTTACAGAGGCGGCAAGGGTTACCAGAGCTGGCACCATGGATTCACCGGACTCAACTGCGCGCTCTACTACGAAGCCACTGGCGACAAGTTTGTCCTTCCCGCCCTACGGAAATACGCCATCGACACAGCCCTCGGCCAGAGCGCTGGTGGTAGCTGGGGCCACACTTTTGCTTTTCCCTCATTCAACGGTGGTGAGTTCCACCGCATGAACCCCGGCTACGGTGCTCTGAACGCAGCCGGTAACCGCTGCTTTTTCCTCATCACGCTAGCACAGCACCTCGGTGTCAAGCACCCGGAGATCGACCAGGCCGTAAAACGCGCCCACCGCTTCTTCGGCTCCTACGTTGACCAGGGTTGCATCCCTTACGGTGACATGCCGGCCTATGACTCAGACGACAGCAACGGCAAAAACACCGGCATTGCCTTCTCGATGAAACTGCTCGGCGATAAATATGGAGCCAAGTATTTTTCCATGATGTCGAGCCACTGCGCCTTCACCCGTCGCGGCGGCCACGGGACCGACTACCACGGTAACTGGTCGTCTTGGGCGGCCGCCATGTGCGGTCCGGAAGTCCGCACTTATCAGGAACGCAACCTGCGCTGGCGCCGCACCCTCTGCCGGATGTTTGATGGCAGCTTTGTTTACCATTCAGCGACCGGTTCAGAACAAGGGACGTTGCGCGATCCAACGGCAACGCATATCCTGCACCAGGCAGTCCCTCTGAAACAGACGCTCATCACCGGCAAGGATCTGGACGAGGATATGTTCCTCACCGACGATGAAATGGCGCAACTCTTCGCCAGCGCCCGCCCCCAGCTCAACGACCCGATGCTGATCAAGCGTGCGGGTAAGCCTTGGCAAGAACGCAGCACCGCCGAGCTTTTTAAACTGATCAATATCTTCTACCCAAAGGCCCGCAGGGTATTCGCGAAGGAACTTGGTAAACGTTATCAGGCCGGAGAAAAGGAAATCGCACCACGTCTCGTGAAACTTCTTGAAAGCGACGACGCCCGCATGCGCAACGGCGCCTGCCAGGGGCTTTTAGCATGCGGTAATGATGTGGTGCTGGCGAATCTTTCCAAAATCACCAAGCTGCTCGACGATCCTAAAGACTTCGTCCGTGTCACCGCGGTGAATGTGATTTCCAAATGCACCGACTCCGATGAAACGCAGTTGGCGATGTTGAAAGCGACGGTTGTCGAGCCGAGGACAGTGGCACCGAACGGTGTCCGTAATGCCACTCAAGTAGCATTATTTACTAAGGCAACGAAACTCGGTGAGAAACCATTTGAAGCGGGGTTTGACGAAGAATTGGTTCGGCAGGCCATCGAGGACGTGCTAGTGCTCGACCCAGTGGGTGGCAGAGGTTTTGTGTCTTCGCGGATAGGGGTCTGGGACAAGGACACCATCGTGAAGATTGCTGGTCCGTTGACCTTTGCTGCCGAGGAAGAGCAGATCATCGAGCAGATGTTTGCCAACCGCTGCAAGCCAGCCCAGGGAATGCTTGGGCAATTCGGCTACCGCGAGGCCGTCCAGGCTACCGCTCACCGTCTGCGAAAGAAAGCTGCGATCTCACGCCATATCCGTCCGCATGTTGGCTTCAAGCGTAACTTGCTCGACATTGATGCGGTCATAAAGCAACCCGCTGCCTTCCGCGATTTTCTTGAACCGCTCACCGTTGTCCTCACCGACGATCCTGTGATGAAGTTCATAAGGCTCGTGGGCAAGAAGAAGGTTCCCTACAATGTTGACAAATTATATGGACTGATTGCCGCGGAGAAAGAACCAATCACGCTACCGAGCATTGCCGTGGATGTGGAGAAGATGTTCCTTGCGAAACTCGATGCGCTTGACGGCGCTGATGCGCAGCTCAAGCTCTGCCGCGCAGCGTTGAGTGATCCTTCAAGTAAAACCTATTTTCGCAAGATAGCAGCGATGAATTTTCTCAATAAAACCCTCGGTCAGGAGGCACTGCAGGATTTTGTTCCCTATCTTGGACACGAATACTGGCGCCTGCACCAGCACAGCCAGAAGCTCGCTGTCGCCTTGGTCACAGCTGGAGGGGCAGAGAAACTCACCGCGATTTTTGCAAAGACGAAGGATGCGAGAGCGGCCGCCGGTATCCTTGAGGTGCTCGCCACCGCTAAGTCCGCCGCCGGTCTCAAACTTGCCAAGGAGGCGACGAGCCACGAACAACCTATAATCCGCCAGGCCGCCATCAAAGCAGCCTTCGCCATCGGTGGCGATAAAATGCTGGCGGATGTCTTAGCTCATTTGAAGCAGGCGAAGACGCAGGAGGACCTGATCGGATGCGAACAGGCTATTCTTTCCCGCCGTGATGATCCGGCGCATGTCGGAAATGTTAGTAAGGCAATTATTGCTATGCTTCCCAAGAGTAGTGAAAAGGCACTTTCGACCCTCTATTATATCCTCGCCCAATTCGGCGACGCCGGAAGCATGGCGGCGCTAGAGAAAGTAGGGGAGGGGGACGATATGGCTAAGTTCAACAAGCTCGTCTTTGCACTGTCCTACTCACCGAGCCGTCAGGCCGACCAGATGTTACTCGATTTCGCTATCTCCAGCCCGACCAGAGCCAAGATCGTAGGTGCTCAATCGGTTCGCCGGATGGTGGTTGGACCCAAAGGTTACGGCGACATCAGCAGCAAGGATCGCCTAGATTTCGCCGATGCGATGCTCAGGCTCAATCTTGATAAACGTCTCATCAGTTACCTGGGGCATATCCATGAGGCCCGCGCCCTGAAAACCTTGATGTATTGCTTGAGAAAAGGGGTGTCCAACGCAGCGGAGAGCTTAATCGCTTCCGCCGAGGGAATGGGTAAACTCTCCAATGCTGACGGGAAGATAGCGGCGAAATCACTACAGGATGTGATAGAATACATCGAGGTCACCCAACTCCGCGGTGGCGTCACTGGTAAGGATTTCAGATACTATCCGATGTGGAAATCCCTCCAGGCTCGCGCCGGCAAAGTACTGCTTAAAGTCCACAAACCAGAAGAAGCCCCCATCGAAGGCTTTGATTCACTGGACTTAAATGATTAAGAACCCCAGAGTCCTCAGCCACCCTGCTGAGTGAAAACTGATAAGCTTCGAAGATACCGCTAGAGTTTCCCCCGACAGATATGACGGGGAAAACAGCACCTCGTGTCAGTTTATTTGTCTTTCTATTTATTTACTGAGATAGCATGAAAGCAGGCAGCGGAAGGGCTTTGGGGTGTGAGTGTGGGGTGGAGCTGATAGGATTTAGCTATGCTCATAGAACACCTCTATATGATACAAGGATCTATCTATATACCTTCTTCATATTTTGGTCTGTCTTCATGCTTTTTCTGGCAACTATGCAACCACAAATGGATTTGGCCAAACTCAAGAAAGATCCTTGTCAAATAGACAGTAAACTACACCATGTTTTCAATGCCACGGAGAATCATCTTACTTGGCTAGCTCATTCAGAATGACTCATCTCTTATCCAACCGATCTAATCTTATGCGCCGTATTCTACTATCATTATCCTTCATCCACCTTTTTCTCTTTGTCTGCCCCTCGTTGGCGATGGGTGCTGAGCGACCGAATATTGTCTTTTTTATTGCGGACGATATTTCTCAAGACGACTTTGGCTGCTACGGACATCCGGTGATTAAGACTCCGCACACCGATCAGCTAGCAGCGAACGGACTAAGATTTGACAATGCTTACCTCACTACCAGCAGCTGTAGTCCAAGTCGCTGTAGTATCATCACTGGGCGATACCCACATAATACTGGAGCACCAGAATTACATGTGCGTCTGCCGGATAGCCAGACACGTTTCCCTGAGCTGCTGCGCCAAGCGGGCTACTACACCGTTCTGTCCGGTAAGAATCACATGTTTGGTAAAGAAGATAGGGCTTTTGATCGGATCACCCGCGGTGGAGGCCCCGGCAGCTCCGCGGACTGGGTGCAGCACGTGAAGGACCGACCTAAAGACAAGCCGTTCTTCTTCTGGCTGGCCTCTGCTGACGGCCACCGCGACTGGGCAATTAACAATGATGTACAAACCTACAACAAGGAAGAAGTCATCATCCCTCCTTATATGGTGGACACCGAAATCACCCGCGTGGATCTGACCGGTTACTACCACGAGGTGAGTCGCTATGATCATTACATTGGATTGGTGACTGCTGAATTGAAAAAGCAAGGGGTGCTAGATAACACGCTTATCGTGATTGCTTCGGATAACGGGCGCCCGTTTCCTCGGTGTAAGTCGCGCTTGTATGACAGCGGTATCAAGACTCCTTGGGTGGTGCATTTCCCTGCGATGATTAAGTCGGCTGGGGTGAGTGAGAGTTTCGTAAGCGTGATCGACCTGAGCGCGACCTGCCTTGAACTGGCGGGAGTGGTGATACCGGAGACAGTGCAAGGGCAGAGTTTCGTTCCCATCATGATGAACCCAGCGGCGACAGTGCGGGAGATGGTCTTTTCCGAGCACAACTGGCACGTCTATAAGAATCATGAGCGGATGGTTCGCTTTGGAGACTTCCTTTACATCAAGAATAATTACCCTAATCAGCCGAACCTCTGCTACGAATCTGACACTCATTACCCGGCTGGCCGGGAACTCTGGCTGGCGCATGCGGCTGGTAATACGACCTGGAAGCAACAGCAGGTGTTTGCCAATCCGTGCCCGGCAGAGGAATTATTCCAGGTCATCAAGGATCCACATCAGCTCAGTAATCTGGCTGGTAATCCCGAGTATGCCGAGACACTCGCTCAGGCACGCGCTTTGGTGGTGGCATGGAGCAAGCAGACAGGTGACACCATTCCCGCACAACCGACGCCGAATCGCCACTCGCCGCCGCGGATCGAGGGTGGTAAGATTGTGTCAGCAGGAAAGGCTAAGCAACGGAACCCGCACTCCGAGATGCCTGGTGCCGCGAGCAACGCCACCGAGAACAACCACCCTGGACCGATCACTTTTCCAAAATAGTGGTAAACGAAAGCCTGCGGATCAGCGGGCGTCCCGATCCTATCAGACACTAACCAATCAACTTCATGCAAATAACTAAGAAACTATCCTTCCTCGCCGCCCTCATCCTCGGTGTCACACCACTCTCCGCCGCGCCCAAGGGCAAGATAGCGAACCCCGATTTCACTAAGGGCGATCCCATTCCCGCTGGTGCGGTCCATGACTGGAACCTCGGCGCCACTGGTGCCCGCGGGTGGATGTTCAGTGAGTCGATGGTCACCAGCAGCGCCCGCCAGATCCGTATCACGGAGGTGGAGAAGGATACTCCTGCCGATGGCATACTCGTAGTTGGGGATGTGATTCTTGGCGTCTCTGACAAGCCCTTTTCCTATGATCCGCGCACCGAGTTCGGCAAAGCCCTCAGCATTGCCGAATCTAAAACCGGTGATCTTGCCTTGCTTCGCTGGCGTGATGGGAAGGCGGAGAAAGTCACCCTGAAGCTCCCGGTGCTCGGCTCATACAGCGCCACCGCGCCGTATGACTGCCAGAAATCGCAGCGTATCTTGGAGCAGGGGTGTAAAGCTTTGGCAAAACAGATCGCTGATCCTTCCTACAAACAGAATCCCATCAGCCGCTCGCTCAACGCCCTCGCTCTGCTCGCCAGCGGCAATCCTGACTATTTGCCCATCGTGCGCAAGGAGGCTCAGTGGGCCGCGGGTTACTCAGCTAATGGTTTCCAGACTTGGTATTATGGCTATGCGATACTGTTTCTCTCCGAATACGTTTTGGCTACTGGTGATCAATCAGTCATGCCCGGTTTGCGTCGTCTCGCAATGGAGTCTGCCAATGGGCAGAGCGCGATCGGTTCCTGGGGGCACAAGTTTGCTAACGACGATGGACGTCTTCTCGGCTATGGGATGATGCATTCACCCGGTGTGCCGCTGACTACCTCACTCGTCATGGCGCGTGCTGCGGGCGTAAAAGCCCCTGCGGTGACCACCGCGATTGAGCGCAGTGCTAAGCTGTTGCGCTTCTACACCGGTACTGGAGCCATCCCCTACGGAGACCATAATCCCTGGATTCAGAACCACGAGGACAACGGCAAGTGCGGCATGACTGCAGTGCTGTTTAGTTTGCTTAACGAGCCCGCCAGCGCCGAGTTCTTTTCACGCATGAGCACCGCTTCTCACGGTCCCGAGCGCGACACCGGACACACCGGAAACTTTTTCAATGTACTCTGGTCCGTCCCCGCCATTGCCCGCTCTGGACCACATGCCACAGGTGCGTGGATGGAGGAGTTTGGTGGTTGGTACTTTGATCTCGCTCGCCGCGCGGACGGCACTTTCCCTCACCAGGGACCACCGCAGATGCGCAATGACAGCTACCGCAACTGGGATTGTACTGGTGGCTATCTGCTCGCCTACGCTATGCCCTTAAAGAAGACCTACCTCACCGGTAAACGCCGCTCCAATATCCCGCAACTGAATGCTAAAGCCGCCAAGCAACTCATCCTCGACGGACGCGGTTGGAGTAACAAGGACCGCTATAGCGCTTATGACAAGCTCAGCCCAGATTCTTTGCTCAGTCGCCTCAGTAGCTGGTCGCCTATTGTGCGTGAGCGAGCCGCCATGGCTCTTGCACGCCGTAAGGGCAAGTCGCAAGTCACTGCCTTACTCGCTCTATTGGAGTCACCGGGGCTCTATGGGCGTCTCGGTGCCTGCCAGGCGCTCGCCAAATTTGGTGGTAGATCCGTTGCCGCTGTGCCAGCATTACGTAATGCCCTCAAAGCCGACGACCTGTGGCTGCGCATCAAGGCTGCCGACGCCCTCGCTGCCATTGGCAAGCCTGCGATGAAGGCCGTCCCCGAGCTTCTCGAGATGCTGACCCAAGTCGACAAGAAAAACGATCCTCGCGGCATGCAGCAACGCTACCTATCCTTTGCCCTCTTCAACTCCCGCGGCGGACTGCTCGGACGTTCCCTCGAGGGCGTCGATCGTGACCTGCTATTCAAGGCCGTGCGCGCCGGCCTACGGAACCAAGACGGCCGCGCCCGTGGTAGCTTCACCTCCGTTTACCGGAACCTCAGCTACGATGAACTCAAACCGCTAATGCCCTCTATTTACCGCGCCATCGTCGAGCCCTCTCCGAGCGGAATTATGTTTGGCGACCAGATCCAGACGGGCGGTTTAGCGCTCTTTTCTAAGCATCATGTCAGCGAAGGAATCGAACTCCTCGCTGATTACGTTAAGAACCAAAAGCCACACGCTAGCGAGAAAAGGATCCACGAGATTATAAAGCTGCTCAAGAACTACGGTGCCCACTCCCAACGCGCCATCCCCAAGCTCGAAGCAGCGATTCACTACTTCGAGAACGATGAACCAGATTTCCCCAAAAGATTGAGCATGGGAAAAGCACAGGACGTTCGCGAAGCGATTAAGGTCATCAAAGCTTCCAAGGAGCGGCCCAAGCTGATCAAGGTTGGAAAAAGGTAAATACCTAACAGTCAGTAAAATAATGAAATAATATCAAAAGGTGTTGCGCTGTAGGGAGTGGTATTTTACTGCTGGAGCGGTGATAGGGAGTAAGAAATTTGTAAATGACGTATTTGAGCACAGCCCCAGCACGGGAGTTCCGGGCATTTGATCACTCCAGAGCCCTCGCGGTACACTGCCACCTGCTGGGAGGCATGAAATCAGTTGGTTCTAATTTGGGTAAGCATTAATGAGTAAATAAGTGGACATATGTCGTTGCGGGGGCATGATGGTTACTAATTTGAAAATGATCCTAGTTTATCCACGGTTGCCCAGATACGGCAAGCTCGCTAACAACTAAGAAAATAGAATCCAACCAACTTTACCATGAAAATACTTCTCATATTCCTTAGCTTATCGAGTGCCTCGATTTTCGCAGCAGAAAAGTCTGATGTGACCCTCCTAAAGACCATCACCAAGATTGCTTTTGGCTCATGCTATAACGGTAAGGGCAATACTCCCATACCTGTATTTGATGCGGCGCTGAAACATAATCCAGATCTTTTCATCTTCCTTGGCGATAATATCTACGGTGACACCAATGACATGAAGGTTTTGAAGAGAAAATACGCGGTCCTTGGAGCCAATCCAGCGTTTCAAAATATAGTAAAGAATACACAGGTTCTGGCCACGTGGGATGATCACGACTATGGCGTAAATGATGGTGGTAATGACTATGCAAAAAGGGTTGAGTCAGAAAAAATATTTCTCGATTTCTTTAATGAACCAAAGGAATCCGCCAGACGCCAGCGTGAGGGTGTTTATTGTTCTTATAGCTTCGGAGAAAAAGGAAAAGTCGTACAAATTATCCTACTCGACACTCGCTACTTCCGCGACAGACTCCCGAAGAGCAAAGCAAAAAAAGCCCCAGGAACGATCAACTGGTATGAGCCGACTACCGACACTAGCAAAACTCTCCTAGGTAAAGCTCAGTGGGAATGGTTAGAAAAACAACTCCAAGTCCCAGCTGATGTTCGTATCATCGGCAGTAGCATCCAAATGATTGCCTATGAAAAGGGGATGGAAAATTGGGGGAACGTGCCGCATGAGAAGAAACGTTTCTATGACTTACTAAAAAAACACAAAGCCAACCACACCTTTGCGATCTCTGGCGATGTTCATTTTGCCGAACTTTCCAAGGAAAACGTGGGAAGCTACCCGTTCTACGACCTCACCAGCAGCGGTCTGACTAGCCCGCGAAAAAATTGGGCAGAAGCCAACAACTCATTCCGCGTAGGGAAGTCCTCATGGAGTAAGAATGTGGGCATGATCGAAATCGATTGGAAAATATCATCGTTAGCTCTCAAAGTGATAGACCCCGATGGAAAAAACCTCATCAACCACCCGGTTAAGTTCAGTGAGCTTGAATTTTCAAAGTAAATCCTACAGTCAGCCCATAGCCTCCTGAGTGGGATCGGCCGCCAACCACAAGCAAATTCCTAGCAAAAGTAATCAAACTTCTATGAAATACACATCCTTCGCCGCAGTCATCACCCTAGTCCTTAGCGGATGGGCAATCGCCGATGAAACCAAGTTGCGAAAGGGGCATGCGCAGACTCCAGAAGAGGCGCAGGCGGAACTCTTGCAATTCCAGTCCTCCTATTCGGATTTGGCAGGATGGGAGAAGCGCAAAGCGAACATCCGCGAGGGGATTCTGACGGGTGCCGGCCTGAGCAAGCTACCTGAAAAGACGCCTCTCAATCCAAGGTTCACCAATAAGAGAACCTACGCGGGTTATGTTGTGGAGAGCGTCGCGTTTGAAAGTTCACCCGGGTTTTACGTTACGGGCACACTGTACCGTCCAACTAAATTCGAGGGTCGACTCGCTGGCATTCTTTGTCCCCATGGTCATGGAGGTCGTTTTAAGGAAAGCAGACAGAAGCGTTGTGCGATATTTGCACGTATGGGAGCGGCTGTATTTCTCTATGATATGGTTGGGTATGGAGACTGGAAGGAGGCGGAATGGTCTCATAGACAGACGCCAGAAGTGCTCAGATTACAGACTTGGAATAGTATGCGTGCCGTAGATTTTCTTCTTTCATTGCCTGAAGTGGATGCAAAACGGCTCGGTATTACCGGTTGTTCTGGTGGAGGAACGCAATCATTCATTCTGGCGGCCATTGATGAACGGATCGCTGTAAGCGTCCCTGTCTGTCAGGTTTCCGCTCATTTTTTCGGTGGCTGTGTCTGTGAAAGCGGTATGCCAATTCACCAGAGCGCCAAGCATAAAACCAATAATGCCGAGATCGCAGCACTAGCCGCACCGCGGCCCCAATTGATTATTTCCAATGGTTCGGACTGGACCAAGCACACACCCCAACACGAGTATCCCTATATAAAACATGTCTATGGACTATATGGTGCCGCTAGCAAGGTTAAGAATGTTCATCTCGCAGAAGAGAAACATGATTACGGTATATCTAAGCGAATGGCGGCGTATCCGTTCCTTGCTGAACACTTGAAGTTAGATAGCACTAAAGTTCATAATGCCGATGGAAACATCGACGAATCATTTGTCGTTGTTGAGAAGCGGGCGGATATGTTGGTCTTTGGCGTAAAGAATCCCTATCCGGCGAATGCGGTGAAGCCAAATAGCCCCTTGCCGAAATAGATGGCGAATAAGTGCATAGAGAGTAACTCCTGATCCGCCCAGAGTGTGAAGATAACGCGGGGGTAGTATGTTCCGGCGCGGAAATTTCACAGAGAACTGTTCCTAAGTCTCTCTATGCGCTAATGAATTTGTCCGAATTTAAGAAAGATCCTTGTCAGATAGGTCGTAAACTACATCATGTTTTCAATGACTCGGAAAATTATCATACTCATTACAACGCTTACCGCTCTGCGACTGGAAGCAGCTTTGTTTAAGGACAACGATACGGTTGTCTTATTGGGAAACACGGTGATCGAGCGAGCGCAACATTATGGTTACTTTGAAACGGCTATTACGTTGGCATCCGGAAAGAAGAACCTTAAATTTCGTAATCTCGCCTGGAGTGGCGACTCCGTCTTTGGTCACGCACGCAGTTATTTCGGACCCCCGAAGGAAGGGTTTCGTCGTCTCACGGTGGATATTGGAGACATCAAGCCGAATGTAGTCATCGTCTGTTACGGTGCTGTGGCTGCCTTTGAAGGAGAAAAAGGGTTGGCTGAATTTATTGCAGGATATGAGAAGCTATTAGATATGATCTCGGAGACTGTAAAGCCGCGCGTGATTGTTCTCGTTTCTCCGCCTCCAGCGGAAAGTATGGGGTCTCCAATGCCCGATATGACGGAGCATAATTATCGATTGGCTAGTTACACGAAAGCGATTGCCGAGCTAGCGAAGAAGAGGAAGATTTCTTACGCTGATTTTAATGCCGAAATTGGTAATGGTGTTAAGGGCATGACTGACAATGGACTACATTTTCATGAAAATGGTTATCGAGTAGTGGCCCCAAAATTCACCAAGTCTCTCGGACTGACTATGCCTAATGAAAGTCAGCTTATGAGCGAGAACGGAACCAAACTTCGAGAAACCATCATCGCAAAGAACAAACTGTTCTTCCACCAATGGAGGCCTGCCAATGAAACTTATCTGCGTCTTTTCCGCAAACATGAACAGGGAAATAACGTAAAGGAGCTTCCCATGTTTGATCCCCTCATTGAGGAACGTGAAAAAGAGATCGAAGCACTTAGACTAAAACTTACCACTGACAAATAATGAATTTTCGCATCATCCTTGCCCCGCTTACACTGTCGGTTGGTATTCTCTCTTCCCACGCTCAGCGCGGACTCAAGGATATACCAAACCCTGATCCGGTCGTGCAGAAGGCAGGCTTTAATCTGCCAGAAGGGATGCAGATTGAGCTCTTTGCGTCCGATCCGATGATCGCGAAGCCAGTGCAAATGAACTTCGATACGCAAGGTCGTCTCTGGCTTGTTTCGAGCGGAATGTATCCCCACATCGTTCCCGGTGCTGAAGAAAATGATCGTGTTCTGGTGCTAGAGGATAGCAATGGTGATGGCAAGGCTGATAAGCGCACCGTCTTTGCCGATAAACTGCACATTCCTACAGCCGTGCTGCCAGTCGATGGTGGAGCTTATGTGGCTAACTCAACCGAGATACTCTTCTTGGAAGATACTGATGGTGATGGCAAGTCGGACAAACGGACGGTGGTTCTCTCAGGATTTGGCACGGAAGACACGCATCATCTTGTGCACACTCTCAAGCAGGGGCCAGATGGGATGATCTATTTCATGCAATCGATCTATATTCACAGTCATCTAGAAACTCCCTATGGCGTGCGGCGTCTCATGGGTGGTGGAATCTGGCATTTTAGACCAGAGACCCAACGTGCAGAAATCCTTTCCAAGGGTCTTATTAACCCTTGGGGGCTTGCCTTCGACGATTACGGGCAGACTTTTGCCACCGATGGGGCAGGTGGTGACGGCATCAACTTCATCTTTCCGCGGTCTGTCTTTCGCACTTCCCCCGGTGCCAAGAGAGTCATACGGGGGCTGAATCCAGGGCAGCCGAAACTCTGCGGACTCGAAATTCTCTCCGGCTCCCATGTTCCCGATGCCTTGCGTGGTGTGATGATTGCACCAGACTTCCGCGGCCATCGGATCAACACTTACAAACTGACACCCGACGGCAGCACTTACACCTCGACTCGGATTGAGGATTTCCTCAGTTCAAGCCATCGAGCCTTCCGGCCTATTGATGTGAAAATGGGACCAGACGGAGCAGTTTACATCGCCGATTGGTATAACCCGATCATTCAACACGGTGAAGTCGATTTTAGGGACAAGAGACGAGATCACACACGGGGAAGAATCTGGCGCGTCACCTTCAAGGATCGACCGCTGATAGAGAAGAAGGATTTCACCAAGGCCACGATTGAGCAGATTCTAAGCAGCCTGCTTTCAAAAGAACGCGTCCACCGTGATCTGGCGCGGACCGAGCTTAGGAATCGTAAAACCCCCGAGACCTTTTCTAAACTAAAGTCATGGAGCGCAGGGCTAAAGGATGACTTTTCTCTGCTACAAGGCATGTGGGCTTACCAAGCGCTCAACTCGACCAATGTTGGCATCGTAACGACCCTAGCCAAATCCAGTGATCCTCGTTATCGGGCAGCGGCGTTGCGGTTCATCTATCATCGCTATGATGAAGTGACGGGAGCGAAGCAGATAGTTAGCAAAGCCATCGACGACAAGAATGCTCAGGTGCGTCTCTGGGCCATCAGCTGTCTGGCGCAAAAGCCCGATTCTCAATCGGTTCCATTGGCTTTGAGAGCGCTCGATCAACCCGTCGACAAGCCCATCGATTTTGCGCTATGGTCTATTGTGCGCGAGCACGAAGCTCACTGGGTTCCGCAATTTGAATCGGGAAAAAACATCTTTGGCGGCAAACTTCCCCATCTTCTTTTTGCCATGAAGTCACTCGGCAAACCGCTCTCACTAAAGAGTATTTTCAAAGGAATTGACGACGGTTCGCTCGACGCCCCACAAAAGGCTCAAGCCATTGAGGTGATCTCGCTGGTTGGCAATGCCAAGGATTTGGAACGCCTGCTTGATCTTTCTGCTAGTAATCCAGCGGCACTTGATTATCTCATTACGGCTAAAAAAATCAGAAAGCTTCAGCCTGCTACAGGGCTAGAAAAAATTCTTCCATTATTGGCGAGTGATCAGCCGGAAATTTTCAGCAAAGCGGCACAACTCGCCGGATTATGGAAATTTATCCCAGCCCGTAAAAAGCTTATCGATGCATTGACAAACTCACCTAAGAAACGAAAAGCCGCCGCAGAAGGTCTACGACTCTATGGAGGAGCTCAGGCGGTGACCTTGTTTGAGAAAATTAGCCGGGAATCTAAGGACGATGCGGTTCGTATTATCGCTGTCAGGGAGCTGGCGAGTCTAGCCCCCGATAAAGCAGCGGCCGCTGCTGTGGAGCTTTTGATGAAGGATGATGGCTCTGATCGATATGGGCTTTTGGCCCTTTTTCTTAAAAACCCTAAAGCATCATCCACTCTAGCAAGGGCACTGAAAGGAAAAACGCTTCCCTCCAAAATTGCTAGTCTCGGACTACAACGTGCTGGAACCTCGGGCAGACCACCAATAGATTTGATGGAAGCGCTGAAGGCGTCGGGGAAACTCAAGCCCATGACACAGCAGCTCACTGCAAAGCAAATGGCCGTCATGGTGGATCGCGTAAAAACTCAGGGTGACCCTCATCGTGGAGAGACAATCTACCGTAGCTCATCGATGCAGTGCATAGCATGTCACGCTATTGGGACGGTAGGCTCACCCATCGGTCCCAACCTTGTTAGTATGGGTGCAAGTGCTCCTGTAGACTACCTCATCACCTCGCTACTTAACCCTAATGATAAAATTAAAGAAGGTTACCACACCACATCGGTGATTGAGAAAAATGGTGATGCCCACACTGGTGGGCTCATCATCGAGGGGCGAGACGAAATCGTTCTGCGTGACTTTGCTGGGGAAAAAATTCGTATTGCAAGAGCTGATATTAAGTCCCTGAGCATCAGCCCGGTCTCTATGATGCCTGCAGGACTGACGGCAAGTCTGCGGGAAGACCAATTCATTGACTTAGTCCGGTTCCTTTCTGAGCTGGGAAAGGAAGGTGAATTCAAAACAGATGCCCGGCAGGTCATTCGTAAATGGACGGGACTACGGTCACACAAAAGAGTGGCTGACCAGATCGCTCACCGAGGAGCAGTTATCTTCGCCGAGCCATTCAAGGACTACCAGTGGACTCCACTTGTCAGTCGCGTCAATGGAGAACTCCTGCCAAGCGATCTTCCTAAAGTCAAAGGGAGGGGGAATAGTCGTTGGAGTGTCGCTAGATTTGGTCTAGACTCTAAAAAGAACGGCGAAGTAATTCTGAAAATAAACAATACGCACCAGATGTATCTTTTTGACGGGATCAAAGAAATCAAACTCCCCAAAAACGGACCAGCAACAATCGTAGTGACTGCTGGGGGAGCGGATGACCGCTTTACCCTAGCTGTCAATTCAACGCAACGCCCAGCTCCTTTCGTGATCGAAACTCAAACAAAATAGAACCTCAAAATAAAATGAAAACACTCTACCTCATCTTACCGCTTGGTCTGGTTGCTATTCTTATGGCAGCGATCGATTCTGATACGATCAAACCTGCCATCAGCCACGAGAAAATCATCCTCGATAAGGGAGTTTATACAGAAGGAAGCTCTTTTGGCGACGTCAATGGCGATGGTAAGATCGATCTTATTGCTGGTCCACTATGGTGGGAGGGTCCGGATTTCCAGAAAAAACACCGCTACCGCGCTGGCGAACCTGTTTCTCCAAAAGGCTACGCGCACAACTCTTTTCAAAGTTGGGTAATGGATATGAACGGGGACGGCAGGGCTGATATCTTTCAGGTGGCACACGATGGTAAGTTCCATCTTGACCTCTACTTACAACCGCAAAAACCTTCGGAAGACTGGCCTCGCCATCGCGTAGTAGCAAAAGTCGGTAATGAATCACCCGAGATGGGCGATCTGACCGGAGACGGTAAGCCGGAATTCATCGCGATGCAGGGCGGGAAGTTTGGCTTCTTCACCCCAGATTGGAAAAACGCTGAGGAACCTTGGGTGTTTCACCCTATCTCTCCTAAGCGGACAGGGTCACCCTACTATCATGGTCTTGGTTTTGGTGATCTCAATGGTGATGGCAATGTTGATCTCCTAGAAAAGGAAGGTTGGTATGAGGCTCCAGCTGATCCGCTTAAGCCCGGCGATTGGAAATTTCACCCTTACACATTATCTTCAAAAAAAGGTGGTGCTCAAATGTTAGTCTATGACATCGATGGTGATGGTGATCAGGATATAGTGACCAGCCTAAGCGCTCACTCATGGGGGCTGGCATGGTTCGAGAACGAAATACGCGAAGGCCAAATTCATTTTAAGAAACACGTGCTCATTCCTGAGGACAAGTCTCCCGGTGTCGGAGGAGTCAGTTTCACCCAAGCGCATGCGCTAGTAAAAGGTGATTTTAACGGCGATGGATTGACTGATTTCGCCACCGGAAAACGTTACTGGGCTCACAATGGCAGAGACCCAGACGCTAAAGGAGCTGCGGTGCTCTACTGGTATCAGCTCGTTAGGGATGATAAGGGTGCGCATTTCATCCCTCATCTACTCGACTCCGATTCTGGAGCGGGAACCCAGCTAATGACAGCGGATGTCAATGGCGACGGCAAAAGCGACCTCAGCATTGGAAATAAAAAAGGAGTCTTCCTGTTCAAGAGCCGTTAAGGAGGCTCTTAGTCATCACTTTGAATACAACTAACCATAACATACTACCTAAAATAAAATGAATCTAACTAACAAAATCATACCCTCACTCATCGTAGCATTCAGCTGCTTTACATCGATTACCGCATCCGCTGTAGTAGTCAAAGCCGGTGAGAAAATCGCTTTTATGGGTGATTCGATCACTCAGGCAGGCAACAGAAAAAATGGCTACATCCAACTCGTGATGGAAGCGCTCAATAAAGAGGGGCTCAAGGTTACTCATATCCCAGCTGGGAAATCAGGTAACAAATCGAATAATATGCTGGCGCGCCTCGAAAAAAGCGTCATCAGCAAGGATCCAGACTGGATGACCCTGAGCTGTGGAGTCAATGATGTCTGGCACTACACGCTTAAGCTAGGTAAAAATACTTTTACAGGAGTGTCTCTAGAAGACTACAAAAAAAATATCCGCTCGATTATCGAAAAGGCAGAGGCTGCCGATATCAAGGTCGTCATCCTGACCTCCACCATGATCGGTGAAGATCCAGAGAAGGAAACCAACAAGAAGCTGATTCCCTACAACGACTTCCTGAGGGAGATAGCCAAAGAAAAGAAACTCCCCATCGCAGATCTGAGCAAGGACATGCATGAGCAGTTAAAGAAAATACCAGATGTCAAAGGCAAAGCCGGCATGTTCGGTGAACCTAAATATGGCCGCATGATCAAAAACAAACTCACTTCTGACGGTTGCCACATGAATAGACTAGGTAACATCATGATGGCTAAAGGTGTTTTAAAAGCTTTCGGACTGAGTGAGGAAAAAATAGCAACAGCTGAAAAATCTTGGCTCGCAAAGTAGGCTAATATTAGCTGGTTAGAACAAAAGATAGCCTAAGTATTTATTGCCATGGAGAAATAGACGCCGTCCTTTCCACGCTGCGGCAAGGACGAGGTTATTGTCCAGTGCTAGGGATGTTAGGCTATCCACTCCAGCCCGGAATCTGTCAGGTTGACAGTGCGTTCGACTACCGACCAATAGAAAGATCTCAATTTATGAAAAAAATGATGATGAAATATTTGATAATGATAGCAGTTTCGCTCTCCCTCGGTACGGCCGGGGTGGTTGTTGCCGACGAGTTTGATTCATTCCCCCAGCGTCCCGAACGGTCAGTGGCGACATTGACCTTAGCGAACGTATTCAGCGATGGCATGATGCTGCAGCGTGATCAAGACGTGCGCGTCTGGGGATGGGGAAAAGCCGGTGACGAGGTAGTGGTTAATTTTGCGGGACAGGTGGCCAAGGTAAAGATCAATGACAAAGGGTCCTGGCAGGCGCAGCTTAAGCCGATGAAGGCTAGTTTCGAGGATCGTATGATGAAGGTGACGGCTGGCGGTAAGGGTTTGTCTGTAAAAGATATTCTAGTTGGTGAGGTTTGGCTCTGCGGCGGACAGAGTAACATGGAGCGAAAAATGAATAGCAGTCGCGACGCCGACCTTGAGCTGGCCTCGGGGGATTATCCTGCGATTCGTTTCCTGCGTATCCCCAAAGTGGCGAACACCTATCCTCAGGCCGACTATCAAGCCGATGAGAATGGTGGCGAGGGGCATTGGAAGAAGTGCCAAGGCAAAGATTTAGCGCAATGTAGTGCCGTCGGATACTACTTTGGCAAACGCCTTCACCGGATGCTTAAAGTTCCGGTTGGTCTGATCGATACCTCGTGGGGTGGAACTATGGCGCAGCACTGGGTAGAGCGCGAGATGTTGAAAAATCTCGATGTCATGAAGCCTTATTTTAAGGAATCAGAAGCCGCTCAAAAAGCCTGGATTCAGAACGGCAAGGAGCAAGGAGCCTCGGATCAGCTCCAATTTGATCTCATGCAGTGGGAAAAAGCATTAAAAAGACTAGAACCTGGTGAACGTAAACCTGGTAAACCAAAGGAGAAAACCGATCCAGCCAATGATGCTCAGCCGGCTGGGATGTTAAACGGTCTGATCGCGCCGTTGTCGGGATACACCATCCGTGGTGTGTTATTCTATCAGGGTGAAAACAATTCTTTCGGGGAGTCTTGGAAACCCTATTACGAGACGTTTTCTAGCGTGATCAGCACGTTCAGAAAATCATTCAACCAGCCTGATCTTCCATTTGGTATTATTCAAATTGCGGGATGGTCGACTCGTCGTAGTATGAGCTACGACATGAACCACCACTGCAACGTGGTCCGCGAGGTGCAATTCGATATCTGGCGCAAAACTCCTAACACGGGATTGATCGTGAGTTTTGATGCTAACAGCGATGGCAACATTCACCCGCGGCACAAACGACCGGTGGGCGAACGCAGCGCGCGTTGGGCCGTCTCCGAGGTCTATCAGGAAAAGGACAACCGCAACCAGCCTATCAAGTGGCGCGGCCCAGTCTTCGACAAGATGGAAGTCAAAGACGGTAAGTGTGTGGTGAGCTTTGAAAAAGACGGCGCCGAGGGTTTGCGTCTTGATAAGGACGTGGATGTCGGATTCTACATCGCTGGCGAGGACAAGGTTTTCCACCAAGCACGCGCCAAAGCCGGCGGTGGTGAGGTGACCGTCTGGAGCGATACGGTGAAAGACCCAGTGGCTGTCAGATATGCTTTTTCTAACTTGCCGATCGGTGGTCTGATGAATGGAACCGAACTGCCCGCTTACCCATTCCGCAGCGATAATTGGCCGATGAAACCCCATCACTCCGAGGGCGAATATATGAGGTCACAGATAGATAATGAGTAAACGAGGATGCTCTTCTGCTCCTGTTAATCGTGGTGAAAGATTCGAGCTAATACATACGTATAATATTTCGAACTGTAATAGCGCCGATGAAGGTGAGCCTCACTCGAGCAACCTCTGAGAGGTTCTCTCAAAATATTCCTAGCAGTATTAACCAAACCAAAATAAACTAACCATGTCATCACAACTTAATCGCCGTAAATTCATTACCCAGCTTGGCTTTGCTGGAGCTGCCACCTTGGGTTTTCCAGCTATCGTAAGAGGGCAGAATCTCAATAGTAAGCTTCAGGTTGGCTTTGTAGCGGTTGGCGGGAAGGGGCGTTCACACGTTGATGTTTGCCATAGGCACAACCTCCAATGTGTCGCTTTTGCAGATATTGATAAGACAACTTGGAATAATGTGTTGAACAAAAAAGGCTGGGACGGAGCTAAGGGATACACAGATTGGCGGGAATTGTTCCAGAACCACGGTAAAGAACTCGATGTGATCTTTGTCTCTACTCCAGACCACACGCACTTTGCACCATCAATGACCGCAGTCTCGATGGGTATTCACTGTTATACAGAAAAGCCGCTGACATGGTCGGTGCGTGAGGCGCAGCTACTCACAGCTGCTTATGAAGCTAACCCTAAAGTGGTCACTCAGATGGGTAACCAAGGGCATGCTGGCACTGGCTGGCGTAAGGTTCACGATTACGTTAAAGCAGGTGCCATCGGGGATATTACGGAGTTTCATACCTGGACAAACCGGCCTATTTGGCCGCAAGGTGGCAAGCGTCCTACAGGCTCTGATCCGATCCCAGCCAATATCAACTGGGATGCGTGGGTTGGACCAGCTCCTATGAGACCCTATGTTAAAGACGCCTATCACTCTTTCAAATGGCGAGGAGTGACTGATTTCGGCTCTGGAGCACTCGGTGATATGGCGTGTCACACCACTGATGGTATATACTCTATTATGGATCCCGGATACGCAGCCACAAGTGAGCCACTCTATATGAGTGAGCCTGTCGGCGACCAATTTCCGAGTGGGATGTCTGTTAAAGCGACCTACCGCGCGGCCAAAGATCGACCCGGCTTCGCCACTCTCTGGTATGAGGGTAAAAAGGCAGACGGCAGTCCCAATATGCCAGAGACCCCTGAAGAGCTTTTAGCCGATAAACTTAAATTACCTACCACTGGAAACCTGATTATCGGCACTAAGGGCAAGATGCTTGTCGAGGGATCCTACTGGGACAACCCTCGTCTTATTCCTGAGGCGAAAAATAAAGAGTTTGGCAAGCCGAAGCAACTCCTTGAACGATCACCAGGTCATCATGAAGAGTTCTTCATGGCATGCCGTGAAGAAAAACCACGCGAGTTTAGTAAGTCTAACTTCTCCTATTCGGGCCCGATGACTGCTAATATTCAGCTTGGGAACCTGAGCGCTCGGGCAGGCAAAAAATTAGTTCTCAACGAGAAAGGTGTGATTATTAGTGATCCTAAAATCAACGATCTTGCTTGGCGTGAAGCTCGAGAGGGGTGGGGGCCAATGGTGCAGAAGCTGAAGTAGTTTTTTAGCTTGGTTGTCGTTGGATGAAAATCCTTCGACCTCCTATTCTTTATCGTTAAATTCGTAGAGACTTATGCCTCATAGTATCTCTTTAAGTATGATTTTTTTTCTGCTCCTAGAGAGGGTATAGGTATGACAGAAGAAAGGCGTTTATATATCCGATGGATATGTGCTGGTTCATATTTCTGTTTTAGTCATTGACGGTAACTTGGAACAAGCCAAATTCATGCTGTGGAAAGTAAATTAGATATCCCTAAGAAAACGATTTATAGATTGTCGATTTATAGTCGATGCTTGCGGCGGTTACATGAGAATGCAATGGAGACGGTGAGTTCTAATTCACTTGCTCAGGCTGCGAATGTGAAGCCAGCGCAGTTGCGTAAGGATCTGGCCTACTTTGGTCAGCTAGGTACGCGTGGGCTTGGGTATCCGGTGGAGTTATTGTTAGAGACGATCCGAGCTGTCCTCGGTAGAGCGACTTTACAGCCGGTCATTCTGGTGGGTGTGGGAAATCTGGGTCGCGCGTTATTACGTTATGATGGATTTAAGAAAGAGGGATTCGAAGTGCTGGCAGCGTTCGATACCAACTCTGAGGTACTAAAAGAGAAAGGGATCACTGTGCCGCTGCTGCATGATGACGAAATGATTTCGTTTATCAAAAAGAATGCTGTCAGAATGGCGATACTTTGTGTTCCTGCGCAGTATGGCCAGGAGGTGACAAATGTCCTTGTGGATGCTGGCGTCCAGGGGATTTTAAATTTCTCGCCAACGATCTTACAGGTTCCAGATCAAGTGGTGGTGACTAGAGTGGATCTGGCTATGGAGTTGGAGACCTTGAGCTACTTTATTGATCAATAGAGTGCAGAATAGTGACCCTTTATTGTAGTTTTGGATCAAAACTGATCAGGAAGTAATAATTTCATTTATAGATAGAAAAATCATGCCATCATTTGGACTATTATGAAAATAGGAATTCCAAAAGAGATAAAAAATCAAGAGCATCGCGTGTCGATGATTCCTGCATCGGTGCAAGATCTTGTGAAGCGTGGTCATGAAGTATTTGTCCAGAAAAGTGCGGGTGAAGGTTCTAGTTATACCGATGAACAATATGTCTCATGTGGGGCCACTATGCTGGACACAGCGGAAGAGGTATTTGCTACTGCGCAATTAATCGTTAAAGTAAAAGAGCCGCAATCTTCAGAGGTTGCGATGTTGAACGAGAATCACACTCTCTTCACGTATCTCCATCTGGCTGCAGATAAAAATCTAACAGAAACTCTCGCGGCCACTGGTGCGACGTGTATCGCCTATGAAACAATCAAGGTTAACGGACACCTACCACTACTAGAACCGATGAGTGAAATAGCGGGACGCATGTCAGCATTAGTGGGTGGTTATCATTTAGCAAAGCACACCAACGGACGCGGTATTCTACTTGGTGGTGTGCCTGGAGTAGCACCTGGTAGGGTAGTGGTGATAGGCGGTGGTACTGCAGGTGTGAATGCTGCACGTGTGGCGAAGGGCATCGGTGCAGATGTGACTATTCTTGAGGTAGATTTTGATAGAATGCGCTTCTTAGATATCACGATGGAAGGTGCGAGGACGGTATTCTCTACAGAGGCAAATTTGAGAGAACTTCTGCCAAGGGTCGATTTAGTGATTGGTGCGGTTTTAGTTCCTGGAGCTGCTGCGCCCAAATTGATTAACCGAAAGATGTTGCGGTTGATGCAGCCTGGTTCTGTGTTTGTCGATATTGCCGTGGATCAAGGTGGGTGCTCAGAAACGACGAGAGCAACGACGCATGAAGAGCCTACTTACATTGAGGAGGGAGTAGTTCACTATTGCGTGGCAAATATGCCAGGGGCCTATTCTAGGACAGCCACTCAGGCGCTCAATAATGTCACGCATAGCTGGACGGCGCTTATCGCAGAATCTGGTGTTAAAGAAGCCTGTGTAAAACGGGAACAGCTTGCTGGTGGAATCAACTGTATGGCAGGAAAAGTAACCTGTGAGCCGGTAGCAGAAGCGCATGGGATGGATTATGTCGATCCCTTTACGTTGCTTTAGAGGTGCTATAAGTGTGGCAAAACCCTCCAGCTTGGTAGCAGGTAGCAATTTTTTTTCCTTATGGAAAAAAGGTTTTTTGCTACTCGCTACCTAATCTCGAAGAAAGCTACTTGCTACTGGTTGAGTTGCGTAAAGGTTTTGCAAACCTAGTAACATATCAGGACCCTTAAGCCAATGCCGCTTGGGTTTCTTTCACAAGCTGTATGGTGGTTTCCCAGTCGATACATTTATCAGTGATGGACTGACCGTAGGTTAGATCTGTTAGAGGCTGGGGGAATTTCTGATTCCCTGCTACAAGGTGGCTCTCTAGCATTGCGCCAATGATTTTGGTATTTCCCGCTGAACGCTGAGATACGATGCTGCGATAGACGTCCGGCATCAGTTTATCGTTTTTCTGGCAGTTGGCGTGTGAGGCATCAATCATGACACTATTACAAGCACCTTTCTTAGAGAGGATTTCTACGGTATCTGCCACATGCTCGGCTGAGTAGTTCGGCCCATTGTCGCCGCCACGAAGAATGATATGACAGTCAGGATTCCCTGAGGTAGTCACGGCTGAAGCTACTCCTTGCTCAGAGACTCCGAGAAATGTCTGTGGTTGGGTGGCGGCATTGATCGCATTGACAGCGGCGATGAGGTCACCAGTGGTGGTGTTTTTAAATCCAATCGGCATCGAGAGTCCGGAGGCCATCTGGCGGTGCGTTTGGCTCTCGGTGGTACGCGCGCCAATTGCTGACCAGGAAATAAGATCTGCGATGTATTGCGGAGTGATGGGGTCTAAAAGCTCGGTAGCTGTTGGCAGCCCGATATCGATGACCTCGCGTAAAAACGTACGAGCGGCCTTGAGGCCAGCTGCAATATCGTCTGATCCATCAAGCGCAGGATCCATGATGAGACCTTTCCAGCCAACAGTTGTACGAGGTTTTTCAAAATACACGCGCATCACGATGTAAATCTTGTCCTTCACATCTTCAGCTAGCTTAGCGAGTTTCTGTGCGTATTCGATGCCTGCCTTAGTATCGTGGATTGAGCACGGACCTACGATGAGAAGAAATCTAGGATCGGTTCCGTTTAAAATATTACGAATAATCTCACGAGATTCTGCCATGAATGCGGCTTGCTGATCATTTCTTCTGACTTCTTCTTGAAGAGAAACAGGTGATGGTAGTGGGATGTTTTTTGTGATGTGTAGGTCTGAAACTTGCATGCTTATATGGGTCTGTGAATTTTAGAGGGCTGAATCAATATCTGCGATGATGTCATCGATATGCTCAATACCAACGGATAATCTCACTAATCCAGGAGTAATTCCGCCAGATGCCTGCTGCTCAGGATTTAGTTGGGAGTGGGTTGTGGAAGCGGGGTGGATGGCAAGTGATTTAGCATCACCTACATTTGCGAGGTGTGAGAAAAGGCTGAGACTTTCGATGAATTTCTTACCTGCATCTTGGCCACCTTTGATCTCGAAGGTGACGACTGATCCGCCTTTTCCTGACTGATACTTTAGGTTGCGCTCATACTCAATACTATCTTCTAGGCCAGGGAACTTGACCCACTCCACTGATGGATGAGATTTGAGATGTTTGGCGACAGCAAGAGCGTTTTCGCAGTGTCTATCCATCCGCAGGTGGAGAGTCTCTATGCCTTGGAGTGCGTGCCAAGAGTTATCTGGTGAAATACATGCCCCGAGGTTTCTCAACGGCACAGTTCTCATGCGGAGAATGTAGGCCAAGGGAGCAAGTGGCTCTGGTAGATCATGTCCCCAGCGGAGTCCGTGGTAAGATGTGTCTGGAGTGTCGAAGAGTGGGTGTTTGCCGCCAGCCCAGTTGAACTTCCCAGAGTCAATGACGATACCGCCGATAGAAGTGCCATGGCCACCAAGCCACTTTGTGAGTGAGTGAACGATGACGTCAGCCCCGTGCTCGAATGGACGGCAGAGGTGTGGAGTAGAAAAGGTAGAATCTACAATGAGTGGGAGTCCATGCGAGTGTGCGACATCTGCGATAGCCTCTAAGTCCATCACCTCAGATGATGGGTTAGTGATAGTCTCGGTGAATACAGCACGCGTCTTATCATCGATCGCAGCCTCGATTTCTTCTGGGTTATTCGCGTTGACGAACTTCACCGTGATACCGAGGGCAGGGAGGATGTTGTTAAACTGGGTGTATGTCCCACCATAAAGATTAGATGATGATACGATGTTATCGCCAGCCTGAGCAAGGTTAATAATAGCGTAGAAAATAGCAGATGTGCCAGAGGCAACAGCGAGTCCACCGAGCTCATGCGCGCCTTCGAGCAGCGCCACACGCTTTTCTAACACATCGGTGGTAGGGTTCATCAGTCTGGTGTAGATATTCCCCAATTCCTTGAGGGCAAAGAGATTTGCCGCATGTTCTGTGGAGTCAAAAACATAGGATGCGGTTCTGTAAACTGGAACGGCACGTGAATTTGTAGTCGGGTCTGGCTGTTGGCCGCCATGGAGGCATATTGTTTCTCTTTTCATATCTGGTAAGTATATAGCTGATTAGAGAGAGGATAAAAGCAAAGAAGTTCGAATTTTTGTGTTTGGTCTGTCATCCAATTTCTGACAAGATTTTAGAATGATAAAAACTCTATTAATGACCGCATTTTCGATATCGTCACTTAGTGCTGCTAAAATCCCAGTTTACTTAGGTAGTGGATCTGTCGAGGGGGTTTCTCAGGTTCTTTTAGATTTGGAAACTGGCGAGCTATCTGGCTTAAAAGTTGCGGTTAAAACGGCCTCTCCAGGCTCACTGACAATTTGTAAGGATAAGGAATTCATATTCACTACGGGACGAACCAAGGGAGAGAAAACAGGCTTCGTGGCTTCGTTCGCCCGACAACCAGACGGTAGTTTAACGCTGGTCAGTAAACAAAGCTCAATGGGGAGTGGGCCATGTCACGTTTCGCTAGACACCAGCTCAAGATTTCTCTTTGTGGCAAATTATTCTAGCGGAAGCGTGGCGAGCTATAAGGTGGATAAGAAAGGGAAGATATCACCAGCAGTGAGCCATCATCAGCATGAGGGCAGCAGTGTGCATCCTCAGCGGCAGACCAAGCCCCACGCGCATTCTATTTATTGCTCGCCCGATAACCAGTTTGTTTATTCCGCAGACCTAGGAATAGACAAGGTGATGATCTATAAGCTTGATTCGAAGTCTGGGAAACTTACCCCTAATGGTGCGGCGAAAGTCCCGGCTGGTGGTGGGGCGAGGCACATGGCATTTTCTAAAAATGGAAAGATGCTTTACGTGCTGAATGAACTAACACTCACTGTCTCAAGTTTTACTAGGGATGAGAAATCTGGTAAACTAAAACTAGAAAGTACTAAGCCTGTTATGAAAGAAATAGCTGAAGGGATGAGTTGCTCAGAGATCCAAGTTTCTGCTGATGGGGAATTTCTCTATATTGCCTGCCGGGATCTCGATCATAAGAACCGCGATGTTATTTCGGTACTAAGTGTGGCAGATCTTAGGATCATTCAAGAACACCCGACTGGTGTCTGGATACCGAGGCACTTTGGTATTTCTCAGTCAGGAAAATGGATGCTCATCGCTGGGCAGAGGGATAATAAAGTAGTGGTCCACGCATGCAACCCGATCACTGGTAAGCTAGAAAATACACCGTATAGTGTGGATCTAGAAAAGCCAATGTGGATTCTCTTCCCCTGAATGATTTACTGGTTAAGGCGTAAAAAATGGCCATCAGCGATGAGGCTGATGACCATTTTATGAGAGTATTGTTCTGATCCTGTAATTAATTACTCGGCCTTTTAGGGCTGTTCCTTCTTTTCAGTTGCGGGAGCTTTAAGAGGATCAATGAGGTCTTTGACGGTGAGCATTGGCTTGCCTACTTCACCACGGTGTTGCTTGACCATTTCAGCTGTGATCGCATCGGCTTTATTGCCGAAATTACTACGGATGTAGGTGAGCACAGACGCTATTTCTTCATCAGTCATCGCAGCGTTAGCTGGCATCGCCATGTTATACTGCTTGCCCTTAACGGTGATTGGTCCCATGAGTCCGCGGAGTTGGATACGAATGAGGTTCTTAGCAGGCCCACTGACCCATTCAGATTCTGCGAGAGGCGGGAAAGCATTTGGTATTCCTACTCCCCCCGCTTGGTGGCATGCCATGCATTTTAGCTTGTAGATATCAGCCGAAGCAAAGGTAGTAAGTAGACTAGCGGCCATGGTGGCGCCAGTTATTAAAGTAAATTTAAGTGACTTGTTCATAGTATGGGAAACCTAAGCTTGAATTCACATTTCGTAAAGCCACTTTCTAGAGAAATTCTGTCAGCCACGAATTAATAATCTCTGTCTAACATGTAGTGAGCAATTTGTTCAAGTCTGGCCGATTTTTTGTTGAATGGTTTCAGCGCATCCAGAGATTTCTTAGTAAGTCTAGCTGCTTCTTGGCGAGACTTCTTTAAGCCTAAAATGGCTGGGTAGGTGGACTTATCTACCGCTTCATCCTTACCGGCGGTCTTTCCTAGCTGCTCAGTAGTCTGGGTGACATCTAGAATATCATCAATCACCTGGTAGGCTAGACCGAGATTATATCCGAAATCTGTTAGAGCTGCGAGTTTGGCAGGAGTGACGTTCGCGGTCATCGCTCCTAGACGAATAGAACTGGTGAGAAGTGCGGCCGTCTTTGCCTCGTGGATTTGGATGATTTGTTTCTTGGTGAGTGATTTCCCTTCGCCCTCGAGGTCTAAAATTTGTCCTCCGATGAGCTTTCTACTGCCCCCAGTAGCTGCCAGTTCGCCGACGTAATCTTTGGCTGAATATCTTTTGCTAGCAGGTGTCTTTGCGATGATGGCGAATGCTTCCGTTAGCAGTGCATCACCACAGAGAACTGCGACTCCTTCTCCGTAAACTTTATGGCTAGTGGGGCGGCCGCGGCGTAAATCGTCATCGTCCATGCAGGGGAGGTCATCATGCACCAGCGAATAGGTGTGCATGATCTCTACCGCGCAAGCAGGGAGAAGAGCGTTCTCTATCTCGCCACTATCAGCACCAGAGGCCTCAGCAGCAGCGAGGCAGAGAATGGGGCGCAGTCTTTTACCGCCGGCGAAAATACTATAGCGCATCGCCTTGTGGATGGTGACTGGGTGGACATTTTCTCTCGGTAGCTGGCGATTTAGCTCAGCATCCACGAGTTTCTGCTGGGCTTTTAGCCATGATTTGAGATCGCTCATGAGGTAGTCTGTTAGAGAATTTCTGCTATCTGCACCGCGTTGAGAGCCGCACCTTTCCGGACCTGATCGCCGACCACCCAGATGGTGAGCGCGTTGTCTAAAACTTGATCTTTTCTGATACGTCCCACTAGGCAGTCGTCCTTGCAAGTGGTGTCTAATGGCACGGGGTAAATATTATTCTCCGGGTCATCTTTGAGCTGGATTCCGGGCTGATTTGAAAAACAAGCTTTAGCTCCTGCTACATCCACTGGCTTCCCAAACTGCGCCGTGATAGAAACTGAGTGGGAGCGATAAACGGGAACACGCACGCAGGTGCAGGTGACTTTAAGCTCAGGTAATTGTAAGATTTTCTGACTCTCGAAGAGCATCTTCTGTTCTTCTTTGGTGTAGCCATTTTCGAGAAAGACATCAACGTGAGGGATCACGTTTGAGGCGATCTGCACGGGATAAACGTTGATGTTCTCTGAAGTGATTTCCTCACCCGCAGCTAACAGCTTGTTTTGCTGCTCTAACTCAGTGATTCCTGCAGCACCACTTCCAGAGACAGCTTGGTAAGAAGATGCGATGATAGATTTCAGCCCATACTTCTGATGTAGTGGAAAGAGAGCCATCAGCGAGATGATGGTGGTGCAGTTAGGGTTAGCGATGATGTTTTTAGAAGCGGTCTTAGCGGCTTCTGGGTTTATCTCAGGGACGATGAGTGGCACATCTGGATCCATGCGGAAAGCGGATGAATTATCAATAACGATGCAGCCAGCCTTCGCAGCAGAAGGTGCGTATTCCAAAGAAATCCCACCACCAGCAGAGAAAAGGGCGATATCGATTCCCTCGAAGCTCTCGTGTGTGAGCTCTTGAATGGTAATGTCTTCACCGCAAAAATTTCTAGTCTGACCAGCAGATCTAGCAGATGCGAGTAGAGTGAGTTTACCCATAGGGAACTTTCTCTCAGCGAGGCAGTTAAGCATCTCTTCTCCTACGGCACCTGTGGCGCCTACGATAGCGATATGTTTTTGTTGGTTCATGTTGTAGTGTTATAATTTTTTGGGAGCATACTTGAAGATAACGATATGGCAATCCTAAGTAAAGTAAGTCGAAAAAATCTTCTAATATTACTTGCTCAGTTAGAATCTATTGCTAATATTCCTTCTATTAAGGAGAAAGTTTCTTCTTAAAATTAAACATTAATAATTAAATATAATATGAAACTAGTTAAAATCATCTCAATCATCGCAGCAGCAGCTGGCATCGCTCTATCAACATCATGTGGTTCGGCTTCAGCTCCTGCTGAGACTCCATCTGTACCAGTAATGCCTTCATACGTGACTCCAGCTAAGTAATTTGTTTCGTTTTTTTAAACGAAACAATGATTCAAAACAAGTGCTTATGTGCTGGCATCTGCGGCAGTCACTCTATTAAGTGCTTGTAGTGGATGTGAATGTGGTCTCTAGAATCTCTAGAGATTCACAAACTTATTTACATTAAGGCAAGCTTTTCTAGAGAAGCTTGCCTTTTTTCTTGCCTAAGTTTCTATGCCGTCCAGTATGAGATGCATAACCTACTACATAATCATGAAAACATTCAAAATTCTAACATTACTGGCCGTAGCTGCGGGATCATCTCTTATCACATCATGCGGTTGCTGTTCTGGCGAAGAGGCAGTTCCTTCACTCAGACCACTACCCAACTTTAAACCTATCGTGCCAACTACCTTACCAACTACCTTACCAACGGAGGTCGACAACTCTAAGTAATCATTCTAAGAATTCACTGTTTAAAATTTCTGCCCTTGCATTCATCTTAGATTTGAGTGTGAGGGCTTTATTTTTTTAAGCTACGGTAATCATCTGTGCGGATAGTGATACCTTCATCATCGAGCCTCTCGAGCAAGGGCATGAGCACTTTACGAGTGGTGCCTATCTGCTGGCGGATATCGCTAGCGGTAGCCTTTGCTACTTCAGTTAGATAAGAAATGACGGCTTGTTTGGCAGCCTCGTATTGTGAGGTTTCTAGCAGTGCCTTAGGGTCTAGCTCGATGACTTTGCCACTACGGATTAGGAAGGTGAGCGCCTGTTGAGCCTCTGCAGTATCGGCCAGTTCAACTCTTGGTGGTGGTTGTAAACCAGATGATTTCATCATAGATAGAATTTTATCCGCAATGGCTAGAAGATGTTCTGGCAACTCGAGCGAGTGCTCGGCACTGGCTATTCCGTCTTTGATTTTTTTGTATCCATTTCCCAATAGATGCTTCTCAATGTGGTCTGAGAGTGATGGATGAATACTTTTCTCAACGAGCTGGTTTCTCCATTCCTCTATCGGCATGGTGGGCGTGTCTGGGAATTTCTTATGGAACGAAATGATGACTTGCTCTGCTATAGCGATAGCACTTTTCCAACCTGCTGGATCAATGATATGATCACCGCGGTTGGTGACTTTCTTTTCTTTGATGAGCTTGTTGATTTGCTGTTCGGTATAGTCACGGGTGAAGGGTGAATTAATGATCGGTTTTGTGGTTTTAAGTATCGGAGATTTTTGGATTTCGGTGAGGATGAGTTGGCGGAGGTTTGCTGGGCTCTCAGCACGCAGTTTTAGGAAACGTAGCCTCGCTTCACTGCGAAATTGCCGCGGCTCAGCGAGTGCGTCAAGAATCACGCCGCCGCCGAGTGTCCCCTGCTGTGCGCCATCACGGATGACGAACCTGTCTCCCACACAAGCAGTGATGGGGGACTCTAAGCGTAGCTGGGCATAGCAGGACTCGCCAGGAGCTAGCTGAGTCTGTGAGTGCAGGATGATCCTCGCCCGCGTGCGTGATGTGCCGTGGTGGAGGATAACGGTCTCGGTGTGCTTGAGTTGTCGTTTAGTAGCACTCTGTCCACGGATACTGCGCTTCTGGCGGGTGAGTGAAATGTCTAGCGTGGAGGTAGCTGTTAGAATATCTTGCAGAGTGATCACTGAGCCACGCTGCACACCCGGCTTGCCGCGTTCATTAAGCGGCAGGTCAGGTGCATTGAGGGCAGTGCGCATTCCATGAGTGGCTGTCTCCACTTGCGATGAATGATTCTGAATTCCTCGGATGTTAGAGGTAAGTTTTTCTGGCATACAGCAAATAGTGTCTCTTTTAGAAAGATTACCTCCAGTGAGCGTACCGGTGATGACCGTGCCCACACCAGTAGGAGAAAATGACCGATCCACTGAGAGCCTGGGGATCAGGTTTTTGGGAGATTGCTTTAGCAGCTTGATGCGTGTGAGGATTTCAGCTTTGAGGGTATCAATACCCTCACCAGTGAGCGATGAAACGGGAATGATGGTCGCCTCCTCTAGGCTGGTGCCGATGAGTTCATCACGGACTAATTCCTCGGTAAACTCAATGTCTTCCGCGAGGTCAGCCTTCGTGAGCGCGATGATCACATTCTCAACACCAAGGTAATTTAAAATATGTAAGTGCTCTTCAGACTGCGGCATCCAACCATCATCCGCGGCAACGATGAACACCGCGATGTCAAGCGAGCCAACACCAGCCACCATATTATTGACGAAATCGGCATGCCCCGGAACATCAATGATTCCCACTTGGTGGTCCTTACCCTTATCGCTAAGAGTGAGGTGTGCGAAGCCAAGCTCGATGGTGACACCCCGCTTTTTCTCCTCGGGAAGCCTATCCGGATCGATACCAGTGAGTGCCTTTACGAGTGATGATTTGCCGTGGTCAATGTGACCCGCTGTGCCGAGTATGCAGTGCATCTTTAGGTGAAATTATTATTGTTAGGGTTTGATTATTTCTATAATCCGTCCTTTTTCAAAATCAAAAGTCGTCATTTCTAACCTTACCTTATCTCCATCCACGATCTCGTCACGGATATGAGCCAGCTTCATCTGGGTATGGCCAATGATCTGTTTACCATTCTTCAACTCCACACAAAACGTGCGCTCATCCCTACGGCTGATCACTTTCCCCTCAGTAACTATCGGTGCGTCTTTCATCTCTGATACTAAGTTAATGGCTGATGCCGTATTGTCCAGTATAGTTGTGGGGGAGGGCTTATTTGTCAGACTGAGACCTCAACTTGGTTTGATCGCGCAGTGCCCCGCGAGCTTTCATCCGTTCGAGGCGTTGTTGTTCGGGAAGCTCTAGATGATGGAGATGGATAGTGTGATCTGGAAACCGTTGTTTAAGGTTCTGGAGCCAAGACTCTTTGTCTTTTAGCTCAGCGGTGAATGGTCCTGCGATAATGACGTTAGTGTTTGGCAAGTTTTCTTTGGCTAGTGCAAAGAGCGTTTCATAGACGGGGTCACGGTAGGTTTGCTTGTAGGTAAGGGAGTCCCTGTCATGTGGATCGAGTCCGGCTGCACGATGTGCCGCTTGGATGATAAGGTCAGTAGCGGTATCACTATCAAACAAGGCTGAACCAGTCATTCCTGCCAGCGCGCGAGCAAAGCTAGTTTTTCCAGATGCTGGCAAGCCGCAAACGATGTGTAGAGCCGTCATGGAGTTTTTTTGGTGATGCCTTTTCGACTACCCCATAGGGTAGAGGTTGGATTTGGTTAGTTCGTCGATCTCTGCGATGACGGCATCACTGATGGTGATGTCTGCGGCGGCGAGGTTTGCGGGGAGTTGGTCTAGGGTGCTGACTCCGATGAGGGTGGAGGCTACGAATTGGTGTTGTTTGCTCCAGGCGATAGCGAAGGTGATGGGGTCGATGCCTTCTCTGGTGGCAATTTCGATAATGGCTTTTGTATTGGCTATAGAACGGTCATTAATGAAGCGTTCGGCCATTTTTTGTTGTCGCTTGGGGCCTTCTAAGTAGATGGAAAATCGGGCGCCTTTTGGCTTTGCTCCGTCGTTGTATTTACCAGAGAGAACCCCGCCTCCGAGAGGGGAGTAGGGGAGGCAGCTGACCCCCTCTGCGAGGCAGGCTGTGCTTAGCTCGTCTTCAAACCTGCGGTTATTTACTGAGAAGTTATTCTGGATGGTGTCGGCTCGACGTAGGCCAGCGGCGTCTGCTTCGCTGAGCCATTTCATCAGTCCGTAGCAGGTTTCATTCGAGAGCCCGTAGCTGCGGATTTTGCCTTCGCGTATTAAGTCATTGAGGGTTTCTATTGCATCGAGCGCGCGCATATCGGGGTCTGGCCAATGAGTCTGGTAGAGGTCGATGTAGTCTGTTTTAAGTCGTTTTAAACTCCCTTCTAGAGCACGGCGGATGTTGAAGCCATCGATAGCTGACTTATCAGATCTCACTGGCGGGTTAAACCATCCGTGAGCTGGACCTGCGATCTTGGAAGCAATGATCAGTGACTCGCGTTTGATGGATTTATGCTTTAACCAATCACCGATCCACTCTTCTGAGAGCCCAGCGAGTTCCTTGGTTGGTGGGACTGGATAAATTTCTGCCGTATCGAAGAAATCAATCCCACCTTCGACAGCGGCATCCATGATCTTGTAGCTCTCGTCTTTATCAGCCTGCTGACCAAAGGTCATCGTTCCGAGTCCGATCTCACTGACGACCATTCCACTCTTACCTAATCTACGCTTTTTCATAGAGTGAATTTAAAAGCGGAAGATTCATTTGCAATGTAAAAATCTTGCTTGCTATGATTGAGAGTAGCGCACAGTCTCTCGCTGCATCACGACACTATCGCCCCAGTAGTTCAACGGATAGAACAAGGCTTTCCTAAAGCTTAGATGTAGGTTCGATTCCTACCTGGGGTATGCTGCGGATTCCTCCTTTAGCCTGGATGACGGTGGTTAATATTTTTTTAAGTTCATCCGCAATTTCAGGGTGGTCCTTGATGATGTTTTTTTGCTCACCGATGTCAGTGGATAAATTAAAGAGCATGGCTCCTTTCATCTTATTATGCTTATTAGTATTTTTGCTGCCTGCGATGTATTTCCAATCACCCTTTCTAATTGCGATTTTTTTACCTGCCTCTTCAAGAGTGTAGTCTAACCCTATTTTGCTAGTTCCTGTAAGAGCAGCAAATATGTCTCGGCTATCGATGCCTTGGTTAGCGTCTAACTTCATCCCGAGCATGGTTGCGAAGCTTGCCATTAGGTCAATCTGGTTGACGAGTGCAGCAGATTTTCCGGGCTTGATTTTCCCTGGCCACTTAACGATGAATGGAACACGAGTGCCGCCTTCGTAGATCTGGTATTTCCCGCCTCGGTATGGTCCTGAGCCATCGTGCCCTCGGTCGCTTTCTTTGGTAGAAGTGTGGACGGTAGTGCCATCTTTATAGCCGTCATCGTAGACTGGACCGTTGTCGCTAGAGAAGATTACCAGGGTGTTGTCAGTAAAGCCGTTGTCATCGAGTGATTTAATGATTTCTCCTGCTGCCCAATCGAGCTGCACCATGGCATCACCACGGTAGCTGAGCTTGGATATCCCTTTGAATCTAGGGTGCGGTGCACGGGGTACGTGGATATCCTGTGACGAAAAGTAGAGGAAGAATGGTTGATCTTTTTTGCGCGATGAAATGTATTTCTTGGCTTGTTTGACAAATTCATCCGCCATGGTTTCATCATTCCAGAGAGCTGATTTACCACCGAATTGTCTACCAATTCTGCCAATACCATTGATCACTGATGTGTTGTGACCGTGGGAGCTTCTGTAGTAGGTCATTGATTCTGGATTCTTTCTTCCGTCAGGATACTCGGTGCAAGTAACGCCGTCAGGTTTTTTACCTACAAATAAAGGGTCCTTAGGATCTAGTCCAACCACGCGATGATTTTCTAGGTAAACACAAGGAACTCGGTCGTTTGTTGATGGGAGAAGAAATGAATAATCGAAGCCTAGTTCCAGTGGGCCTGGCTTCACATCTCCATTCCAATCGACAGGCGTTATTCCGTCACCAATGCCGAGATGCCACTTGCCGATGATTGCGGTCTGGTAGCCGGATTTTTTGAAGAGTTGCGGCAGGGTAAACATGCTCGGCTTGATCGTCATGGCCGCATTCGGTGCTAAGATGCGCACGTTATGGCGGAAGGCGTGAATGCCAGTAAGCAAGGAAAAGCGTGATGGCGTGCAAGTGGCAGCTGAGCAATGCCCGTCAGTAAACATGAGTCCGTCTTTGACTAGTTGGTCTAAGTTGGGTGTCGGGATGAGTTTGGCGCCATAGGCGCCAACATCTCCGTATCCCACATCATCCGCATAGATGATCACTACGTTTGGCTGATCTTTACTTACTTTAGGTGCTTCTTGTGCATCGCTTAGCATCCCGCTGAGGGTGATACACAGAGTACTAAAAAGAGCTGATTTTTTCATAGGGATAAAGTTTCAACAAGAAACGATATTTGTGCAAGTCTAACCGTAGAGAGCAGAAATTTGACGATGAAAAAATGTAGGAGGGTGGTGCATAGATTCCGACTTTAGTTACTCACCGGTGTCAGGCTTGTCTTCCAGCTTGAGCTTATCCATTTTTGGTGCGATGACGGCGCGGCAATATGGATTATTTTTATTTAGGCGATAGAAGTTTTGATGATAGATTTCTCCTGGATAAAATTTCTTAGCCATTTTGATTTTGGTGGCGATGGGCTTATCAAATTCTTTTTGGGCTTCAGCTTTTGATGCAATGGCTTGTTTTGTCTGCTTTTCATTCTCACAAAAGATAGTAGAGAGATACTGAGGTCCTCGGTCTGCGCCTTGGCCATCTGCCTGGGTGGGATCATGTGCCTTCCAAAACCATGCGAGGATAGTTTCGGTAGAAATTTTCTTAGGATCATAGACGATATGGACAACTTCTACCTCGCCAGTATTTTTATATATTACGTCATCATAGCTTGGCTTAGGATTAGTTCCGCCCATATATCCTGAGGTGGCGGAGATGACTCCATCGAGCCGATTGAAAATAGCTTCTACACACCAGAAGCAACCTGCTCCGAGGGTGATCTGCTGGTGTCCTTCTGCCACTATGGGCATTGCGGCTGGTTTTTTCTGTTCTTCTGACATGGCGTTATTTTGTGTTAAAAGGATCATCGTCCCTGTGATGGCTAAGATGGCTATGAATGCTTTGGTGAGTTTTGTCATATACTTGGTTATTTTGGTTACAAATGTAGGAGTCTTCTACGGTGATAATATTCCCGCATTCTTGCCGGTAGAGATGAACGCAGTGTGTTAATGCGCGTTGTGTCTATTGGGTGAGTATAGAGAAATTTTATTACTATACTATGCAATATTTTGAACATCATGCAAATAGAGAATTTAATGTGGTTAGGGAATCGTTTGGGTAATCTTCTTTTCTTAGTTGACGAGAGATCAATGATACGTGAAAGTCTGCCATTATGAGCCAATTATCTAAAGCAGTTAGTATTCATCCCTATTTCAAAATCAATGAAGGTCGTGTTGACGATTTTAAATCACTCATGAATGATTTCGTTGAGAGCACAAGCTCTGAGGCAGCTTGCCTCTATTACGATTTCAGTATTTGCGATGATGTCGCATTTTGTCGTGAAGCATACATAGACGCAGATGCCATCCTTGCTCACCTAGCAAATGTAGGCGCTCATCTTGAGGCTTCTGGTTCGCTCGCTGAGATGATTCGTCTAGAGATGCACGGCCCAGCTGATCAGTTAGATAAACTAAGAGGTCCTCTGGCTGATCTGCCTGTAGAATATTTCGTGCAGGTTACGGGTATTCAGTAATAAATTGAACTATATCAGCCTAGCTTAGAAACCTTCGCTTCAGATGAGCGAGATGGTAGTCTGGGTTGGTGCCTTCGCCAGTTGCTTTCTTCATCAGATCTTGCGGTAGAAAAGTAGAGCCATGTGCGTGGACGTTTTCACGCATCCAGCGGAGCAATGGAGCGTAGTTTGCTCTATCGAACGCTTCTCGAACAGATCCATCCTTGGTGGCAGAGTGGAAAAGTTGTGAGGCATTCAGATTTCCAAGTGAGTAAGTTGAGAAATATCCCATGCCACCCATCGACCAATGGATATCTTGCAGGCAGCCTTGCGTGTCAGTAACTGGCTGCATTCCGAACATTGATTGGAAGCTCTCGTTCCATGCGGAGGGAATATCTGCGATGGCTATTTCGCCATTGAGAATTTTCCTCTCTAGTGCAAAACGCAATAGAATGTGAAGGTCATAAGTAGCCTCATCTGCATCCACTCTGATGAATGAATATTTCGCTTGATTGATGGTGTGGAGAAATTCTTCCACTGTCCAGTCATGCATCTGCGGAAAGAGTTCTTGTGCGCGGGGGAACCACTTATTCCAGAATCCTTGTGAGCGCCCCACATGAGCCTCCCAGAGGAGTGACTGTGACTCATGGATGCCCAATGAAACGGCACTGCCGCTTGGTAGTCCGAAGTCGTCCACAGGCAGTCCCTGCTCGTACATTCCGTGACCCGCCTCATGCATCACCCCGAAGAGTGAGGCGGTGAAATCATGCTCATAGTAGCGGGTTGTTAGTCGCACGTCCTTTGGTCCTAGTGTGGTGCAGAATGGATGTGTGGTGGTGTCGATCCTACCGCCATCGAAATCAAATCCGATGGATGCGGCGACTTCTTGGTTGAGCTTTTGCTGAGCTTCCACAGGAAAATCCCCTTCTAGCTTCCTAGCGGGATTAGCATTAGATTTCTCAACAGCTAGGCGAGCGGTCTCAATGATTTGTGGGCTGAAGGTGTCGAAGACTTTAGCTACGTCAGCTGTCTTAGCACCGCGCTCGTAGCATCCTAGTAGCGCGTCATATGGCTCGTCTTCGTATCCCCAGAGCTCCGCTTTTTCCTTAGCCTCGGCGACTAGTTTTTCTAAGTGTGGAGCGAACAGGCTGAACTCATTTTTCTCACGAGCATCTGCCCATGCAGCCTTGGCGAGCGAGGTGTTCTGCGAGGATCTTTCGACGAGTTCTTGAGGAAGTTTGTTAGATTTATCGAACCCGTGTCTCCATTCTCGGAGGTTAGCAGATTCTGTTAGATTGTTAGATCCTGCTTGCTCAGCGGCTTCTAGCTTGGCTTGGAAATCCTTGCCTGTCGTCATAGCGTGGATTTTCCCAGAGAGATAGGAAAGTTGATCTGCTCTGTGGCTAAGAGCTTTTTTAGGAAGATAAGTTTCCTGATCCCAGCCTAATGTGGAGGCGGCACTCCCGAGCAGGGTGATTTCTTGATTGAGCGAGACGAGTTCTTGATAGGCGTTATTCATGCCGTAGTGAACTAACACTTTGGTCACAGCTCGTCAATCTCACGCACTCCTTTTTTGGAACTTTTGCGCGATATAGATTGATACTAGGATCATCGGTCCACCGATCAGTAGGCCGATGCCTGGTGACTCCGATTTCAAAATGATCAGTGACTCAACGACTCCGCAGAGAGGGATGAGAAACCGGTAGCTGGCTAGTAATGACACGGGATAGATAGTCGATAGATGGTTCCAAAGAGCAAAGCCCATAGCAGAGACGAATGCGAGCCAGAGTGTGAGGAGAACGATCTTGGCGTCAAATAACTGGGGTAGTTCTGAGATGGCTGGAGACCCAATCAAAAACAACGCGCCGCCACCAAAAAGTAAGGCGAAGCCTGAGCCAGCTTTCGAACCCATCGTTGGCTTTATTTTGCTAAAAATGATGATGCCTATAGAGCCAAATAGGGTGGACGTAAGGATTAATACAGCTCCTAAAAGGGGATTACTTGCGCCAGTTCCTGGAGAGTAGACTGCTAATGCGACACCAATAAACCCGAAAATCACTGCGGCCCACTGTAGCCGGGTTGGCAAAGGCGTTTTGAGGATGACAGGCGCGAGAATCATCCACCAAAAACTGCCCGAACCAGCGAGTAAAGCGGCTAGGCTCCCACTGGAAACGTAAACTCCTAGATAGAAGAATAGGTATTGAAGTAAGGTTTGCCCGAGCGTGAAGAGTAATAGTAGCCGCCAAGGAGTATTTTTAAGTTCAATGAATGGCTGTTTCGCTGCACAGAGCAGACCAATACCAGCGATCATAAATCGTATTCCTGCGAATAGCCAAATCGAGAACAGGCCGATTTCTAAACCACGTGACTCCCAGTGACCAAACACAGTCTTGATCGCAGGAAATGCACTGCCGAATAAGAGTGCGCAGATGAAGGAATAAAATAGTGCTTTGAATGGTGATGGGGTCATTAAATGCTATTTTGACTACCTTTTCTCGATTGCGATGATCGTGATGTCGTCCATCTGGTGGTAGCCATTTACGAAGGTTTTTAAATCCTTGCTGAGCTCGTCGACGATATGCTCGGCGCCACCCGGGGCGGAGGATTTGAATGCACTCGCCATACGCTCTCTACCATATTCATCTTGTTGCGGATTCATCGCCTCGGTCACACCGTCTGTGTATAGTAGTAAGCAGTCACCAGATTCTAGCTTGATATCATGAAGCTTAGTCACACGAGAAAATACATCACCATCATCCAGGCCTATCGCTAGTCCAGGTGGTTTGATCCATTCTAAATCGCCATTTTTTCGCATGAGTGGAGCTTTATCATGACCCGCACAGACGAGTTGGATGCTACCATCTTTATCGTTGAGAATATAGAGAGCTAGGCTGATAAACATATCCTCACGGATGTCTGCGAAAATCTGTTTATTCACCCTTGAGAGCGCTTCGAGCGGGTCTTGCTCGCGGAGTAGTTCACAGCGGAGAGCACTGCGGCACATTGCCATTAGTAAGCCAGCAGCCACGCCTTTTCCGGTGACATCTGCTATGACGATAGCGGTCTTACCATTTTCAGGGGGGCCTAATGGGATGTAGTCAAAATAGTCACCGCTGATGATGCGGGCAGGGGAGTTAGTCCCCATGATACGGTAGCCGGAAATGTCTGGATCTTTGTTTGGCAGAAGGATGCTCTGCACATCTCTGGCGATTCTGAGCTCGTTTTCAAAGATGCGTTTCTCATTTGCTTCGTGATGGATTTTAGCATTTCCCAGCGCAAAGGCAGACTGCTCGCTGGCGGATTGGAATAACTTAAATTCACTCTCAGAAAATGCTCTGCCTGAGGGGGTCCTTGTGATGATAAGTAGCCCAATGTCGCTACCGGCATAACTCATGGGAGCGACGAGTGCAGAGATCTCTTCGTCGAAATGCACAAATGCGTCACGGAAGGTATCGTGGTTTTTCACATCGGGCACATGCTGCGCAACGCCGCTGCTAAGTATGCTGCCGAGCATCCCTTCATCTGCCGGGATCTTGCTTAGACGGATGGCGCTTTTGATGGCTCGTGGATTCAGCTTTGCCTTTTCCCTGACCTCGACTGGTAGGCCGATAAGCTGCGGGCAGTGCTCGCTGAGGTGAGTGGGTAGTAGATAGCGTTTACGGTCATCGAGTAGGTAAATAGCACCACCCACGGCATCCACTACCGTGACCAGACCATCCACTATCTCACGGTGAAGTTTCCCTTCCGAATGATCCTGCTCAATGGCGAGTCCGAGGGTATGGAGGAAGGCGAACATGCGGTTCTCTTCACCCTCTAGCTGATCTTTTTCTTCTGTTGTCTTTTGTAGAGTTTGGCGAGTTTTACGCCAGAGTAGATAGAGATAAATGATGACAAAGAGACCAAACAACCCAATCAGAAAATTGATCAGGGAGAAGTCTAAATAGAGAGAACTAGAATAAGCTGCTTGTGTCATTTAAACCGGGTCATATTCTATCGCTCTCATTTTCCAGTTTTGCTAAGAGTTCTTCTGACCTCGCTGAATGCGGTTTTCTAGTTCGGCCTCTAGCACATCAAGAACAGTAGAAAATTTCTCATCGTTAGTTTCATCAGCCTCGCAGAGTATCTTGTGGGCATCGAACACATGTTGAGCCCTGTCCACTGCGCTAGTCACGGAGGACTCTTGCAGTGAATTGCGGATACTCGTGATATTATTCCGCCAGTCGGTCTCCTTTGGTTCTATTTCTAAAAGCATACTGAGTCCGAGGTCTTCTAGGGAGTTCCTATTCTTCTCGTTAGCTCCAGTTACTTGGAGGGCTCCATTAGGAAGCTTAGCCAGCCTCATCGCGATGCCAGCCATGGTTCCCATAAATGTGGAGTCCATCCCAGTGCAAAGTTCTAGGTCAACTACCACACAACTTCTGCCAGTAGCCACGTGAGTTTCAGCCCACTGTTTCATCTGAGGGCTATTAGAGAATGAGCCTTTGCCCACACATCGGATCCACGAGAAACCGTCGAATTTTCCGACCAGAATTTGATTTTGATTACTCACTGCTTTTCTAAGCTGGTATTCGTTTAAAGTTTCCAAAAACATAACCTAACAATCGGGGTCGTCAATGATGAAAGAATATAATTTGGCACAAAAATCATCCCTATGTCATGACAAATTCTTTAGACTGGTCTCGCGGGCAAATAGTCACATTTGACGTTTATGAAATAAGAGGTTGTTAGGATTTTAAAAAAGCAGGTTATTTGAAGAAAGAGGCTGACATTCTTTCTGATCGATTAACTTATCCTTAATGTTATTGCATTTTTAATCTATAAAATGATTATTGTAAATAATTGACATAGAGTGGTCCATGGCGTGATGTCAATCGTGATGTGAATAATGTATCGTCCGAGTGATCATAATTATTGTATATAATAACCCTAATTATTATTAAAATTAAAATTCAAAAAATAAGAGTGTTGTTAACATGCCTGTTAGGATCAGCAATGCCGCTAGTTTTAACTAATTGTGGAGCCACTGCTAAATAATAAAGTCCTGTTAGAGATCATTTATATCGCTTTTCTAGTGGTTCCTCTACTCGGGATATTGAGGAATTATGATCAGTCACTTGCAGAAATAGAGCTTGGAGATCCCGTGCTATTTACGTTCAGTTATCCTGATTTCATGGAGCTATTCAAATGGGCACTCTACGCAGCCTTGGTCTGTAGCATTCTAACATTGACTAGAAAATTCTATGGGATGCTACTAGGATTCTGTCTTGGTGGCTTAATATTTCTCTACCAGAGCACGATGGCAGATCTTAAATCTCTCAGCGAGATGGGGCTGTCTAAGACTCCGCTCGAAGAAATGATCAAGCTCACCAAGCAAGGGGAAAACTTTGCATTCTGGTGTATTACAGCGGCTGTCTGTTTCATCATCGTGATGCTGGCAGAATGTGCACAGCCCTTATTCAGAAAAAAATCTGGGACATCATCAACTTTGGATTAGCAAAGAGTAGATATTTGCCTTAACTTGGCAACCCACTCAAACACTCAAGTAAGATATTTCATCACGATCATCTATGACCAGTATTCTAGGAATCTCCATTCTCTCAGGACTCGGGAACACACCCGCTGAGCACGCCTCTGAGATGGAGGCGGGGCGCACTGGGTTGCGACCTCTAACAGATCTACTCGCAGATGCTGAATACGGAAACCTGCAGGCTGGCTGGATTCAAGATCGGTCACTGTTACTCTCCCGTAAATGGGCTCCAGCATCTGCACTTGCTCTACATTGTGCGCTCGAGGCCATCGAGGATGCCGGGCTTTCTCCCTCTGATCTTAAGCACGCAGCGATCATTGCCGGCTCATCAAGAGGGAATGCTTATCTCTCCAACTGGCCAGGTAGGCGACCATTTAAGCTCATGGCCGCCTCGAATTCTATGCATGGAGAAATCGCCTCCGCCGTTTCTATCGAACTAGGGATCACTGGTCCGTGGCAGACCATCGCCAGCGGATGTGCCGCCTCGCTTGATGCACTTGGTTACGCTAAAATGTTGCTCGATTCAGGCATCGTGAAATTCGCCATCGTCCTCGGTATAGAATTACCCTTGGTTCCAGAAATCATTCAGCACTACCAGCATACTGGTGTTCTCACCACCAATGGCATCAATGATCCCTATCACCCTGAGACCTCAGGATTTTCCCCTGGAGAAGCTGGCACGGCGCTCATTCTCACCTCAGAAAATGTTTCTAATAGCCCGAAAATAACTGGCTATTGGTGTAACTCAGATGCCGAATCACCTATCGGAATGCCCAGTGATGGTAGGGGGTTGAAGAGGTGTCTGCAGCAAGCAGTAAGGCATCTAACAGAATCTAATAGTCCCCCCATTACTGCCATTTGCCCCCACGCAAGCGGAACACTTCTGCATGCCCAGGCAGAACAAGCGGCTCTAGTGAAGGCGCTCAATCCTCAAGAAGAAATAAGCTTACACCCTTTGAAGCCATTCACTGGTCACTCGGTAGGTGCAAGCGGTGCACTCGATACCGCTATCTTAGCGCATTACATGCTGAACAAGCAATTACCCCCCAATTTACCCAAGCTAACAGCGGCACCCGTACCGTTTACTCTTCCAGAAAAGCCCACTTCATTTAAAAATGCCACCTTACTTAAAATAGCGGTGGGTATGGGCGGGCATAACTCCATCATCTCGATGGAAAACTAAGAATTATTCCTTAAAGTCAGTCTCTTCTTTGATTATTTCCTTAGCCTCGTTATCTCGAATCGCTAAGGTGACTTTGGGTATTTGCTTACTCCAATCAATATCTAGTGTGCCGAAGTTTATGACGTTAGCAAAGCTCCCAGGAACACGGTATTTATTAGGGTTATTGGGTGCACTGGCATGGGTGAGTCCACTAGAGGTCATTTCTAACAGGTCAAAATTTAGCCCAGTTTCTTTTGCTGTGAGCTTAGAAATTTCTGCCATGTGGCGATCTCCACTGAGGATGACCACGCGTTTAGCCTTGGATTTTTTCAATAGCGTGATGAAACGCTTTCGCTCCGCAGGAATATTCTGCCACTTCTCATAAGGGTGCTCAGCAGAAATGATTTGAATACTAGAAACGATGATGCGTAAATCTGCGGGTTTCTGAAGCTGCGCTTCCAGCCAAGCCCATTGCTCAGCTCCGAGCATTGTCGCCTTAGGGTCTGTGACAGGAAAGTATATCTTGCGTCTGCCCACCTTGCGGCGATCTAGCGCACTGCGATGATAACGGGTATCAAGATTGATGATCTGCGTCACTTGTCCCTTAGCCCCCTGCGTGTGGCTATGGTAGATACCCTTGCGCGTTCTGGCAGGATGGTCAGCTGGAAAGCCAAATGTATCTAAGAAAATCTTCTGGGACTCCACCTTCTTTGGATACTCTTCACCGGCATCATTCTTGCCGTAGTCATGGTCATCCCATATGGGGAGGATTTGGTGCTCTTTTGAGAATTTAGCGAAGGCTGGTAGATCTGTCAGTGCATTATATTTATCACGTAGCACATCCATGTCTTCTGTATCGCCATAGACATTATCTCCCATGAAGAGAAATATCTGTGGCTTCATGGAAGCGATGACTGGCCAGATTTTGCTAGCACTCTTGTAGTTAGGCTTAAAACAGGAGCCACACGCTATCTTGGTCAGTGTGACATGATCATTCGCAGTTTCTTTAGCAGAGGCAAATGAAGAGCAGATAGCGATGGTAATTAATAATTTTTTCATCAGTTTAGGAGGGGGGAGGGCTTAACATAGACAGCCAGGACAGTCCTGAACAAAATGCTTGGGCGACTTTTCTGATAAGGCCGGGTGGTGGTCTTGAATGCAGAGTGTTTTATCTCCTAGAGTATTTCTAGCTGAAAATGCGCAGCCTTTAGGTGGATCAGTAAGCATAGGTGGTAATCCTGGAATAGTGAATAGCTTTTCGCCCTTCTTATGGGTTGCGGGGATCGACTGCAATAATGCCCTTGTGTAAGCATGCATCGGGTTCCCAAATAGAGTGTTAGCCGGAGCGCTCTCCACTATCCGGCCAGAGTACATCACGTTCACATAGTCACATGTCTGCTTTACCACCGCGAGGTCATGGGTGACTAGCACCACTGCAGTGCCGAGCTCATTCTGCCGGTCCTTGATCAGATCTAATACCTGCTTCTGCACAGTGACATCGAGTGCTGTAGTGGGCTCATCACAGATCAGTAGTTCAGGGCGGGTGATCAGAGCCATGGCGATCATGACCCGCTGACGCATCCCACCGGAGAACTCATGTGGGTAGGAGTGAATCCGCTTCTCAGGCTCGGGGATACCCACTTCCGCTAGCGCTTCTATCGCCTTATGCAGCGCTGGCTTACCTTTGATTCCCTCGTGGATTTCTAGCGGCTCAGTGAGCTGGGTAGAAATTTTCAAGTAGGGATTTAGCGAAGTCATTGGATCCTGAAAGATCATTGAGACTCGCTTACCACGGATCTTCCGAAGTTGCTTCTTGCCCACTTGGAGTAGGTCAATGCCATCGAAGATTGCCTTACCGCTGTGGATTCTCCCAGGAGGGGTAGGGATCAGCCCCAGAAGGGAATAACAGCTCACAGATTTGCCAGAGCCAGACTCTCCCACAATGCCAAGAGTCTCCCCCTTATCAACTGAGAATGAAACATCTTCCACCGCGTGCACGATGCCATTTCTGGTATGAAATCTAGTGGTCAGGTTGGAGACATCGAGGATAGCCATTTTAGAATAGTGAGTTTGAAGTGGTGAATGTTGAATTGTAGACAGCGGAAAGCTAAATACTTTGCTACTATTTACTAGAGGTAAGTTTTAAGTCGGTTACAGACTTCTTTGACGTTCTCGCGTGAATTAAACGCTGAGATACGGAAATAACCTTCTCCAGCGGCGCCAAATCCTGAGCCAGGTGTGATTACCACATTAGCTTCTATCAGCATCTTGTCAAACATGTCCCAGCTAGTGTGTCCCTCAGGACAAGCTACCCAAACATAAGGAGCATTTTCACCACCGAACACTTTAAGCCCAATTTCTGTGCAAGCCTCACGGAGTAGCTTAGCATTGCCCATGTAGTGATCCACTAGTGCCGATACCTGAGCTTTCCCAGCATCAGAGAATATCGCTTCAGCGCCACGCTGGATTGGGTAGGATGCACCATTAAATTTGGTAGAGGTGCGGCGCGTCCAAAGCTGTTTGATGGAGATGCGCTCGCCAGTGGCAGAGACACCTGTTACAGTTTCTGGGATAGTGATGTAGGCGCATCGAATCCCAGTGAATCCACCATTTTTAGAGAATGAACGGAATTCAAGAGCGCACTCATGCGCACCTTCAATCTCGTAGATAGAGCGGGGGACATCATCATCCTGAATGAATGCCTCATACGCCGCATCGTAGAGAATGATCGCGTCATTTTCCTTAGCGTAGGTTACCCAAGCAGTGAGCTGCTCGCGCGTTGCAGAGGCTCCAGATGGGTTATTAGGATAGCAGAGGTAAATAATATCCACTTTTTCGTCAGGAATAGCAGGGACGAAATCATTTTCAGCAGTACAAGGGAGATAAACTAAGCCTTCATAGCGACCATCTTCATCTGCCTCACCGGTGTTACCGATCATCACATTTGTATCCACATAGACGGGATAAACTGGATCAGTAACAGCAATTTTATTACCCTTACCGAAGATATCGAGTATGTTACCTGTATCACATTTAGATCCATCAGAGATAAAAATATCATTCGCGCTGATATTCAGGTCAGCGTAGCAGTTCTCCACGATAGCGTCTCTAAGGAAATCATATCCCTGTTCAGGTCCATAGCCACGGAAAGTGTCACGGTTTCCTAGCTCGTCAACAGCCTTATGTATCGCCTCGCGGACCGCCTCTGGGAGCGGCTCTGTAACATCACCGATACCGCATTTAATAAGTGATCCAGCTTTATCTGGGTTTGCATCTGTATAGGCAGCTACGCGTCTGCCGATTTCAGGAAATAAATATCCTGCCTTTAATTTTAAGAAGTTGTCGTTGATTCTTGCCATGATGGACGGATATTTGACGAATTACGCCGATATGCAAGCGGAAATCGATATTTACTGCCTCAAATATAAAGCATTTACCATTTTGCATTCAACATTTACTATTCTATCAGTGCCCGCAAAAAAGAACATCCAGAAAAAGCTCAATAAACCGTTAGTGGGGAAGACACTCATTAAGGAGGTTAATCGCCGTATCCGCTTGGCTCGCTCTCACTGGGATGCGCATCATAACAAAGCCTGTCGTCGAGAACGCCAGCACGCCATCGACCTCTACGAAACGTTGACTAAGGAACAACGCGAACAAGTCCCGCAAACCCTCAGAGTATGGCTCAGATACCGGAGTGAGAAATATTTTGGTGAGCATCGGACGCCTCCTGCGAGCTAGGATCTGACTTATCCGTCAGATCAGCCGGATCTTTTTTACCTAATCCTATTGACAAAACCTCCTGCACAAATGACCAATGGCCTCCACATTATGTTAGATTTCAGCGAAACAATAGAAGAACTCATCGAGGATGTAGAAGCAGATCCGGACAAGACTCTCACCGAGGTAGAGCAGAACATTATGAATGTTGTGGAAGTGGCGAATATCACCGAAGAAGAAGGTCTGCACGGATTCTGGATGAGCCCACTCAACCATGAAGCCATGCTCAAGTCACTCGATGAAGTAGGTGCTCATGCTCTGTTAGACCTCTTTCAGTCCAGCCAGTGGTGTAGCACCAAGTCTCCTGAGCAAGAGCTTAACGAAGTAGAGCTAGGTCATCTGGAAGACATAGAGTCTGAGCTTACCCCGATGCTCACGGAACTCCCAGATCAACTCCAAGAATACCTGGATGATGAAATGTAATGAGTAAGCCGTCAGCGGTGAAGAGGTACTAGCGCCCCCCGTCTTCTATGGTTAAAACGCCCTCACCCCTGCATCTGAGCATTCGATGTTTTATGCCTTTTGTGTTAATCTTCCCTGATATGAAGTCTAGTAATTTCAAATTGAATTTAACACTTGTATCGTCCACTAGATCCTTTTATTATATTTTAATAGTAACAAATTAATCACCAACTAAATAAAACTATGAAATTGAACAAGATTAAATCTGCCCTCAGTGCAGTAGCTACTTGCTCACTCATGGGAATAGTAAGCTTGGCTCCCATGGCACAAGTAGCCACCGCAGAAGTCACTGCTCCTGTAGGATTCGTTAAGCTCACATTCAATGCCGAGTCAGACACCCTGTTCTCACTCCCTATGAACCGTCCTAAGGTCTTCAATGGACAAGTAGACACTATCTCAGAAAACACCATCAACATTGCCAACCCCGACTTCACTGCAAGCGAGTTGGTCTATGCAGATGGAAGTCAGAATGAAAAATACTACTTACTTTTCACTACAGGAACGTTAGAAGGAAGAACCTTCGATGTGACGGCTAACGATACGGATTCTATAACAGTTGATCAGGGTGGCGATACAGACGTCCAAACGCTTAATGGTGTTGTTACTGATAATTTCGAGATCAGACCACATTGGACCTTAGATAATCTGTATCCTGATGGCGAGGGGTTTCCTCAATCAGCAAGTATTTTTGATAATGGCTCTGAAATTCATACCAAGCCAGTAGATATATCAGGCATTAATTTATCATCAGAGAAAGTTTATAAGTATGTTACGGGGACAGGATGGCTTGACGCGGGAAATCTATTTGGTGGTCAGGTAAAGGATGTTGTCTTGACTAGGAATGCTTTTTTCCATATGAGGAATAAGACCACTTCGGAAGTCACAAAAAACGTTGTAGGTGATGTGCCTTTAACCCAAGCCAGTATGAAGTTGAGGAGTAACGTTATCAAACAAGACAGCTATGTGTCATTTACTTTTCCTATAGATATTAAACTCTCTGAGACTGGCCTAGAAAGTTCTCCTGCTTTTCAACATACTTCTGGGCAGTTAAGCTCGGATGGGGATGTTATATGGGTCTATAATTTGGCTTTAACCGGTTACAATCATTCGCCGTCTAGGGGATATTTTTACATTGCTGGTACTGGCTGGATGGACAACACAGATCTTTTTGGAGGCGCTGTTGACGCTACTCAAATCAATCTAAAAGCAGGCTCAGCTTGTTTTATTAGAAAAGCACCAGAAAATAGTGCTGAATCTTATCACCATGAAACTACTTTACCATACAACCCATTTGTAGAATAAAAAATAGTATGAAAAAAATAATATTGATACTGTTAGCGTCAGGTTTAGTGACTAATGCTACAATCACTATAACTGCAGGAGCAGTCACAAACCTGGCGGATGAAAATGGCAACGAGTTGTCGTCAAATACAACATTTGCCATACTTGTCGAACTTAGCGGGGCCGGTGATCCATTTGATGGGTTGGTAATGAGCGATACGATAAGCATTGACCAAACTGTTGGTGATGGCAAATACTTTGTATTGCAGGTAGGAACTGCGACGGATCAAGGTGGTTCTCTGAACGTGTCCGGTCAGGGAGCTGTGAGTAATTTTGATTTGGCAGGAACTCCCCTTGCAGGTAATGCTGCTGCAGGACATAACGTAGCATTCGTATGGTTTCCAGGACTAGTAGGGAACGTTCTTAGCAGAAATGATGTTTACGGCGTAGCAGCAATCTATGACGGCGGAGTAGCAGGCGAAGAATGGTTCTTACCTAGTGACAATAATGCGGAAACTTTTCAAAACTTAACGGCTTCTGCTGCACAATTCACTGTCGTCCCAGAACCAACTTCACTAGCCCTTCTTGGTCTCGGTGCATTTGGTTTCATCATGCGTCGTTCTAGAGGATAGTGTTTTTACTCAAAACAACTTAAAATAGTTTACGAAGTTCCTTGCAGTTTACTGCAGGGAACTTTTACGTTTAGGCCATGGAAGCATCTGAATTACTTGCGAACGCTAAGGCTATACTGTTTGACTTTGATGGGATCATTATGGATTCCGAATGGCCTATTTATGAATCTTGGCAGCGTGCTTATGAAGCTGAGGGGCAGACGCTTGCTTTGGAGACTTATGTGCAGTGTATTGGATCGGACTTTGATACCTGGTCACCAGAAAAATACCTTGAAGAACTGACGGGAAAAGAGTTCGACTGGCCAGCGATCAACGCCAAGCGCCAAGTGGAGTTGGAATCTGACCTAGTAGGCGTTCAGCCACTACCGGGGGCGAGAGAGTTATTTGAAAAATTTAGCACTGGAAATGGTGGTAATAAAAAATTAGCCGTAGTTTCTAGTTCACCACACCGGTGGGTGGATATGTGGTTAGAAAAGTTAGACCTTATCAAGCACGCAGACGAAGTGGTTTGCCGTGGTGATGCCACCCGTATCAAACCTGCACCAGATCTCTACCTAGAGGCGGTGAAGCGTTTCTCTCTCAAACCAGAAGAATGCCTGGTCATCGAGGACTCACTCAACGGAGTGATAGCCGGTAATGCTGCGGGATGCCGCACGATCGCTGTCCCTAGTCGGATCACTAGTTGCCTAGATTTCACCGATGCAGATGCTGTCATTAATAGCCTTACAGACTTAATACCCCACTAGAGTGCAGAACCTAGATCGGTAGTCTGTACATGCCAAGCACACCGCGCTTCGCCATTGCCGTTCACTAAAGGATCTCTCACATCGCCAGGGAAAATGAATTCTGCTCAGCTGGAAAAGTCGATTTAGGGTAGTAGATAGTCGTTCACGCATCGCGGTTTACTCGGCGATCAATCCCTACCGCTGCGTGAATAGGTTACCGCTGCGTGAACAGGTTACGTGTTGATACGGTATTGGTATGATTATTTCTTACCGACAAATTTCTGTGCCAAAGCTTCGGTTCGGTAGCTAAAGATTCTCTTCAGCTGCGCTTTAACAAATAGTGCGTGGACGATTTTTCCGATCATGCCGAAGGGGAGTAAGTAGTGGACTTGATCCTGCATGAGGACGCCATTTTCTGTTTCAGTGAAGGTGTGGCGATGATGCCAGATCTTGTAGGGTCCAGAGCGCTGATCATCCACAAAAAAATGCCTCTCTTTTACTTGCTTAATCTCGGTGACCCAGTTCATCCATACCAGCGGCATCAGCCTGATCTTGTAGCTGATGATCTGACCTTCCACCATTGTGTCATGAGAGCAGCTGAGGATTTTGAAGCGTAAATTTTTTGGCGTGAGCTTTTCTAAATTTGCTGGAGTGGAAAAGAACGCCCATGCCTCATCCATAGAAATAGGTAGTTCTTGTTCTGAATTGATTACATGGATTGCTTCGCTCATTGTTTCATTATGTATTGAAAGTATGAGAATAAAAGTCAAAAATATGATAATTAAATCCCCTCGCCGGGACTATCTGCGGTGAAGCCTTCAAACGCTTCAGCCAAGGAGTCTTTGGAGAAGTCATTGGCATCATCATCACCTGTTAGAGAGTCGATAGGTTCAAGTGGTTGAAGAGCCTCATCAGGGATGGCGAGTGGCTTCAGTCCCTGTCCCTGTGTTTCGCGTGTGATTTCGTTGATGAGGGTGGGTTCGGTGATTTCTGTGTTCGCAGGGGCTGAGCCTAATTCTTGAAATTTTCTAGCTCCTGGGAGAACGTTGCGTTCGAGTGATCCCACCGCCTTGTTGTAGTGATTGACCGATGCTTTGAGACTGGATCCTATTTTATCAATATGGCCCGTAAAGGTATTCAGACGGTTGTAGAGCTCTCTACCTAGCATGGAGATTTCCTGTGCATTTTTAGCGAGCGATTCCTGCCTCCAGCCATAGGCTACAGCGCGAAGCAGGGCGATGAGCGTAGTGGGAGTGGCGAGGATGACTCCCTGATCCACACCTTTCTCGATGAGGGTGGAGTCCTGTCCTAGGGCGGATGAGAAGATGGCTTCGTTTGGTAGGAATAGCACTACGAATTCTGGTGTCTGCTCGAATTGCTCTTGGTATTTCTTAGAGGAAAGCTGCTGGATGTGAGTGCGGACTTGGGAGGCGTGGCGGGCGAGGCAGACGTCGCGCTCTTTGTCATCATCGGTCTCAATTGCGTCTAGATAAGCTGCCATGGGAGCCTTAGAATCCACCACTATCTTTTGGCCACCGGGGAGCGAGACCACTAGGTCTGGACGGAGAGATTTGCCGTCGTTATCTGTAGTGTTTACCTGAGTCTGGAAATCACAGTGTTCTTGCATTCCTGCCATCTCTACCACTCGGCGGAGCTGGATTTCCCCCCATTGACCGCGACCTGTTGGCTGGCGCAGGGCTTTGACGAGCTGGGAAGTTTCCTTCTGGAGTCCTTGCTGTGTTAATGCCATATGCTGGACTTGTTCTTTTAGCGAGGCGTAGGCGCCTGCTCTGGCTTTCTCCAACTCGGCGATGCGTAGCTCCACTTTTTCTAGGGTGCTTACAACGGGCTTGACCATTTGCTCGACGGCGTTCTTGCGTTTATCGAGATCCCCCACGGCGATCTGTTGTTGGGCGCTGAGGGATGTTTTAGCCAGCTGGAGGAACTGCTCTTGGTTCGCCTTGAGGGCATCTGATGAGAGTGCTTTGAAGGTGTCTCCTAACTTGATCTGAGCGTCTTGGAGGATAAGTTCTTTTTCCTTTGCAGCCTTTTGCTCAGCGGTAAGCTTCGCCATTAAACCGGCTTGGTTTTGCTTGAGCGTGGCTTCGGATTCGCGGAGTAGTTGTAAATCCTGTTGTGTGGAGCTGAGCCGCTGTTGGGTCTCCTTGGTACGGTTTTTTTCCGCTTCTAGTTCGGCGGAAATTTTAGCAACAAGGGTATTTTTAGAGCTAGAGCAGATCAACCAAGTGATGAGAATTCCGATGGTGATCGCGGCGGCTGCGATGATGTAGCTCTCGTCTGAGAGTGCGAGTGAGATGGCGAATGTAGATGAATGCATGGGCTGATAAGATTCGTTCTTGCGAAATAGGTTAACAGGCGTATATTGTGTGAACTGTCGATAATCTGCAAGCAAGATATTCGCTGATCATCGTTATCGATCAACCCATCATTTAATAACACACAACATATAAAATAATATCATGGCATTTGAATTACCAGAACTAGAATACGCGTATGACGCGCTAGAACCTCACATCGATGCAAGAACGATGGAGATACACCACAGTAAGCACCACAATGCTTATGTGACTAAAGTAAACGACGCGATAAAAGGAAATGCTGAGCTAGAGGGTATGAAAATTTGCGAATTAATGACCAATCTCGATAATGTCCCTGCGGATATCCGTGGAGCAGTGAGAAACAATGGCGGTGGGCATTTCAACCACAGCTTGTTTTGGGATTGTATCAAGCCGGGCGGAGCATCAGCACCTAGTGGTGATCTCGCAGCGGCTATTGATGAGGCATTCGGCTCATTCGATCAGTTCAAGGATCAATTCTCAAACGCTGGAGCCACACGCTTCGGCTCTGGCTGGGCATGGCTTTGCACTAGCGGCGAGGGCAAGCTCTCAGTCTGCTCTTCACCAAACCAAGACAACCCAAAGATGCCAGGTACTGATTGCAGTGGCTGTTCACCAATTCTAGGTCTCGATGTTTGGGAGCACGCTTATTACCTTAACTACCAGAACCGTCGCCCTGACTACATCGCTGCATTTTTCAATGTGGTGAACTGGGACGTGGTAGCAGACTGGTATGCGAAGTATGGTAAAAGCGATTGCTGCAGCTAAGCTGAGTTAAACCTCACACAATTTAATAACAAAGCCCCAGTTTGATGATTTAGATCATCGGCGGGGGCTTTTTGGTTTTCTGTATCACCACTTCTCATGGCTTTCAGATGCTGGGTTTGGCTTGGTGGTAAATAATACCATCCTCACAGTGATACTGGATTGATCGTTTGATGGAATGATTTGAAAGTGCAGCAAAGCTGATTGGGGAAAGAGCAAAACAATAGAGCAAGATTAGCGGCGATAGTCGTCAGTTGCATAGCCCGCTATGCGCCTTCCTCCTGCCTTGCTAATCTACTGTTTTGTTTTTCTATCAAACCACTATCACTGTTCAAATGGTATAAGAGGATAATACGCCCGAAAGGTTAAAAACTTGGCAATTCTATTCTCATTTGGTAACTACCAGCTATGCGAATAGGGATTTTAAATAGCGGGGGAGATTGTCCTGGGCTGAATGCGGTGATCCACGGGGTGGTGGGGGCGGCGAGTAAGCTGGGCTGGGAGGTGATAGGGTTTCGTGATGGCTTCGAGGGGCTACTGCCGCCGGGAGACTATCAGGTGCTTGACCCTGAAGATACGGTGGGGATCCTAAAGCTGGGAGGGACTATTCTAGGGACTACCAATAAAGGACATCTTGCCTCCAAGCTTGGCGAAGGAACCCAGACTGAAATAGCGAAAAAAGTCATTGAAAAGGCGAGTCGTACGATGAAACAGCTAGAGATCCGTGCTTTGATCGTGGTGGGAGGTGATGGCTCGCTTTCTACCGCTCTGCATCTTTATAAAGCAGGTTTCCCAATCATTGGGGTACCGAAGACGATCGATAATGATTTACAAGCTACAGCGATGACGTTCGGTTTTGACAGTGCGGTCTCATGCGTTGTGGATGCGATGGATAGACTTCATACTACAGCGGTGAGTCACAAACGCGTAATGGTGGTTGAGGTGATGGGGAGAAATGCTGGATGGATCGCGCTCTGGGGCGGAATCGCTGGTGGTGCCAATGTTATCCTTATGCCTGAGATAGAATTTTCACTCGATAAAGTAGCGGCACATATCAAAGAGAGGGAAGCGAAGGGGAATCATAGTTCGATGGTTATTGTAGCTGAGGGAGCTCGCACGGAAGATGGTAAGCTGCTAACTCAGCAAAATGAGGACGGCTCAGATGTGAGGCTCGGTGGGATAGGAGAATATGTGGCCAGTGAGCTAGCCAGACTTACGGGAAAAGAAACCCGCGCCTGCACGCTGGGGCATCTTCAACGGGGTGGTGCACCTACAAGTTTAGATAGAATATTGGGGGCTAGGTTCGGCGTGAAGGCTGTTAAACTAGCCGAGGAGGGCAGGTTCGGTAGGATGGTGAGCTATCAGTCTTATCATGTGAGCTCAGCATCGATTGAAAAAGCGGTGCATAAATTGCGTTTGGTCGATCCAGCTGGCGAGGTGGTAGAGACTGCTAAAGCCATTGGTATCTGTTTAGGAGATTAAATTTAGAGGTAAGTTTTATGAATGAATCAACCAAATCAGGGTATGCCCTCTTTGATCTCGACCAGACGATTATTCCTTGGGACACTCAGTTATTATTTTGTAATTTCGTCCTCAAGCGCGAACCGCTGAGACGTCTGCACATACTGGGGCTGATTCCATTTTTACCATTCACTAAGATACTCGGAGCAGGGGGTATGAAGCGGGTGTTTTTAAATTACTTAGCACTGATGGAGGTGGAGACTTTGGATCAATATGCGCGTGAATTTGTGGATGAAATATTTCCGTCGGAGATGTATGCTGAGGTGTTAGAGATTGTTAGAGAGCAAAGGGAGGCGGGGAGGTTGACTATTTTGAATAGCGCTAGCCCTGAGGTGTGGGTGAAGTATTTAGCGGAGAAAATGGAGTTTGATCACTGTTATGGCACGCGTGTGGAGATCGGTAAGCGGGTGCAGTTTTTCCCAGAAATTATAGGTGGAAATAATAAGGGCGCGGTGAAGCTTGGAAGGATGAAACCACATTTTCCCGCAGACTGGAAGGATGGCGAAGTGCTGGAAAATAGTTACGGATACTCAGATAGCCATGCAGATATCCCGATGCTGGAGATCTGTGAACATAACACGATGGTGCATCCTACTGATAAATTGTTAGAGCGTGGGAAGAAGTTAGGGTGGCAAAAAATTACCCCAAGCCGTCCTACCAATGGCAAGCTAAGTTTCGCTTGGGCTTGCTGTAAGCAGTCAGTGGGCTTGTATAATTATTAAGAGATGATTTCATCAAACTATCAATCCAGTATAACTGTGAGGATGGTATAAGTGGTAAAGTGGAATTGTTTAAAGATGGTTTCAAGGGGAGGTGATTTGTTTATATTAATCTTAATATAGCGCAGCGATATTTTTCATTCACTGGAGTGGTCCATATTTTTTTGATTTATAGCTTGTGTCATGTGAAAGCCGTGTGTGAGGGTGGAGCTTCTTACAATATTGAAAAGAAAAGGAGAAACATATGGATATAGGTATTTGGATTAGTTTATTATTATATTTTGGTCTGATGATCGGGATCGGTTTTTACGCCGCTCGAACATCAACAGCGAGCTCAGAGGATTACATGCTGGGAGGGAGGAATCTACATCCAGCGGTGGCGGCATTGTCCGCTGGCGCGTCCGATATGTCTGGCTGGCTATTGATAGGCTTACCCGGTGCTCTCTATGCTACTGGACTCATAGAGTCATGGATCGGGATCGGACTGTTTTTCGGTGCGTTGGCAAACTGGATTATCGTAGCTCCTCGATTGCGTGAGCAGACGGAACGCTATGATAATGCTCTTACTGTACCACAGTTTTTAGCCAATCGATTCCCATCTAAGGCCATTGCTCTGAGGACAATTTCTGCGATTATCGTGGTGGTATTCTTTGTAGTCTACACGGCTTCTGGACTTGTCGCAGGCGGCAAGTTATTCACTAGTGCTTTCGGTGATTTGATTAATCTTAGTATGATGAGTGACTACCTATTCGGGGTGTGGTTCACGCTGATTATCGTAATGACTTACACTGTTATAGGTGGATTTCTGGCGGTTAGTTTGACTGATTTCGTGCAGGGATGTATCATGATGCTAGCGTTGATCATTATGCCAATCGTTATTCTCACCACCGGGCAAGGAGATGGATTAGTGGCGGCAGGGGAGCGACTTACTGAAATTGATCCAAACTATCTTTCTCTATTTGACGGACTGAGTGTTATTGGGTTCTTCTCGGCGATTGCATGGGGGCTTGGTTATTTCGGCCAACCTCATATCATCGTAAGGTTTATGGCTGTCAGGTCGGTGAAGGATGTGGCTAAGGCGCGGAATATAGGGATGACTTGGATGGGCATTTCTGTGCTTGGTGCTATCGGTCTTGGTATTTTGGGACGGGCTTATATTGAGCGTAATGGAGTTTCGATTGATGATCCTGAAACGATTTTCATGGTGTTAGCAGATTTGCTATTCCACCCATTGTTAACTGGTTTTTTGTATGCGGCTCTATTAGCTGCGATTATGTCTACGATATCGAGTCAATTACTGGTGTCTTCCTCCTCACTTACGGAAGATTTTTACCGATTGTTTATGAATAAAAAGGCAAGTCAGCCAAAGCTAGTGAAGATTGGTAAGTTGTGTGTGTTATTGGTAGGAGTCATCGCAGCTCTGATGGCTGGTGATCCAGATTCTGAAGTGTTGAGCTTAGTTTCTAATGCTTGGGCTGGGTTTGGTGCTGCCTTCGGACCGATGATTATTCTGGCTCTAACATGGAAGAAAATGTCAGGGACAGGTGCCATGGCAGGCATGCTTACAGGAGCGCTCACGGTGATTCTCTGGATCAGTTTAGGGTGGAACGATTCATTCCTAGGAGGACCTGGAGTTTATGAGATGATTCCTGGATTTATCCTCGCTTGGCTAGTTATCGTGATCGTCAGCTACTATACTCAGACTGATGGTGAATACCGTCCTGGCTAAATATTTAGATACAGAGCTCTGGTGTAGTTATCAGTGAGTATGTGAGACACTTGTACTGCCGAGTGTTTAAACGTAACTTTTTAGATTTCGCCTCAGGGGGGTATTATTATAATTGATCCCTCAGATTACCACTTATCGGGGATAATGCCATCCTTACGGTTATACTGGATTGATCGTTTGATGGAATGATTTGAAAGTGCAGCAAAGCTGACTGGGGGAAGAGCAAAACAATAGAGCACGATTAGCGGCGTTAGTCGTCAGTTGCATAGCCCGCTATGCGCTTTCCTCCAGTCTTGCTCCCCTCACTATTTTGTTTTTCTATCAAACCACTATCACTGTTCAAATGGTATAAGTGGTATGTAGCATTACTGTCCGTGTCATAAAAAACATGACCGAAAGGTTGCCAAGCGTTTTTAGAATGGGTAGAAACATTAGCATATGAGCAATTTAGTAGAAGATCTAGACGGTGCAGTGGCAAATGGTGAACTCTTGGAGTCATCAAGAGAAAACATCGTGAACCATCTGGCGGGGGCGACTAGCCCGGTGGCTGAGGCGGCGGTGACTGAGCTGGTTGAGGCTGGTGAGTGGGGTGAGCTGAATGATCGATTTTATAAGACGCTGGCATTTGGGACTGGTGGGTTGCGTGGGCGCACTATCGGTAAGGTGTTGACGAAGGCTGAGGAGGGTAAGGGCGGACCTAATGAGCGACCTGAGTTTCCGTGTGTGGGTTCTGCTACAATGAATTTTTATAATGTGGGTAGAGCAATCCGTGGGATGGTGGCGTATGTGAAGAAGCATTTTGAGGCGGAGAGGCTTGCACTCCCTGATGGTCATCCGCAGAAGGGGATAACTCGCAAGCCGGTGTTCGCCTTTGCCCATGACACGCGGCATTTCTCTAGGGACTTTGCAGAATTCTGTGGGAGGATCTGTAATGATCTTGGTTGCGATGCTTATCTTTTCGTAGGAGCGCGTGCTACGCCACAGGTATCATTTCTGATCCGTGAGCTAAAGCTGGATGCGGGTGTGGTGCTGACTGCGAGTCATAATCCGTGGCATGATAACGGATTTAAAGCGTATTTTAATCAAGGCAGCCAGCTGGTGGAGCCACATGCTGCGGGTGTGATCAATGAGGTGGATGCAATTACTAGTGAGGCGTATGATGCGCTGCCAGAGGCAGAGCAGGGTAAGCTAATCATCGTGGGCGCTGAGGCGGATAGACGCTATATGGATAAGCTGAAGACTACGTTGCTCAGACCTGAGCTGTTAGAAGGAGGCGAGAGCACGAAGGTGGTATTTACAAGCATTCATGGGACGGGCGGGCATATCGCGGTGCCGATGTTGCGTGAGATGGGATTTGAGGTGCTGACGGTGCCTGAACAGGAAGTGCAGGACGGGAGATTCCCGACGGTGGCATCGCCTAACCCAGAGAATGCTGCGGCGCTCCAGATGGGTGTAGATTTAGCGGAGAAAGAGGGAGCTGAAATCGTGATCGGTACCGATCCAGACTGTGACCGAATGGGCGTGGTGGTGCGTGATGATCATGGCAAGATGCAGATCCTGAATGGTAACCAGACGGGGACTTTAATGGAGTGGTATCGAGTGAAAACGATGTTTGATAGTGGCGTGCTGAATGATTCTAACAGAAGTCGTGCGGTGGTTGTGAAGACGTATGTGACATCACCATTACAGAATAAGATTGCGGAGAAATTTGGCATTAATGTGGTGGATACTCTGACTGGGTTTAAATTTATCTGTGATAAGCTACAGAAGTATGAGGACGGCATTCCAGTGGATAAATATGAGGGTGATTATCGTGACCTTTCAGAGGATGAGAGTCGGAGGTTGAGGTTAGAGTATTCTCGGTTCTTTGTGTTCGGTGGCGAGGAGAGTTACGGCTACATGGGCGGCGACTATGTGCGCGATAAAGATGGCAACATGGCCACGGTAATGTTCGCAGAAATAGCGGCCTACGCGAGAAGTGTGGGTAAGAGCGTGGCGGGTCTGTTAGATGATATCTACCGCGAGTATGGATTCCACCAAGAGGTGAACAAGAGCGTGGTGATGGAGGGGGCTGAGGGCGCGGCGCAGATTGCTAGTCTTGCGAAGTCGTATTCTGAAAACCACCCTACTGAGTTTGCGGGTGTGAAGGTGGCAAATGTGAGAGATTTCGCAACCAATACCTATGAGGATGCTGAGGGCGATGAAGTGCCTAAACAGGGAATGCTGATGGTGGATATGGAGGACGGAAATGCTTTCGCCGTGCGCCCATCTGGCACCGAGCCTAAGATTAAGTATTACCTCTTCGGAAACGATGAGCCGACACAAGATTTGGCATCTAGCCAGGCAAGAGTGGCTGAGGGCCTAGATGCTCTGTGGTTAGCGATAGAAGAGGATATGAAACAGAGACTGGCTTAATGAAAGATCACTATATTCCGTCTGGAATAAGTGGTCTAAGAAGGTAGCCGATGAGGTATGCCATGACTGCTGCGAAGGTTCCGATGGCTAGGGTTTCTAAGCCGCCAGAGAACCAGTGCTGATCAGTGAACCGGCTCTTGAACGCTCCGATAGCAAAGAAGGCTGCAGCAGTGAGAGTACAGGCGGCTGGGAAAGCCGAGCCAGAAAAGGTATCAAAGGCTGCATCAAGAAAGTAAGCGATCAAGGGGATAGTGCCGATGAGTAAAAACGCGGCAAAGGTCGCGAGAGCAGATTTCATAGCAGATGGTGGATTTAGCGGGAGTCCGTGTTCTTCTTGGATCATGGTATCGACCCAGCGTTTTTTATCAGAGGTGATCGTCTTTACTACTTTTTCTAGTGTTTCGCCTTCGAAGCCTTTGGCTTGGAAAATTTGACGGATTTCTTCGCGCTCACCCTCTGGGTGGCTTTCTATTTCCTCTTCTTCTTCGCGGCGGTATTTCTTAGCCGATTGATTTTCTGCACGAGTGCCGGAGAAGTTTCCAGCAGCCATGGAGAATCCATCGGCTAACATGTTGGCAACACCAAGTACGATGACCAGACTGCTGGACAACCCGGCGCCTGCCACGGAGGAGACCACGGCAAAAGTAGTGACGGCTCCATCAATGGCTCCAAGGATTGAGTCTTTTAGATAATCCCCACCAGTCATCTGATCGAGGCGGTTACGGATTGCTTCTGGAGTGTGCTCAGCCTCGTGGTCATCGTGATGGGACATAGCTTTTTATAGCGTAGTGACAACGAGTTGCAAAGTAGAACTGTGTTATTTTTTGTAAGAGGTCGCCATCCTAATCCTGCACTCGACATTTTGGTGGTTTCGCTTTAGTGATATTAGCAACGATGAATGTGCTGAGAAAATACTGGAAATTACTGGCGGTGGTGTTCAGCGGGATATTGTTGGTGATGTGCTTTCCTGGTTATGATATAGGAGGATTTGTCTGGGTGTGGGCGGCGCCACTAATGGTGGCTTTATGGAGTGGTTCTGGTAGTAAAAAAATAAAACGTAAAGGGTTCTTTTTCGGCTGGATCTGTGGTTTGGTGTTTTGGTTGATGACGGTGAACTGGTTGTTGGCGATGGGTGACCTGGATACAGTTCCGCAGGTTGGTGCGTGGTTCGCTTGGATCGGGTTGAGTGTCTATTTGGCCTTGTATTTTGGAGTGTGGGGAGTGTTTCTAGCTACGTTGGGGAATCCTTGGAAAGCGAAAAGTGATGATGCTGTTGTCGAAAAGAAATCACGGATCGATGAGCTAGTTGAGCAGAAATTATCAGGCTCTAAGAAGAAATTTGATCTGATGGGGGGCTTCGGGACCTCAATGCGGGTGATGCGGTTTGCCGTGATGCACGCGTCGCTGTGGGTGGTGCTGGAGTGGCTGCGCGGTTGGTTATTTACGGGGTTTACTTGGAATGGACTGGGTGTGGCATTCCATGAAAACGCGACGATGGCGCAGGCTGCTGATCTGGTGGGCGTGGTGGGACTTTCATTCCTGCCGATGCTCGTGTGTAGTATGCTGGTGCAGCTAGGGAAGCGCCTGATAGATGAAGCACGCGCTGGTGGTAAATTCAAAGCACACTGGGAAATAGCATTCACGGTGGGGCTGGTGGTGATGAGCTTTGTCTATGGCGTGGTGAAAATGGACGAGTGCAAACAGGCTGAAACGCTGGCTGTTAGAGTGCTTTTACTTCAGCCTAACATTTCCCAGAACGAGAAGTGGGGCGATGATATTCAGCAGGTGAAGAACTATGAATGGTTCGCGCGTGAGGTGGAAGAAGCATTCAAAACACTGAACCATGAAGCGATAGAGAACTCCGCTCGGACAGGGGGGGATCAGCAACCAGAAGTGCCAGATGTGGTGATTCTACCAGAGAGTGCGTTGACGCACGGGCTTATCTATGAAGAGACCATTGAGAATGCGTATTTATTAACGATGGCAGATCAGATCTTAAGGTATGATCTTTTGGCTCGGGGAAAACACTCGGTGATATTTGGTTCAAATTTTTATGAAGGAGAAACGATCGACGCTGGCATGGGGCCACAGATAGGGGTGAAATATGGAGGGAGAGATTACAATGCTATCGCCATTGCTGGGCCTCGGGTAAGGGTGGAGAGTGAGGACAAGCTTGAGGCCCCGATGTACGCTGTGAGCAAGCTTGATATTTACGGTAAAGTGCATCTAGTTCCCTTTGGCGAATATTTCCCTGATATCCCATTTCGAGAGACTATTTATGGTGCGTTGTATGGATCTAGCCCAGGGACAAGCTTCACTCCAGGGGTAAGTTTTAATCCGTTACCATTGCAGGTCGGTGAGACCCAAGTGGGGGTGATCCCCGCGGTTTGCTTTGAGGATTCAGTGGGGCGCGTGACGCGTAAATTTGTGAGAGACGAGCCGCAAATGATTGTGAATGTGACCAATGATGGCTGGTTTGGAAAGAGCAAGGCGGCGAGACAACACATGGCAAATGCGAGGTTCCGCGCGATAGAGCTGCGGCGTCCGATGGTCCGCTGTGCGAATACGGGAGTGAGTTGTATTATTGATACTGCAGGAGGATTGGTAGATGATGTCACGAAGAAGAAGCAGATTCTAACAGATGATAATGGTAGTATTTTCACCGATGGAAACATGTTTGGATACGCACGTGTGCCGGTGAACCCCCGCTGGACTTTATATGCTCTAGCTGGTGACTGGTTTGTGATTTTATGTGCCTTGCAGGCGCTCGGTATGGTAGTGGTAGGTAAATTTAAAAATTAATATGAAGGGGATAAAAGGAAATAAATGGACAAGTTCATTCTATGGATTGGCGCTGGTTTTACTCCTCGTGTTGGGCAGCGTGCTGGTGGTTTCGTATCCCGTAGTTTGGGAAAAGATACATCGCTCGGCGATGAAGGAAAAACTCAAGGAGGTGCATTATCAAGATGCGAACAGGATCACCGGAGGGCTTTGGACACAGGAGCCATATCAGGAAATTTCTGATAGCTTGAAATTCAGAAAAATGAATGAGAAAGAGATCTATCATTACGGAGACGTGCGCAGTCTGTTAGGCAAGGCTCGTATCGTGGTGGGGATCTGTGCAGTGCTTGTGATCATCGGCTTTATGCGCTTGGGGTGGCAGACTGTCTGGAAATCCGGTTTTTTGAGTTTCATTCTGTTAGGGGTTGTTCTTGGTGTCTGGATGATGATTGATTGGCATAGTTTATTTAAATCTCTCCACTGGGTGATCTTCCTAGACGATTCTTGGAAACTCCCTAATACGAGTTACAGTTTAGGATTATTCCCGCATTCTGTCTGGCAGATGGCAGGTGGAGTGATCAGCGGATTGGTATTAATTTTACTATTAGTGCCGATATTATTTAGAAAAAAAGCACTAAAATAAAACGATGGCGATAGAGACATACGATGGGCATGAGCCTAAGATTCATAACAGCGCATTTGTAGCGAACAGCGCAGACATTATTGGCAGAGTCACTCTGGAGGATGAGGCGAGTGTTTGGTATAATTGCACATTGAGAGGGGATATTAATGAGATTGTCATCGGACCTAAATCTAACGTGCAAGACAATGCGGTGATTCATTTATCAGATGACTACGGCACCTATCTCGGTGAGTTAGTAACCATCGGTCATAGTGCCATTATTCACGCCGCTACGATCAAGGATGAAGTCCTCGTAGGCATGGGTGCATGTATTCTTGATGGAGCGGTCATCGGTGAGAGATCGATCATCGGAGCCCAAGCGCTGGTTACTGGAGGGATGATTATCCCTCCAGGGTCGCTAGTCTTAGGTAGCCCAGCCAGAGTGGTGAGAACCCTCGACCTCAAAGCTCAAAGTGAAGTGAAAAAATGGGCAGAGAAATATGTGCGGACTTCACGTGAATTCATGCAGAGATGAATGAGTTGAAATTAAATATCGAAACAAATAATAGATGATGAAAAATTGTATTTTAATGATGTTGGCACTCGTTACCGCACTCACGTTTAGTAATTGTGGTAGTGGTTATTATGGGTCACAGCGATCGATCGGGAGCAGAGTGGCTCTTATCAATGGCCGTGCCGTGGCACCTCATAATGCACCTATAGCGGTGAAGCGAGCAGTGGCTGCAGGTAATGCCCTCCAGAGAAAACCTTATAGGATGGGTGGTGGTCACGCTAGACATAATGATTCAGGATACGATTGCTCAGGAACGGTGAGTTATGTCTTGAGGAATGCCGGCTTGATGAGTAGCACCATGCCTTCAAAGGGGTTTAGATCTTATGGTAAGCGGGGGAGAGGAAGATGGATCACGGTTTATGCCAGAAATGGGCATGTTTTTATGACGATAGGTGATCTGCGCCTTGATGCAAGAGGAGCTTCTAGAGGGCGTATGGGAGGTCCTAGATGGTTAGCTAAACCAAGAAGTTCCAGAGGGTTTTCTGTGAGACATCCAAGGGGACTTTGATTTAAGAAATATTTATTGTTGTAGCTGTGGCGGAAGCATGTGAATGATAGGACATGGGAAGATTTGATAATAAAGTAGCAGTGGTTACCGGTGCAGGTCGCGGAATTGGCAAGGCAATCGCTAAGGCATTTGCCGCTGAGGGAGCAAAGGTGGTGGTGATTAGCCGCAGCGAGGGGAGTTGCCAGGGAGCGGCCGATGAAATCAATGCTGAATTCCCAGACACAGCGAAGGCATACGCAATCGATGTAGCAGATCATGATGCAGTAGTTGCTTTGGGTAAAAACATCATCGCAGAATATGGGAGTATCAATATCCTGGTCAATAACGCTGGCGTGACCCGCGATGGGCTGCTGATGCGGATGAAGAGTGAGGACTGGGACACTGTAATCGATACAAATTTGAAGGGGGCGTTCAATATGGTGAAGGCGTTCCAGAGATCGCTGATGAAGGCTGAAGATCCGCGGATCATTAATATGGCGTCCGTGATCGGTCTCATTGGAAATGCGGGGCAGGCAAACTACGCAGCGAGTAAAGCGGGATTGATCGGATTCACCAAGTCGATCGCCCGCGAGCTATCTGGTAGAAAAGTTTGTTGTAATGCCGTAGCACCGGGATTTATCTCCACAGATATGACTGACGAGCTCTCTGATACACTAAAAGAGGGCATCATCAAAAACATACCTCTAGGTGATCTAGGAGCGACGGAGGACATCTCAAACCTGGTTGTTTTCCTCGCGAGTAAAGAGTCTCGCTATATCACCGGACAAGTGATCGCCTGTGATGGTGGGATGACGATGTAATCGGTCTTAGCTGAAAATTTTATGAAACAAGAAATGGTGAAAGTCGAGCCAGTGGCTCTGTTACCAACGCCCTCTGGTTGCGCTGTATTTTTAGGTAGCGACGAGAAAGTGATCCTGATTTATATCGACCCCAGCATAGGGGCTGCGATCAATATGTCACTCCAGCAGGAGAAAGCACCACGCCCGCTGACGCATGACTTATTCTACAGTGTGCTGGGTGCGTTTGGTGCTAAAGTGACACGTGTGGTCATCGTGAAAGCCGATGGTGATGTCTTCTTTGCGCGGTTGTTTCTTCAAGTGGAAAATGAGCTGATGGAACGTAAGATCGTGGAGTTAGACGCACGTCCAAGTGACAGCATTGCACTCGCTGTGCGGGACTCGGCACCTATTTATGTGTTAAAAAGTGTCTGGTCTGAGTTAAACGATGTTTCCGGTCTGTTAGAAGATATGAAAAATTCACAACCTGAATCAGATGAGGATGACGATGATGAGTTTAACTTTGATGATGACGTGCCCTTTTAAATTTTTATGATCAGAGCAGAACGAGCTAAATACATTCACCAGCGGCTAGAGGAACTCTACCCAGTGACTCCGATCCCGCTGGATCACATGGATGACTACACGCTACTCATCGCCGTGCTTCTCTCAGCACAGTGCACTGATGAACGAGTGAATAAAATCACACCTGCGTTGTTTTTAAGAGCAAATAACCCAGTGGATATGGCACGCGTTCCCGTAGAAGAAATCCGTGAGCTTATTAAGCCGTGTGGTCTATCACCAAGAAAATCTAAAGCGATTTCCGAGCTATCAAAGATCATCATCAACGAGCATGGTGGCAAAGTGCCACAGAGCTTCGAAAAGCTAGAGGAACTCCCTGGAGTGGGGCACAAGACCGCGTCCGTGGTGATGGCTCAGTCGTTCGGTGTGCCTGCCTTCCCGGTCGATACCCACATCCACAGGCTCGCACAGCGGTGGAAGCTCACCGATGGTAAAAACGTGGTGAATACCGAGCGCGATCTCAAAAAATTATTCCCACGAGAGTCCTGGAACAAGCTCCACTTACAAATCATTTTCTACGGTCGAGAATACTGCTCCGCCAGAGGCTGCAACGGAATGATCTGTGAAATCTGCACCACGTTATTCCCTAAAAGAAAAACGGCGGTGATTACGAAAAAATAGATTACTCGTCAAAAAGGTTGATGGCTTCGAGGCTATCAGAGTTGTATTCCACCTCTCCGCCTTTGAGTTCTTGTTTGAAGATACCTTCAAAAAGGATTCTCTTCCACTTGTCTGGTGTCATTAAAGAGTGAGATAAACCTACGTGATTAAATCCAGCAAATTTTTTCGGATAAATATCATAGAAGACCTGTCCAATTTGCCAGAGATAGTATCCTCGTCCACCTGGTTCTACTACAGTGATAGCACCATCGGTATAAGTATCTTGGTTTCTTGGTCCAACAATGCCTGACTTACTCATTGTCATCATTCGCATATCTCTAGTGGCTTTGTCTACTGCAGCACTGATGTAGTGTTCTCGCTTGCTTTCACCCTTAGCAGAATTCGGAAAAATGGTTGCGGCTGGGATTTTTTCAGGATTTTTCAGGATCTCTGCCCCAACTTTAAGTAGCGCATCATATTTTTTAGCTGCCATTTTTCTCATTCTTTCCTGATGAAAATCTTCCACAGCATATATGTATGCTCTGATTCCTTTCTTTGGATCGGTAGTGTCTATTTTCACCAATTTATCATGAAGTTTCTTCGCTTCTTTCATCGCATTCAATGTAGCAGCAGGGGATTGGAGCGCAGGGAGTATATCAAAGACCTTACCCTTTGGATTACAGAAGTAGATCGCTATTTCGCCGCTCACACTGCCCTTTAGCGTTCTTCCTTCACCCATATTAAAGGTAACTGTTCTGACTGGCGCGACTGCTTCCCAGACTGGGATGAAATCTTCTTGAAGCATCTTGGCTACACGACTATCGGAGAACGTCACGGTTCTCGCTAGTTTGCCATTGGCTCAGCAGAATTCTTCATTGAGATTACCAAATAAATGTAACATCAAGATGGGTTTCCCTGTTTTTGCAGACTCCTTCAGCGCATCTTCCATCGAGAGTTTCCAGATGACATCTGTCTGTGATGCCCACTGTCCCGTAATTCTACCTAATGCCGTGCGAGCGCGAACCTTCAGCCGAGGATCTGGATCGCCTGCCCAGACTCTTAGTTTTGGAAGTAGAGCTTTAGCATCACTAGCGCAGCTATCGATTGCAGCGTTGGCTATCGCTGGATCTGCCGACATCAAGCCCGCTTTAATATCATCTACGTTACTGGCAAATAATTGCCCCGATAACAGAGCCATAAAAAGTAGTAGTTTCATCTTCATAGACACTATACTAGCACTTCTGAGATGTCTGTCTGTAAAAAGAGTGTAAAACTGAAGTGAGTTTAACAGGCCTAGTGTTTTATGAGGCTAGAAGCCGCAGGGACGGACTGCTGCAAGACACAGCAGATACCTGTTGAGGGATTTAAGCTTTCAGCTTATCCCGCAGGATTTCTTGAAAGGCAACCATGTCTTCATCTTCAACTTGATAGCTAGGATCATCAGCATCTAGTTTCAGTCTGCCTTCCTGATCCAGTCCCCAAAGGGCATTCACTCCATCGCTGAAGATGACTGTTCCGCTTGCTAGGAAGCCAGGGCGCACGATTGTATCTACCTTAGCATCGACATAGCCGAGAGGAGTGAGCGGCTTAGGCTCGTCCTGCTTTTCCTCCTCTGGCTCTGCTGCTAATACGAGTTCGATCCCGAGATCGATGATTGCAAAGCGCGTGTCCATATAAGTGACGGCAGATTCTAGCTTGAACTCAGAGTTTATTTTCCTCTGAAGGTCAGCTAGTTGATCACCCTCACTTGTCCAGACTTTGATCTGTTCAATTTGTTCTTCTGATAGATCAGTTACGCTAAACATGTGTTAAAACTAGTTTATAGTGAACTAGCTGCGGCGACTACGTCATCAGCGGTCATGCCGAGTTCCTTCATCACTACGTCACCAGGTGCTGAGATTCCGAAGCGGTCGATGCCTAATACTGCTCCTTCGCTTCCGACATATTTCCACCAGAGACCAGAGACACCCGCTTCGATAGCGACTCTCTTCTTGGTGCCACAAGGAATGACGCTTTTCTTGTAATCATCGCTCTGACGATCAAATCTCTCCAGACATGGCATAGAAACCACGCGCACGCCGTCACCGAGCTCTTTAGCTGCATTGACGATGTGATCTAGCTCAGAGCCAGATGCCATTAAGATGACCTTTAGATCACCAGTTTCTTTCTTGAAAATGTATCCACCTTTGAGTGTGCCTTCACGTCGAGTAGAAGCGGGAACATCAGTGTGATTTCCTACTTTCTGACGAGTGAGGACGAGTGCCGTAGGACCATCATTTCTCTCAAGCGCACCTGCCCAAGCTGCAGCGACTTCTTCAGGGTCTCCAGGACGGTAGACATCGAGTCCAGGGATCACGCGGAGTCCGCTCACTGTTTCTACAGGTTGGTGAGTAGGTCCATCTTCTCCTACTCCTACTGAGTCGTGGGTGAAAATGTAGTTCACTGGCAAGTTCGCAAGCGCAGCAAGTCTGATCGATGGTCTGAGGTAGTCTGCAAATACGCAGAAGGTAGCACCACTAGGGCGGAACAGTCCGTCATAAGCGATACCATTACAGATCGCGCCCATTGCGTGCTCACGGATACCAAACCAGATGTTTCTTCCAGCAGGATTCTTAGGGGAGAAATCTCCGCCATCTTTAATATAGTTTTTAGTAGATCCATAGAGATCTGCTGAGCCAGTAACCATCTGTGGCACCTGCTTTGCGAGTGCATTGATCACCACGCCACCAGTTCCGCGTGTTGCGTCTGCGTAGTCGTCTGCGAATACTGGGATGTTAGCGAGTAGAGCTTCAGCAGACTCGTTAGTTCCACCAGATGCTAGCTGCTCAGCCAGTTCTGGGTTCGCCGCAGTCCAAGCTGAAAATGTCTTCTGCCACTCTGCATGAGCAGCAGCTTTTGACTCTGCCTGCGCCGCGAAGAATGCCTTCACTTCATCAGAAATATAAAATCCGCTGAGTGGAAGACCTAGACCCTCTTTAGCTGAGTCTGCGAAATTAGCACCGCCTTCTCCGTGTCCTTTTGCTGTGCCCGCTACTTCAGGGATGCCTTTTGCGATCAGTGTTTTAGCGATGATCACACTTGGCTTACCATTGCTGTTCGCTTTAGAAGCATTCACTGCATCAGCTACTGCTACTACATCGTGACCATCTATTACGACTGCGTTCCAGCCTTGTGATTCAAAGTATTTCTCAGACTGGACTCCCTGAGTCATGTCCGCCATTGCGTCGAGTGTCACATCATTGCTGTCATAAATGAGCGTCAGATTATCTAATTGATTATGCCCTGCAAATTCGATCGCTTCTTTAGCCACACCTTCTTGGAGACAGCCGTCACCAGCGAGGGCGACCACGTTGTGATTGAAAATTTCATGTTCAGCGGTGTTATATACTGCCGCTGCGCGCTTGCCACTCATGGCAAAGCCAACTGCATTAGCGATGCCCTGGCCGAGTGGTCCAGTAGTAGCTTCAATACCTGGTGTTTCATTAAATTCCGGATGCCCAGGAGTGATACTGTGTAGCTTGCGGAAATCCTTCACATCTTGCAGTGAAACCTCATATCCACTGAGATGTAACCAGCTATAAATAAACATAGAACCGTGCCCAGCAGACAGCACGAAGCGATCTCTGTTCAGCCACCTAGGTGCAGCTGGATCAAATGTAAGTGTCTCTCCGAAAAGAACTGCCCCTATCTCCGCACAACCTAGTGGGAGTCCCAAATGTCCTGATGAACAAGCGTGGACTGCATCAATTGCTAGTCCACGTGCTTCATTCGCTGCTTTATTAAGTATCTCAATGTTCATATAGCCCGAGAACATCCATGAATGAAGCACTTACCACAAGCTACAAATGAAAAAAAGGCGTTTTTTAACGATAAAATGTGTCATCATGCCTTATCTCTGAATCCAATGGGCAAGTCCTTGATCCGCTTAAAACTGCTCCGCATTTTTATCTAGAGGATACAAAAGTCTCAGACCACGATGCTTTAGGAACGTACACTGACCATTAATCACACGAAATAGGTTATTTGCTCGACGCCGGATCAACACCCAAATTGCGTAATAAGCTTCATTTTTTCGTGGTAAATCATGCCATCATTCGCTAAATAACTACCTGTGAAGATTTTTATTAAATTCTCAATCATCTTAATAGCCGCCATCCAGATTGTTGTCGCGAAGGCTGACGTTAGTATCCCTGATTACCCCGGTACTCTAGCTGCTGCTACTCCGTGGGCGGATGGTGATTCCTTTCCAGTGAACCTCACTCGTGATGGTAAGAAAGAAGAAATTTATGCCCGGCTCTACTTCGTCGATTGTCCAGAGACAAGTTCCCAAAATGATAATGACGCCACTCGGCTGCGTTCCCAGGCGAGATACTTCGGAGTCGAAGAGGCTAGCGATGTCTTAGCCATTGGTAAAGCTGCGACCACTCGCACCCGTGAGCTACTCGCTGAACCATTCACCGTCCACACGAAGTTCTCAAACGCGATGGGTAGATCCAGAAAGAAACGCTTTTACGTGATGATCACCCTTCATGATAAACGAGACCTCGCAGCCGTCCTCGTGCAGGAAGGATTAGCAAGGGCCTTTGGCACCAGCCATCGCCGACCTGATGGTGTGGAAGGCCGCGAATATAAGAGCTTACTCGCTGACATGGAATTAGGTGCAGCCATGAGAAAGCAGGGTGTATGGGCGAAAAGTGATGTTGATAAACTCGTGAAAATGCGAGCCCAAGTCAGACGTGAGCAGTTCGAGTTATCAAAATTTGTCAGAGGCGGATCCTTCAGCGCCATCACCAAAGAGAATCCAGTAGATATCAACAACGCCACCCGTGATGAACTAAAGCTTCTCCACGGAATAGGTGAAGGGCTCAGCCATCAAATAGTGATCAACAGGCCGTATAAAACGATTGATGATCTGAAGCGTGTAAAGGGACTAGGTGCCACCACTGTTAATAGACTACGTCCTTATCTCATCATCAAAGCAGTCGTTAATAAAGCAGAATGACGTCGCTATAATGATCCTGCTACTGAATATTCTAAATGAAGGCAAAAAAGGCGAATGATTCATCCTAAGCTGGATACTCATTTTTATGATTTAAATAAATCTAATGCGGTGCTACGCTTTTAAATTGATAACACGAGATCATGAAACTTATCCAACATACTAAATTAGTTGCAACCTTGAGCCTAGTCATCACAGGAACCGCAGCAGCGGTCCCTCAAGAACTAGTCGATGGTCTAGGCGACGAGAACTATCAACTCAGAGAAAAGGCTGAGCAAGATCTCACTCTATGGGCGAAGAAGAAGGGTCAGAAAGGTCTGGACGACTTGAGCGCATTAAAGAAAAAAGTGCAGTCTCCAGAAGTGAAATCTAGACTCGATAACGTGATGTCTGGCGTGACTATTTATAAATCTATCCCGGGGACGCAAGGCTTTATGGGGATCTCCATGCAAGCTGTCATGGGTGGTTCAGTCATCTTAGGAGTCAGTCCTGATACTCCAGCGGCTAAGTCTGAGCTCCAGCCAAATGATAAAATCATCGAGTTAGATGGGGTCGATCTAAGGAAGAAAAATAATCATGTCGATGAAGCGACAGATTTTCTCCGTGGCTATGTGAAAAGCAAAAAATCAGGAGAAAAACTCACTATAAAGATTGACCGCAACGGTAAGATAATGACCAAGACTCTCAAGCTAGCAGACTACGACAAGCAAATGGCACGGCTGGAGGGAAGACTAGACCCATTTGGTGATTTTAATAACGGTGGTATTCAGATACCACCGATGCAGGGTGGTGGAATCCAAAGAAATTTCAGGATCATTCCACGTCCTAGAAATAGAGAAATCGATCCTAAGCAGCTTATGGAAATTGAGAAGCAGCGATTAGAGCTCAATCTGAAGAACCAAGAGCGCTTACTAGAACAAGCAGAGCTTCCAGATGAAATCAAAGACATGTTCAGACAGCAGAAACTGAAGAACCAAAACAGGCTAGAGCAGCTCAAAAAGGAACTAAATCACAAAGAAAAGCAGGATACTGATAAGTAGTTTCTTTAAGAATAATGGATAATAGCTTATCGGGAAAGATCATCCGGCGCTAATCTATGTGAGTAGATCTTTATGATTTAATAAATCTAAGAAAATGTTAAGATTTATTTTAAGAAATACGACATGATGAAATTCATCCGACATAATCTACTAGTGACAGCTTTAATCCTAGGAGTATCAGGGATGGCAATGGCTGTTCCACAGGAATTAGTCGATGGGCTGGGCGACGAGAGCTATCAACTCAGAGAAAAAGCGGAGCAAGAGCTGGCACAGTGGGCCAAGAAGAATGGCGAGAAAGGCTTAGACGTCCTAAGCGATTTAAAGAAAAAAGTGCAGTCTCCAGAAGTGAAGTCCAGACTCGATAACGTGATCTCAGGCACCGTGATTTTTAAGGCTATTCCAGGAACGCGTGGGTACATGGGGATCGTTTTGATGCCTGAGCTTGGCGCAGTCGGTATCGTCAGGGTAGTCCCTAATTCTCCAGCGGCTAAGTCTGGGCTCCAGCCAAATGATAAAATCATTCGGCTAGATGGCATTAATCTGGCAAAGAAAAATAATGGTGCCGATGAAGCCATGGAATTCGTCAAAAGGTATGTGAAAAGTAAAAAATCGGGAGAAAAGCTCACCTTGCTGATAGTGCGTAACGGCAAAAAATTAAGCAAAACCCTCAAGCTAGCCGATTACGATAAAGAGAGGGGGACGCTAAACCAGCGGGGTAATTTTAACAATGGGGGTATTCAGCTTTTTCCGGGGCAGGGCGGGGGAATCCAGAGAAATCTAAAGATCATTCCAGGTCCAGGAAACAGAAATCTCAATCCTCAGCAGCGCAAGGAAAATGAGAGGCAACTCCTGGAGCTCAATCAGCAATTTCAACAACAAATCGAAGACCTGCTGGAACAGCAGAACGAACGAAAAAATAAAAGGCTAGAGCAGCTCAAAAAGGAACTAGAACTAGAACTCAAACTCAAAGAGAAAAGGGATCTGGAAAAATAGCGTTGAACAGCCTTTAAACTTACAGAAAGTGGCCTAAAGCATATCTGGAGTCACCAAGTGCTTTGCCCCACATCTAGGGCAGCTAGCTTCGATTGCAGGATCACCTTGGAAAAGTTCATCCTTGCGGTCTTTCCAGGACCTCAGAGCGGGTAATATCTTTTCTACGCTGCAGCCACAGTGAAAGTGAAACTTCCGAGTCTCTAACACTTTGGTCTCCTCAGTCTCAGTGATTTTCGCCACGTCCTCTTTGGTTAAATTTTCTAACCATTCTAGATCTGCATCTGGCTGGGCGGCGAGGAGGACGAAGTTTTCGTCATCGAGTCTGAACGCTCTAGCGGGGCGTTGCTCGCTCTGCATATAGTAAGTTTCTATCCACTTTACCGGATCTGCTGCATCTAACTCCACATGGGATTTACGTCCCTCAGTGTCTTTAACAAGTGTCTGAGAATACAGCACATCACGGTCAGGTTCCCTGACATTTTCTGTGAAAAGATGACCAGTGATATTCTCTAAAGTAGAGCTTCCAGTGACAAATAAATTCACCCTAGGAGCGCGAAGATTCACTGTCCAGGCGATAGTCTCTGCCCACGGGCGAGCCACCAGATGCAGCGTGAGCACCGCCATCAGATCCTTGAGCTTCTGGTCCAGCTCGGCCTTATGTCGAAGCTTCTGCTCCATCAGATGCAGGTAGTAGCCAGTATAAATAGGAGTGAACTGCGCACGCACCATCAGTACATTTCTATGCCGGACGAAAATAGATTCTACTTTAGTGAATTCCGCTACAGAAAAGTCTTCAGGCTGCTCAGTTGTGGGTGATGTGTCGCTCATGATCTTGGTGGTATCTTGTTATCTATAGGGGTAAGATCTAAATTTGTGAAGTTTTTAAACTAGCAGTGACACTCTCTCGGCTTACGCTTCGATTACGGAGGTAAAAAAAGTGATTCAAAAAATGATGACCAGCCACTCAGCGACCTTTCCGTTTGGTAAGTATGTATTAGGTAACTGATATTTAGAAACGAATATCAGAAGCTTGAGAAACAAAAACATTCAAGATCGATAAACAAAAAAAATATTGCCAGATTTCATCCCTACGTCTATAAGCAAGTATCTCAAACACAAATGTCTATGAAAAAAAATAACAGCATTAATTCAACCCAATTCTGCTTGCTGAATATCAGCTAAACGCAGACTAATAACACTGTTCTCCTAAAAATAATGCCTTCTAGTATCTACATATTATTAACTACATTAATTATCTGTTCTATTCCAAGTTGCAAAAAACACAAGAATACAGTCGATGTAAGTAAGACTACAAATGATCAAAGTATAAAAATCACTTCTGATATTGTTTTAAAGTTAAATGGTGAATTCGTAGCAGATCCTGAGCGCTGTATGGAGTGGTTATTAAACAATAAAAATTCTATTTTGTTTGTTGATGGGAAAATTATTCAAGAGCGAGTCGAAAGTTTTAGAAGAAATATTTCTACTGAACCGCTATTAGTTCATAGATGGACAAAGAATGGTTTCGAAGTAATTGCTGGGAATGGCTTTGATCACAAATCTAAACATCCATGGATTAAGGTTGATGAATCTACTTATACTATGACAGTGCCTAAAAAGCCGAACTCTTCTAATGACGTAAACTATTTGCTGGGAATCATAGACAAAGATAGTTACTATTTCGAGGTATCAGGCAATGGTAATAAGATTCGAGAGTTTTACGTAAGAAAAACCACAAAAAAAACGGAGAACAAGTCGCAGTAGCTAACCCACACGGCGCATTTTCTGCGGAGTTTTCACCCAACTACAACCTCAACACCTTCGTTCACCATCGCTCTCTCCGTGGGGTTAGCTATGTTAAGACGTTATGAAAAAGAAATAGTCATGCCCTCTGCCACACTAAAACTGTTTCTCGTATACGGAGATCCCACGCGTCTTCGAACTGCCGAACTCTCGAATTGGATAGGAAAGGCAGTTGCAGGCCCAAGAAGTGAATTTGAGAAATTGCTGGAAAGAAGCGAGTGCGAGAGCACGGGGATTTACTTCCTTACAGGCATTGACCCAAGTACCAGCAAGAAGGCGATATACATTGGTGAAGCAGAGAACATAAGAAGCAGAATTAAGGCACACCTCACCAAAGACTTCTGGAATCAAATAGCATTCTTTGTATCCAAGGACGAAAACCTAACAAAGGCTCATGTGAAGTATTTGGAAGGACGACTGATCGAGCTGGCAAAGGAATCAGGTCGAGCCCATGTAATGAATAGCCAAGGTAGTGGTGCTAGGCTTCCTGAATCTGACAGGGAAGAAATGGAGATATTTCTCGAGAAGATGCAGCAAATGTTGCCAGCATTAGATGTTGAAGCTTTTGTGCCAGCGGTTGCGAAAGAAACCGAAGATCAGGTAAAGAAAGAGGTGCTATTTTGTAAGATAAAGAATGTTGTCGCCAGAGGTTATCAGACCCCCACTGGATTTATCGTTTTGGAGGGCTCGCAAGCAGTTCTTGAAGAAAGAGCGTCTGCACAGAAATGGCCTTCTGTCTTAGCCCAAAGAAACAGTTTGATCGAAGAAAGTGTATTGATGCTTAAAGGTGACGCATATTCGTTTACCAAAAATACCGAGTTCTCAAGTCCTAGTGCAGCAGCAGCTACAATTCATGGCGGTAGTGCGAATGGCCTTACCGCTTGGGTTGATTCGAATGGAAAGAGCCTTAAACAGATCGAAAAAAATGAAGCATAACAAGGCGCGGATGATCAACTGCCTACCCGCCATGAGTCGAACGTCTCATGAACATTCAAACCTCAACCCCGTAGTCGGAGCGCGCTGTCGGCAGGCAGTGACATCGCTTTGACGTTAGTCTAAAATCATCCACCCGTGAGAGCAATTATCACCATACTAAGCTTA
>CAWVXI010000009.1:0-96008 GCA_963934155.1 uncultured Verrucomicrobiales bacterium | reverse complement strand
TTGCACTAGCTGATATTTAGCTGAGTGATTGGTTGTTGGTTTTAAAGGATAAAGGTTAAAGGATAAAGGGAAAAGGTGATCGGTTAGCGGTGATCGGTGATCGGTGTTTTTGCTCTGGTTGATGGGGCCGGATTCTCTGACTCGCGTTGCTCGTGGATTGCTCGGCGATCAATCCCTACCGGCTCGGGCACGTTGAGACAAATCCTGCCAGCGGAGTGGCTCACCACCCTCTAGTCACCACTCACCACTCACCACTCCCGACTCCCGACTCACTACTCACTAATCACTAATCACTAATCACTAATCACTAATCACTACTCACTAATCACCACTCACTAATCACTAATCACTAATTCCAACTCTCCTACTCCACGTTTTGAATTTGTTCGCGGATTTTTTCTAGCTCGGTTTTGGCGTTGACTACGTGTTGGGCAAGTTGTGCGTCGTTTGCTTTGGAGCCGATGGTGTTAAACTCGCGGTTGAGCTCTTGGCAGAGGAAGTCTAGGGATCGGCCTACGGGCTGGTCGCCTGCTGTCGCTAGGTATTCGCGGAATTTCTGGAAGTGGGAATTGAGGCGAGTGATCTCTTCTGAGATGTCACATTTCTCGGCGAAGAGGCCTATTTCCTTGAGGATACGCTCGTCTGTGAGGTCTGTTTCTAGGCCACTCATATGATCAGTGAGGCGTTTGTGGAGGTTTTCTCGGTATCTGGTGAGGACGGCCGGGGCCTGGGACTCGATGAATCCTGCTTCTGCTTCTAGGGTGCTGAGGCGGTCTAGGGTGTCTTTTTTGAGATGGCTGCCTTCGCTGGCGCGCATGGTCATGAGGGATTCTAGGCCGGCGGTGAGGGCGGGAAGGATCGCGGCGCGGGCGGTGTCGATGTCTGCGGTGTTGTCCGCTGTGGTGAGGACGTCTGGGAGGCGGAGGATGTCTGTGGGGGTAAGTTTTAGGTCGAGTCCAGCGTTGGGGAGGTCATTGAGCCGCTGGATCTCTGCTTGGAGGGCGAGGACCTTTGCGGTGTCTATTTTTAACTCATTAGTCGCTTCTGTGGCGGTTTCTAGCTGGATGTTGATGGTGAGTCTTCCACGGGAGATTTTCTCTAAAGCGAGCTTGCGGATCTCTGCTTCCAGCTCGGAGTAGATGCGCGGCATCTGCACCAAGACTTCTGCTTGCTTGCGGTTGATAGAGGTGAGTTCTACTCTGGCGATGAGGGCACTGGTGGCGTGCTCGCCCCTGCCAAATCCGGTCATGGAATACATGTTGTGGTTACTAGTTTATGGTTATTTGTTATTTGTTATTAGGTGGGACGTCGTCCTCATCCTGTTGTGGATCTTTTTCCTCTGCTACTTTTGGCGGTGCCTCGAAGGATGCGCTTGAGTTGTAGTCGGTATCATCGTCCTCGTAAGAGGCATCATCTTCTTGCTGTTCTGATTCTTCTCCGTCAGAATCGATCGTCTTGCTGAAGTCTTCTATTTTTCCGTCATCGAATTCTTCGCCTTCCTCGCCATAGTGTTCATCATGGTATCCATCATTATGATCTTGATAGTCTGCGTGATCATCGTGATAAGCATCATGATAGTCAGCGTGGTCGCCTTCATCGTCAGTAGAAATTCTACCTGGGACAGGAACTGGGGTGGTTCCGGTGTAGGACTCATTTTGTTGATCCATGTATTCTTTGACCTCGGCTTCTTCTAGTGCTTCAGCTGCAAGTTCTTTTTTGCGGTTGAAGTAGGCTAGCCAGATACATATTTCGTAGAGTAGGCACATGGGTACTGCGAGTAGTGAGAGCGTGAGGGCATCTCCTGTGGGCGTAATGATGGCGCCTACGACGAAGATGGTAAGGACGGCGTACGAGCGGGTATTACTCATGGTCTGATAACTGAGTAGGCCTATCTTGACGAGTGTCATGACGACGACTGGTAGCTCAAATGCGAGTCCGAAGATAAGTGTGAACTGGGTGGTGAAGGTGATATAGTCGCCAATCCGCCATTCGTTTTCTACCCCCATGCCGCCAGAGTAGGTGTAGAAGAAGTTTAGTGCCTTTGGCAGGACGAGGAAGTAGCAGAAGAAGACGCCCAGTAAGAAGAGTCCGAATCCGATGATGAGTGCTGGCCAGAGTGCTTTACGCTCATTTTTCTTTAGCCCAGGGAGGACAAACTGGAGGATAAAGTAGAGCAGGAATGGGAAGGAAATGATGATCCCCGCGAAGACCGAGAGCTTGATGGCAAGCATGAAGGTCTCGGTAGGCTTGAGCGAACGCATGAAGACGACATTGCCTTTGGCATTGAGCGCCGCGCTGGGCTGCGTTTTTAGTAATGAGGTGAGTAGAATTTTGGTTTCCTGATCTACTTGCGGTAATGTGTCTACGAAATTTTGTCGTTTAGCGAGATCCTCGATGAGGAGTGAGGCGCGATAATAGGTGGCGGTCTGCGCGTAGTAGCGGAGTTGGGGGTTTGCAAACTGCGAGAAGAATGAGGTCTGCTGCTCGGCAGAGAGATTGGTGGTTGCATGAGCGGCTTTCTTAGCCTGCTCCCAGAGGTCTGGTGAAATGGAATCGGGGAGTTTCTGCTCTTCCATTTCTACCCATACTTTCTCTATAGGACGACGCAGCACATCCATGAGGTTGCTACGGAATACATAACAGGCGATGGTGGCTACCAGCAGGGTGAAGACTACCTTGACGATAACATCTCTAAGATCCTCAAGATGCTCCATAAAGGGCTTCTCGTTTGCGCCAGGTTTTCCACCGTTTTCACGGAGTTTAAATAATTTCTTGAGAACGAACATGCTCTTTTATTTGGTGTTTCCTAAAATAAGGGTGAATTTCGGGGGCTATTCCACAGGAATGGCTTTCGGGGGCTCAGGTTCGTCTGCTGGTTCAACGGGATCGAGAAATTGAGGCAGATCACGGAGTCGAGGTAGTACTGGATCTTCAGGGTTGGCGGGAATTGTTGGGTCATCTTCTACTGGTATCGCACGGGGTGGTGCTGGCTCGGTCAGTATTTCGTCAAGATTATCAAGATTGTCAAGATCGTCTTCTACAATGAGAGCTCTTGGGGCTTCGAGGGGGAGTTCGTTTAGAATTTCTCCATCTGGATCTTCTTCTTCATCCACGAGGATTGCTTTAGCTGGTATAATAATCGCGTCAAGCGCCGTGACGCTGTCCTCCGGAATGATAAGCGCCTTCTGTGAAAGCTGATGCCTTACGATGACTTCTTCTTCGAGCGGATTAAAGAATGCTGAAACCATCGGTCCTGCAATTCTACCCCCACTGATTTTCTCATGTGGAGAGCCCTCGTAGAGCACGGCGAAGGCGTATTTTGGCTGATCGAGTGGGAAGAATCCAGCGAACCAAGCGAGCCTCTGCTCCTTACTCTTCGGCCCCCACTGGGCGGTTCCTGTCTTTCCGCAAAGCACCGCATGTGAGAGGGCGGCACGTTTTCCTGTGCCGTTGGCGGCATTGACCACATTGTACATTCCTTCTTGGATGATGCCCACGGTTCTGGCACTGATCTTGATTTTATTTCTCTCCGCAGGCTTGCTTGCCATCGTGATCACTCCTTTGGCGTTTTGGAGCTGCTTGATGAGGTGAAGTTTCGGGAGGACCCCACCATTTGCTACACCTGCCATGCTTTGAGCTACCTGAAGTGGGGTCGCTAGAATTGCCCCCTGCCCTATCGCTGCATTGGCAATGTCGCCCTGCATGATTCCTCTACCAAACCTCCGCTGAGCATATTCTTCTGACAAAATACTTCCGGGGCTTTCGCCTTCTAGTGGAAGCCCAGTTCTGGATCCATAGCCAAGGCGACTTGCTAAATTCATAAATTCCCCAGCTTTTATGTTTTCAGATGCTAGGGCTGCCTGAATGAAAAATGGATTGTTAGAAAGTGTCGTTGCCTGCACTATGTTCATACTGCCTCTGTGGCGCCTAGACCAATCATACATTTTAATTTTTCCGAGCTGGATAAAAGCAGGACACTCTAAAGTAGAGAATCTAGTGAGCGCCTCCGTTTCCAGTGCGGCCATACCAGTGACTACCTTAAACGCAGACGCCGGCGGATATTCTCCTTGATAGGCGCGCGCGTAAAGTGGTTTTCCTGGGTCTTCTAGAAGCTTGTCTAAATCTTCTTGTTTCAGGTAAGGAACTCTAAGATTTAGATCATATGAGGGACGAGATGCCAGGACCAGAACTTCACCAGTCTCGATATCGATCACTACAAAGGCGCCACGTTTACAGTGCTCACTAAGCACTTTTTCGGCACGTTTCTGCCATTCCATATCGATAGTGGTCACTACGGTCCCACCGGGCTGTGGCGAGGTGTCCTCACGGCGTACTTGCTTACCCTGGCTGTTGTACTGGAGCTTGCGTTTGCCGTTCTTCCCGGTGAGCACGTTATTAAATTTTCTCTCTAGGCCGCCTCGACCTTGCATTTCCCAGAAGAGCGGATCACCGTAGTTGATGGGTCCCACTTCGAGGTCACGGCTCTTGCTGCCAACGTAGCCGATGATGTGAGCGGCACTGGATTTCTGCGGATAAATACGCTGGTAGATAGGGTGTAAAATAAGACCATCCATCAGCTGAGCTTCCACATTCTCGCGCGCGGAGCTTTTCACCACATGCTTAAATGGCATCGGGAGCCAGCGTCTATGCTTATAATGCTCTATAATTTCCTTATCAGTCGCGGTGATCTCGATCCCGAATACTTGATCCGCTTTCGCCAGCCTCTCTCGCGTCCATTTGAGTATAAATGCGTCTGACTCATCATCAAATTGCTTCATCTGGATCGCCGGATACCAGACCACGCTATTCTGCGCAAAGGGAAAGCCAAACCGGTCGGTAATCTGCCCACGTGGAGCAGGAATAGAAAGCATCATCGTGCGCGCATCCTTACGAGTGCGGATGCTGGCTTGGTTAGCGTTCAGTTGCTCGCCATCGCTGATCTCAGCATTATTTTCAGCGGGAACATTCACCGCTAAAGCAGACTGCGCAGCCTCAGGAGCAGTGACATTCTGTGCCATCGCCATTACACCAGCACACAGAATAGGCACCGCCAGAAACGATGCGGTCTTACTATGTATCGATGGGAAAAACGTGGTTAATCGTCTCTCTGGTTGCTGTCTCGATGGTCTATACATGATTAAATTCTCTACGAACTTTATTTAGATACGCTTATTGTTAAAGGAATATTTCTATAAGTCGATAGAAACTAGAGAGAAACTAAGCTAAGTCGGTGAAGAGTAAAATGCCTTCTGTCATCAGCTCTTAAACTTCCGCCTCAGGTAGCAGAAAATCTTCCAGAGAACCAATAACATCACCAATATCGCCAAACCCACCAGCAACCAAACCCACCAAGGAATGGGGATAGGCAGAGTGGCTTGCATGATGAAGGGTTCGTTGACGTACTGCTTTAGCGGCATGACCCAAGTGAGTGTTTTTCCGTTGTTAGAGGTCGTGGTGGCGTTGTGGTTTCTGGCTGGCCTGGGTGAAGTGAGGCTGTATCTGAATTGGTAGTTGCCTAATAGATCGCGATTTATATTTGGTAGCTCACTTTTTAGCAAATCATCGAGCTTGATCGCGCGGCTAAATTTTATATTCAACTCTTCCACCCCGATGGATATTTCACCGATGATCGCTTTCAGTTTTGCTAATAAGCTTAGCTCTAACAATTCATCACCTTCTAACATTGCTGACTCCGCTGCCATAATCTCACCTAACTGCATAGCGTCTTTGCTGTGAATCTCTGCGATGATACGCACGCTAGCATTACTTGCTCGCTCGCAGGATAACACATTCATAGAAATACTCTCGTGCCTGTCATCCAAGCCCTGAAGGTAAGCTACCAATGCCTTGCCTTCAGTTAGGCTCAGCCCAAGCTGAGGGAACTGGTAGTTCAGACGCATGGTGAGTGCGCCATCGGCATGGATTTCTATCTCCTCTTCGCCGTCTATTTTACAGCCAGAAATGATCAGCACCATAGATAGTAATGTAATGACGCCTAAAAGTTTTCTCACAGTGTGTTCAACCATAAGCACAATCTACACCCTGAAAGCAGCCAACAACAACTCTATATTGATCCTCACAAAAATACCGCTTAATATTGACTTATCCCTTGACCTTGGAAACTCTAACCGCTGTTATCACTTCGACTACATCTAATCCAAATCATCTACTATCCACTAACTATTATGATCAAATCACTATCCATCCTCTCATCTCTTGTCCTCACCTGTCTAGTGCTCTTCACCAGCGCTCAGGGTCTGACTGCTCAGGATGATCTAGAAGGTAAGAACATCAGCTCTGTGTCCATAAAATATTCCGGTCCAGAGACCGTCGCTAAGCAGAGAATCCTAGATAATATGTCATCTAAAGCTGGACAGAAATACTCTTCTGAAAAGATCGATGATGACATCAGAAACCTTGTGTCCAAAGGGCTAGTCGAGGACGTTGATATTTTTGTAGAGACTAGAGATGGCTCGGTGAAACTCATCGTAGCGGTAGAAACTAAAACCAATATCGTAGGTGTTGGGTTTCGTAACAATACCAAATTTAGAAGTAAAGAACTCCTCAAGGACTTGGACTTCAAACCAGGTGGACCACTCACTGACGCACTCATTCTAGAGGGTAAAAATAAGATTATTAAGAAATACAATGACTTCGGGTTCCCAGACATCGAGGTGGGGTATCTCATCCAGCCCACAAACCGTGCTGGCTACTCAGACCTCATCTACACCATCGTTGAGGGGAAAAAAGGTATTGTCCGTGATATCAAGTTTGCGGGCAATGAAAACATCGCTAGCCATACGCTAAGAAATCTCATGAAGACTAAGCAAAAAGGCTTATTCTCCTTTGTCACCAAGTCAGGAAACATCGATTTAGACAAACTAGAAGACGACCGTGAACTAGTGCTAGAGTATTATCGCAATCAAGGGTTCCTCAAAGTATCCTCCCCTGGATTCTCCCGTGTGGCAGTGAAAGATGGCCGCGAAGATCTAATCCTCAACATCAGCGAAGGCTCTAAATACATGGTTAAGCAGGTCGCATTCGGACCAATGAAAATTTTCAAACCAACTGAACTTGCACCCGCTCTCACACTCACTGCCGGTAAGGCATACTCATCAGAGAAGATCAGAGAAGACGTCAAGACCATCCGCGCATTCTACGGCTCTAAAGGCTACGCAGATGCTAGAGTGAGACCAGAAATCAAGCCAGTCGGCGGAACTACCGTCAACGTGATCTACCGCGTCACTGAAGGAGACTTCTTCCGTGTAGGAAAAGTCACTATCGAAGGTAATAATACCACACGTGACCGGGTCATCCGCCGTGAGATCCCGCTCAAACCAGGTGATAACTTCAACACCGTGGACATAGAAACTACGAGGAAGCGTCTGCAGAATCTGGACTACTTCAGCCAAGTTATCGTCGCCCCATCAGGAAGTGCACAGCAGGGATACAGGGACATCAATATCAACGTAGCCGAAAAGAAAACTGGCCAACTCCAATTCGGAGTCGGGTTTAGTTCTGTCGATAACATCGTAGGCTACGTAAACCTCGAGCAAACAAACTTCGACATCAGAAACCCGATGGCCTTCACTGGTGGAGGTCAGAGATTTGGCATCGAGCTAAGAGCAGGTGCTGAGACTCAGAACTTCAAGATCTCACTTGTGGAGCCATGGTTCCTCGGCAGGCGTCTCTCACTCGGCGGCGAGCTCTACTATAATGGCTCACAGTTCTTCAGTGAATTCTACGATCAGATCAGTGCAGGTGCCGCCACCTATATCCGCAAGCCACTCGGAAAACGCTCATACATTAAAGCTGAATACCGCTTAGAGACAATCGAGATCGATGTCGATAGCAGCACGCCAGCTGGCTCAGCATTCCTCGCAGAAGACGGAGACTTCGTCCGCAGCACACTAGGACTGAACTACGTCTATGATAGCCGCGATGCGATTACAACTCCACGCCGCGGTCATAAAGTCGACCTAGGAATCTCCTACTCAGGAATCGGTGGCGATGTGAATACCTACGGCCTCACCGCCAAAGGATCCAAACACTGGAACCTCTGGTGGGACTCTATCCTCACTCTTAAAGGCGCGATAAACGTAGCCGACGGAAGCGATGATGTGCCTATCTTCGAGCGTCAATTCCTAGGTGGTGCACGCGACCTTCGCGGCTTTGAATTACGCGATATTGGGCCACGTGATGCCGTCACAGGAGAATCCCTAGGTGGTAACACCGCAGCCTTCATGACTGCCGAGATAACCTTCCCAATCGTGGAAAAAGTCAGAGTCGCTACCTTCTTCGATGCTGGATTTGTCAATGCAGACAGTTTTGATTTCAGCACTAACAACATCCACACAGACTTAGGGCTAGGACTCAGACTCAACCTCCCAATCGGCCCACTAGCCATCGACTACGCCCTTCCCCTCAGCACCGATGATGACGTGGCAGACAAAGGAGGACAATTCAACTTCTACATTAACTACGAGTTTTAAGAACGGCTGAATCAGCAAATCAAATCTTTACCAAACGAAGCCCTGTTATACCATCCTCAAAATGATACTGGATTGATCGTTCAAATGGGATTAGATTTTTCTAACAGGGCTTTTTCGTGATCAATAGAAGTGAAACTCCGCTAGCGCAGACCCACTACCTTACGGACGCGGTCTAGCACTTTTGCAGACTCCTCACGGGCTTTCTCAGCACCGTTAGCGATGACTTGCTGCACATAGTCAAGGTTCCCCTCTAGCTCCTCACGCTTGGCTCTGACAGCGGTAAATTTCTCCCAATACGCATCAAAGAGTTGCTGTTTAAAATGTCCATACCCCTTCCCTTCTTCGCCGGTAAATCCATGCTCATCGATCATGGTCTGCACCGCAGCTTCATCGGCAAATAATTGATACAGGGCAATCACTGTGGAGCCTTCAGTGGGCTTAGCCTCCGCCACCTCATGCGAGGTGGTGATGATCTTCATGATTGTCTTACGCAGGGCTTTCATCGTAGTTGGAGGGGTGAGCGGGATGGTATTGCCATAGCTTTTGCTCATCTTCTGCCCATCCAGACCAGGCACCACTGAAGTGGCATCCTTAATCTGCGCTTCAGGCACCACGAGAGTTCCTTCGCCAAATTTATCATTGATCTTCCCTGCCAGATCACGCGTCACCTCAAGGTGCTGTTTCTGATCCTTGCCCACTGGCACTAAGTTCGCATCATAGAGTAAAATGTCAGCCGCCATCAGCGCTGGATAGGCGAACAACGCATGATTTGCGTCCACTCCCCTATCGACTTTATCTTTATAAGAATGGCAGCGTTGGAGTAGGCCCATCGGACAAACCGTGGAGAGGATCCATGCCAATTCATTCACTTCTGGGATGTCGCTCTGGCGGAAAATAGTCGCTTTCTCCGGATCCAGTCCACAAGCCAAGAAATCAATCGCTAATTCGCGCACATTTTCGCGCAATGTGGCGGCATCTGTCATCGAGGTCATCGCATGATAGTCCGCAATAAAATAAAATGCCTCGCCCTGATCCTGAAGTTTCACAGCAGGTTCCATCGCCCCAAAATAGTTTCCTATATGAAGCTTACCACTAGGCTGAAGTCCCGTAAGAATGCGCATGGATATGATCTAGCGTAAGATGAAATAGAATGCAATCACGATCCCTTAATCACTTAATCAATAAGTGAGAACTTCATATCATTTCTAAATGAGCGAACTCGGTATAGGTTCATCTAAGCAGGTGAGTTGGAGTTCGTAATTCCTACCAGTCGGGGTTTCATACCATCCTCGCAGTGATACTGGATTGATCGTTTGATGGAATGATTTGCTTCGCCTGCTGCGAATAAAAAGATGGCTTTTCAGCATAGAGTTCGTGGTCATTTTCAGGACCACGAGTCACGACTGCACCGGATATGTATTGATGATTTAATCCAAAAACTTACCAGGATTCAAAATACCTTTAGGGTCCAGAGATTTCTTGATCGCTTGGTGGGCATCGAATACTTCTTCGCCTAGGGCTTGCTTAATCCAGCGTTTTTTGGCTAGACCTACTCCATGTTCGCCAGTGATGGCTCCGTCGTGATCTAGGACCCAGTTGAAGAGCTTGTCTAGGGCGGCGTCTGCGGTGGCTTTTATTTCGGGGTCGTCGTAGTTTTCTACCATCAGGTTGGTGTGGATATTGCCGTCGCCAGCGTGACCGAAGCAAGCGATCGGGATGCCGGTTTCTAACTGAAGTTCATTGGCAAAATTCACGAGGTCGATGAGCTTGGAGCGGGGGACGACGATATCTTCATTGAGCTTGGTGAGGCCAGTGTGTCTGAGGGAGTATGAGAAGTCCCGGCGCAGTTGCCAAATGCGCTCGCACTCGGATTCATCAGCAGCTACCTCTGTACGCAGGGCACCGAGACCGATGATAAATTCCTTAAGCGCTGCTATCTCGCTGGCGACAGAAGCGACCCTACCATCAATCTCTACCATAAGGTAGGCATCTCCCGGTGGTAGGTTTTCCTCACCTAGGTAGTCTCTAGCGGCGGCTAATGTGAATCCATCTGTAATTTCCAGTGCGCTGGGCAGGACTCCACTGTTTAGGATGGCTTGGACGGCGCCTGCTGCTTGGGAAAAGTCTGTGAAAGACGCGCCGATCATTGCCCGTGTCTCTGGGTGTGGTATGATACGCAGAATCGCCTTGGTGATCACGCCAAGCATTCCTTCAGAGCCACACATAAGGGTGGATAAATCAAATCCAGTTTTATTTTTATGACATCTACCACCCAGCTCTAAGACCTTACCTGTGGCAGTGACGACGGTGAGGCCGAGGACGTATTGCTTGGTGACTCCGTATTTAAGACAGCGCGGTCCGCCAGCATTAGTGGCTATATTTCCACCGAGCGAACATTCCTTCAGCGAAGCTGGATCTGGTGGATAATACCATCCTACTGCGCGGGCAGCATCCTGGAGATCTCCAGTGATCACACCAGGCTGAACCACAGCACAACCATCAGCAGGGTTTAGATCTAGGATTTGGTCCATCTGGGCTACTGAGAGTGCGATGCCTCCATGCACGGGAACGCATCCTCCTACGTAACCAACTCCCGCTCCACGCGTGTAAACAGGAACTTCATGTTCGTGTGCGTATTGCATGACTGCGACGACATCTTGGGTGCTCTGTGCTAGGACGACTACATCTGGCATGCCACTGGCATACCATCGATCTATTGAGTGTTCGGTCATCACTTCGGAAGCTGTGGTGACTATTTCTGGCGATATTATCTGGCAGAGATCATGGTAGAGAGTTTGCATGTGAATGATTAACAAAATACTAACACAGATTAAAATATTCACATAGATTTTTCAGAAAAAACAGTTATAATCTGTTTATGGAAATCATCATAAATGCTATCTCAGAGCCATTCACGTGGGGTCTCGCAGTCGGACTCATCATTCTGTTTTTCTCTTGGAACTCTGCGCGCAAAGATAAAAAACATCTTAAAACCGAGGTAAAGCGTGTCACTGTGGAAAATTCAGATTTACAAACTCACTTAGGAACTCAACTAAAAATCAATGCTAAAGGCAACGAGACTCTCCAAGCACAACTGGATGAAATGCGCCTACAGAATGAGACCTTACGAGTGAACATCCAGACGCTCCAGCAAAAGCCAGGTAAAGCAGAACAGCGCAAACTAGAAATGATGGAAATCGCGGTTAGCACGATGCGTGAGCAAGCTCCAGGTTTTGCAGCAGCATGGGAGAAATCAATTCGTGCTGCTGAAGATGATCTACAAGCTGCTGAAGGTGGACTGAAAAAGTTAATCCATAAAATAGTCCCAGGTTTCCGAGCCACACCAGCTATTTCTTCAAACAAAGAAGTGGATGATGCCAATGCGAAAATGATTCAGATCGATTCGGCTAAAGAGGTCTAAAGGTGTGGTTCTTTGCGAGGCTATAGATAAAGAGGTGCTATTCACCCGCTTATTTTTAGTTAATCTTCTTCAGTCTCTTCATCTTTCGGTTTTTGAACCGACGATTTAGGCGGAGTAGCATTTCCTCTAGGGCGAATAATTGTCGTGTATTTTCCAAAGTTAGCAGAAGCACCAGAGGATCTGAGTAAATGGTTTAACACATCGCCAGCGGGGACATTCTTAAGCTTAAGGGTTATTTTAATTCCGTCGAGTCTCTTGCCTCTGTCTTGAATAATAAAATTAGCAATGACTTTACCATTCGACTGAGTTTCCACAATTTTAGCGAGTATATTGATCGCATCTTTAACGCTCGCTTCACTAAGATCTATGAGGGGAATCATGACATTGTCGAAAATACGCTTGCGCTTGGCCAAGACAGTCTGGTTACCGCCGATTTTCATTCGGCGTGCTAGAGCGATAGAGTGGGCGTGGCTGCGATTCAGAGCTAATGAAGATCTTAGTGCTTCACGCGCTGCATTAACGTCTCCGTCCTCGTAGGCTCGTACTGCCATGTTGTAGAAGAGTTCTACTTGCTGAGCGCGCTGTTGACGTTCCTCGATCGTTTGCTGGGCAGTGAGTGTTCCAGTCGTGAGCATCAAGTATGATAAATATTTTATAAGTGTAATGATTCGTTTCATAGGATTATATGGTTTATTGATAGGTTGGTTAGCTTCCTCATATCTGAGCGGGTGATTCCATTGGAACATTTCATCGTAAATAAACAACCCCTCTCTACCTAAAGTAAGGTTACTTACTCACATGGTTACTAAATATCTTTTTAAAATTAGAAAACATATCTTCTTCTTAAGCGTGTGAACAAGTCGCAAATATCGGTGTTCCTCATGATTAAAGCTAGTGTTCCACCGTGTGTATAGTGTGGGTAAAAACTCTTGGTGGATCGTAGTAAAGCCACTTCTCTATTAGAAAGATATTCACTATTATTCCCAATCCACAGCTTATTCACAGTAAAAGGTTGAGTTGTACGTGGTTGTTCACACTCATAAATCAGTGATTTTGGTGATACTCTAGATTGATTAATTAATGATGTGGTGTGTTCTTTGGTCACGAGAAAATTGGGAATTTAAGTTACTTATCTTTCTGTAATTATGTTTTATTTCCAACGCACTTAATACCACAGAATGGAGGAATATAAAGGGTAAAAATTACTTCTAATAACGTTAGGGTGTGAGGTGGAGGGAGATGAATTCAAGGAGGACTGTAGCTTTAGCTAGTTCAGTATTCAAAGAAGTATAGATTGGCGTGTTTTTTACCATTTTCCCTCTTTACATCTAGGTTACATGTTGGACTCTTGTCAGTGTAATGTATGCGGAATGAAGAACGAACTAAACATATTTAACGAGATTGTAGATGAGCTGCTGAAGCTAGAAGAGCTTGACCCGGTGGTAAAGTTAGGTGCACCGGAGGGCATGATGCAGAAATTTGATATTTCTGTGGGTGATGAGCCGATGTCGGAGTCGGATTTCCGCGCTGTTTTAGGAAAGGTGGTTCTCAACACACCGCGTACTGCAAGTCGCTCGTTTTTTAATCAACTTTTCGGAGGTAGAAACCCATCTGCCACGCTTGGTGAGCTACTTTCTGTGATGCTCAACATTAGTATGTACACATACAAGGTGGGTGGGCCGCATGTGGGGATAGAGACTGAGCTAGTGCAGCAGATCTGTAAGCGGATAGGATTTCCAGAAGAGGGGAGTAGTGGGACATTTGCACCCGGTGGATCGATGTGTAATTTCATGTCAGTCATCATGGCGCGCGATGCCTATGATGCGGAAATAAAGAACATGGGAGTGCGCAAGCAGCTGGTTATTTACACCTCGCAAGATGCTCACTACTCGATCGCTAAAAACGCGACGTTTTCTGGAATAGGCAGAGAGAATGTGCGGTATCTACCAGTCAATGATCTGGGACAAATGGAGACAGATCTGTTAGAGAATTTAATCGCTGTGGATAAGAGTAATGGTCTCCACCCATTCCTCATTAATGCCACTGCAGCTACAACAGTTTTAGGATCATTTGACGACATTGACACGCTTGGTGACATTGCCAACAAGCATCATATCTGGCTGCACGTAGATGGTGCTTATGGTGGAAGTGTTATCTTCAGTGAGAAACATAAACATTTATTAAATGGGATAGAAAAGTGTGATTCTTTCACGATCAATCCGCATAAAATGTTGGGCACTCCACTATCGTGTTCTATCTTTGTCACAAAACATAAGCAACAGCTTTTCGAATCCTTTTCACAAGATGCAAGTTACCTTTATCAGGGTGATAATGATGACTACAATCTTGGTAAAACATCGATTCAGTGTGGGAGAAGAAATGATGCCTTCAAGTTCTGGACTCTCTGGAAATCCGTTGGTACTAAAGGGTTAGAGAAGATAATCGATCAGCTCTATCACTTAGCGGATGTGGCGCGGGATTACGTGAAAAATCACAAAGACTACCGACTCTACAGCTTCGAAGAATCTACTGCAGTATGTTTCAACTATAAGGACATCCCACCGGATAAGATCTGTAATGCCCTGTCTGAAAATGGCAAATTAATGGTGGGTTATGGCTCGTTTAAGGAAGACACATTTGTTAGATTTGTCACTGTCAATTCATGTCTAACAGAAGGTGATATTATTAAATTCTTTGAACGGTTTGAGAAGTTCGCAGATAGCTATGAATTCTAACAGATAAAGTAATCATGAGTCGGATGATCAATATTATTCTTGCTAGTATTGGTCTGGTTTTGTTGTTTCCTTTTTTATTATTTGTAGCACTGTTTCTATTTCTGTTAGAGAAAAAATCTCCGTTATTTATTCAGCTACGTTTGGGAAAAAATAAGAGATTATTCGCCATTTATAAATTCCGCACGATGCTGGATGGTGAGGTCACACAGACTGGAAAAGTCCTTCGTAAAACTGGCATAGATGAACTCCCTCAGCTAGTCAATGTGTTGCTGGGTGACATGAGTTTAGTAGGACCTCGGCCACTGTTAGAGTCAGACATTATCCGACTCGGCTGGACAGGGGACTACTATGCTAAGCGCTGGAAGATACGCCCGGGGATCACTGGGCTTGCGCAGCTTGGCTCGCAGTGTCACAAAAAATTTACTTGGGTTAATGATAGATATTACGTGGAACACGCGTCTCTATGTCTAGACTTTAAAATCTTTTGTTTGTCGATAGCTGTTCCATTGTTAGGAAAATCGAAGGTCAAAAAACTTATCTTTAAATAACCCTGAAAAGCCAAAAAATGAATATTTTAGTAAACGGAATGGGAAATATTGGCACTACCTTGCTGCATCTGTTAGTGAAGTATTCCGAGCTCCTCGGTATTGAAAAAACTTACCTCTACAAACGCTCGCTTCATCGATGGAACGAGGCGGAGAGGTCACACATTGAGCGTCTGGGGGTGATTATTTGTTCGGGAGAAAATTCAGAAAACTTAGCAAGTCTTGATTCGGTGATTGGTGAAATAGATTATATTTTCGAGGCTGCTGCTAACGGAGTAGGACTCGCTAACCTAGAGAACTATCGGCAATTACCGCGCCTCAAAGGAAGCTCGGCTCAAGGCAGTGAAAAGGGCTATGGTATTCCCTTCATGAGTGGCGTCAATGATGCGCAAATACTAGGGGAGAAGTTCGTCAACGTCGTCTCTTGCAACACTCATGGAACTGCTGCCATTCTCAGCACTTTTACGGGTAAGTGTTTAGAGAATTTAAAGCAGGCAGATATCGTGGTGGTAAGGAGATCAGAGGATATTGGCAATCATACTCGTTTAGTCTCAGGAAACGTCGTAGCGAGGCACCTCAATGCAGAAACGGGTACGCACCATGCTATTGATGTGGTGGATATGTACCAGACGGTTGGCATCGACTGCCCACTGACCTCATCAGACATCACCACTCCTAGCCAACTGATGCATTCTGTTCGGTTTAACATCGAACTTAACGAGCCTTTAGCAGCAAGCATTGATTCGCTTATCGATTCCAATCCTTACTTAGCTAAGACGCGAAAATTTGACTCCAACGTGATCTTCGAGCAGGGGAGACGCCACGGTTTCCAGGGCCGGCTCTACTCTCATGCGATTGTTGTCATGGATAATTTCCTCCAGACTGAAACCAGCCTCAAAGGCTGGGCATTTGTTCCCCAAGAAGGCAATAGTATCCTTTCCACTCTGCACGCATTCATGCTACAGATGGAGTTTGAGGACGCCTCAATATTGATGCAAACACTTAAAGATGAGTTACTTAGAACTGAATGGTAGGGTCTTAGTATGGGAAACAAAAACCCCTATGGAGATGATCAATATGGTTTTATGAGTTTTGCCGCTAAGGAGCTCTTAATTTAGGATTTCACCGGTGTGATACTGAGCACCTTTTCTACGATTCTTGCCGGAGTGGGGAGCTGCTCGTTTTCAATAGCCGGGGCGTATATGGCTGGTGCATCTAGTGTGGTGACCCGCTTGATTGGCGCATCGAGGTAGTCAAAGGCATACTCCTGAATAAGGGTAATAATCTGGGCGGAGACTCCGCAGAACGGCTTGCTTTCATCGACCATGACTGCGCGATTGGTTTTCTTCACCGATTTGATGATCGTGTCCTGGTCCAGTGGGCGTATCGAGCGGAGATCGACTACTTCGGCACTGATACCATGTTCTTCCTGGAGAATTTCTGCTGCGGCTAATGCGAGTAGCGTCGAACGTCCGTGTGCAACGAGTGTCACGTCGGTGCCTTCGCGCTTGATATCAGCCACGCCGAGTGGGATGGTGAAGTCTCCATCAGCCGGATCGGGAACAGGTCCTGACATCCCGTAAAGCAGGGTGTTTTCCATCACGTAAACAGGATCATTATCACGGATCGCAGATTTCATAAGACCCTTAGCATCAGCGGGTGTAGCAGGTGAAACGACCTTCAGGCCTGGGAATGACGCGAACAGACCCTCTGGAGTGTGTGAGTGGGTAGCACCGACGTTAGTGCCACCGTTTGCTGGGCCACGAACGACGATAGGGCAGTTGCATTTGCCGCCAGACATATAGCGCACATTTGCTGCATTGTTCACGAGCTGATCAAATGCCACGGAGTGGAATGACCAGAACATGAGCTCCATCACTGGGCGGATACCGAGCATCGACGCTCCGATCCCCATACCGATGAATCCAGCTTCTGAGATAGGGGTGTCGACGATGCGCTTGTCTCCCCACTTATCCCAGAGTCCTTCTGTGACTTTATATGCGCCGTTGTATTCAGCGACTTCTTCACCTATGATAACGACATTTTCGTCGCGGGCGAGTTCTTCATCGAAAGCCTCGCGGAGCGCGTGTCTGTATAGTATTTCTCTCATGTTCTTATAAAATTAATCGTTGAAAAAGTGGCGACCCGTGTTGCCGGATTCGGTGTTGTTATCGACTTCCCAGTAAACGTCATCGAAGATTGAGGAGAGTGGGGGATCCTCTGCGGCTTCTGCGAAGGCGACTGAATCATCGACTTCTTTCTTAGCTTGCTTGTCTATTTCTTTAGCAGATTCCTCGGTAAGAATAGCTTCTTCGATCATGCGAGTTTTCCAGAGGTTTACAGGATCATGTAGTTTCTTATACTCGGTGATTTCCTCAGGGGTACGGTATTTCTTATGGTTGGCATCTGCTACTGAGTGACCGAAATACCGGTAAGTGGTGATTTCTAAGATGGTTGGTTTAGATTCATTGTGTGCTCGGTCAATGGCGACTTGGGTCTTGGCACGGACTTCATAGATGTCCTCACCATTCACGACGTCCCAGGCCATACCGTAGGCATCGGCGCGCTGCGCGAGGCTGTCTTTATAGGCGCTGGAGCGGCTCTGGCTAGTTCCCATGGAGTAGCCATTGTTTTCGATGATGTAAATGACTGGGATACTATGTAACTCTGCAATATTCAGTGATTCGTGGAAGGCGCCCTGGTTGACCGTTCCGTCACCGAGATAACAGAGGCAGCAGCCTTTCAGCCCTTTGTATTTTAGCCCGTATGCTAGTCCCAGACCGAGTGGAGTTTGGCCACCGACGATACCGTGACCGCCCCAAAAATTCTTATCAGGCGCGAAGAGATGCATTGATCCGCCTTTGCCCTTTGAGCTTCCAGAGTATTTACCAAATAGCTCAGCCATACATTCATTCATCGTCATGCCGCAAGCGAGAGCGTGGGCATGGCAGCGGTAGGCGGTGATGACGTGGTCGTTCTCTCCACAGAGAGAAATAGTGCCTGTAGCCACTGATTCTTGACCGATGTAGAGGTGTAGAAAACCGCCCATCTTACCCTGGGAATATGGCTTTTGAGTGCCTTGCTCGAAGCGACGCATTCTCGTGAGGGTGCGGTAGATTTCAATCTTGTCCTCAGGGGTAAGTTTTTTATTGATGTCGTATTCAGAGTAATCCGGCGCTTTGGGGGTCTTATTCATAATGAAAAAATGATTCGGTTATTAGTAGAAAGAGGCATATTATGCAGTTTGCTTAGTAATCCTGAACTGGGTCGCCCTTTGGATACTCGGTATGCTCATGGTTGCTAAGAAGAAGCAAGTGCCGAGGGTGTTGGCAACGAGACTATTTCTAAAGAATGTCCATGTAGGTGTGGCGTGTGTTGGTACTAATGGGGAGCCAGTCCACATGCACTGAAGGTAGCCGTCTAGTGTCTTGGCATACACTGGATCTCCGAGGAATGAGACGGTGTTCGTGATTAGATAGAATGTAGTCGCTCCTAGGATTGTGCCTAGGATGAGCTTGATGGGGGACTTACCAGAACACTTGAAGCCGATGGCTACAATCACCACGAAAGCAAGTAGAGTCACGAGTGTGGCGGAGTGGAGTGGGTAGCCTTGGATCAGGTTCGCGATAGGGCTGGAAACTAGCCAGACGATCAAGGCAGTGGGGAGCATCCATTTATTAGACTTCCAGAACGCGGCACCGCAGAACAGCAGTGCGGCCATAGGAGACAAGTTTGCGAGTTCTGGTTGACTGGCCGTGACGATACGGAACACGATAAAGATCGTGGCTATAATGATTGCAGCTATCCAAGGATGTTTCATGAGCTAGATAGTAATGGCAATTTGAGTAATGAGCAAAGACAATTTTATCTTAAAAACATGGGCTTGTTCCACGTGGAACGTTTGATGTGTTAGGGTGCGATTTGGATGATTATTTGCAAGATGTTCCACATGGAACAAATGATCTATCCGTAATTAAACCATTGATTCAATAAGACATTGATTGACCAAACCGTGAAGCACGACTATGAATCTGACCATGTTTAAGTATCCAAAGCAGTATGATGTTCTCGTCATTGGGGCAGGTCATGCAGGTGTAGAAGCTGCATTGGCGGCAGCGCGTATGGGCAGCTCCGTGGCGATGCTGACCCAGAACTTGGATACTATTGGCGCGATGTCTTGTAACCCTGCCATTGGTGGTCTTGCGAAAGGTCATATGGTAAGGGAGATAGATGCCCTAGGTGGCGCTATGGCGCTAAATACGGATGCGACTGCGATTCAGTGGCGGATGTTGAACCAGTCGAAAGGACCTTCTGTGCGCGCTCCAAGAGCACAGTGTGATAAGAAGGCGTATCAATTTAGGATGAAGCATCTGGTGGAAAGCACAGCGAACTTGGATCTTCATCAGGGGAACGTTGCAGAGATACTGGTGGAGAATGACAAGGTCTACGGTATTCGCACCAGTCTTCAGATGGAAATTTCTGCCAAAACGGTGATCCTCAGCGCAGGAACATTCATGCGTGGGCTGATGCACGTGGGACTTAAAAATGAGAAAGGCGGCAGGATGGGTGATGCTATTTCTACCGTGAGCGATAGTCTCAAGGAATTGGGATTTGAGGTAGAGAGGTTCAAGACCGGAACACCTTGCCGTATCAATGGGAGATCGATCGATTTCTCAAGGTGTGAGAAGCAAGCAGGGGATAGCCCAATCCCTAAATTCTCTTATCTCTACGATACCTTAGTGCGTGAACCCAATGATATTTTCACCCTCAATCCATGGGGAGATGAAAAGTTCCACGTGGAACAGGTGCCATGCTGGATCACTTACACGAACCCTAAGACACATGATGTGATCCGTGAGAATCTCCATCAATCACCGATGTATTCTGGAAAGATAGAAGGCGTAGGACCGCGCTACTGTCCAAGCATAGAAGATAAGGTAGTGAAGTTTGCGGATAAGGAACGGCATCAAGTTTTCCTAGAGCCTGAGGGCCGACACACGCTGGAGTTTTATGTGAATGGTGTTTCCACCTCGCTCCCATACGATGTTCAGATGGATTTTATTCGCTCTATCGAGGGCTTAGAAAACGCAGAGATCATCCGCCCGGGCTACGCGGTAGAGTATGATTACTGCCCGCCCACACAGCTACTGCCTACTTTAGAAACCAAGCTGGTGGAGAACTTATTTTTCGCAGGACAGATCAACGGAACATCAGGTTACGAGGAGGCTGCCGCCCAAGGTTTGATGGCGGGAGTGAATGCGGTGCTAAAAGTCCGCGAGGAAGATCCATTCATCCTAGGACGCGATGAGGCCTACATCGGAGTGATGATCGATGATCTGGTGACCAAGGGCTGCACTGAGCCGTATCGGATGTTTACCAGCAGGGCTGAATACCGATTACTGTTGCGTCAGGATAATGCAGATATTCGTCTCACTCACAAAGCAGCGGAGCGGGGGATGGTGACTGAGGAGAGAAAGCAGCGCACAGAAGAAAAAATAGCAACGCTCGCAGACGCTGCGGAGTTCATCCGCGCCACGACCTATGACCGCTCACGACTAGATCGCTGGTTCCGCCGCTCAGAGAATAATTGGCAAATGCTGCCAGAGGAAATTAAGCAGAAATATGATGCTGAGTTATGGCCTATCATCGAGACAGATTTCAAATATGCAGGACATCTCGACCGTCAGCAAAGACAGGTGGACCGCGTGGCTAAAATGGACAACAAAAAAATACCGCAATCTATTGACTACCAATTAGTTAACGGAATAAAGAACGAGGCGAGACAGCTCCTAGAGAAGATCAAGCCACTGACCATTGGCCAAGCAGGCAGAATCTCAGGAATCACCCCAGCAGACCTGGCAATCTTATCGATCTGGGTGGAGAAGATGGATAAGCAGAAGGAAAATTAGAAGGAAAAAGTTTAAAGGATAATGGGGAAAGCACTTGGCTTGGATGTTCCAAGAAGATCCGAGTGCGTTGATCTTCATTGTTTTGTTTGTTGGGATTGGTGTGAGCTCTGATATGATAGCACTTCAAAAGTAACAGAGCGCTGGGCTAGAATGGCATGTCGTGAGTGGAGCTCTTCATGCAATAGGGTGACTTGATGTGGATAGTTGGTGTCACTTTTTGGGTTTACGGGTGCAGACGTAGATCATGTGTCTGGGACGTTTGGATTTGTGGTGGGCTTTGGCGGCGTGGGTTTCTACTTGGAAACCGGACTTTTCTAGGAGCTTTTTGAATTTTGGAGATGGGCCGGAGAGCCAGTAGGAGACGCGTCCATTTGGGGTGAGGATGTTTTGAATTTGTTGGAGAAATTCTAGTGTGTATAGACGGTTGTTACCCTCGGTGATGAGGTCGTCTGGGGTGTTGTCGATGTCTAGCAGCAGGGCGTCATAGGTGTTATTGGACTTATTATGGATGGTATCGTATAAATCACCTAGGGTGATTATGGTGCGAGGGTCATCTAGTAGGGGGCCGTTATGCTCGACTAGAAAAGTTCTGTTCCACTCTACGAAGGGTGGCATTAGCTCAGCTACTTCTACGAGTGCAGGGCTACCGACTAGCTCTAGGGTTCTTTTCAAGGTGAATCCGAGGCCTAGTCCACCGATTAAGATACGTGGATGAGCAGGCCTAGTTTTCTTCCCTTCAAGGATCTCAGAACATCCCACTTCTGCTAAGAGTTGTTCAGAGTATGTGTAGAGGGTACTCATGAGATCGTAGCCGTTGTATTTCAGGAAGAATTCTCCATCGTGCTTGTGTAGCGAGAATACTGTCCCGTCATCGATTCTAGATTCGCCGAGATCTTCAAAAGGTTTCATGCACATCAGCATCACTGAAATGTGCTGACGATCAAGTCTAGAGTGGCTGGATACTCATGAAAGAATGGTTTATTATACCATTTGAACAGTGATCGTGTTTTGCTCTTTCCACAATCAGCTTTGCTGCACTTTCAAATCATTCCATCAAACGATCAATCCATTATGACTGTGAGGATGGTATTACTTGGTGGGCTGGGAGATTGGAAATCTTTGTTATGTTATATCTGGGTTAGTTTTTATTGCATTGCTTGGCTTTGGGTGGATAGTGAGCTATCGTCATTTTATGCATCCAGTTTTAACAGTTATCGGAATCGTGATTATCGGGGTGGCCTTGAGGTCTTGCCGGGCGCGGTTATTGCGTAAGCTGGGGATGCTGGTGTATTTGATAAGTAGTGGAGTGGCTCTTTATTTTATGACGGGGAGTGTCTTGGCGGGCTTGGCTGGGATGGGAGTTTGGTTTTTGTTGCCTTGGTTGGAGTTACTGACTCGGGTGCGGAGGTTGCGGTTGCCATTGAATAATAAGTTACAGCACAGGTTTCCGCCGAATGAGGATCATTTTCCGAATGCGGATGCGATGATAGAGGCGCTGGAGGAGGCTGGGTTTGAGCATGCGAAGAATTGTGGCTGGGACTGGGCTGGGGCATCCCAGAGTTATCAGTTTTTCTGGCATCCAGAGGAGCGGTGCGTGGCAGCGGTGTGTTTTTGTCAGCAGGCGAAGATTACGTTTTCTTTTGTGACGATCAGCTCGCGTGATCTGAATGGATTTATGTGGCGGACGAGTAATTATCCGTTTGCTCAGACGCTTAAGGAGTCGCCCAATGTTTGGCATAACCAGATAGGCTGTGGGGTGGCGACAGTGGACGCGATGTTGGCGAGCCATCATTATTTTATTTCGCTGCATGGGGCGTGTCATGATGATTTGTGCATTCCTTGTCCTGATGCGGTGGAGGAGGATGTGGAGGCGGATATGCGGAGTCAGATCGATTATAACCTAGAGTGTGGGTTGATTAGATTAACGGGTGATGGGTATTTCAGGTATTCTTTTAAGGGCTTGTTTTTTCTTTGGAAGCAGTTTGTGAAGGATATGATCAGGCTTTGTTAAGGGCTGGATGATGATAATAATTTAATAAGTATAAATTTATAATAGATAACAATAATGATAACAGAAGAGAGTATAAAAGAAGCGTTGACGCAGGTGAAGTATCCTGGGTTTTCAAGGGATATTGTGGCGTTTGGTTTGGTGAAAGAGGTGAAGCTGGATGGACCGGATGTGGAGGTGACTATTTCGATGCAGACGCGTGATGAGAAGGTGCCTCAGCAAATCTTTAAAGATGCTCAAGATGCTCTGAATAAGATCGAGGGGATAGGTGAGACGCGGGTCAATATCGATGTGAAGGATCCAGATGCTGCGGGGGGCGGTGAAGGTGGCGGTACTGGCGGCAAGTCTGCTATTGCTGGGGTGAAAAAAGTGATCGCGGTGGGTTCTGGTAAGGGTGGTGTGGGCAAGTCTACTGTAGCTACGAACTTGGCGGTGTCTCTGGCTAAGGCTGGGTATAAGGTGGGTCTGTGCGATTGTGATCTGTATGGTCCTTCTACAGGGCAAATGTTTGGTACTGATCAGCAGCCGATGGCGAATGAGAAGGATGAGATCATCCCGATCGAGGCGCATGGGGTGAAGCTGATGTCGATGAGTTTTCTGGTGAGCGAGGGTTCGCCAGTGATTGTGCGGGGGCCTTTGGCCACACGTTATACCCAGCAGTTTCTAAGGCAGGTGGAGTGGGGGCAGCTGGATTATTTGATTTTAGATTTACCTCCAGGAACGGGGGATATTCAGCTTACCATTGTGCAGACGGTGGCGCTGGATGGTGCGGTGATCGTGACGACTCCACAGGAGGTGGCACTTATTGATGCGCGGAAGGCGGCTACGATGTTTGCTAAGGTGAATGTGGAGATCTTAGGGGTGGTGGAAAATATGTCTTGGTTTGAGTGTGCTCATGGTGAGCGGTATCATATCTTTGGTGATGGTGGTGGGGTAATTGAGGCTGAGAGACTAAAGGTGCCGTTACTGGGGCAAGTACCGATAGATGTTCATACGCGTGAGTGTGCGGACGCGGGGACGCCAGTGGCGTTGCTGAGTGCGGAAGAGAGTGTGACTAGTGCGGCGTTTAGCGCTATAGCGGAGAGGTTGGATGGGATTTTGAAGTGAGTGATATTGATAAAGAGGAGCTGATGGTTGAGGTGCGGGATCTGGAGATTAAAGCGAAGCGTCTTTCCCGGGAGTCTTTTTCTGGTGAATACCACACTTCGTTTAAGGGGCAGGGCTTGGATTTTGAGGATTATAGGGAGTACCAGCATGGAGATGAGACGCGGTTTATAGACTGGAAGGTGACGGCACGGATGAATGTGCCGCATATCCGGACTTTCCGCGAGGAGCGGGAGCTGAGCGTGATACTGGCGGTGGATGTCTCTGGCTCTAACAAGTATGGCAGTGGGCGCTTGAGTAAGAAGCAAAAGGCGGCACGTATCGCGGCGGTATTGGCATTTTGTGCCAAGTATAATGGGGATAAGGTGGGACTTCTGTTGTTCACGGACAAAACAGAACTGTATTTGCCGCCGGGGAAGGGGACGAAGCATGTGTTGCGGATTATCCGTGAGATTTTAGGGTATCAGCCTGAGGGAAAAGGGACGAGTATTGCTCATGCTTGTGATTTTCTTAATAAGACGCTGAAGCGAAAGTCGCTGGTGTTTTTGTTATCGGACTTTATGGATGATGATTTCTCGAAGAAGCTGGGTGCGCTGGGAAAGCAGCATGAGACAATAGCGATGCGGATTTATGATCCCGTTGAGCAGGAGCTGCCGATTGTGGGGAAGGTGAATCTAACAGATCCGGAAACGGGCTGGCAGACGATGGTGAATACCAATAATGCAAATGTGCGGATGGGGTATTCTAAGCTGAATAGGCGGAGGCTGGAGGGTCTGCAGAAGACATTTAATAGGTATAAGATAGCGAGTATGGAGACGGCAACGGATGAGGACTTCCTACCTGCTTTACATCGGTTGTTTAAACGGATACATAAGAAGTAATTTATAGGATAATGAGTCAAGAGTATGATGATCAGCTAGCGGAGAAGGTGGCTAGAATTGGGGAGATGTTTGGAGAGTTTTCTGAAGCGTGTGACGGGGGAAGGTTACCAGAGTTTGAGGTATTTCGTTCTGAGCCAGTGAATTATCGGATGCGGGCGGAGTTTCGGGTGTGGCATGATGGGGATGACTTGTATTATATTATGTTTGATCAGGCTACGCGGGAGCGGATACGGGTGGGTGATTTCCCAGCGGCATCTGCGGGGATCAATGCTCTGATGCCGGAGTTGATAGATAGGCTACGGGGGAGTGATATTTTACGGAGGAAGATTTTTCAGGTGGATTTTTTGTCAACCTTGAGTGGGGATATGTTGGTGAGTTTGCTCTACCATCGGCAGCTGGATGAGGAGTGGGAGGCAGCGGTGGCGGTACTACGGGGTGAGCTGTTAGAGTGTGGGTTTGCAGTGGATTTTATAGGGCGTGCGCGGAAACAGAAGTTTGTGATAGGCCGGGATTACGTGGTGGAGCGGCTGATGGTGCATGGGGATGAGTTTGTTTATAAGCAGGTGGAGAACAGCTTCACGCAGCCTAATGGTAGGGTGGCGGAGAAGATGTTGGAATGGGCGGTGAGCTGTAGCCGTGGATGTGAGGGTGATCTGTTAGAGTTGTATTGTGGGAATGGAAATTTCTCGTTGGCGCTGGCACAGAACTTTAGCAAGGTGCTGGCGACTGAGCTGGCGAAGCCATCGGTGGAGTCGGCGCAGTGGAATATAGCGGCTAATCATTCTGAGAATGTGAAGATTGCTCGTTTATCAGCGGAGGATTTCACCCGGGCGATGCGTGGTGAGCGGGAATTTACTCGATTAAAGCAACAGGATATTGTGCTGAGTGAGTATGATTTTAGGACGGTGTTTGTGGATCCGCCCCGATCTGGGATGGATGCGGAGTCTGTGGCGATGGTGCAGGAGTATGAGAGGATTCTTTACATTTCGTGTAATCCGACCACGCTGTGTGAAAATTTACAAACTCTGTGCAAGACACATAGAATGACGAAGCTGGCGATGTTTGATCAGTTTCCTTACACGCATCATATCGAGGCGGGGGTGATGCTGGAGCGGAGGTAGATTTTAAAATGACTACGAGCTAAGCTGCATGAATTCATACTAGCGGTGAAGATGGAGGATACAGACATATATACTGAGACTGATAGTGAAGAGAAAAAATAAAAAATTAATGATGACTATGACAAGACCTGATAAGAGAGAGATAAATGAGTTACGCCCGATAACGTTTACCCCAAATGTGGCGCCTCATGCTTCGGGGTCTGTGCTAGTATCGTTTGGCGATACGCGGGTGATCTGTGCGTGCACGATTGAGGAGAATATTCCGGGATGGATGAAGTATCAGAAGGTCAAGGGTGGCTGGCTGACTGCGGAGTATTCGATGCTTCCGTATTCGACCTTGGACCGAAAGAGGCGAGATATTTCTCAGGGAAAGCTGGATGGAAGGTCATCTGAAATTCAGCGGCTAATAGGGAGGTCACTGCGTGCTGTGGTGGATCTTAAGATGCTAGGACATAGGACACTGTGGATAGACTGCGATGTGCTTCAGGCTGATGGCGGTACACGTACGGCATCGATCACGGGTGGTGCAGTGGCGGTGGCTATCGCGCTGAACAAGCTGGTGGCTAGTGGGAAGATCAAGGAGTCTCCGATGAAGAAGTTGATCGCAGCGGTGAGTGCTGGGGTTTATCAGAAGACGCCTGTGCTGGACTTAAATTACCCTGAAGACAGGGACGCATCGGTGGATTTTAATGTGGTGCTTACTGAGGATCTTGAGTTTGTAGAAATCCAAGGTGCGGGTGAGGAGGCTACGTTTAGCCGTGAGGAGATGAATGCGATGCTGGATCTTTCCGAGGCAGGAATTAAAGAAATAGTGGAACTTCAGAAGAAGGCGATCGCTGATGCGGAGAGCGCGGCACCTGAAGATATGCAGGGTCTGGTGGATGCTTTTAGGTAGGGGTATAAGGTTGACATCTTAGCGCTCAGGCAATACGCCATTCAGGGTCGTCTGAGATGTCGAGAGTGCAATGGTGGATCCTTATGAAAATACGAGTGAGAGCTCGGCTATAGATGCAGCGAAAACGATGACTGAGACGAAGCGTCAGTATAAGTCGTCTATCACTGTGCCTGTGTTTGGCGAGATTCCGCTACATCCATCAGAGATGATAGCGGATCTGAAGGTGAGGGAGCATCCTCCGTTGTGGGCGCAGTTTTTTAAGTATGTGGTGTTTGGATTTTTGGCGACAGGAGTTTTGCTAGGGGTGTATTATATAGCACGGACATTTTATGGAGATTATATTGCGGATGACTTGCCAATAGAAACTCTGAAAATTCATTTGGCTTATGTGATGTTAGTAGGTTTTGTGCTGGCAAACATCGTGGCATATATCACGAATAGGATGTTTGTATTTACTCCTAGTGACCGGCACTGGACGGTGGAATTTATGATTTTTCTTGCGGTATCAGGGCTAAGTTTTTGGGCCGGAAATTCTGCCAAGGATTGGTTCATTGATAATGGGCTTCATAAGGATGTAGCAGCCCTCTCATTCGCTGTTTCCTCTGCGCTAGTAAATTTTATTGCTCGTAAGTATCTCGTTTTTGATAACTCTCCTAAGAACATAATTACTGATTAAGAAAATTCATTTTAACTAATAAACCTATGTCTGAATTACCAGAAAGACCACTCACTGTGATTATCCCAGCCTATAATGAGGCGAAAACTGTCGAGTCCGTGATCAATATTGTCCTGGCGATACCGCTGGTTGGTGAAGTGGTAGTAGTGAATGACTGCTCTAAGGATGACACGGCTAAGATCGTGGAAAGAATGGCAGAGGTGGAGCCGAGGCTTAGCTTCTATAGCCATGTCGTTAACCAGGGTAAGGGCGCTGCTTTGAGAACTGGATTCAAGAAGGCGACTTTACCATTCGTGATCGTGCAGGATGCAGATCTGGAGTATGATCCGCAGGAATTTGAGTTGGTGGTGAGACCGCTTATCAATGATGAATGTGATGTTTGTTATGGCTCGCGCTACTTGAAAAATAACCCGCGTAGAGTGTTGCAATTTTGGCATACGATGGGGAACCGGTTTCTAACGACTCTGTCTAACATGGTGACTAATCTGCATGTGACTGACATGGAGACTTGTTACAAGGCGTTTAAGAGGGAGGTGATTCAGAATATAAAGATCGAAGAAAATCGGTTTGGTTTTGAGCCTGAGATTACTGCGAAGATTGCGCGTCGTAAACTGCGTGTGTTTGAGGTAGCGATCTCTTATTTCCCACGCTCAGTGGATGAGGGAAAACACATCGGCTGGAAGGATGGAGTGCGTGCGATCTGGTGTATCTTCAAATACGGATTCTGGAGACGAAATCGTAATGTTATGGTCATCGACGAGAATAATGAGATATCGGTGTCTGATCGCTAACTTGGAATAGAGATTGATATGATAAACTCAGCCGCACAGAAAAAAATCTTTTGGGGAACTTTTGCGCTTGGCTTGGCATGGGCGCTTTACCGATTGTTCGCAAGTACAGGATACATTTTGGATGATGAAGCCACCCATTACATCAAATCCAGAAGTGCGTGGGCGAATCCAGACATTTTCTTTGATCTCTGGACCCGTGCGGGTAGAAATCTAATTCATGCGTTTGTGGCACCTTTGGGGCTGACAGCTACGCGTTTGTTTACTCTCTTCTTGGCAGCGGTGGCAGTCATTCTTACCGCTAAATCTGCTAAGCATATTGGCTTAAAATCGATCTGGGCAATTCCTGTGTTGATGTTTTTTCAGTCCTGGTTTCCTGATCTATGCTATTCTATCCTGACTCAGACGCCCTTCATGATTATCTGGATTCTGGGTATTTATCTGGCTCAGAAAGACCGCTTTTATCTAGCCTCTATCTGCTTCGGCTACCTATCGCTTATTCGGCATGAGGGCATTCTTCTTACAGCATTGTGGGGGATTTGGATCTCATGCCAGAGTGGTGGCATTCTTAATAGGATGTATAAAAAAGAGTTTAATCAGATAGCTCCGAAGGCAATTACTAGAGACACGGTTCTGGCATTTTTCACCGTGCTGCCGATCATTATCTTTAATTTAGCTGACTATCTATATTTTAAGGGTGGGGCTGAGTATTCGTTTCCGTTTGAAGTTTATTTTGAGTCGAACCCAACTGATTACTATGGAAGTGGGTCCATCTATCATTACGCGGTTCTGCTGGTGCCAGCCCTTGGTATCTTCTCATTACTTCTCGCCTTATTTGGGGCTTTATTCATCAAAAAGGATCTTCAAAAGTGGTCGTTGATTCTCTTCACTTATGTCAGTTATTTTGTGGTTCATTCTTATATTTTCTGGACCGGAACGTTCGCTTCTGGGGGTTACTATCATTTTCTGATGCCGATGGCGCCTTTGTTCGCGTTGCTGGGCGTGAAGGCGTTTGATGTGATTTTAGAAAAATGCGAACAGCGTGGCAAAACGATCGTGATAGCTGCCGTTTTTCTCGTTGTTATACAAGGAATCCATATGCTTCAGCAACAGGGTATGTATCAGTGGCAGTCTGTCCTGTCTTTCCAAGCTCCTTACAAAGCCTCGTTCATCAATCCACCAATCCAGCCTGAGCTACGGGGAATTAATATCCGTGAAGCATCTGAATATGTGAGTACTATCCGCAAGGACGCATTGGTCACGGGTAATCATCCTCATGTTGATATCCACTTCTCAAATCTTCATGACAAAGCGGCACTTGAGCGGGATTGGGGTGATATTAGAAATTTCTCACCGGGTACCTATTTCATTTGGGATCAGAGGCTTTCTGAGTTACGAGAAACTCATCGATTAGAGAAATTCCAAACTGGAGATTGGGAGATCATTAAGGCCTGGGAGAACTCTAAGCGTAGTGAAGAAGAGTCTGATCCGAATAATGAATACACGACGATCATTTTCAAGAAAGTGAGATAAACTCGCACTTATTCTAGCAAGTAAATAGATCCTTTCTATTTTATTAAAAATTGTTTAGCTTCCGCGGACATGTTCTATCACTTTGTCCATAGTATCATTTGGATCCTAGGAATCATTTACGGGATTGTTCCTTTACTCACTGCGCATAAGTTCGGGCTGAGTGCGGAAGAACTCTATCCTGTGGATGAGTATTTTAGTATGCGGATTATTATCCTGCTTACATTAGCGACTGTTAGCTCACTCATCTGGAGTGTGAATGCGAAGCTCGTGCATAAAACTGAGCAGAGTTTGACACACAAAACGATCTGGGCCCTCTGCCTGCTAGCCGCAGAACTAACCCTGATCACTGTGGGGATTTTACAGGTTGTGACAGGCTACAGTTATTTCATTTTAGGGATTATAGTGAACGTGATTTTCTTCTACAGGAATCTGCGTTACCTAACTAAAAAGGATGAATTCGCTAACATTTTTCACCGTATTTATGCTTGGTTATCTTCTAGGACTAGTTGGAATGCGATTTTTTACCTGATTATTTTTTTGATATTGATCACCCATAACACGCTACTTATTTATAATATTAGTAATATTGATGGCTGGCATAAATTCAGTATATTTTTAAATCGCTTCTTCAATCAGCTTGCAATGGTTGCTTTACTATACATCGTGATTCAGAGTTCGCTCTATGTGGCGCCTAAATGGAGTCGCTCAATTATTTGGACCATTTCATCGATCATTCCATTGCTGATTATTTCAGATTATTTCACCCACACACTTTGGAATACCAGCTTAATGAGCTTGGTCAATTCTACTGGAATAGAAGGTTTTCTTGATCCTGAAGGTGCGCTTAAAGGCGGTGGCATTAAGACGCCTATTCTGAATTTAGCGCTGTTAGCAGGCGGCAGCATGACCGTGCTGTTCTTGATAGTCTGGCTATGTAATATTTTTTCTAAACGATTAGGATTTAAGATGTCTCCCAGAACAGGAGTGACTGTGGCATTACTGAGTATATTGGGCGCGACAGTGGAACAAGCAATCGGAAGTAAGTGGAAAGGTACACGTGATCAGGCAGTCGAGTCATCGGAATTTGATCTCCAGATGTCTATGGTTAAAGCCGACTCCATATTAGCAGAGTTCCAAGTGGAATTCAAAAACCACACCGCTCTGCAAATTAAGCCAAATAGTGGGAAGGAGCTGAAGCTTGAGCTGAAACATACGCCAGATATTTACCTTATATTTATCGAGTCTTATCGGGCAGACGCTTTGACAGCAGAGATTTCTCCGCAACTATTCCAGTTTCAATTAGATGATGCACAGCAAATTGAGAAATCTTGGTCTAGCGCGAACGGCACGCATGTATCGTGGTTTGGGACGTTTACTGGTCGATTACCGCTGTATTGGAAGATGGATAAAGAAATCAAAGAGGGATCTAACTGGCCTGGTCTAGATACATTTAGGTTATTTAAGAATGCGGGCTATCAGCTTAGCGCCTATATCTCTACTGAGCTTGAATACCGCCATATGGGGAAGCAATTTTTTGGCGAGCAAGGAGATATTTTTCAAACTATTCGCGATAATAGTGAAGGAGATCCTATCTTCAACCAACATATCTCTGAGCGCGAACGATTGCTGTTTGAGGATTTAAAGGCAGATATAGAATTAAGAAATGATGGAGGTCATTTTGACATTATTGGTCTTGATTCTTCCCACTTTTTTTACACTTGGCACAAGGAATTCAAGCCTCCGTTTATTCCGTATAGTAAGCTTTCCTATTTGCCATCTAACCCAAATGATAAAGAATTAAAATTAGTCACCAACAAGTATCACAACTCGATTGCTTGGTGTGATCACTTAGTGGGTGACTTCATTTCATTTCTCAAAGAGAAAGGAAAATACGATGAGTCCATTATCATCGTCCTTGGGGATCATGGTGAGGAGCTGCAAGATCACGGTGGTTGGCTGCATGTGTCCTCATTAGAAGAAGAGCAGATCCGTGTGCCTATGCTGATCAAGTGGCCCAAGTCTTATGGAAGGGGAGTGCCCCAAAAAACGGCGAGCCAGCTTGATATTTTGCCTAGCCTGCTAGATTATATGACAGCAGGACATAGTAAGAATAAGGATGAATTTGATTTCCCAGGAAACTCATTGCTAGAGAGTAATGATCAAACCATCATCGCATACACGGGGATGGGTGGGAAGACGAAGGATGCACTTATTTTTAAGCGAGGAGAATATAAAGCGCATTTCTCTTGGGTGGATTATTGGAACTGGAGACCTTCTAACCACATTAGCCTCACTCAGCTGTATGGCCCTGATGGCAGAATTTTTCTGGGTTCAGATGAAGAATACCTAGTGAAGATTAAAGAGCTCTTTCCCGATGTTAAAGATCGTATTTTCGAGAAATTTGGCACCTATGAAGTAGGCTGGGAACAGTTAGATGAGCAGCCAGTGAAGGCCACAGTAGCAGAATAAAAAAACGCAACCAACTCGTTGTTGATTGCGTTAGAATGATTGTATTTTAGAATCTTGTTAGCTACCTATATCAGTGCGGCCAGAAAGTGATGCTCCCTCTTCCATACTGAGCATTTTGGTTTTGATGTCTCCATCTAGTTTGGAATTTGGCTTCAGCTCACAGCGATCCGATGTGATCGTGCCCTCTACCTTTCCGAAGAGCTTCACTTCACCAGCAATGATATCGCCTTTAATATGAGCATTTTCTCCGATGGTAACGTGTCCGCCATCTGACCTGATTTCACCTTCGATTTTACCATCAATGATCATGTCGTTAGAGAACTTAATAGTCCCTATGATTTCGATTCCACTTGCGAGAACATTTGTTGCGTTAGCCATAAGATTGGAATCCTGCATAGATTATTGATGATAGCAATCAAATTTTTAAAAATCAGATAGCGAGATTAAGACCCCCAGAGTTCACGCCATTCTTTAGGCAGACGCTGAGGTTTGCCTGGCTTACCATCAGGATGCATTTGCACCATGGCGAGTGACTGGCGGCAGGTGATGAGGCATTTTTCTATCCCCTCAGCATAGATTTCGAAGGCACACCAAAACTTCACTTTTTCTACGGTTTCGAGCTTTCCCTTGATTATGAGCTTATGGCCTAGAGTGGCCGGTGCGCGGTAGTCTATTTCGGTGCGAACGACGACTGGGAATAGCCCGGTGTTTGCCATGGTCTTGAGATCCATCCCTAGCTTTTCGGTGGCCAGCTTAGTTCGGCAAGTTTCTATCATACGTAGATAGGCAAGATTATGCACCACACCCCCTATGTCTGTGTCAAAAAACATCACTTCTTCCTGGGTCGTATAGCTAGGCATTTCTGTATTCATATGGTGATGATACGCAGTAGTGTAAAATTTTAAAGCATGGATCTTGATGTTGGTGAGGGTATTGTGTAACGTACTCATAAGATTTACTTATGAAACCACCAGCAACGACATCACCATCATGAAGCGCGCGCTATTAGCGATCACATTTTTTTTCATAAGCCATAGTATTATCTATGCTGAAAATACCTATGTGGCTCCTCAAGCGATTAAAATTATGTTTCAGATGGATAAGCTGCCAATCGACCAAGGAATGCGTAAGCAGTTATCCATGAATTTGACGATATTGGCGAAGCGAGCACACAGTGGTAGTGCGGTGGAGCACCGACTCACAGCTCAGTTATTGATGTTGGCGATGAGACTAGATCGGGAAAATAACTCGGCTTTTGAATTAAATAAAGAGTTGTCCAAGGGTGGAGCCCTTCCAGCGTCTGATGTGCAGGCGAAGGTGATAGCATTACAGAAACTTCGCGATATGATCAGCTTGCTTTCCAAAACTGACAGGCTCAATGAAGCGCGAATACTAGAGGCTTACCTACAGGATATGCTCATTGCACTTGATAAGAATAGCCCGCTAGCGACCACGCATGTAGAAAATAAAAATCGATGGGATGGGATCGTGCCATTCGTTGAAAAAATCTCGCCTGAGATAAAACGACCTAATCCTTTAAGCCGGCAAGCTGATCAGTCAGTAAATGAGAGAAAAGTTACTCCGCCAGAACCAAATAATAATGACAAAATGCAAGCATTTACCAAGTGGACAAATCACAGTAGTGGAATCACGACTCCATTGACTTTGTTTACAATAATTGATGAGAGAGTACGGTATAGCCATGAAATGGTGACCATGAATACGCAGATTTTCCCACGCGTGAAAATGGAATCTAATCTCAGCCTCGAATTAAAGCCATGGGCTGAGGCTGAGGAAGTTGAACTCTTTAAAAATAGAATAGACCCTTTGATGAAAGCGCAGTTTGGGAAATATGAATCCCTTAAGGTTGAAATCACAACTTCTGGACGGCTGAGCTCTAGGAATAAAACCCAAATTTTGTGGCCTCTCTGTCTTCAGCTGAAAGCTTCCGAGAGGAATATTCAGATCAGAGAGGGGATCGTATTGCTGGGCGAGCTCTCTGGGGATAAGATCATTCGGAATTCGGACTTCTGGTATCAACTCAAACTCTTGAGAAAAAGTGATGCTAAGAATAAGCGCCTGCTCATACCGGTTAGTGCGGAGCCGGACCTGAAGCAATTAATTGCACTAGAAGAGGAAGATTTCTTCGTAAGGAACGAAGTCCTGCTGGTTTCTAACATTGAAGATTCAGTAGGCCTGCTGGGGCAAAGTGAACAACCTACTATTAATGAGGCTTCAGCCGAGTTTGCTAAAATCCAACAGATGATTGGTGTTAAGTCAGTGGGACCATTTGCGGTGAATAAAGACGTCAGAGCCAAGCTAGAAGAAATTTTAACTAAAAACCCGAGCCATTTATCTGCCAAAATGATTCTCCTTAGAGGAAATGTTTCGCGCTCTAAGAGGCTGGATAGATATTTTATTGCAGATGAGCTTTCTACGCTACTGAAGAAAACGTCCTTTTTAAATGAAAGACCCGAAGATGAAATCTACGGTAGGCAGATAGAAAGACTGGCTAAAGAGATCGAAACGATGGTTAAAGAATTAGAGCCTGTACTCGATACAGATGATCGTGAACTCACTGCTTATCTCACTGATATTAGAGATTATCTGGAAACAATTGCACGAGCTAAATTTAAGCAACGCGAGGACTTTCAGCAAGACAAACGCGAATCTAGCTCACTCAAGAGGACGATCACTGAGTCTCTAGGTAGTTTCAGAGCCAAGTATCTAGAGGCAAAAACTCATCTAGATAAGATAATGAGCCAACCGCCAAAGAATTAGGGTATCTATTGATTCATTTAAATCACAGAGTGGTATTATACCATCCTCACTATTTTGTTTTTCTATCAACCCACTATCACTGTTCAAATGGTATTAGCTGTGATTAATGCGTAAACTAGGCCTCCGTGCCTCAACGATTAAGCACTGGATGAAACACGTAAACCCACGAAACAAAGAAAAACGTCTATTTTTAAAAAGATAGCTTGATTTATTGGTCACTATCGTGGAGTCTCCGCCCGCACCAAGAGAATGTTTCGGCATTCTAACAAAGATTTTTTATTGATCGGGGAGTAGCTCAGCTTGGTAGAGCGCTGCGTTTGGGACGCAGATGTCGCAGGTTCGAATCCTGTCTCCCCGACCATTTTAATCATTATGACGACCGCCACTATCTAACGATATGGCGGTCTTTTTGGTTTTGTACTACTTCTCTTTAGCGATTGATTTATAACATCCTCACAGTTGTACTGGATTGATCGTTTGATGGAATGATTTGAAAGTGCAGCAAAGCTGATTGGGGAAAGAGCAAAACAATAGAGCAAGATTAGCGGCGTTAGTCGACAGTTGCATAGCCCGCTATGCGCCTTCCTCCTGACTCGCTACTCTCACTATTTTGTTTTTCTATCAAACCACTATCACTGTTCAAAGGGTATTAGTCCTTACGGGTGAGTTCTACGAAGACGTCTTCTAGGGTGCCTTTGCGACGATGGAGGGTACGGATCGGCCAGCCGTATTGGGAGGCTAGCTGGCTGATGCGCTCGCGAGTGTCTGTGCCGGAGTCGCAGAGGATAGTGAGGTGGTTCCAATGGTTGTTTTCCTTCTTACCTGATTGTTCGATGGTCGCTTTTTTGACGTAGTCTAGTCTCTCCAGGGCGCTGGTAATGATGGTGGGGTCTCCTTGAATTTCAAGTGAGATACGGCCTGCCGCGCGCATGCCGCTGATGAGGTTTTGCGGAGAGTCTGAGGCGCGGATCTGGCCGCCATCGATGATGACGATGTGGTCTGCGATCATTTCTACTTCGCTGAGGATGTGGCTGGAGACGAGAATGGTGTGGTTCTCGCCAAGCTTCTTGATGAGCTTGCGGATGGAGCGGATCTGGTTGGGATCGAGGCCGTTAGTTGGCTCATCTAAGACGAGTAGTTGGGGGTCATTTAGGAGAGCATCTGCTAGGCCTACACGCTGGCGATAACCTTTTGAGAGTGTTTTGATCATGCGCTTGCGCATGTGGGTGAGGCCGCAGGTCTCGGTGATCTCGGTGATGTTGTTGCGGGCTGCTCTACCACTTAGTCCTTTGAGGTTGGCGCGAAATTTAAGATACTCGCGGACGCGCATGTCATCGTATAGCGGAACATTTTCTGGCATATAGCCTATCTGCTGACGGGCTTTTACTGAGTCTTTAAAAATATCATATCCGGCGATCGTGGCGGTGCCTGATGAGGGAGGTAGGTAGCCAGTGAGCATGCGGAGGGTAGTGGTTTTACCTGCTCCGTTTGGCCCTAGGAATCCTACTACTTGTCCAGCCCCCACTTGAAAGGAAAGATCTTTTACGGCGGTAAATCTCCCGTAGGTTTTTGTGAGGTTTTGGATGTCGATCATAGGTGCGCTGGAATTTAGTGATTGGGTGTGTGAAGGGGAGGAAAAAATATGACTATTAAAGTGCTTGTGTCATTGACTCTTTCCCTTCCGCCTCTTAAGTAAATACATCTGACTTACGAACCAAGCAATAAATGCGGATTGCGTAAAAAGAATCTAAGGATCTCAAACGATTCCAGCAAGATTTTAATCAACCGACTACGACACCCATGAATTCCACTGTTTCTGCCCGCCTGAATGCTGACCTTCTCGATGAGAAGTATGAACAATGGAGCGGCGATCCTCGCTCAGTAGATGCTATCTGGGCAGCATTTTTTGATGGGTTTGAGCTGGGAAATGCTCAGACGAATAAGGAAAAAGATGAGGCTGTAGGCACCGGCGCGATCAGCGCTCCTGTAGTATCTAGTGAATCTAGTGCTGACTCAGAGCATAATCTGAGCTTTAGAGGGAAGTGCGTGAGTTTGGTTTATAACTATAGAACTTTGGGTCACACTCAGGCGTACATTAATCCACTGGCGGAGGCTGCGGAGAAAAACCCACGGCTTGCTTTGGATCAGTTTGGACTTTCTGAGGCGGATCTAACACGCGAGGCATCAACACAGTTTTTCCAAGGTGGGAAGAAGATGTCGCTGAAAGAGATGATCGATGCGCTTGAGCTTTGTTATTCAAATAAGACGGGATTTGAGTTTATGCATATTCACAATACGGAGGTGCGCAATTGGATCCGGGCGAAGATTGAAAATAGATTTGATAATCACGCTCAGTCTAAGGAGGAGAAGGCGAAGAATTTGAGGTTTGTGCTGGAGGCGGAGTTATTTGAGTCTTTTCTAGGGAAGAGATTCCTCGGTGAGAAGCGCTTTTCTCTTGAGGGTGGTGAGGGCACGATGGTGCTTTTAAATACAATTTTAGAGCAGTGTCCATCTAGCGATGTGAAGGAGATTGAAATGGGAATGTCCCACCGTGGTAGATTAAATGTGCTGCGTAATTTCCTCCAGAAGACTCTGACTACCGTACTGTATGAATTTACTCCCGACTATGTGCCAGACATCGTGGCTGGAGATGGTGATGTGAAATACCATCTCGGCTATGAGAAAGTGCGCAAGATGCCTGATGGCGAAGTGAGGCTGAGTCTAGCGGCAAATCCATCTCACCTAGAGGCGGTGAATGCAGTGACTGAAGGCAAGGCGCGGGCAAGACAGAGAATACTCGGTGATGACGGCCAGAAGACCAACCGCAAGCAAGTGCTTCCTATCTTAATCCACGGCGATGCAGCATTCGCAGGTCAGGGTTCTGTTGCTGAAGTACTAAACCTTTCGCAACTGCCTGGATATCAAACAGGCGGGACAATCCATATTATTATTAATAACCAGATCGGCTTTACGACAATGCCTGAAGACGCGCGTTCATCTGCGTATGCTACAGATATTGCGAAGATGATCGAAGCGCCCATCTTGCATGTGAATGGCGAGTCCACTGAGGACTTGGTATGGGCGGCAACATTTGCTCTGGAATACAGGCAAAAATTTGGTAAAGACGTCGTACTGGACATGTATTGTTATCGCCGCCAAGGACATAATGAGACAGACCAGGCAGCATTCACGGCGCCACACATTTATAAGAATATTAATTCTAGAGACACCTTTGGAAAATCACATAAAGCAGCATTAGTCGCAGACGGTAGCATGACTCAGGCTGAAGTAGATAAAATCCATAGTGACATTTGGGATGAGCTCGAAGCGGGCTATCAGAAGATGCTGAAAATGCAGGAGCAGGGAGACCGCTCGGTCTTCAGCGGTTCTACTGCTGAGGCGCAACCGCCCTACTCACATGCTCCGGTGAATACAGGCCTGAAGGAAGAGGTATTTGACCATATAGGTAAGACTCTAACCACTATTCCAGAAGGCTTCAACCTTCACCCTACACTAGCGAAGAGATTCATCCCGCCACGTGAAGAAGCACTAAAGAGCGGCGAAGGCTTCAACTGGGGATTCGCTGAATCTCTAGCTTGGGGTGGACTGCTGTTAGAAGGTCATTCGGTGAGACTTTCTGGTCAGGATGTGAGACGAGGAACCTTCTCCCACAGACATGCAGTATTTTATGATGGAGAAACGCGTGAGCGCCATATCCCACTGCAAAATTTAGCTGATGACCAAGCTAAGTTCTGTGTCTATAACAGCCTACTCTCAGAATTCGCAGTACTTGGATTTGACTACGGCTACTCCCTTGGCTGCCCAGAAATGCTATGCATGTGGGAAGCCCAATTTGGTGACTTTTCAAATGGTGCGCAGGTAATCATCGACCAGTTTATTTCTTCAGCCGAGTCTAAGTGGCAGACGCCAAGTAGTTTGGTGATGTTACTACCACATGGCTATGAAGGAATGGGTCCAGAGCACTCTAGTGCAAGGCTTGAGAGATTTCTCCAGCTGTGTGCAGAGAATAATATGCAGGTGGGTAACTTCACCACACCGGCACAGATCTTCCACGCACTGAGACGCCAGAAGATGCGTCCATTTAGTAAGCCGTATATTATCATGACTCCTAAGAGCCTGCTCTCCAGAGCAGAGGCAGTATCTCCTAAAGAAGACTTCTTAGACGGGACATGTTTCCAGGAAATCTTACCAGATATCAAGAGCTTCGATGCTCCGGGTATGGTGGAGCGCATCGTGTTCTGCTCAGGTAAGGTTTTCTATGATTTGAATCAGCACAGAAATGAGAAGCAAATCACTAACACCGCTATCCTAAGAGTGGAGCAGTTGTATCCATTCAATGATGCGATGGTAAAGGCTCTGGTAAGCCAGTTCCCAAATGTCTCTAAATTTGTCTGGTGTCAAGAAGAGCCCCAGAATATGGGGGCATGGACATTTATCGCCCCGCGCTTAATGACCACACTCAGTAGCCATATTCGCTACGCAGGTAGGTGTGCAGCATCTAGCCCAGCTACAGGCGCTAAGGCTTCTCACAAGAGAGGACAAATGCAACTTGTCGAAGACGCCTTTAACGTGTAAGTAACTCCCCATTCATCAACAACCAATTTCAAAATAAACATTTCTAACCTAACAATCACATGGCATTCGAAGTAATCATACCCAACGCAGGAGAGTCAGTGACTTCTGCAAACGTAGCACAGTGGCATAAGGCCGATGGTGACACCGTCTCAAAAGGCGACATTTTGCTCACTATTGAGACTGATAAGGTCTCTCAAGAACTAGAGGCAGAGATTGATGGTGTCTTGGAAATTATTACGCCTGAGGGCGAAGAGGTAGATATTGGCACCGTAGTGGCGAAGATCTCAGAAGGTGGTGAAGCCGCCGCAGAACCTGAACCTGAACCTGAAGCTAAAGTGGAAGCTGAGCCAGAGCCTGAACCAACACCTGAGCCTGAGAAATCTGCGCCTACTCCAGTAGCAAAAGTAGAGACTCCTAAACCTGCAGCACCGGCTCCTGTCGCAACTCCTGCCCCTAAAAAAGCTCAGCCAGTTTCTGGCTCAGACACAGAAGGCCGCACCACGCGCAAGAAAATGTCCATGCTTCGCCGCAAGATCGCTTCACACCTCGTGAATGCTCAGCAGACGGCGGCTATACTGACCACGTTTAATGAGGTAGATATGTCTGCTATCATGAAATTGCGCAAGGAAGTGCAAGAAGACTTTATTAAGAAGCACGGTTGCAAACTCGGCTTCATGTCACTGTTTGTAAAGGCAGTCACTCAGGCCCTAAAGGATGTGCCATCTATCAATGGCCGCATCGATGGCACAGATGTGATCCAGAACCATTACTACGACATTGGCGTGGCGGTGGGCACCGAGAAAGGTCTCGTCGTCCCAGTGCTTAGAGATTGTGATCAAAAAGGATTTGCCCAGATAGAGCAAGACATCCTCGGCTATGCTGAAAAGGCACGCGATGGTAAGATAGAAATGTCTGACCTCCAGGGTGGTGTCTTCACTATCTCAAATGGCGGCGTCTATGGCTCACTGCTCAGCACCCCAATCATTAACCCACCCCAGAGTGGAATCCTAGGAATGCACACCATCCAGCAGCGCCCAGTCGCTATCGATGGCAAGGTGGAAATCCGCCCGATGATGTATCTAGCACTCAGCTATGATCACCGCCTCGTGGATGGCAAAGAAGCCGTCACATTCCTCATCCGCATCAAGGATCTCTTAGAGAATCCTACGCGCATGATGTTGGAGATGTAGGTCTGACAGATTCTTAAAATTTAGTAGCTCGATACACCTAGTGCGTATCGAGCTTTTTTGTGTCGATAGTAGAGTTGTCTCTTTTCTATAAATCTGATACACATAGTCCATTATGGATCAAGAAACGGACTCACCTCGCTATCAATCGCCTAAAAGAACGTGGCTCATTGCGTTGATTTCATTAGTCTCTATTGCATCGATAGCCGCACTGGGCACAATCTGGAAAAAGAATGCTGATACCAAGAAAGCAGTGATTAGTAACCGCGTCATCGCTAGTAAAATGAGCAAGCTCGGTGAACCATTTCCTGAGAATTTTGATCAGAAAGTAAATCTCGGCCTGCTCAAGCAAGATGCACTAGACGGAAACCAAATATCTCAGGAGATTCTTGAACTTTACCAGCATAGAAAATCAGCCAATGAAACACTCGTGCTCGGTAATCCTACACCAGAGAAAATGCCTGACGCATTCGACCTTAAGATGTTTAAGCGTGATGCCGATGCGGGTAATCCAAATGCAGCACTGCAGCTTGGGTGCTTTACCAACATAGAAAATCAGCCAACGAATTACTCGTCATAGGTAAACCCACACCAGAAACCAAACCTGGCGCTTTTGACTTAAATTTACTCAAGGAAGATGCCGATGCAGGTAACCCCGAAGCTAAACTCCAGCTAGAGCTCATAAATCAACGTGAACCTATTCTCGCGAACATTCAACTAGGTAAGGATGTTTCCTTAAAATCATTAGATCAACTCAACACAGAATTACTAGAACGAGATGCAGATGCTGGAAATGATCAGGTCGGGACAGCTCTTGCATTGATAAAAAACAGGAAAGAAGCTAAAGCTCGTTGCATCTTGGGTAAACCATTCTCACTAGATTTTTATGATTTTGTGGATCGCAATCTTTTAAAACAAGATGCAGATACAGGCTCTATCTCATCACAGAAGATTCTGAAACTTGCAGATAACCGGATCAAAGCTGAGAAACTCACAATTAGGCACCAACCTTATCCTAAAAATATCTACGAGCAGATAGATAAAGACCTTATACTAGCTGATGCAGACGCGGGAAATGCCGACATGCAATACATCTGGGCAAGGCTTCATAGCGGCACCGGACCCACGAAAGATATTAGCATCTTAAAAAAATATTACACGCTATCCGCCGAGCAAAATAACAATAAAGCTCAATATAATTTAGGAAGGCACTATCAGACTGATAGCAACGATCAAAATTTAAAAAAAGCGATCGAGCTTTTTAAGTTATCGGCTAACAGCGGTAATATTTTATCCCAAACTAACCTAGGCACACTTTTAATCCAAGGCAAAGCTGGTGAGACAAACCTCAAGAGAGGGATTTACTGGTTAACAAAAGCTGCGGCAAACGGTCAACCAAATGCTCAATATAATTTAGGGCTTTTTCTCTGTAAAGGACGACATGGAATTAAAGTGGATTATAAATCAGGACTTAAATGGTTTAAAAAATCAATTGACCAGAACTATCTTCCAAGTATTTACCATTATACCGACTATGTTAGAAAAGTTTACCCTCGCAAAAAGAGCGACACCTTAATTCTTGAGGTTCTAGGCAAGGGTGCCGAACTAGGAGATCCATATAGTATGGCGTGGTATGGTGATAAGCTAATTTATGGAACAGGAGTAAAAAAAGACCCTGTGGAAGGAGTGAAATGGGTAAGGAAATCTGCTGAACTTGACTATATTGACGGCATAAGCCTTATGGCTGAAATCCATCGAAAAGGGATTGGTGGGATCAAAAAAGACTACCGTAAGGCCGTGGATCTACACACAAGATCAGCAAAAAAAGGGAAAAAATATAGTATGAATATGCTTGGTAATATTTATTCCGATGGAAAAGGAAATGTAAAACAAGACTTCAAGCTCGCAGCTAAATACGTACAGATGCATATTGCTCGTGGAGAGACTTCAAATTTGAGAAGGCTAGCAGAAATGTACAGGGACGGAAAAGGCGTAGAAGTCGATTTAGACAAGGCCATAGAGCTTTACAGAAGGGCGACAACCGACAACCAAAAATTAGCATATCATAATCTAGGATATATATACAATAGCGATACTCTTGGAAAAAAAGATAATGATAAAGCGATTCATTACTTCACCAAAGGAGCTGAAGCGAATGAGAAGTATGCTCTCAATGCACTGGGTGATATCTACAATAAAGGAGAGATTGTTGAGAAAGACACAGCCATTGCAATCAAGCTCTACAAAAAAGCTGCAAAACAAAATTTAAAAGACTCCCAATTTAATCTCGCTGAGATCTATGAGAAAGGGACTGGCGAGACGAAAGTTGATCTAGAAGAAGCAATCAAATTCTACCAAGCAGCAGCCAAACAAAAGTACGAACCAGCCATAGAGGCGCTTAAGCGACTAGGTGTGAAGTAATCTGGCTAACGCCCTTTCTTTTTCAACTTCGACTTCTTATTCTGTAATGGCTTCGAGCGGGGTCCACTCTTACGCTGTTTATTTCGGGTAGAGACTTTTAGTGCATGCTTGGCGTAGGTGAATCCTTCTGCTGTAGCACGTGGTAATTTCACTTCGATGAGCTCTTCAAGACTCATCAAGAGTTTGTTTCCTTTCGGGTTTGCGAAGCTGAATACGCGCTTCATTGACGGGCATAACACCTGGTTTTCGTAGTCTTTAATCAGCTCTGGGAAATCCACATTAATGATGGTTTTCACTCCAGAGATATCCATGTTACGCGCGCATGCTTCAGTCACTACTAGGTAGTCTAACTTTCCAGTCACGTGCTCTTCTAGTGCCACAGTGCGAGCGGCTGGTTTTTTCTGCCCATGGATAGAGTCAACATGTAATCCAGATTCAGCGAGCGCAGTAGTGAGTATGTGAACTTCATCTTTTCTACATAGATAAATCATCGCAGATCCCAGTGCAGGCTCATTCGTGATGAGATGATGAAGAAGCTCTAGCTTCTCATGATTGTATGCTTCGTAGATGACTTGTTCTGTTGTTTTTCCTGACATAATATTATTTTAAATTCTACTTAAGTAGCTCTGTGATTGATTTCTCTAGACGCTCCAGCAGCTCCGGGTCTTCTACCTTTCCTCCGCCAGGATAGGTCACATAGATGGTGTCCATCGCAGCTCCTTTCTCGGTGCATATACGTGCATGAACAGAGGCTAATCCACACTTGCCAATTTCTAAAAAGAGATCATGCAGTAGAGCTATTCTATCTTGTGCCTGAATCTCAATGGCAGTGCAGGTGGCACTCAGATGGTTGTTCGTGAATGCTCTCACTGGGAACGGGATACCGCCTTCAGTGGTGTCTTTACGCAGATAGTTTTTCTTTTTCTGAAGATAGACTGAGGGATCATAGAAATCCTCACGCACGAGCTGCTTCACTTTATTAGCGACCCGTTTCTTGACAGCAACATCAGTGACAGGCTGGTGATCCATAGTACAAACTTGGAAAAGATCACACGCCACCTCATCAGTTCTGGTGTAGACGTCTGCGGCGATAATATTGAGCTCTTCTGAGGCTAGGGCACAGCAAACTTTTTCTAATAAAAGCGTCCTATTACGGCACGTGACAATGAGCTCGGTGTAGGCGCGATCTGGGCGAGACATCCAGCGGAGATCTGCGGACTTATCATCCTCTACTTTTTCATCATCAGCAAAAAACTTACTGACAGATTTTACATGTGTGGCGATGTTAGCAGATTCACGGAAACGGAAGTAGCGCATCGGCATGGTATTAAAATGCGTCAATAGCTGATCATGGTATTTAGGGTCTAGCTTCTTCTTGGTCGATATTAAAAGTTTCTCTTTCTCTTCATTGAGCTGCACCCTGTATTTCTCTTGTCCTTTTTGTAAAAAGTGCGTCGTGGAATGATAAAGCTGAAGCATCAAGGATTCCTTCCATGGTGACCAGGCTTCTTCATTCGTCCCATTTGAGTCGACGTAAGTGAATAAGAAAAGAGTACTAAGGCGCTGAGTTGAGCCCATAATATTAGCAAATTCTTCAATGACCGCAGGATCATCTAAATTTCTGTTAGTAGCATACCTCCAAAAAGTAAGGTGATGATCCACAAGGAAGGTGATCAGTGATCTGCGCGTGCCACTGATCCGCATGCGGGTACAGACTTTCGAGGTGAGTAATGCGGAACCGTCAGTATGTTCACGGACATTTTCTGCCCTACCCGTATCATGCATGATAAGGGCAAGATAAAGCGCGTAAGGATCTCCCATATTCATGAGAATATTCCGATAGATCTCATGTTCTCGGGTTTGATCATCTACCAGCATATCTACCTGATCAATGCACCGCAATGTGTGCTCATCTGCTGTGTAACGGTGGAAAAACTCATGCTGCACGAGGCAATCTAGCGCCCCAAATTCTGGTAGATAAGCACCCAGTAAGCCTACCCGGTGCATCATCCGTAAAGTGCTAGCAACATCACCCTTTCTCTCTAACATGGCACGAAATGTTTCTCTGTTAGATTTCGAATAACGGAAGGATTCGTCCATCAGACTAGCATTCTCCTTGAGTAGCTTGCGCATTGGCGGGCTCAGTCCTAAGCCCTTGATCTGACAGTGCTGAAAGACGCGCATCAGCCGGTGAGCATTCTCTTTGAAAATATTACTATTCTCTGCATAAATCAGCCCATTTTCGGCAATGAAACCATCAAAGACTTCGCGCTCTTCTTTTGGTGAGAAGAGCCTTAACCAGCTAGATTTCTCCTCTTGTGCGACTTCTAACTGAAAGGTCTCCATCAGCGATGAGGTATGCCGGTAGATATTTCTCGTGTGTGTGTAGTAGTCCTTCATGAAGGCCTCACAGCGGCGCAAGATGCTCTCCTGCGGGTACTCGAAATTAGTAGCCACCACTCCCTGAAGCCTCAGGGTGAGGATGTCTGTGTTAGAGTCATTATAGTAATGAAGTTCATTTCTAACTCGGTGGATAAAGTCATATCCAGCGATGAGCTCTTTATAGGCCGGAATGGATAGAATATTCTCATCTACTAAGGCCTTGAGATCTGATGTGCCCCTTTTAGCGCGTGCTACCCAGAGGATATTATGGAAATCTCGAAGCCCACCGCAGCTTTCTTTCACATGCGGCTCTTGGAGGAAAACGGTGTGTGAATATTTCTTGTGTCTAGAGCTGATGTCCTGGATTCGAAGATCGAGAAAGGCTTGCTGATCTCGCTGGAGACAGTCGCTTTCAAATTTCTTTGTGAACTTGATAAATAGATCTTCATCGCCAGCGAGAAGGCGTGCGTCCATCATCGCAGTCTTAGACTGCTGCTCATCTTTCGCTTCTTTGATACATTCTATGACCGAGCGTGTGGCATATCCTACTTTGAATCCCGTGTCCCAGAGTAAATAAAGGATATTCTGGATCAGTACGGATGTAGCGCTATCCTTGGCGTAGGAATTGGCTGACTTTGGCAACAGAAAAAGAATGTCTAGATCTGAGCCAGGATTGAGTTGTGCCCTGCCGTACCCTCCCACTGCGATAAGTGATAGATGAGGAGGGTCATTGATTTCTTCAGAGGTAAGTTTTCCTAACTCTGTGCGGAATGCTGTCTGGAGTAAAACATCGATCAATGACGCGCGGAAACCCGCGATGGTGAGACCACTTAGACCAGAATTATGCAAGTCCCTGATCTTATCATCCTCGGAATTTATGAATGATTTAATCGCGTCTGCTCGCTCCTGCTGAGCTTCAGCTGCGGTGATTTCAGCAGCTAATATAGGGCTAAGAGCTGATTCTAGACGTTCAGCGAGTGATTCTAAGTAGTCTGGCATTTTCTGAATGATACTATAGGATAGATCCTGGTGAATAGTTTGCCGCGTCTGGGTTTTCTATACAGAGCTGATTGATCTTTGTGGCGAAGGCGGTGACCTGGATACGAGCGGTGCCAGCATTTTCCTTCCCTTCCTCCATGAGTGCGGTGAGTTGCTCTTGGCTGAGTGGGATGCGGTCATCAGCGGCCAGACGCTCTAACAAATTATTCTCACGCACAGCACCAATCCGCAGGTCATTCACGGTAGCTACTGCGTTTTCTTTGATGGCCTTGTGCGCCGCCTCTCTGCCTACACCAGCTTTTACCGCTTCCATCATAATTGTAGTGGTCATCAGGAATGGCAAATAGCGGTTATTTTCAGCCTCGATTACGGCTGGATAGGCATCCATTTGGCTGAGTATCGTGAGAAATGTCTCAAACATTCCATCACAAGCATAAAAAGCGTCTGGCAGCATTACCCGGCGAACCACTGAGCAGGACACGTCTCCCTCATTCCACTGATCACCAGCGAGGCCCATCGCCATATTTAGATAGCCCTTGAGGATGGTTTGAAATCCATTCACGCGCTCACAGGAGCGGGAATTCATCTTGTGTGGCATCGCGCTGGAGCCAGTTTGACCTTTGGCAAACCCCTCAGAAGCAGTCTCATTTCCAGCCATCAGACGTAGCGTACGACTCATCGATGATGGACCCGCCGCAAGATCTGTGAGGACAGAAACGGTACGGAAATCCAGCGAACGAGGATAAACCTGCCCTACATTGGTGTACACTTCTGGGATACCTAAATGCTTACAAATTTTCTCTTCAAGAGCAGAAACCTTATCGAGATCACCATCGAAGAGCGAAATCTGATCCATCTGCGTGCCAACCGCACCCTTGAGCCCGCGAACCGTGTAGGTCGCGATATGGTGATTGAGTGAGCTTAGTGAACCCAGTAATTCCTCACCAAACATCGCCAATCGCTTGCCAAACGTGGTAGGCTGAGCTGCCACATTGTGCGTTCGCGCAGTGATCACCAGATCCTGCCACTGCTCAGCACGGTCACTGATCTTAGCCAGCGTCGCGATGGTTTTATCCCTAATAATAAGTAATGAACGATACACCTGAAGCTGCTCCACATTTTCTGTTAAGTCACGTGAGGTCATGCCCTTGTGGATGTGTTGGTGTCCTGCAAGATCGCAGAATTCCTCGATCCGAGCTTTAACATCATGTCTCGTAACACGCTCACGCTCCATGATTGATGGAAGGTTCACCTGATCTTTCACAGCCTCATAAGCAGCAATCGCTTCCTGAGGAATATCCAGCCCCAAATCCTGCTGAGCCTTCATCACAGAGATCCAGAATTCACGTTCTAAAACGATACGGCCTTCAGCGGACCAGATATTGGCAATAGCGGCAGAAGCATAGCGTTCCGCGAGGATATTAGGTATGGCAGTCATGCAGCGGAGTGTGTAGCTGTCCAGCGTTTTTTACAAGCCATTTTACGTGCATCGGAGTCCCATTCTAGTCATACTAAGGTAGGCTAAATTGTAACATTTCTTTTGTTGTCATTTGACTCAATTAAACGTATCTATAATGATATATGGATTCTCTACTTACACCGCTGAAACTGAATGCCGCCATCCATATTGGCGCGAGTTCTATTTCCTTTCTTATCTCAAACGAAGCTGGTGAGCAGATCGAGTATTTGGAGAAATCTACCTCACTCGCACACGATATCTTCAGCAAGCGAGAGATCACCAAGTCCACTATAAAGAACTGCGTCTCTATTCTTACGGGCTACAACGCCATCCTTAACGAACTAGGTATTAATCCGCAGGACTCCAGCGTCCGCATTGTTGCCACTAATATCCTCTCTGAAGCATCTAATAAAGACATCTTCATTAACCGTCTACAGATCACCTGCGGCATCACAGTAGAGGTGCTCGATGACGGGGAAATGACTCGGCTGATCTACATGAAAACGCGGCGCCGCCTTCAGGACACGCCCGCCATGAAGCAGCATAATACGCTGGTTGTCCACGCAGGGCCAGGGAACACCCGCACGCTTTATTTTAAACAAGGAAAAATAGAATCTTATAAAAGCTATCGTATTGGGATCTATCGTGCGAGGGAGGAAACACGAAACAGCTCCAGTGATGAGACTCACGCAAACCAGTTTCTCTATGATCATATTAATAGCCAACTCGATACTTTGATCGAAGATTTTCAAGAAGAGGAGATACAGGATATTATCTTCATTGGCTATGAGATCCAGCTGATTCAGCCACAAATCATGGGGGCTAAAAAGTATCAATGCTCACTGAGTAACCTACAGAAAATCAGTGATTCCATCATCAGCATGGATGATGATGATATCGTTTCACGCTTCAACATAGACTATCACGCAGCAGAAGCCCTGCCACCCGCCATCGCCATCAATACCTGTATCGCTAAGGTACTTGGAATGGAAAAAGTCACTATCCCAGGCAGCGAATACGAGCGCGAGTTACTTCAGGATATTCACCTTTCTCATGAGTCCTCCGCATCATTTGCCGAGGAAGTCACCGCTTCCGCATGGGAACTCGCTAAGAAATGCCGAGTGAACAGAAAACACGCTAGGCAAGTCACCGCCACCGCACTCCACCTCTACGAAGAGCTCCAGGATTTACACCGGCTAGACCCGCAGGCGAGGCTATTGCTTCACTGCGCTGCTCTGCTTCACGAGTGTGGAGGGTTCATCTCAGACGCATCGCATCACAAGCACTCACAATACATCATTCAGCATAGCGATATCTTCGGTCTCTCCCAGTCAGACATCGAGCTCGTCGCCATCATTGCCCGCTACCATAGAAATTCTCCACCTAAGCCATCTCACTCTATCTACCGGGATCTCGATACTCTCCAGCAGATGCGCGTCTCTAAGATAGCCAGTCTGCTAAGGATTGCAGACGCATTAGACCGCAGCCATTCAGCACGCGCAGAAAACATTAAGATCTATATCACTCGTGGGGTTCTGAACATTCATCTTACAGACGTCAGCGATGCCACCGTCGAGCGCATCGCAATGAAGTCTAAAGCCAACTTGTTTCAAAACATTTTCGGCCTAGAAATCCACATCCACGAAGAAAAATAACATCATGTCCAAAAACTACATTAACCGTGAACTCTCATGGATAGAATTCAACCAGCGCGTTCTCAGCGAGGCGCAGCGCGATGACTTGCCTCTACTTGAGAGGATTAAATTCCTAGCCATCACTGCCTCTAACCTTGATGAATTCTTCCAAGTCCGAGTTGGCGGCCTTAGCGCTCAGCTCATGGCAGGATCTAACAAAACTGATATCACCGGTCTCACTCCCGCCGAACAGCTTAATGCCATTCGTGCTCGGACTAAGACGATGTATCAGGATTTTAGTGATCTATTAGAAAAAAAACTCACCCCTGAGCTAGCCAAAAGCCAGATCTATTTCACCTCTCTGACGGATCTGACCCATGCACAGCGAAATTCGTTAACAGAAAAATTCAACACCACCATATTCCCCATCCTCACACCACTAGGATTCGATATTGATGAAGATGAAAATGAAACCACCCCGATCCTCCCAGCACACCAGATCACACTCATCATTAGACTTCAGGATACCGATAAAAATACTCGTGCCGTATTCATTCCCATCCCCAGCCTCGTAGATCGCCTCCACTACATATCAGATGATAAAGCGCTGCACATCATCACTGCGGAAGAACTCATCAGCCATCATGCACAGACGCTATTCCCAGATGAAACCATCATCGATAGCTCACACTTTCGCATTACTAGGAATGGAGATATCGTCCTGCAAGACGAAGACGCTATGGATCTCGCCGGAGAAATGGAAGATATACTCAATCAGCGAAAATTCAGCAAAACCATCAGACTAGAAATACCAACAAACATATCAGAGGATCTTCTTCAGACGATCTGCACCCTCACTAATACCGATGAGGATTCAGAGGAAGACCACGTCTATCGTATTACCGGTGCGATCAATCTGGCCGACTACATGCCACTCGCATTTCTCCCTGGTCACGATGACTTGCAAGATCCCGAGTGGACGCCCCAGCCATCGCCTGCTTTCTCCTCTGAACAATCTATGTTTGAGACCATCGCTGAGAATGACGTGCTACTTTATCACCCCTTCGAGAGCTTCGAACCAGTGATCCGCCTCATCGAGGAAGCCTCTACCGACCCCTACACTCTTGCTATCAAACAAGTCCTCTACCGCACAGCCAGCAACTCCCGCATCGTCGATGCCCTTATCCGAGCAGCAGAAAATGGTAAGCAAGTCACCGTCCTCGTAGAACTCAAGGCACGCTTTGATGAAGCGCGAAATCTCCAACGCGCGGACGAGCTTCAGCGCGCCGGCGTACAGATCGTTTACGGAGTTAAAAACCTCAAAACTCACGCCAAGATCCTTCTCATCGTTAGAAATGAAAACGGCAATATCAAACGCTATCTACACCTAGGCACCGGAAATTACAACGAGTCCACTGCCAAGCTCTACACCGATGCCTCCTATCTAACTGCAAGAGACAGCTACGGAGCAGACGCCTCAGTATTCTTCAACGCCATCACCGGTAGATCAAAGCTCACCAGCCTTAAAAAACTGACCCCTGCGCCCACAGAAATGAAGCGCTCACTCATCAGCAAGATCGAGCGTGAGGCAAAGCGTGCTAAGCAAGGCGAGCCCGCCCACATCATGGCCAAAATAAATTCCCTCCAAGACCAAGACATCATCGATGCCCTCTACTTAGCCTCAGCCGCTGGCGTCAAAATTCAGCTCAACATCCGAGGTATCTGCTGCCTCAAGCCCAAGGACAAAAACCTCTCCAAGAACATTGAAGTTATTTCAGTGATCGACCGCTACCTGGAGCACGCCCGCATCTTCTACTTCCACAAAGGGGGCAACCCAGAGGTATTTATCTCCTCAGCAGACTGGATGACCCGCAACCTAGAAAAGCGGGTAGAACTCATGATCCCCATCGCGGACTCAAAAGCCAAGAAACGTCTCACAGAAATCCTCAAGACCGCCTTCGACGATAACCAAAACGCTCACATTATCCAGAAAGACGGCACTTCGATCAGAAAATCACCACACAAAGGAAGAGGAAAAGGAAAAACTATCCGCCTCCAGTCCATTCTCCAAGAAGCGGCAGTAAAAGCCACTAACGCAAAATCCTTCTACCAATCCACCACCTTTGAGCCACATAAGCCGTCCTAGCATGGACGATGTGAAATGAAGTCATTTATTACTTCTAAGCTCCGCCGTGGAAGCGAAAATAGCACTTTCAAATCATTCCATCAAACGATCAATCCAGTATAACTGTGAGGATGGTATGAGCAGTAGAGCAGATCCTTCCCACGGGGCGCCAGAAAATATGATCATCTCTGTCGATCTCGGTGCACACTATGCACTTGAGGATCAAGCCTATTGGGATGGAACTGCAGTGCCCTCATCTTAGAAAAGGCAGCCCCTCATAGTCTACGATAAAAATAAGCTATCTTTGCGGTGGGTTCCCGTCACTTGATCGCTGAAACCGCTGGGAAGTTAGCCTAATATTTGGCCAGCGTTGAGCTGTAAAGGTTAGCTTAAACCGGGCTGGGACGATCATGTCTACAGGCTCAGAACCCTTAAACTTATGAATAGTTATCCTCTGTGCCTTCAGCACAGTTCTTGGGGTGGTGATCGTACCCAGTGTTGAAACACTGGGTTTTGAAGCCTGCGTCCCTTCAGGACTAAAAGCGAATGAGATTTATAAGTTGAGGTTGGAAAGAAGGCTTAACTGACTCTCACACTACCAAAACAACCTCTCTGGAATCCAGGTGTAGCCTTTTCCTTTTGGGGCGATACGGCCGAGGCCGGGGAATGGGAGATGGAAGCCGAAGGTGCGGGTTTTCTTGGCGGCGGCTTGGGAGAAGACGCGTTTGCGGGTTTGGGCAGCCATTTCGAGGTTGTTGTCCCAGCCAATGTTCCAGGTGGGGTCTTGAAACATGAGGATGTGGTTGTGAGCGAGATCTACGGTGTGGAGGAGCTCTTCGTTTGTCTCTTGGCAACGGATGCGGAAGAGAGCATGACCAGGGGTGTGACCGAATCCGTTTTCGATGGTGACGGCTCTGCCTAACAGCTCGGCTCCTACGGGTGAGAACTGTTTGTTAGGGGTAAGGATTTCTAGGTGTTTCTGTGCGTTTTTGATCATGCCGGGGATGGCTTTGGGATCACGTTTGGTTTTGGAGAAATCTGGATTGGGCGAGCGCCAGTACTTGTATTCTTCTGGGGTGATGTAGAAGGCGGCATTCTTGAAGGTAGGTTTGCCGTCAGTGGTGAATCCTGCGATGTGATCCGAGTGCGTGTGGCTGAGGAAGGTGTGGGTAACGTCATCCGGCTTGATACCTATTTGCTCAAGCCCAGAGACTAACCAACCTCTGTTGTTTTTCTCAGGCGCGCCGAATCCTGCATCGAAGAGTGCGATTTCGTTTCCTTTTTTGATGACCAAGATGTTTACGTAGAGAGGAAGGTGGTCGAGCGGTTCGGATTGTTCTTTGAGTGCCTGTGCCATGTTGTTGCGCTCGGACTCTGGATACATGAGGCTAAGACCTTGGCGGATATTCATGAAGCCATCACTGATGGACCAGGCATCGATTTCGCCAATTTTGAAGTGATAAATCCATGGGTTCCGTTGGTCTGCGAGAGGTTTTTCTTTTTGTTTATCCTGAGCCAATAAAGAAGGTGCGGATACTAATCCGCTAGCTGCGGTGGCTGCTGCGATGCCGGATAATGAGAGGAACTGGCGGCGTGTGGGTGTGTCCATTTTAGAGATTGTAGATTGTTGACTCATCCTGCCAAGGAGATTTATTGCGGTGCCTTCAGCAGGGTTCTTAGGTTGGTGTTTTGTTTTTTAACCACTAATCTGCACGAATTTTCACGAATGTGGTGTACGATGAAGCAAATACTCGGAATGCGAAGCACAAAGCACAGGTATTCGTATGCAATCGTGGTTAAGTAAGATACCCGCGAATCCACTCAGGATTTCGACGGCAATCTATGACTGCCCAGATAATGACATGATTGTCTTTCAAGGTGTAATAAATAGCATACGGAAATACTTTACTCAGAAGTCTATGATAATCTTTAAAAACGACACGGTGGATACCGGCGGATATTTTGAGACCTTCTATGTCTGACTTTAAATTTGAGCTGAAGTAGTCACCTAGTCCAAACTCTTGTGATTCATAAAACAAGTATCCATCATCAAGATCATCTTTAGCTCTAATCGATAGTTCGATATTGATCATTCTATGGATAAATTAAACTTAGTTTATGCCTTTATCTTTTACCTATACTGTCTTTGACTTCGTCCCATTTCAGGAGTTTTTCTTTACCTGATCCGACTCCTTCACGACGAGCATCAAGAATACGGCGATGGTCTTCAGGGGCATTGGCATTGTCAGCAATAGTACGCATTTCTTCCCAGAGAGTTTCCATGATCTGGAATTTCTCGCGCATGGGTAATTGTTTGATTTCTGCGATGCTCATGAATGTAACTTACTCTATAAAAACCACATCGCCAATCATAATTTATGAGGTAATAGATCCATGGCCTTGGCGTTAATGAAATGGATTCTCCCTTGTGCCTTCAGCACAGTTCTTTTGTTGGTGATTGTTACCCTGTGTTGAGACACTGGGCTTTGAAGACGTCGTCCCGCTAGGACTAAGGTAGGCCGATGAAGATAGAGATGCTCCTAGTTATTTAGTTTTACGCTTGCAGCTTCGAGCTTTCGCTTCCCGCTCCCGCTGGTTTAGTTAATACGGTATATGTGCATCAAACCTAGGCGATGATTTCTTTGATGATGCGGGCGGGTTTTACTCCGGTGATTCTTTGGTCTAGGCCTTGATAGGGGAATGAGAATTGTTTGTAGTCGATGCCTAGGAGGTGGAGGATGGTGGCGTTGAAGTCGCGGATGTGGACAGTCTCGGCGGGGTTTTCGACGCTCCAGCAGTAATCATCTGTGGAGCCATAGACGCCGGGCTTGATGCCGCCGCCTGCCATCCAGACTGAGAAGGCTCTGCCGTGGTGATCTCGACCTGCGCTGGTTCCACTACCCTGCATGTAAACGGTGCGACCAAATTCGCCACCCCAGATCACGAGTGTGTCTTCTAACAGGCCGCGGCGATCCAGATCCGTGATGAGTGCTGCTGAGGCTTGGTCTGTATCGAGACACTGGCTGCGTAGCTGAGAGCCGAGTCCTACATGCTGATCCCAACCACGGTGGAAGAGCTGTACGAAGCGGGTGCCACGCTCTACGAGGCGGCGCGCTAGTAGGCAGTTCGCTGCGTAGGATCCTGGACGTCTTGCTTCTTCTCCGTAGAGCTCGTAGGTAGAGTCTGGTTCGTCCTTGAGGTCTGTGAGCTCTGGCACGGAAGTTTGCATCTTGTATGCCATTTCGTAGGCTTCGATACGGGCGAGAGTTTCTGGATCAATGTGTTGTTTTTGGAATGAATGGTTCATTGCCGCTAGGGTGTCTAGCTGACTGCGGCGTTGTTTAGGATCAATCCCTGGGGGGTTATCGAGATAGAGCACGGGGTCTGCACCGGAGCGGAGGAGTACGCCCTGATGCTCAGAGGGCAGATAGCCACTGCCCCAGAGTCTGGAAAAGATGGGTTGTCCCGGGTTCTTACCTGTTCCTTGAGAAAGTAGCACCATGTAGGCTGGTAAGTTCTCGTTTTCACTGCCTAATCCATAGGAGAGCCAGGAGCCGAGTGAGGCATTTCCAAGCTGCATGGATCCGGTGTTGATGAGGGTGCATGCTGGGTCATGGTTGATAGCATCCGTCTTCATGGAGCGGATGAGGCAGATCTTATCCGCTACTTTCTGCGTGTAGGGAAGGAGGTCAGAGATCCATGCTCCCGCGTCACCGACTTGCTTCCCGCCTACTAGCGGTTGCATGACGTTGAAGGCTTTTTGGTTGGCTGTCATGCCAGTGACTCGCTGGCCGCCGCGCACTTCATCGGGCAGTGCTTTACCTTGTAGTTTTGTTAGGGATGGCTTGCCGTCAAATAAGTCAACGTGCGATGGTCCTCCAGACTGAAAAAGATAGATGACTCGCTTTGCTTTTGGTGCATGAAATGGTGCGCTTAGAGTAGGGTTGGATGCGGATAGGGTGTTGCTACCTATGAGGGCATTGGCCGCTACGGCACCAAAAGAATTTCCTACTGTGCTGAGGAAGGCGCGGCGGTTAAATAGCGTGGATAAGTCAGGTGAGTTAGGTAATGTTGACATGGGTAAATTAGTAACGTGTGACTGTTTCTGAGAGATTGAATAGCAGTTGGCAGAGATTAGTCCATGCTGCGTGGCGCGATGCGGGTAAGCCAGAGGATGGAGAGTCTCCGATGAGTAATAATTTCTCCGCGGCCTCAGTATCATCCTTATAACGGGCGAGTTCTTTCTGCAGAGCCTCATCTAACAGATCTAGTTCGTGCTCTAGTGCTGTGCGTCCGGTGACCTGAGTGAAGGCCGCGTGGATACGTGCTAAGTCTGTGGCATGATCGGCCTTTAATATCTTAGCGGCCAATACACGTGAAGCTTCAATATACTGCGGGCTATTGAGTAGGATGAAGGCTTGTAACGGGGTGTTGGTGGTGCCTCGTCCCACGAGGCAGACCTCACGGTTTGGAGCATCGAATACGGCCAAGTCTGGTGGTGGGAGCGTGCGTTTCCAGTAGGTGTACATCGAGCGACGGTAGAGCTTTTCTCCATTGTCTCGGTGATAGGATTGTGCGGTGGCTCTGGAGGAACCGTAGTGTGAGACTTGTCGCCATAGATCACCTGGGTGATAGGTCTTCACTGAGGGGCCGCCGATACGAGGCACTAATAATCCAGAATGCGCTAGCGCCTGATCCCGGATGTGCTCGGCTGATAGGCGGAAGCGCGGGCCACGGGCGAGTAGTTTGTTTTGAGGGTCGGATAGTAGTTGTTCTACAGTAGGACTAGACTGTTGTTGATAGGTCTCAGAGCTGACGATCAGTTTCACCAGCGCTTTGACATCCCAGCCACTTTCCTGGAAATGCACCGCGAGCCAATCTAGTAGTTCTGGATGGGTGGGGTATGATCCCTGTGATCCGAAGTCCGCTCTGCTGGAGACGAGACCTTGGCCAAAGAAGATGGCCCAGATGTTATTCACTGCTACCCGTGCTGTCAGTGGGTGGTCTGGGCGGGTTAGCCAACGGGCTAGATCTAGCCTATTCGCCAATTCTTTAGCAGGCTTAAGTGGTGGTAGAAATGCGGGAGTTCCTGGCTTCACTTCATGTCTGGGTGCTGCGTAGTCACCGCGCTCTAGGAAATGTGTGACCCGTGGCTTTTTGGCAGTGTCCATGATCATGGTAGGGTGCTTTTTGGTAAGGACGCCGAGTCGGTCATTTAAATTTGCTAATCGAATACGCTGTCTGGACTTATGCGGGGAATGTTTTTTGAAGAGCTCCTTTAGCTGTTGTGCTTGTTCAGGAGATCTTTTGCTGGATGGAGTTTTTACGATTTTGAGAAGCTCTGCTGAGTGCTGGCTGTCTGGATCATTGCCGGAGAAGAGCTGAATTTTAAAATGTGAGGCTGACTGTTTTCGGCCATCATTGAATACTAACTCGGTGGTTAGATGATTCAGGGTTGATGTGTCTATTGCTTGAGGGAAGGTAAAGGTTAGATGCTGTTCTTTCGTGCTATCAACTGGTGACCATCCGTTGATCACGCGGGTGTCTGTTAGATAATGTGTTTCAAACCCGGGACGATGGCTTGATGTGGTAAGTCTGGCTGAGTTGATGAGAGAATTATGATCAATATTTTTCGATGGGAGACTGGAAAAACAGGGCGAAATGGTATTTAAAACCATGGAGCCATCTTTACCAAAACCAATTTTCCCTTTATTTTCTGGGTAGAATGTCACCCGCATTCCGGTGACTGCGCCAGTGTCTTTTGGAATCTCACAGCAGACATTGATACCAGTCGTGTAGCCGCGCTTTATCGTTAGAGCTTCACCCTTTGGGTCTATCTGTAGATCGCTTATCGAGCCATTGGGCATGGTTGCTGTCAGATGCTTCAGGTCGATGAGTTTGAATTCCTTCCCGCGCTGGATCTCATCTGCTTTGATGGATAGTTGCCACTCTTCTACCTCGGACGGATCGACATTTTGAAACTCTTTTTCAGCCAGAACTACCTCACTCGTCACTTCCGCAATCTCTTCTGGGGTGGAAAGTGATGTCAGGGCATTGATGGATGGACGTGAATTGACCCCCACATTACCATCATGAGATTTATCAGACGCGGCATTGAAAAAAGCAAACAGCCCATAATATTCCTGCTGTGATAAAGGATCGTATTTATGGTCGTGACATTGGCTGCAGGCAGTGGTCATACCCAAGACGGATTCTCCAACGGTCTTCACTCGGTCAGCCACGTAGTTGGTTAAATTTTCCTTAGGGATGGTTCCTCCTTCGTGAGTGTTTGCATTATTTCGCTGGAAGCCGGTCGCCACAAGCTGCGCTTCCGTTGCATTTGGCATTAGATCGCCGGCAAGCTGCTCTCTTAGAAATTCATCGTACGGCTTGTTGGTATTAAAGGCGTGGATCACCCAGTCTCGCCAGAGCCACATGTGGCGTCCACCATCGATGGAGTAGCCGTTGGTATCTGCGTAACGGGAAGCATCGAGCCATGGGAGCGCCATCCGCTCACCGAAGTGCGCGGATGCTAACAGCCGATCGATCTCTGCCGGTAGGTCATTGTAACTTACCCTAGATGGATCAGTTATTTCTGGAGGTAGTCCAACGAGGTCGAATGAAAGCCTACGTTGAAGCACATGAGGCGCAGCCTTTTTAGACAATTTTAGGTTATTCTTCTTTAAGCGTGCCACGATCCATTGATCAATCGGGTTGGCATATCCCTTCACCCCAGCACTTGGCAGTGCCGGTTTCTTCGGCGTGATGTAGGCCCAGTGATCCTGATACTCTGCCCCTTCGAGTATCCATTGGTGTAGTATTTTTCTTTGCTTCTCATTGAGATCTTTATGGAACTCTTTTGGTGGCATGATCTCATCAGCAACATCGGTAATCAGCCTTTTATAGAGCTCGGATTCCTCTGGCTTCCCTGGGATGATAGAGGCTTTTTTAGATTCACCACCCTGCATCGCTCCCTCTAATGAATCGAGCCTCAATTCACCTTTGCGCTCATGAGCATCAGGGCCATGACAGGCAAAGCAATGCTGTGATAGAATAGGACGTATGTCCCGATTAAACACGATTTTGTCCTCAGCAACACTCGCAAGTGTCGTTGAAGCGATGAGTAATGAAGAAAAAACAAGTGAGGGAAATTCAGGCATAAGCATATTGATGGAAGACCTAGTATAAATATTACGCTTATTCAGGCAATGTCTATCAGTATTATTTTAGCGCCTCTTGGATACAAACCTCCTGCACAAACGTGCCATTACTCATGAAATAGAGCGCCATGGCGATCAGAGAAGTTCTCAATATCATCACGAATTAGCTCAGAGAAAAGCACCGCAGAGAAAAAATCTGAACCCACTCGCAACTTTCTCACTCAGATACCTTCTTCTTCGCCGGTTTCTCCTTTGGTGCAGGCTTCTCTTTGGAGGCACCGTCATTATATGACTTGCTTCTATTATCTGTCTCGTAAAATCCGGAGCCTTTAAAGATCACTCCTGCTCCGGCGCCTAAAAGTCGCTTCACCACGCCGCTGCATCCGTCTTTGATGCAAGTGGTCAGCTTGTTATCAGACATCTTTTGAAAGACCTCAAAAACCTGTTCGCATTTCTCGCATCGATAATCGTAATTTGGCATAGATACAAAACGCCTGATCTTTTACTAAAGATCAAGCCTTAGTTTGCTTTATTGATCAATATTAATGGGAAGTGTGTTCTTGGTGATGGTTAAAATAGATAGCGTTAGAGAAATACTTGACTCTGAAGGCTCCACGGTTAAATTTCCAGTCAATTCACGCTCTCGCAATCATTACGTAGCGACGAACACTGTCATTTATGAAATCGTTCCTTACTCTATCCTTTAACTTATCATTCCCCTTTATTGCGGTGCTATTTTCTAGCTGTGTATCCGCCCCTTTGAGTAGTCCAGCAGCCTACTTAGCAGACTATAGAACTCAACCGGGACAATTAGGTGAGATTACTGCGCCAGCTCTGCCAAGTCCTGAGGAAAAGGGCTACTGGGATGGTGATGGACTCGATGGTGAACCACTCATCAAGATTAATCTAGGTGATCAAAAAGCCTACTTTTATAAAGGTGATCAGCTTGTAGGGCAGACCTCTATCTCCACTGGTAAGGAGGGGAGACTAACGCCCAGAGGGAGATATAAGGTCACGCAAAAAAGCATCGATCACCGCTCATCACTTTATGGAATCATTAGGGATGATGCCACTGGAGCTACTATCAATGATGATGCGAAGACGGGCCGAGATATCCCTAAAGCTGGACAGACTTTCGTCCGTGCACCGATGCTAAATTTCCTGAGATTTAATAATGCTATTGGAATGCACACGGGGCATCTTCCAGGTTACGCCGCCTCTCACGGCTGTGTGAGACTACCTGATCATATGGCCAAGCATTTCTACCAGAACGCATCACTGGGCACTCCTGTCATCGTGGAATAATGATGATGTTCGAGAATCCGTTAGAAGCTTCCTGTCAGCAGACTAAGGAGTTGTTAGGTGGTGAGAATCCGCCTATCTTGATCGATTGTCGTGAGCAGCATGAGTATGACTTTTGCCGGATCGAAGGAGCTATCTTTATCCCGCTTTCGGACTTCTCCGGTAGAGCAGAGGCTTTATTTCAACATGTGGAGCAAGATGCTATCATCTACTGTCATCACGGAGTCAGATCCCTTCATGCCACGCAGTATTTACACCAGCAAGGCTTCACTAAGACGCTGAGTATGCAGGGTGGGATTGATGTCTGGTCGGAGAAAATAGATCCAACTGTTGCGAGATATTAGAGGAGGCATAATAATTTCTAGCTATAGTAAACTTTACAAGTAATTTACAGTTGAGCGCAAAAACCGTATTACACTTCACTACCATGAAATACAAAATCACATTAATATTACTAGCTACAGCAATGCTCGCCTACTCAGGAATCATTGGCTTGCTCTCACAGAGGACTGAAAACTGGAAGTTTATCCAATCGGTTGGCGGCATCAAGGTCTCGGAGAAAGAAAATGTTCTCTATGTCGAGTGTTATGCTGGTGGAGGGATAAAAGTGACAGTTAAACCGACAATGATTAATTCTGCATTGAAGGTTCATCGAATCAAGCACAAGCGAGCGGGTAATGCTATTCAGATTCGAGTAGTGACAGGGTTAGTAGCGGCTAAAACGAAGGATAACCCCAAGCAATTGGATCTTTCTGCCTATCCAGCTGGCGAATATTCTGTTCAGTATAAAGATCCCGATGGCACTATCTACCCGCTTGGACAAATAGAATTGAGCGCGAAAGAAAAAAGTAAATAAAGCTGCTCTGAATCCAATCATGCATATTCTTTGGTGTTTGACTCCCTTCCTCTCCTTCATTAGATAATCTGCATGATCCAAACAAAGAAATTTTTCTTCATCCCAGCCATAGTTGTTTCAGTCATTTTCTCTGGAACGCTGATTTCATTCGCAGAAAAGAAGACTGTCAGGGTCTTTCTTCTTTCTGGGCAATCTAACATGACCGGACGAGGTAGCCTGGGACGAGTGGATCAACCAGTCGCTGAGCAGAAAGGAACATTGCTACATTACATTAAGCAACCTGCGAACGAAAAGAAACTGAGCTTTCTGATCAATGGTTCTAAAAAAACGAAAAGCGGATGGACAATACGCGATGATGTTTTCATCACGATGGGCGACTGGCCTCACTTGAGAGAGGGCGAAGAAGGTTATAATGCATACAATAAGCACGGTGGGCTCTCAGCTCATTATGGAAGTAGAGGAAATCGCGGATTTGGACCAGAGTTCGCCATCGGTCATATGCTTGGCGATCATTATGAGGATCCCGTGGTGCTGGTGAAGGTAGCTTTCGGTGGAAATAGTCTGGCGGGAAATTTCCGGCCACCAAGCTCTGGAGGAAAGCTGGGCGATAAATACCCATTGGTAGTGAAAGCGCTGCGCGAGGCACTGCAGAAGATTCCGGAAATGGTTGAAGGAGTTGGAGAAAATCCGGAGATCAAGCTTGAGGGATTTTTCTGGAATCAAGGCCTTAGTGATGCGAGCCCCAAGGTGGCAGATGAGTATGAGACGAACATGGTCAATCTCATCAAAGACATCCGTAAGGAATTCAAAGCTCCTGATTTAAAAGTAGTCATCGGCGTCACAGGTAACTGGGGTTGGAAGCCAGATGAAAACCTCGAAAAATGGGGTAACGGTGAGGAGGATAGGCAGAAGTTTATCAAATCTCTAAAGACGGTGCAAGACGCTCAGCTCAATGTTGCCAAGCTCCCTGGGTTCAAGGGAACTGTCAGCACCGCAGAAACTCGTGATTTCTGGCGACCTCGCGCGGAGTTCGGTGGCCGCGGTACTGAGACGCATTGGATGGCGAATGGCGAATCCTACTGGTTGATCGGAGATTCGATGGGTCAAGCGATGTTAGATCTTCTAAAGAGCTCTTAGTAGTGAGGCAGGACTCTCGCCAGGTATGAAGAAATTAGGAATATTATTGGGGCTACTAGGCGTATTAGGATTGTGTTTATTCCTGATGCTCAATGATGAGAATTTTGGTGATGACAGTGTCAGAGAGTTGGAACTGCATGTTGCAGCGGGCTTGCAAAAGCCTGTGGAAGAAATAGCGCGGCAGTATGAGGATGAGTGTGGGGTGAAAATAATGTTGAATTTTGGTGGCTCAGGTCAGCTGCTTGCCAAGCTAGAGGTGGCTGGAGGTGATTTGTATTTACCTGCGGATGCGAGCTATGTTGATAAGGCTAGAGAACAAGGGATGATAGCAGAATCTATTCCGGTAAGTAATCTAAGCGCTGGGATTATCATCGCAAAAGGGAATCCTCAAAACATTAAGACGCTTCAAGATCTTACGCGTGATGATGTGAGGGTGGTGATTGCGGAGCGCACAGCAGGAGTGGGGAAATTTACTCATACGGCATTAGAAAATGCTGGTTTGTTAGAGGCGGTAGAGAATGGGATTATTTCTAAAGTGGCCACGGTGAATGAGGTAGCGCTTCAAGTAGATTTGGGTGCCTCTGATGCAGGGATCGTCTGGGACGCTCTGATACCACAGTTCAAGCAGAGTGAGTTTGTGAGAGTGCCCGATTTTGATCAGTCGCCTAATCAAATACAAGCGACGATTAGTGTTTTAATAAGCAGTGAAAATAAAGCAGAAGCATTAAAATTTGCGCGTTTTCTGGTAGCGAGTGACAAGGGGGCTAAAGTCTTTAGAAAGCACGGCTTCGATGTTCAAGCGGGTGATCAATGGGAAGAATAATCAGGTATGAAATATGGTTTCTGCTGGCATAAAGATCAGGCAAATGGAATAAATGGCGACCAACGAAGCCCAGTGAATGAGAGACTCTATCCGCAATAGCAAAAATAATAGCAGCAACTTTGGCATCAGTGGTTGGTTCGGTGCCTGGCTTGGAATATCGCTGTTTTTTTATCTAGCACTGATCGTTTTGCTGATCGTTGCAGACGTTTGGTATGTGCTTGCTGCCTATGGGGATAGTCCTAGCGGAGTGGCGGAAATGTTAGATTGGGAAAACCTATGGGACTCGGTGAAGCTCACCTTTCTTAGTTGCACAGTGAGCGCTATTCTTGCCGTCCTGATCGCGGTGCCAATTGGGTATCTACTCTCTCGGTATAGGTTCTTTGGTCGCTCAGTGATTGATGCGATATTAGACATCCCCGTCGTCCTGCCTCCGCTAGTCATCGGGTTGAGCCTGTTGATACTATTTAATAACTTCCCTCCTAAAATTCTGGGTTGGGGAGTGGATTCAATAGACGGATATCTGAGCCATATCGGGATGCGTATTACGAATACTAAGCTGGCGGTAATCGTGGCGCAATTTACCGTGGCAGCTGCCTTTGCGATCCGGATGGTGAAGGCGACCTTTGATCAGATAGACTCGAGAAGCGAGCAGGTGGCGATGACGGTCGGCGCTTCGCGCGGACGGGCATTTTTCGATGTGGTGCTGCCGCAGTCGTATCGTGGCATAGCTGCGGCTGGAACGCTTGCTTGGGCTAGAGCGTTAGGAGAATTTGGACCTATCTTAGTCTTTGCAGGTGCCACTAAAGGGAGGACTGAAGTGCTTTCAACATCGGTATATTTAGAAATCAGCACAGGGAATATCAACGGAGCAGTGATTATTTCACTGCTCATGATCGCGCTGGCGATGATCACGATTCTCACTGTCCGAGTCTTTACAGAGAAAGGAGCTGGGTATGATTTGCATCGATAATATTTCTGTGAGAGCGGGTTCGTTCACGCTTTCGAGTATCAGCTTCGAAATTGAGAAAGGGGAATGCCTAGCCCTGATGGGGAAGAGTGGCTCTGGGAAAACAACGGTCATGGAGGCTATCTGTGGGCTTCGTGATGTGATCAGCGGGTGTATCAATATAGATGGAGAAGAGCGCACCTACGCAGCTCCGCGGGATAGAATGGTCGGACTAGTGCCACAAGATAATGTGCTTTTCCCGACCATGACGGTGTGCGAACATCTAGCGTATGGACCGCGTTTGAGAAAATGGAAAAAGCCAGAGATTAACTCTCGGATTGAGGAGGTGGCTGCTGAGCTCGGTATTACTAGCCTTTTAAATCGTCTTCCTCGTGGGCTTTCAGGTGGAGAAGCGAAGCGGGTCGCGATAGGCAGAGCGATAGCAGCGAAACCATCTCTACTCTGTCTCGATGAGAGCTTCACAGGCCTCGATGACGAGACTCTCACTGAAGTCATGGAGGTGGTGAAATCTACCATTCAGCGAGAAAAAATCAGCACACTCCTCATCACGCATCAGATGAAAGAGGCGCAGATACTAGGTGATATCATTTATCGGATTTAAGCAGATGGTAGCACATTATAAGCGTAAAAGGCCTAATACTGATGAAGACTCAATATTCGAAGTGAGGTAGGCCTGACAGACCAAAAAATCGGTGGAATTAGGCGTTTGACAATAGTGCTAATTGGGTAAAGATTTTGCCAGATGCCTACGCCTACTGAAGAAAATTTTAAAGACTATAAAAAAGCCGAAAAGAAGGCCCTCGAACTTCTGGTGGAGATGAAAGCGAGCAGTGCTAAAAAAGGGGACATCGAGCTTGCGCTGCTCGTCGCAATTTTTGAACTACACAAAGACACACTTCCGGCCGAAACGGTGGGCTCAATCGTGCAAGGCCACCTGGTGCAGCTGATGCCTCATTACAATAGCAAGGCGCCAAAAGGGAGTTAAGGAGCGAAGAGTAGCTGAGTGATTGTGTCATGTGTAACCATGTTCATCTCTCTGGCAGGGGTCCCGCCGAGAACGGATGGAGTAAAAGAAAGCCCGTGATCTAAGTTCTGAAAATGATAGATATTTCTTCTTTAGACTGTAGTGTTTAGGCATGCTCCGATCATTCATTGCTCTCACTCTTCTTTCGCTGCTGCCCTCGCAGGGCAAGTCGCTGGTCTTTCGTGAAGACTTCCGAGAAGTGAAACCGCATGTTCCGGTCTCTACTGTGGATCTAACCATGTCGCCATTCCTATCCCTGACGCGTCATGGTGAGGGAGCTGAGAATTATAAGTTATCATTCCACCCCGAGAAACCAAACGACCCTCACTATGTTTGGAATGGACTGACTAGTGGTAAAACTGCACTCGCATTCCAATTCGCCCACTCACTTGATTTGAGCGCGGCTGATAGTAGCGTGAAGCTGAATACTAGGAATTCTGCCTCCTCTCGGATGCATCTTGCGCTCAGAACTCAGCAGGGATGGATTGTAAATAAAAATGGAATTGGTAGCAGTGACACTTGGAAAGTGGATATTATCGCACTTCATCAGGCGAGTTGGGTGAAGCTTGAGATTAAGTCATTAAGCTTTGGAGAGCTGGTTAGTAAGCCTTCTTTAGCGGAGGTTTCAGCACTAGCATTTGTGAATCCTATTCGCCCCAATAAATCAAAGAATAGCTCTCGCCTAGATTGGTTCTCGCTCGATAGTAGCTCAGCGAAAATACAAGCTGAGCACCAAGTCGCAGCCGTACCATTCTGGGAAAATTCACAACCATTTCTGAGAACAGCACTGGTATTTGAGCAGAACAATCAACCGAATAGAACTCGGCGTGGAGTGGTTCTGAGATTAGGTCATGATCTCTATGCATGTTTTGATCCAGACCTCTTGCGTTACTCAGCTGTTTGGAAAGCAACTGATGGGAGATTACCGATCACTTTAGATTCGATGGCGGGAACTTCCTATCCAGATCGTAATACAAAGTCAAACCGTCCGCCGCAGCTGGTGGGGTCAATCATTTCTAGTTCCCCAGAATCAGCCGGCGTGGGAGTGGGGGACTCGCTTTTCGGAGATCCTCGGGAAGGGGTATCAAATTCATCAGGAGATAAGCTAGGTAGAATGCCAAGAAAACTAGCGCGTTGGATTGGAATTTCTATCAAGGAGAAAAATCCCGTTCTCCACTATCAGATCAGTAAAACGAAGATCCAAGAATTTATTACAGCAGTTGACTCAGGTACGATAGTGCGGGTCATCGAGATAGGGCCAAGTAGTGAAACGATTCTCATTTCTATGGGCAATAAAGCGGCTCCATTTTCTGTGCTCACTGTGAGTGATGTACCTGATTCTAAGCTTATTCAGGATAAGAAAATGGGTGACCTGTTAGAGCTGAGACCTCATCATGAAAAGCGTATTGTCCGCATCATACTCTCTAAAAAACTTACCTCCAGCCAAGTCAAAAATCAAGCCGCTACTCTAACAGATCCGCTTATAAGAAGCATGGAAATCACTTCTCTTCATGCACAGAAAACTTCCCCGATCAAAGTGCGTAATCTCACTGTCCCGCATGATAATCCGTCGAGAAGACCCATCCGTTTGACTGATATCGGCTTCCTATCCAATGGGAATGCACTCATTACAACCCTGGATGGTGATGTCTGGAGAGTGGAGGGCATAGAGAAAGAAACTGCTAGGTGGTCACGGGTCGCGAGTGGACTTTATGAGCCGATGAGTCTGAGTATTACAAGCAAAGATCAAATTTATATTCTAGGTCGAGATCAGGTCACAGAATTAGTGGATACAGATAACAACGGGACGTTTGATTTCTATAAGTGTGCCTCAGATGCATTTATTCAGACTCTCCACACTCGTGACTTCTCCACGTCATTGATCGTGGAGCCAAGTGGCGATTTCGTTGTTTGTAAGGGTGGTATCCGTAAGATCCCTGTGACTAATAAAGATGAAAACTCGCTCCACAGAGGAGCTATTATACGTTTACCAGCAGATGGAGGAGACGCGGTGGTTCTGGCTGACGGACTGCGTATCCCATTCATTGGAAGAGATCAGAAGGGGCAAATTTACGCGTCTGATCAACAAGGTCGCTTCACGCCTAGCACACCGATTTATAAGCTAGATAATACGATTCCAGCCTTCGGATTTGATCCTACAAATCACCGTAAGTTAGCGCATAAGCCCCCTGCCTTATGGTTTCCGTATGCATCAAACCGTTCTGCTGCAGCTTTCACCATTTTATCTAAACGGAAATTTGCTGATTTTTCGGATCAGTTCACTAACTTATCCTGGAATGGTCGGTTGTTTGCTCTTCAGGGAATGAGCCAAGAGTCGCCCTTTTCTGTTAGACTGCCGATACAGCTAGATTACCCGGTACTGAATGCCGCCACGCACCCTGAAAATGGTAAGCTCTATGGTGTCGGTCTTGGTATTTCTGGTTACAAACCTGATACTTCTCAGACGATGGGCTTGTGTGAGCTTGAGCAAGTCTCCCCGATACCAAACCCTAAAACTATCCAGGTAGAGAAAAATAAAATTACGCTGACCTTTCCTAAACCGATTGCCCCCGAAATAAACTTGATGCTATCAGCTTCAGAAATCAAAGCGTGGAACATTAAGCGGACTGCTAAATATGGATCAGGTCATTTTCGCTGGGACGGGAGCCCTGGCGAACACGGTATCGATTATGCGGCTAGTCTCTCAGATGACCGCAAACAAATAACCTTCATTACCACTGATCTATTTCGGAGCTCGATGCTACGACTGATCCTTTCTGTGAAATATAAGAACCTTACATTTCCGCTAGAGATTACCACTAATCCGGGTCACCTAAAGAAGCCCAGTCCTGCAGAGCTCAAGGTTATTTCAAAACCACAAAAACAACAACAACTTGTCAAAGGCGATGCTACTAAAGGCAAATTATATTTTAAAAAATACGCCTGTGCTACTTGTCATTCTGTGGTGAATCTAAAACTCAATGGTCCGCCGCTCAATGGCATTTCGAAGCGTCATGATGATGCTTTTATCCGTGAGTCCATTCTTAAGCCAGAGAAGATCATCACTGAGGGATATGAAGCCTCTATGCCAAGCTTCCTAGGAGTGATGAAAGCCCAAGAACTGAAAGATGTCATCACCTATATAAAATCGTTAAAGTAAATTTTTTAGAAACTATCTAACAACAACTAGCTGTGCAAAAATCTAAATCCTCATTTATCTATCTGTTGCTGTTTGGTATTCTTTTTCTGACCTGTTTACTTGCCGGTTATACATCGACAGCTGAATCCGCCGTTCTGCGGGCGCTCTGGCCAGCGTTGATCGCTCTGCTAATGACTTTACTCACTCACCAAGCTATTGTGGGGCTATTCTTTGGTGCCTTCACGGGGGTGATTTTCCTAACAGGCGGTAATTTTTTCCAAGCGGTCACTACACTAACAGAAAAACATTTCTTCCCAGCCTTTTCTGGCTCATGGCATATCGGAGCGATCCTCTTTACCTTGATCCTCGGAGCTTTCGCGCTGGTTATTGAGAGATCTGGTGGCTTTGAGACGCTAGCGAATAGGTTATTAGGAAAAACCCAGCGTGACCCGCAGCGTAGTCTAGAGGCTACCACAGCAGGGCTGGGCTTACTCTGCTTTTTCGATGGATTGGCAAATTCCTTACTCCTCGGGCGTATTACCAAACCCCTTGCCGACAAGCTTAGTGTTCCCAGAGCACGGCTCGCCTACATTGTGGACTCCACTTCTAGTTCGGTAGCTTGTATCGCGTTTATTTCTACTTGGATCGCTACTCAGCTATCGTTGATAGAGCAGGCAATCCGTCCCTACTCACAAGTTAAGGATAGTGCGTATCAACTGTTCTTTCAGTCCATACCTAATAATTTCTATTGCCTGTTCACGCTTATTTTTCTCGCCTTAGTCATCATTCGAAAATGGAATATAGGACCGATGAAGCGATCCAAAGCAACGCCAGTGAGCGAGCCTAAACACAGTTCTAAAAGTAACCTGACGACTCCTGTCAGAGTGGCGATCATCCCAATCATCATTCTTTCCGCCGCCATCCTCACATTATTTTACACTTGGGAAACTGCAACGCTGTTCCCTATCACTAGTGCGAAGCTTGCAGACGCATTTAGCGGAAATGCCGGTCCCTACGCACTGACTCTCGGAGCGCTTATTGGGCTGTTTTCTGCCTGTGTTTTCTTTCCTAAAGGCAAGCGTGCTGAACTTCCTGAGGCGGTGAAGTCAGGAGTCTCATCCATGCTTCAGCCAGTGCTTTTGTTAGTTCTAGCGTGGACATTTGGTAGCGTGATTAGTGAGCTAGGCACTGGTAAATGGGTCGCCTCTGCGCTAGCCACACATTTCCCTGTGCAGTATTTACCCGCGGCTATATTCGTGACAGGTGCAGTCATGGCTTTGGTCACGGGATCATCATGGGGAACGATGGCGCTGCTAATGCCGATCGCTATTCCTGCCTATCTAGACTTAGCAGGAAATGAGATAGGTCTGCTCCCTGCCGCCATCGCAGCGGTGTTCAGTGGCGCGGTTTTCGGGGATCATTGTTCGCCGTTCTCAGACACTACGATTGTGTCTGCTTTCGCTTGCGGAGTATCACCGCAGGAGCACGTGATGACGCAACTTCCTTATGCGCTGATCGCGGCCAGCACGGCATTATGTTTAGGGTTTTTTGCCATCGCTCACGGGTTATCACCAATCTTCGCAATCCTAGTGGGAGCGGTATTTTTGACCATTCTTACCTTCGTAGCGACACGCGCAAATAAAGCGCACTAGATCTCTACTCCTTTAAATAGTAACTAGGCAAGTGAACAATCAACTGATCATCATGGTCCATACTGCTAAGTTTATGGCTAGATAGTTAGGCTAATCTAATGAAGAACTTTTCTTGATACCAACTTTTTTCTCATACTTGAAATTTGGTGGAAGCCCAGCTCTCAGTGCGTTGTTGTAGGCTTCTATCGCCTTAGTTTTCTCACCTAGCACATAGTGGATTTGCGATAGGTTGAACTGCGCCTCCTTATGCTCAGGATTTATTCTTACTGCCTTGTTTAGATACTCTTTTGCCTTGCTGTTATTCCCATCAGTATGAGCGATGAGTCCCAGATAGAGATAGGCATCTGTGTAGTCTGGACGGATGTGAACGGCAGCCTCTAAAGACTTTTTCGCCAGGGTGTCATTGTTCGTTTTAAATCTGCAATAACCTAGCATGAAGTGAGTGTAGGCATTATTTACTTTGAGCTGTGAGCCGGACTCAAAGATCTCTTCTGCTGCCGCAAACTCACCCATCTGCGCGCGCACAACACCACGGTTAATGAAGAATGGATAATGGTGACCGTGAGCGTCATAGGCTTCATCGAAGATGTCTTTAGCGGTTTGCAAACTACCCTTTTCCACACAGCGCTTGGCGAGAGACTCTAGTGATTCGATCTGGTTTTTGGACCTCACCTTAGCGGCCTGTCTGGCTTCTGGAGACTTCGCTCCACCACTTGCGATGGTAAATCTTTCCGTGTCCACGCGCTCCCTGAGGATTTGATTTTCTTTGGCTGTCAGAGTAACATTAGTTTTTGTAAGGTTTACAATGGCGTTGGTCAGCTCCAGATTGTTAATGCTCGCCTTTTGATATTCCGCGATGAGGATCTGCTCGGCCTGCTTTCTTCGCTCCAACTGGGTGGTGATTCGCTTGAGTGCTGTTTTGAGTGTATTAATCTCTTCATCCTGAAGTGGATTTTTAGTTCCATCTGCGATGCGTTCTTCAAGTTGATCCTTGGTGGTTCTGAGGTTGTCCTCCAGGGAGCCAATACGTCTGATGTAATTGGTATTCTGGATTTGTAGATCAATGATTTTTTTCTTCGCTACTACGAGTCTATTTTCTGCGATGATAATTCGGTCCTGGGCCACGTTCTGGTTGGACTGGAGCTCCTTGATTGAGTTCTGCGCTTTTCTGAGTTCTTCGCCTAGTCGGAGTGCTTCCTTGATGGTCTTTTTAGCGCGGTCTGTATCACTGAGATCTAGCAGCTCGGAAAGTTTATCTCTTTCTAGAGTAATTGATGCGAGGTTTTGAGTGAGCTCATTATTGATCTCATTGGTACTAGTCAGTTGGTTGCGTAGCCCTCGGTTTTCAAGGTTGAGAGCAGTCATTTGTGTGTGGAGTCCAGAAATTTGTTTGGCCTGAGCCTTGATCTGGTCTCGCAGACCTTTCACAACCTCGTGGCTGGCTATTCTGGATTTTTCGAGCTGATCAGTCTTTTTCTTGTATGCCCCTTCAGCTAGTTTTAGCTCACCATTTAGAACGGCTCTTTCCTTGGTGAGATCTTGGTGGCTCTTGAGAAGTTTTTTGTGAATTGTCACGATTCCATCTAGCTCGGATTCGAGTCGCTGTTTGTCCTGGGCGAGCTTCTCGATATCTTTTTTAAGCGGAGCAGTTGCTAGCTTAGCGCGTTCACGAGTGAGTCTGTCTAGTGTCTCGATAGTTTCTTGCTGGGCAGTTCTGGACTGCCGCTGAGAAGATTTAAGTTGATCCTTAAGTTTGCTGATTTGATCGTTAAGTATCTTGGTCTGAGAATTCTCAACACTTAATCCTTGAGCTGTTTTTAGTAAGTTAGCTTGAAGTTTACCGATCTCTTGCTTCAGCTTGTTAGTTTGAGTTTTGTACTCAAGGCGCTCTTTATTGAGTTGGGCTTTGATTTCTTTTTCCTTCGTGCTGAGATCAGCTACGCGCTGCTTTTCTCTGCCAGTGAGCTGAGGTAAATTAGGGCTGGGAATACCATTTTCTGATGTGTTAGACTCAACGTATTTTTTGTATTTATCTTTCTTAGCGAGATGTTCTTTCTGAGCTAAAGGCTCAACTTTAGCGATGCTCTCTCTTGTGCTCTCTATCCTAATACTCACGAGCGTTTTCTTCCATTCTGGATAGTTGTTATCAAGAGTCTTGTAGTAGCGCAAGGCCTGGTGGTATTTATTCCAAGCAGCTTTATACTTCCCTGCAGCAGCTAGTTTTTCTGCCTCATTGATGGCGGAGTATCCAGAGAGAAAGATCGATCCAGGCCTCACTTGCTGCCCGCTAGTCTCCATTACTTGTGCATGACCATGAGGAGCCAGCGCTAGCAATGTGATTGTGAGTAGAAATAAGTAGATTATCCTCATGGCGGGCGAGACTATGCAAGATATGGCTCCGGGTGAAGCAGAAATTTGCGTAACTGTTTACATTGATTGAGAGATTGACTCAAAGCTTGCTATTTCTTCAGAGAGTAAAGATAGGCAACGAGGTCGCGAATCTGATCTTTTTTGAGAATGGCACCCATTGGCGGCATGGAAGACATTGCGGTAGGAACGGTTGCGATGTCTGCTTTTTTGCAAATGGTGTCCTCTTTTGTTTCTGGGTTTCTGACCACTACTTCGGCGTCTGTTTTACTCATCAGTAAACCAGAGACGACTGTGCCGTCTTTCATGCTCACTGCGATGTATGTGTATCCTGGAGAAAGCTGCGCGCTTGGTGCGACGATTGATTCTAGAATATATTTGGTATCGTGGCGGCCTCCCAGACCGAGAAGGTTAGGACCTGCTTCACCGCCACGGTTCCCTACTTTGTGGCACTGTTTACAGTTTGCCACACCGCTGCGGAAAAAGACATTTTTACCATTACTGACATTTCCACCGGCTAAGGTAATTTCAAATGGGGCGAGCGGATCGTTCTTGTCGATACTGGCTTCGTAATCTGTGAGTGCTTTTTTGAGTGATGGAGTTGATCGCTTTTTACTGGCGTTGATGATGTCGAGTCTCAGAGCGATGGGTTGCTTTTTAAGATCTGTGAGAAGATCTAAGAGAACGCCTTCAGACTTCGGGTGATCAATCACTCCTAGTAGTTTAAGGGCTACCTGTGTGTTGGCGATCTTCCCTGCGGTAAGAATTTTTTGTAGCCTCTCAAAAGCGGTGTTGGTATCAATCCTGCTGAGAGCTCTCAGAGTAGCTTCAAGAACTTTGAGATCATCATCTGCTGTCAGTTTAACAAGGATTTCGGTGAAATTTTTAAGCTTCTGAGATTCGAGGCTCTTCATGGCGGCTAGGCGAATAGCCACAGGGTTCTTCGGATTAGCGAGTTGTCCTATCAATGTTTTTGTTGAGATTTTCACATCAAATTGCCCAGCAAGCTTGATCACTTCCACGATGAGATTACCAGATGTGGTCTTGAGCAGTGGAAGTAATATGGCACGAATTTCTTCACGTGCCTTCGTTCCGATTTTTGCTTGATTAGGGATAGGGCGGATCATTCCTGTGGTGGGATCTGCAGGAGGTGATTTCTCAAAACGGGCGAGTAGCCATAGTGCTTCGGTGCGGGCGTTTTCGCTTAGTCTTGTATTAGATGCAACTGCGATCAGACGTCTCACATTTTCATCGCCTCCAGCGCGGATCATTGCATTGAGAATACGCATATCAACTGGCCAGGTAGATTTACCGAGCAAATGAGTTGCGGCAGCGAGGTCTTTCCGAGCACCTTCAATATAGTTATCGTTGATGGCCTGGATCGTTTCTACGGCGATGGAGAGGTCTGAGTCATTGAGGAAGTGCCCGATACGCGCATCCTTCATCCGGCGGAAGGTGAGGACGATGGCGCGGCGCACAGCGGGTGATTTGTTTTCAGCAAACGCGAAGATGGCATCAGCGTCTCCGATCTGAACCATGCCCTGAATAGCTCCGTGGCGTAGGTATTCATCCTGATCATTATTTGTCTCAATGAGTGCTATGAGTGCAGGAATGTGCGTTTTATCGCCTAGTTTTCCGAGAGCAATGGCAGCGTACATTTGGGTTCTCGCGTCAGAGTCGGCGAGAAGCTTGATGGCGGCTTCAGCACCTAGTTTGTGGCCACTTTCGCTGAGTGTTTTCACGGCTTGTCCGCGAACCTTGGCGTTGGGACTAGAGCAGAGAGTGACGAGTGCTTTGGCAGATTCGGCATCTTTTTTGATACGTGCAAGATTTCCTAATCCCCAGACACCGTGAAGTCGAGTGGTGAGGGGTGCGGAAGTTCGGGTGGCGGCGATGAAGATTTCACGGTTGGCTGGATCCTCGGCAAGTGCGAACTGTGCACGGAGGCGAACCCGCATATCAGGATGATGGAGGAGTTCAGCAAGTTGTGCCGGTTTTAGCTTTCCAAACCCTTCAGCAAAGAGGCTGCGGATTTGTTTGGTTGCGGGTTTTGCGAGTTCCTTTTCATCGTGGAAAGTGTAGATGCTTCCGAATCCGTGGGTGGGCCAGCTACCGACGTAATCTGAGACATAGGCCTTGCCATCGTAGCCGAATTCGATATCGGTATTGAGCATTCCGCTGACGAAATTCTCCATGCGTTCGACTTTGAACCCTGCACCGTCAGGCTCCATTCGGAAACCGATCACGGCACTACCTGCGCCAACGTAATCACAGATGAAAAAGTGGTTATCCCATTTCTCTGATAAGCCAGTTCCTGGATTGTAGGCAAGTCCGGAAGGACCTTTTGAGACAAATCCTGATGGGCGTAGGATAGCTCTGGGGCGGAGATCACTATTCATGTCCCACTGGCTTTCTTCCATCCATTTGGAGCTGTTGCGGCGGGTACCGGCGATGACGTTGGTAAAATGAGTGAATGCTTGGTGACCGCGCTGCCATCCAGAGTAGGCTCCCTCGATGATATCCACGACGCGCGCCTTGTCGCCCAGGTCCGCGTTATTATCTACGGAGAAAAGGTTACCGAAACGATCAAAAGCGACCTCTTTAGGGTTTCTGAGCCCTGTGTGGATGACTGTGAGTGCACTGCCGTCTCGCTCCATTCGGAATGCGGCTCCTTCATACTGAGCATTTAGGTGGCGGCCATCTTTAGTTTTTAAATTATAACCACGGTCGCCAATAGTGAAATAAATGCGGTTATCGGGTCCGAGAGCAAAGCCATTGAGATCATGACCACTGAGGCTAACGCTGATGCCGTAACCTTCCTGAAGAGACTCGCGCTTGTCAGCAACGAGATCACCATCGGTGTCCTCTAGCATCCAGACGTGTGGGATACAGGCGAAGTAAATTTTTCCATCTAGAGCCATCACACCGGCTGCGGTGCCATCGAGTGGATCGCTAAAACCTTCTGCATAGATCTGGCCAAAATCTGCTTTACCATCACCATCGCGGTCTTCTATCACGCGGATCTTCTCGGAGTATTGGGTGAAATAGGAGAGGGGTTTTTTATCGGCGTACTTCTTGTACATCGCCAGCCTATCTGCAGTGGTTTCCAGTGCGTGGTCATCCACAGTCCAGTGGCCGTTACGGCGGTTATCCTCTACTCCACGGTCAAAGCGATGGGTCTCTGCGATGTAAACGCGGTTTTGTTCATCGATAGAAATGGCAGTGGGATCCTGCACGTTCGGCTCCCGCGCGAAGACGGTGGCGGTCATTCCTTTAGGATATTTGATCGTAGAGAGTAATGCCTTGTCGGCATCGACTACGGGCAGGGCCTCGGGGTTAGCAGTGCCTTCGATCTTGCTTGGCTCATCAGTGGGAATTGCGAAAATGGTGAGCGAGCTCGCGATCAATGCGACGATTGTGGATGGAAAAGGGAGTAAGAAATTTTTAGGACTCATGGTGGGGATTCTTGCTAGTGATAGGCACTTTACAATCATAAAATGTTCGCTTGCGAGCGGAATACGTCGATTGTTTAAGGATGATTGACTTAATGTTCTCCATTGTTCTGAAGTTGATTCAGGTATGGCGGTTTCATTTCGTCGGCTTGGGGGTGATGCTAAAATACAGGATCTCTCAGATATGGTATTCTCCGGTTGTTTTGTTAAAAATCAAATTCTTAGCCATAAAAAAACCCCACCCCCCGATATTGGGGAGTGGGGTTGAAAGTAGATTTGGTTTTCCGAGGAAGTATTACCTACGACGACGGAGGATAAGAGCTAGACCACCAAGTCCGAGAAGGGCGGTAGATGATGGCTCTGGAACAGCAAGAAACTCTACGGCGATGACTCCCTCTCCACTGGTGAAAGTTGGGGTGATAGTGGTGCCGGTAAGAGCGACCTGCTGGTAAGCAGAGCCGTGACTTGAAGAGCCTGCTGCACCGTTAAAGACCTGAATAAGATCTCCCTCTGCGACAAGGCTAGAACTATTATTACGTTCGCCTGCTGCCACGATAAAAGAATTGAGGCCTGTGGTCGTGATGCTTGTTGAATTACCTGAATCGTTAACCCCAGTAGTAGCGAAGCCGTCGACGGTGTTTGACAGGGCGAGCACCGAAAGGCCAATGCCGTTGCCAGCAGTCAGGTCAACTATTAGGTCGCCGGTGCCGGGGTTGTCGAGATACCAGATGGACACATCTTGTCCTCCTGGCTCAGCGAAAACGATCCGTGTCATTGCCACGCCGCCAAAAGAAATTTCATCAAACGCAGAGGTTTGGTTCTCGCCCCCGTAGGTTAAGACTAGTTTATCGGAGCCTGAGGCGTCAAAGCCGCCCAGAGCTGCGGAATTGAGCGTCCACTTGCGGTCAGCAGGACGAGGTTCAGTAAAGAGGTTGGCGAACGTGCCAGTGTCATCAAGAGAAATGACAGCCGCGTTGGTGAGGGGCGCGGATAGGGCGACGGCTGCTAAGGTTAGTAGGCATTTTGTATTTATTTTCATATTGTGTTGTTGGTTTATAGTTAATTTAAAATCGCATGAAATTCATCTGATTGGATCTGATTGGATCTGATTGCTCACCTTAGTAATTTCAGATTTGGCTTTTCCGTTAACAATTTTTTTAAAAAAAGATAAATTAAGCTACTGGGAGACTATTTATGAGATTTAGGAAGAAAATGGTTAACACCCGTGAAAATTTGACATAGCTTAGTAACAGCAATGCAAAATAACGCCACTCAGGAAGCCGAATTCGTCGGCCAGATCACCAACCACCAGCCCGAGCTGCATGCGTTTATCATTTCGCTAATGCCGGGAACGGAAGGGGCGGAGGACGTCTTGCAGGAGACTAATCTGGTGCTTTGGGAGAAGCGCAAGACATTTCAGCGCGGGACTAACTTCCGTGCCTGGGTCTTTCAGATCGCTCGTTACAAAGTGATGGCGCACCGCCGCAAGCTGGCGAATCTTGGGTTCCTCGTCTTTGACAATGATCTGGCGGAACAGCTTGCGGAAGAGTGTGAAGCCGAGCCTGAGGAATTTACCTTAAGGAGGGAAGCCCTGAAAAGATGTATTGTTCGGCTGAAGGAGCCGGAACGCCAGTTGATCGAACACCGCTATGTTTCCGATTCCAATCTGGACGATTTTGCGCAGAAATCTGGGCGCAGCGCAGAGTCACTGAGGGTGACCTTATTTCGAATCCGGGCAGGGCTCAAAAAATGCATCATTGGAGAACTTAACATCAAGGACATACTCTCATGAAGCGCCGAGAACTCGAAACTCATCTACAAGATCTCTTCGATGGATGCATCGCTCCGGAAGCTTTCTATTCCCTGCAAGATGAGCTGCGCGCCGATTCGGAAGCGCGGGAAACATACCGTGAATACCTCCACCTTCATCATGCATTGCGGTTCAGCGCGAGAGGCTTGAACTCGCTCCGTGTGGTACCGATGGATCAGGTGGTTGAGCGGCGGCAGCGCCGTCTGGTGAAGCAAGCTGGAATGGTGGCAGTAGCGGTGCTTGTCATTGGTGCATTGTTGATGAGCCTGATCCTTTTCCAGCCAGAGGAAGCGACACTTACCTTCACTACTAGTCCAGGGACCGATTTGGTGGTGAGCCATAGGCTCGTTGGTGAGGATCTTCCAGAAGGACAGACTCTTGAGCCAGGTTCCCGGATGATTCTTAATAGCGGCGTCGTAGAGCTTGAATTTGCCTCTGGCGTGCGGAGTATAGTGAGTGGTCCGGCCGACTTGACTCTGCTCCGCGAGGATTTACTCGACCTTGAACACGGAACGGCATGGTTCCATGTGCCGAAGAAGGCGATCGGCTTCCAGGTGCGCACCCCAGAACTGGTTCTGACTGACCTTGGCACTAAATTCGGCTTGCTCTCTAAACCAGATTCCCTAGATGAGGCTCATGTTTTCACTGGCAAGGTTGAAGTAATCAGCCGTCACGGACTGAAACAACAACAGGTCATTGAGGCAGGTCATGCCCGGGTGGTAGAGCCCTCAGGTAGCTGGAAGGTCACCGCATTGCGCAGCGATCATTTCCTCACAGAGCGGCCAGAGAATATTTCGGTTAGCATCGACGTGGATGATACAGTTACATTCACAACCTCCCCGCTAAATAAGATGATCGGTAAGCCTAGTTATACGTTCTCGTCTGGAATCGATTTGTCTGGATTTGATCCGAGTGAATCCGACAAGCTAGTAGCTACTTTATCTCATGAACATTCGGAGATCTCGAAGGTAACTTATGGAGGGGTCAGGATGTCACTTGGTGTCCGGTCCAACACATCGGTTACAAAGCAAACTGCTATTTACTATCTCGACTCCCCCGGTTCCTCCGGAAATCTGGTTGTGGTATTCAAAGGCAGGCCACCCAATGGAGTAGGAGGTTCTCTCCTAGCGCTCTCAAATACCGCTAACGGAAAGCCTGCTGTTGTCGCCCAGTCTAATACAAGATCGGTTCTGCTAAGCACTAAAGTAGAAAACTCCTTAGTAGTGGCCTCCCATGTCTCGAATGACCCAGCAGTAGATCCAGTGCTTATGGCGCAGACACCTTTGACTCCACTTTTCGGTGCACCAGTAGGCTCCGCAGCAGGAGGATCAGGTTACATGCATGTGGAATCCAGCAGCACGGTTAAGCTTATTTTCTCTGGAAGAGGACAGCAACCCACCACGCTAGGAGTAGCATTCGCTCCTCGTCACTGATCGCCAATTGATCCATGATACTAGTTAACAGAATTTCTCAAATGACGAATGAGAGTTTCAGCTCTTTTGTTAGGACTGTCCTCTTCTAGGAGAGACTGCCGGACTTTTTCATCGACAATAAACTGCTGTGCAACGACATCAGTGAGCATGGCTAGATCTTCATTGACGCGATCCAGAGTGTCGTTAGTTTGAGAAATCACCTCATCGGTAAATTGAGCAAGAAATCGAGAGGTTGCGTCTCGTAAACTTTCAATCACCAACTCTGTAGAGTCGGTAATTGGTTCAATGATACTTTTGATGGGTTTGATGTTCGCTCTGGGATAAAGATAAGCGGGATCAGATTCCCAGGAGAGAAACTCAACACGGGAAATAGAATGTAAAATGAGATTTGAGCGACCATCTTCCTGCTGTTCTGAGATACGAATGAGGCCTATGAATCCGACCTTACAGGTACATTCTGATGGATCAGAAGTCTCCTTAGCTTGGAGATTAGCGACACATATCATTGAGTTTGACTCAAAGGCGTCTTCTAGCATTTTGCGATAGCGCGGCTCAAAGATGTGAAGCGGTAATACTCCGTGAGGAAATGTAACTGCATTCGTCAGAAGAATAACGCCCGCTTGTTTAGGGATTGTGATAGATTTCATACTTCAATATGGAGTGAAACTGGACTCTAGCAAGTAAGAATTATATCGACCAGCAGCATTTCTGCTAACGATCTACCTCAGTGGTGAACCATGGATTCACTACAATCTCACTTATCCGCTTTGCTCTGGACAGGCCACCACGTAGTTGTCTAAACTCACCATTCATGAAATTTACTTCTTACTTTCTTTCCTCATTGGCCGCTTGCGCGCTCAGTTATGCTGCTGAAAGACCTAACGTCGTCATGATCCTGTCTGATGATCAAGGCTGGGGTGATCTGAGTGTCAGTGGTAATGCCGATTTGAAGACGCCTAATATTGATTCGCTCGCACGCGATGGCGTAAGTTTGGATCGATTCTACGTATGTCCAGTCTGCTCACCCACACGTGCCGAAATGCTAACAGGTCGTTATTCTACTCGTCTGGGTGTCATCAGCACCAGCGCGGGTGGCGAAAGGTTGAACCTTGATGAGTCGACCATTGCGGACGCGTTTAAGGCCGCTGGCTATGCGACGGCGGCATTTGGGAAATGGCATAATGGTTCACAATGGCCCTATCATCCTAATGCCCGTGGGTTCGACGAGTTTTATGGTTTTTGTTCCGGACACTGGGGGCATTATTTTGATGCGGAGCTTGAGCACAACGGCAAGTTGGTCAAGGGGAAGGGCTATATCACTGATGACCTTACCAACCGCGCCATCGATTTCATCAAAAAGAATCAAGAGAAGCCATTCTTCTGTTATCTGCCCTACAACACTCCACACTCGCCGATGCAGGTGCCGGACAAGTTCTGGGAGAAATTCGACGGAGCGGATCTGAAAATGGCAAACGACCAAGCGAAGCCGATGACCCTGCAACACAATCTCGCAGCACTGGCAATGTGCGAGAACATCGATTGGAATGTCGGGCGGGTGCTCAAGACACTGGATGCACTAGGAATCGCCAAGAACACCATCGTCATTTACTTTAGCGACAATGGGCCGAATGGTAGACGTTGGAATGGCGGGATGAAAGGGATCAAGGGCTCCACAGATGAAGGTGGAGTTCGTTCTCCATTCTTCATCCGCTGGCCGGGGACCATCAAAGCGGGCGTCACGATCGCCGAGATTGCCGGTGCGATCGATCTCCTTCCGACGCTCACAGATCTGTCTGGGATTCCCACCGTAGGCCAAAAGAAGCTGGACGGCGTTAGTATCAAACCGCTGCTTACTGGGACTGCGACAACTTGGCCAGAGCGGATGATTTTCAGCACTTGGCGAAGCCGCGTGAGTCTGCGCACGCAACAATACCGCTTGGATCACAAGGGTCAGCTGTTTGATATGCAGGCCGATCCAGGGCAGAAGCAAGACGTTTCAAAGAAATACCCTGAACGAAGCGCTAAATACCAACAGGCTGTGGCTGACTGGAAGGAAGAGACGAAGATGCCAGTAGGGACGAGGCCATTCACCGTCGGGCATCCGGGCGCGCAGCTGACGCACCTTCCGGCCCGTGATGGAAAATCACACGGCACCATCAAGCGAAGTAGCAGGTACCCGAATTGTTCTTTCTTCAAGAACTGGAGCAGCACAGACGACTCCATCACTTGGGATATTGAGGTGATTACGGCGGGTTCATACCAGGCGCAGGTTTATTATACCTGCAAGAAGGAGAATGTCGGTGCGATGCTTGAACTGAGTTTCAACGGCAACAAGACCCAAGGACGGATCACAGAGGCGCACGATCCACCACTTGTCGGTGAGGCTGAGAATAGGATCAATCGCGGCGAATCATTGGTGAAAGACTTTAGGCCGGGCGCTCTTGGTGTTTTAAAAATGCCAAGTGGGCGCGGAGTGTTAACCCTACGAGCAACCGACATTCCCGGTAATGAAGCGGTCGATGTGCGCTATGTGGTGCTAACCCGCCTCGATCAATGAGCGCCACAGGTCATCACATATCCGATGGACATTTATGATTTCTGCTTTAATGGTAAAGTATGAATTCTTTGCAAGCTGCTTACCATGGATCGCTTAAGGCTGATGCCTTTGCGCTCCCGGTACACTGGTATTACAATCGTGATGCACTGGACCGTGATTACCCCATTCTCGATGGCTCACAGGATCCGCTCCCGCTGCATCCCGATAGCATTTTTTGGCGCTCGGTGTATGAGGTTACCTGTCCAAAAGATGACATCCTCCATGACCAGGCATCTTTCTGGGGAATAAGAGGTGTGCACTATCACCAGCAACTGAGGGCAGGAGAAAATACTGCGAATTTCCAGCTCGCCCGCGCGCTTTACGAGCAAGTCAGTGCGGCAGGAAAGTATGACGCAGCCGCATGGCTAGATCTTTACATCCACGCGATGCTCACGCCAGATTGGCACCGCGATACCTATTTAGAGGAATATCATCGGGGGTTCTTCAAGAACTATGCCGGCGGAAAAGCACCCGAGAAATGTGGGATCAAAGATGAGCATATCGGTGGACTTGCGCAGGTGCCAGCACTCGTGGCGGCGCTTCCGGAGCTTCCTCTGGTTGAGCTCAAAGTGATCGTCAAACAACACGTCGCGCTCACTCACCGGCACTCGAATGTTCTGCGCGCTGCTGATTGTCTCACCCGTCTGCTGCGTCTCATCTCAGAAGGCACCCCTCTCCGCGAAGCACTCATGACGGCAGCGGGGGATTGGTTCTCCACGAAGAAGGCCACCGGCTGGGAGTCGAGGCCAGACCGCGTGATCATTGGCACCATTATGAGCCCTGTCTGCTACATCGATCAGGCTTTTCCTGCAGCGCTCTACCTCGCTTGGAAATATCACGATGACTTGGACGCTGCTATCTTGGCAAATGCCAGAGTCGGGGGAGATAGCTGCCACAGAGGCGCAGTGCTCGGTAGTTTGGTAGCTGCGAACTGTGTGAGGTGCTAGTGGCGACTCTACTTTACTGACCAATTATCCCGTCAGGGCCATCCAGCTAGGGATTTTTTACCACGAATCTCCACGAACTTTCACGAACTTTCACGAATCTGTGTAAGATGAAGCTCTGCAAGATGGATTTTTTAACCATACTGCTAGACTAAAATCACTCTCGGAGGAGAGAGTGAAAGACCGCAGAGACTGAGGGGAATGAAGTCAAAAAGCACTGAATTACACTGAACCAGCACGATGAAACAATCATTTTCCCCTAGCGGGATGACCGTGATTATCCCGTCGGAAGTTTACTATTTTACTTTCTAGATTTATCTTCTACTACTTAAAAAGTAATGAGCGCTCATCGACACCCAATTTTTATCTATGGCACATTGCGCCGTGGAGGGAGAGCGCATCACTTGATGCAAGCTGCGGAATTTCAGTCAAAGGGATCAATCTCTGGGAGGCTTGTGCATGTCGATCAATATCCGGGTCTGATCCCTTGCGGTGATCAGCAGGTCATGGGTGAACTTTATCTAGTGGGCGATCAATTACTGAATGAGCTAGATCGTTATGAAGGCTGCCTCGAATCACCGCCACACTACCTAAGGCAAGAAACGATGGCCTTGCTAGAAAATGGTGAGAAGAAATCTGTCCTGGTCTATGTATTCCAACTATTAGAACCGCATCATGAGGAGGTTGAGAACGGTGACTGGATTGAGTGGATGGAGAGTAAAAAGTAGTTTTTTTTCAATAAAATGGAATTGACTCCGACCATATGAAACCTACGCTTTTGGTTCTCATGCCACGGTCAATCTCACGCAGAAAATGTGATCCACTACGGATACTTTTATCCATCCCCATGACCTGTCCATCGGCAAGGATGGCTCACTTTACGTCGCCCAGTTTCTCTCTGGAAATACTTACCCGATCAAGCTGGAGCGCTTGTGAGAAGAGTGATTATTAGGAATGTGCTTTTTTCGGCGTGTCTCTGAGGATGTTGTTGAGGAGAGTGGGGAGGGGGAGAATGGATGGGGCAGTTACTTATAACATTTGAACAATGATCGTGTTTTGCTCTTTCCCCAATCAGCTTTGCTGCACTTTCAAATCATTCCATCAAACGATCAATCCAGTATCACTGTGAGGATGGTATAATGTCCCTTGTTAGGGGAAGAGTATATCGAGTTCCTCGGGCGTGAAGGCGGTTTGGCGGTCTTTAAATTGTTTGCGAACTTTCAAGATTGTTGCTGCATTTACAGCTCCTTTGCGATTATTCCAAGCGTGGCGTATGAATGTTGAGACGTCTGCGAGATGAGCATCGGTGATCTGAGGGGCATCCTTCAGTCCTGGCATCGCAGCGGCAGGCGTGTATTTCTTCCCGTTCACGGTGATCGGCCCTATCAATCCCTGGAGTAGGATCGCTGAGAGCTTTTCTGGAGAGTCCATCACCCACTCGGATTTCACTAGAGGAGGGCCAAGGTGTTTGAGTCCTCTACCGTCATTGCCATGGCACGCCATGCAGTTGGCGATGTAGAACTTTTCGCCTCTCTGGTAGGCTTCGCGATGTGCTTTGTTAGATGGTGGCTTGAATGCAGCCGCAGTCGTCTTTAGAGTCAGGCAGTGGTCGAGATATTTGATGAATTTAGCATCTTTGAAACTGTCTCCAAGGAGTTCTTTAAATTCTCTTTCACGCCCAGCGAGTCCGCTGATAGCAGCTTCGCGGAAATAGGGAGCGTTGATATTCTTCGTAAGGACTTTTTTGAGCAGAGCCAGCGCTTCTTCCGATGGCAGCCTCCCCAAGCTCGCTGCGAGCTGTCTCTGCACGACTAGCTCTGAGCGGCTTTCTAGATCGGTGAGGGCAGGAAATAAGGTCACTGCTTCACTAATGATGAGTAATTCGCTGAGTCGGATCGCAGATTCGAGCACGTATGGGTCACTTGATTTCAACGCTCCTTTGATCGCTGAGACATTGATTTCACCCAATCCTTCAAGCGTCCAAAGCGCGTGGATCTGACCCAGCGGTTTAGCCGAATCAGAGGCAAGGGCATTCAGCGCAGGAACGACAGAGCGATCACCCGAGTCGATGATAAGCTGCTGGGCTGTGTCACGCCACCAACCGTTTGAATGCGCGAGATGAGGTACTAAATCTCGCGCTTTTTTGCCAGCCATTGCTGGCTGTGCCCCCCGAGGATTATCGCGGTATTTGATTCGATAAATTCTGCCCAGACGCGGTTGGTCTTCGAGCTTTTGGTGCATGATGTATTCACGTAGATATTTGGTTAGGTAGTGCTTATGCTGGATGATCCCGTGATACATGTCGGTGACATAGATTGTTCCATCGGGAGCATTGAAGAGATTCACTGGGCGAAACCTCTCATCTGTCGAGGTGAGGAATTCACGCTCTCCAAACAGGTGCTCACCTGAAAGTAGGCCATCTTTCCGATTCAGATGAACCATCCGGATGAGGTTAGCTACTGGCTCGCAGAAAAGCGCGGTGTCACGGAATTCTGGTGGAAACTGATCACCCCGATACGCCATCGCTCCAGCTGCTCCAGTCGCCGCTTTTAAATGTCCGTTTTTGTTAACGTCACCTTCACCTCCGCGGTTTGCTCCCAGGGTGATGCGTGCTGGGTAAAGTTTATCACGATAGGAAATCTGTGTGGAATGTCCGCGACCCAGAAGGTAATTCGGGTTGCGCATTAGAGTGTTCGGTAGCAGCTGGTCCGCCTTGATACCAAACCAGTTTTCGTTGTAATAGAGTCGTCCGTGGTTGTCATGATTGATGCCCCACTGACCACGGAATGAGGTCTTCTCCTTGATCCAATGGCCGTCGATCTCCCGATAGCGGGTGTCAGACTTGGCATTGTAGATCCAGTTATCGAGACCGCGAAAGAGGCCGTTGGCGCGGTGTTCGACGTTAGCATTCTGAGTATAGTTCTCATCAATCACTGTCATTTTTCCCGCCTTACCATTCATGTTTTCAACGAAGTAGAGTTTCTCGTGTCCGCCATAAAGAATGCCATTTTTATAGAGAGCGATGGATCTTGGTTGGTTCAGTCCATCCAGGAAAACGCTGGACTTGTCATAAACGCCATCATTGTTGGTGTCTTCGTGAATGGATATCCTCCCTATGGGCTCTTCCTCGCCTGTTCCATTGGCGTCTAGCATGTAAGCACGCATTTCTACGACCCACATCTTACCGTCACCATCGAATCTAAGTGCCAGCGGGCTCTGCACCTCAGGCTCGTTGACCACGGTGGAAATTTCAAAGTCTTTATGGATGCGGAAGCTACCGAGAGCTACTTTAGGATTAAGTGCTGGTGCTGGCGGTGCTTTTTCGAAAGGAATGACGTAAGTATAGCCCTTTTTTTTAGCCGCAGCTTTTTTCGGTGGCTTTGGCTTGGGTTCTAGCTCTAAGCGTTGGATCCAGGCGTTACGGAACTTCACCGTGTTTTTATGCCCTTGGAACTTGATAGGAAATGGCTCTGGTCCTTCCTTTTTTCCTGCCCCTGTCTTGTTCGTGAGTGCATAATCATCGTGAATAAGCACTCCGTTGTGCTTCACGCTGATCCGTGCACTGGCCACTTTTTTATCCCCATCGAAGCGGGCAGCACGAAAAATAATGTCATAGCTCTGCCATTCTCCTGCTGGCTTGGAAACAAGCTTGTCTGGCTTTTTCTGTTTATAGAGACTACCGGCATAACTCGCCTTGTAATCTTGCATAGCGATCCCATGTGAATTGAGAATCTGGAGTTCATAACGCTGCTGGATATAGATCCCAGAATTTCCATTTTGTTCTGGATCGACGCCGGGCACGTTGTTCACATTAAATTCAACATGCATTTGGAAATCGGTGTAAGAGTCAGGCGTCACCAAGCTGTCCCACATAGGAGATGCCGTCAGCACGCCGTCCTTAAACACCCACTGGTTCTTCACTTTTTCCGATTCAGCAATCAGGATATGCCCCCGCTTGCCGATGATCTGAACTCCTTCATGGTGCCGCTTATCATCCATCGACCCCTTCGTTAGACCCATAGCAGCCTCATCGAGTTCAGCTGATTCAGCGGTGGAGATCATCGCATAGCTGAAGACAATCACCGCCATCGTAGTAGCCGGACAAATCCAATTTTTAGTGCACTGAGAAAGTAAAATCATTATTCCAGAATAGTAAGCCTGCACTTTGGCATTGTAAATCCAAAAAATAGCGCTGAGGACCCCTCGAAACCTACTATTTTGGACAGTTAATATTGATGTGTGTGATGCTTATAAACCTAGCGCGCGTTTATAATAGCTTGGTAGTCTGCGGGTTTAGTAAAGTGCGTGCATGGAAACGATAAAACGATATGGGGTGAAGATGGGTGATGTGGGAGCATCAGGACTCGCTTCACTTTCTGGCACATAGACTGAACCGCCTTCTCCTAGCTCCAGCTGGTCTTTTTCTGGCTGACAAGCGGCTAGTGCCAGGGCGCTGATGTTTGCACCAAGTAATAATGATCTTTTCAAATGGACACGACGGATTCTCTTCTTCAGTGGTTCAGGCGTTTCTAGCTGAGATTGTTGCTGAAATGCTCCGCAGAGTTTTCCTCCTAGCTCGCTGCGTAAATCCATGATTTGCTCATGGTTCATACCGGTTAGATTATGCACTGAGCAGGAGCATTTATCGCAGAATTTTTGTTGTTGGTTGCCAGTCATCGTATTCCAGTTCTCGTGGCAAGGTTTTGGTATGTAGTCTTGTGGGTTCATATTAACTATTGGTCTGTGCGGGTGAAATAGTGACATTCTTTATTCTGGAGATCATCTTATTTGCTGTAACGCGGGCGCCCAGATTCACGATTTCTCTAGTGATTCTGGGTAGATATGTTAATTTGTACTCTGCTTGGATAATGTTGTCTGGGCAGAAAACTAGAAAATAATCATGAACACACTAAATAAAAATCTCTTAATGGGTGGAGTCGCTGCATGTGCAGTGGCCTTTGCTTCTTGTGGAGATAAAAAAACTGATAGTGCTGTAGCCCCGTCTGATAAAGACGCCGCAACAGCAAGTGCCACAGATACCGCTACTGCTGCTAAAACTGCTACAGATGCCGCGCCAGCAAGTTCTACAGATACTGCTACTGCCACTGTTGCTAAAACTGAGACAGTGAGCATCAATCTCTCAGGTCTAAAGTGAGCCACTGCGTGTGGTAATAAAGTGCGGTCTGCACTTTCAGCGATAGACGGAGTAACAGTAGGAGATGTTTCTAAGACAGCTGCGAAGGTAACTATAGATAGAAGCAAGGTACAGAATGATCAACTCACCAAGGCGGTCATAGATGCCGGATTCAAAGCGACAATCAACTAATTAGCTATTAGAGCATCTCATAAACTAGAAGGAGTCATTTCTTCCAAACGTCACTAAGACATCTGCCGCTGTAATAGTGGATAGAAATAAAGTGACGAATGCTCATCTTATATCCGCCGTGCGCAGTACCAGAAATGGTTATGATGCGACAGTGAAATAATTGATAACTGAGAAATTAGCTATCTAACCATCATCAGAACCCTTGCTGGACTTCTTCAGCAGGGGTTTTATGTTTGAGAGAATAGACATTTTAGGTTTTAGATGACGTGCCGTAGGCACCTAATACCATGGTTAGAGCTAAGCTGGTAGCAGCCATTTACGGCAGAATTTGTAACACTACCCGAGATTTTGCATTGATAAATGAGTGTCTGGACGGCATAAATCAGACATGGACATGATTGACCACGCTCTACTGAGCACCACGACTTCGATTGCGTCTGGTGAACCTGCGATGATTGCACAGGTTGGAACGCTTGTGATGCTAGTTATTCTCCAAGCCGTGCTTGGATTTGATAATTTACTCTACATTTCCCTAGAGTCTAAACGTGCGCCCGAAAAGGACCAAGCCTATGTGAGGAAGCTCGGTATCGGCATCGCCATCGTACTGCGGATCGTGCTGCTCTTCGTCCTAGTAAAGCTCATCAGCTATTTCCAAAGCCCCTTAATCTCATCGAATGGCGATTGGTTCTCAGGCACATTCAATGGACACTCTATCATCGTACTATTTGGTGGAGTATTTATCCTCTACACAGCGATGAAAGAAGTGATGCACATGATGCACATCGAGCATGGACACGCTGTGGATAATAAGCCAAAATCGACTGGTTCAGTCATTGCTTGGATTGTGTTGATGAACCTCATTTTCTCGTTTGACTCCATTCTCTCTGCGATGGCGCTCGCCCAATACACAGACCTCGCCGGCCAGCCGCAACATATCATGTGGGTCATGGTCGTGGCTATCGTCATCTCCGGTATCTTGATGATCTGGCTCGCCGATAAGGTGTCTAGTTTCCTCCAGAAAAACCGGATGTATGAAGTGCTCGGTTTGTTCATCCTCTTCGTGGTGGGCATCATGCTCCTCACTGAGGGCGCGCACCTAGGTCAGATGAAACTCTTTGGTGAGGAAATTCAAGCCATGACGAAGACCACGTTCTACTTTGTCATCGGAGTGCTGGTGATCACAGACATCGTGCAGACTCGTTACCAGAAAAAGCTCCTCGCTGAGAAAGCCAGAGTCGAAGCCAAAGCCGAAGGTTATGCAGCGTAAATTAGAAAGATTCTTCACCGAGGTAGAACATTTTTCTGAATTCGGCGAGCGGACACTCATAGAGCATAAGCAGGTATGCGGGCAAAGCGTGCCCTTTTATGTGAATGAGTTCTGGACCTCTAAACAGCGTGCCGCGCATTCGCTGCACGAGGTCTCCTATCGCGCGTGCTTCAAGCCCCAGCTTCCGCGCTTTTTCCTAGAGCGGCTCACCTCTGAAGGCGATCTCGTCTACGATCCCTTCATGGGTCGCGGAACCACGCTGATAGAGTCTGCTCTACTGGGCAGAAAGGTAGCGGGAAATGACATCAACCCACTCTCTAAAATTCTCTGTCTGCCACGCCTCTCGCCACCGAGTCAGAACGAAGTCTCCCAAAGATTAGATGAAATTTCACTCACCGCTACAGAAGAATCTAAGCTGGGAGAAGACCAGGATCTACTCGCATTTTACCATCCTGAAACACTGAGTCAGATCAGCGCGCTACGCCATTATTTCATTTCAGGCGAGACATCTGGAATGCTCAATGACGCAGACCGCTGGATTCGGATGGTCGCTACTAATCGGCTCACTGGCCACTCTCCGGGCTTCTTCTCCGTTTATACCATGCCGCCGAACCAGGCTGTCACCGCTGAACGGCAACTCATCATCAATAAGAAGCGAAACCAGCAGCCAGTGGCTAAGGATGTGAAAGCGATCATCCTCAAAAAGTCAAAACAACTGCTCAGCAAGCTCAGTATTAACGATCAATCGCTATTACAAAAGTCCACCCCGCTACTTACCACTAGCCAGGCTGAGAGCACGGATGAGATACCGAGCGGCACTGTCAAGCTAGTCGTCACCTCACCACCATTTCTCGATGTGGTGGACTATCGCACCGATAATTGGCTTCGTTGTTGGTTCAATGGCATCAACTCATCAGAACTACCTATTTCCCAGCTCAAATCAGAACAACTCTGGGTGACTAAAATGACGGGAGTTTTCAAGGAACTTAAGCGGCTGTTAGAGAGTGATGGAGTGATCGCCTTTGAGGTAGGCGAGGTGAAAAAATCTAAGCTCATGCTCGAAGAGCTCGTCATTCAGGCCGCGCTCGATGCTGGTCTATCAGTTCACGGTGTGCTCATTAATGCGCAGCAATTTACCAAGACAGCGAATTGCTGGGGAGTGGACAATAAATCTATGGGAACCAACACAAACCGGATTGTCATCGTTTCAAAATGAACCGCATGAGGACAGCAAACGGGATCATTCTCAGATTGACCAAGCTCACCGAAACTAGCCTGATCGTCACCTGGTGTGTGGAAGGCGTAGGGCTGGTGAAGACCGTGGCGAGAGGCGCTAGAAGACCTAAGAGCAGCTTCGCGGGCAAGCTAGACCTCTTCTACACCGCCGAGCTATCTTGGATACCTAGCGCGAAAAGCGAGCTAGGCACGCTTAAGGAACTCGTCGTGACTGAATACGCCGAAGGCATCCGTAAACTCTACAAGAACACCATGGTTGCAGGGTATTTCTCAACGCTGCTGGAGTATGTCATGGAGGCTGGCGAGGCGGATGATGATGCCTACGGTTTATTGGTGAGAGCGTATCGCTATCTGTCAGATGGGCCGGTGGAATGGAAGGCTGTGGTGCATTTTGAGAAGGAGCTCGCTATTCTGTTAGGAGTTTGGGATGGGAAGGGGCGCATTCATCCGCATCTTTGTCTGAGGAGTGCTTTCGGTGGACTACCCAAAAACAGAGCTGCCTGTGAAGGATTGTTTCAGAAATAGTGGAAAGTTATTTTGGAAAGGCGCGGTTTTTATGACAATAAGCTTCCTTTAGCGAGGATGTTGCTTTAAATATTGAGATTATACAAAATATAAAACTATGGATTCAGGAACAGCAAACTTATTAGAAATGCTCTCAGAGCGGGTATTAGAATTAGCCGAGGCTGGTAAATGGGACGAGGCAATGCGCTCAGCTGATGCCGTGATAGAGAAAGCCCGCATTTCTAACAGTGGAGACTTCAACGATACTGTCTTCTTAGCGCTCACGCTAGAAGTCAAGGCAGACCTACTCCGACAGCAAAGCTATTTAGAAGAGGCTCGTGTGGTTTATCTGGAATCTTTAGAACTGCTTAATGGTATCGATGAATGCACCGAGATATTGGCACGGATTAGTGCTAGCATTGGAGTGCTCTATGATGCAGTTCAGAATGACGAAGAAGCGATTATTTTCTACGAGCATGCCATTGCAATGTATGAACAACTTGATCCGCCACATCTAGAAGAAGTGGCAGATATTTGTAATAACCTTGGCTTTATCTACCGCAGTCTTGATAATATGGATACTGCAGAAACTCTGTTTCTCAAAGGGCTGCAAATCTGCCGTAACTCCTACGGAAAGAACCATGAAAAGACCGCTACCCTCTTTAACAATATAGGCGCACTTTACCTTAAGTCTGGCTACGATGAGCAGGCGCGCGAAATGCACACGATGGCACTAGAAAGCAGACTAGCGAGTCTGGGTGATAAACATCCTGATACCGCTCAGTCATACTCAAATCTTGCTTTATCTCTGGTGCAGATCGGTGAGAATAAGCAGGCGAAAGAGCTATTCCTAAAATCCCTCGCCATCTATGAGAAACACATCAAAACAGAATCTTACGAATATGCTTCTGTTGCTGAAAACTATGCAGAATTTCTCCGTGCTTCAGAAGATGTTAAAGGTTCAGCTAATATGATCAAGAAAGCCCAGAAGAAGCTAGCTAAGGTATAAATTTTGGGTCTAAAATTAAATAGCATATTGGCAACTAAACCGATAGCTTGGGCTTTATGATCTCAAGGAGGAAAACCCAGTATAAGATAAGTGCATCATTACGGCATTATCTTTACCACTTTGGTCGGCAGTCAGATATACCGCTCATCTACGATGATCTGTCAGGCTACATCGGAGCGGTTCCCTATGAAGGTCCAGATGGTGATGAGACCTTGTGGCTCACCGTTTTCTACTCACCAGAAGTGATGGAAGAGCTTCGGGTGAAGCTCACTAGAATCTACGCCATGTTGAAGGTCGGTGGCGAGAGCTCTTACCATGAACACCTGATTGTTGACCGGATTGATCTCGGCGAATTTGGTAATTCTCGTCCATTTAGAATCAAGATTACTAATCAATTTAACGACAACTCAGACTACTATTACGTGAAAGTGGCTGACGCCTCGCGCATTTACGGGCTGGAGCTAGAACACATCCTCTCGCCTAACAGGATGAACTATATAGTCAATGGCAACACACTTATAGAGACTCACATAGCAGGTCTTCCGGGGGATGTTTTTCTTGGTGAGTATCTAGCAAATGAGAAGATAAACGAAGTTCGGATTGCCAAGGAATTCGTGAAGTTCAATGAGCGCTGCTTTATCCGCCTGCTGGGTGATATGCGCTCGGTAAACTACGTCGTCGACATCACGCCTGACTTTGAAGAAGTGCAGTACCGTGTTCGTCCTATTGATTTTGACCAACAGTCCTATGAAGGAAACTTCAAAATCTATCATTCTTATAATTTTCGCTCTAACAGAAATATAACTCGGTTAAGCTTTAATTGCCTCAACCGCCGCACCATCCGCCAGTATGCCGAGGAAGAGCGCTCTCAGATGTCTAATAGAGCAGCCTCAGAATCTCGGAGACTTAAAGGTCTACTTCGGATTATGCGGAAGGAAAAACTTGCCCCTAAAGAAAATATCACTCGCTTAGCTCATGATCTCAACACTATACACAACACAGACATTTTTACCGAGTGTGACACCATGGGCAAGCTCACCGAAAAACACATTTACTACATGTTAAAATTATGATCATCGCATTTCACAAACCATACGGAGTACTCAGCCAGTTCAACGAAAATCCAGACAAGCCCGGGCAAAAAACGCTCGCCGCATTTGATCTCCCACCAGAATTCACACCCGTAGGCAGGCTCGATATGGACTCTGAAGGACTCCTGCTCATCACTGATGAGAAACAACTCGAAGCTGACCTACTAAGGCCCCACAAGCAGCACGTCCGAACCTATCTTGTGCAAGTAGAAGGTAAGCCCACCCTAACAGATATGCGAGATATCGCTGCTGGTGGATTAGAGATCCGCGGGCATACCACGAAGCCATGCTTCGCCCAGCTCGTAGGTGGTATCCCGAGAAGGCTCGGCACTAGAGAACCGGCGGTAGATCCTATTTCGGAGGAACGTTCATCTTGGATTATGCTCAGGCTCAAGGAAGGCAAGAACCGTCAAGTCCGCCGAATGACCGCCAAGATAGGCTACCCCACACTCAGACTCATCCGCACTAGTATTGGCGAATTTGATCTAGGTGATCTGGCGCCAGGAAAATGGGTAGTGCTAGATGATGATGATGTAGAGGCTCTGAAGAAGTAATCGATGACTCTACTGAGACGAGTCGGATATTAGCTCACCCGCACATGACCAACAGACCTCAAAATTAGCGGGGTTCATTTCGTTACATGATGGACAGCTTATGTCAGGTGCACTACTTTCAATTTGCTCTAATCTAATAACCTCTTTCAAGATTTCCAATGCTCGCTCATGATCCTCCTCGTTCATAATGCAGAGGTTGGGATAGAAAACGGGGATAGGAATCTCAGTCATTGCGATGGTTTCATTCCTGATTAGCGTAACAATGCCCTACTCTTCCAGTTTCCTCTGATAAAGGCTTACTTTGATAAGATTCGCGTGTCTGAAAATTTCTATCATGTCTGTATTCTAGGCTTGGATATATCCTATTTAGCGAAAACAAAAAAGCCCTCAAGGATGAACCTTGAGAGCTTATTCTGAAATCTGTTGGGGTTACTTTTTGAAGATCGTGTTTCCTGTAGAAAGGAGATCGTCACAGGCTGTCTTGAGTCTGTCACAGACGCCCTGCTCACCTTTCTTGATGTAGGAGCGTGGATCATACTTTCCTTTCACGCCTACTTCGCCATCTATCTTGAGGACTGACTCGATGTTCTCACAGATGTGAGCTACGATCGGGCGAGTGAAGGCATACTGGGTGTCCGTATCGATGTTCATTTTAATCACACCATACCCGAGTGTCTCGCGGATGTCTGCGAGGTCTGAGCCTGAGCCACCGTGGAACACGAAGTCCATTTCTGCTTCTGCACCGTGCTTATCGACCACTGCTGCTTGGCCATCACGGAGGATAGTCGGCTTTAGCTTCACTGAGCCTGGCTTGTAAGCACCATGGACATTTCCGAAAGTGGCCGCAAACATGAATCTGCCGATAGGAGCCAGTGTCTCATAGACCTGAATCATGTCTTCAGTGGTGGTGTAGAGTTTCTCCGCTGGGAGGTCTGAGGTGTCATGCCCATCTTCTTCGCCACCCACGCAGCCAGCCTCTACTTCGAGGATGATGTTGAGTTCAGCACATTCCTTGAGGAGTCCTTTTGAGATCTCCATGTTCTGGTCGAGATCCACTACGGAGCCATCGAACATGTGTGACTGGAAGAGTGGTCCCTTGCCTTCTGCGATACGATCACGTGAAGCTTGAAGCAGTGGCTTGAGGAAGCTATCCACCTTAGCTGGGTGGCAGTGATCTGTGTGGAGCGCCACGAAGATGTCATACTTCTCAGCGAGTCTGTAAGTCGCCTCAGCGAGAACGATGGCACCGTATGCCTCGTCACCTACTGCGAGACCTGATGCGAAAGATCCGCCACCAGTAGAAACCTGAATGATACCATCTGAGCCAGATTCCGAGAAAGCTTTGAGCGCACCATTGATGGTGGCAAGTGAGGTGACATTGATGGCTGGGTATGCGTAGCCGCCTTTCTGGGCAGCGTCTAGCATTTGTACGTATTGTTCTGGAGTTGCGACTGGCATGATTCTGTTGTGGGGTAAGTTAGATTAAATTAGATTAGATTTGGTTAGTTCGATTGGTAATGATGTGAAATGAGATTAAAATGGAATATCGTCTCCTCGCAGGTCATCAATGGATGGCTCACCGCCACCGTCTTGACTATTGGAAAAGTCTGGCATGTCATTTGAGTTTGAGTTGCCCGCTGAAGCTGTTTGGCTCCCACCACCGCCACCTGATCCTGCTTGGATTTTCCAGCAGTTGAGGTTGACGTAATACTTGCCTTGGTATTCGTTTCCTCTGATGTCGAAGCTTACATTGACGGCTTGGCCCACTGCGAATTGATCGAGAAGCGCGCATTTGTCTTTGACGATTTCAAATTTAATATCCTGCGGGTATTTAGAGTCTCCAGTGGTGATGACAAATTCACGCTTAGTGAATCCTGATCCAAATGTCTGGATGTCATTGATGATTTTTAGGTTGCCTTGTGCTTCATACATGATGCGCGAGTGTGTCTGCTCTCTATGCCTTGTCAACTCTGATTTGGACACTAATATGACATAAATCTATGCTTTAATAGGCATCCTCATCAAACCCCGCATTTTTTCAAAATACTACATTAAGGTTGCTAGACAAGGAGCGAGAAAAATCGATAGAAGCATGATCATCAGTGTATGTTAGCAGATTTAATCCTAATCATCATTCGAAAAAAATACCATCCCATCAAGATATTCAAAAATCATAGAAAACAATATTGTTTCATGCT
>CAWVXI010000008.1:0-101292 GCA_963934155.1 uncultured Verrucomicrobiales bacterium | reverse complement strand
CTTCACCGGCCAGCGCCATCATCCGACCGAGCATCAGGTCGTGAAACTTGTAAACTCCGGCGATGATGTCTTGATAGATTTCAAAATCAGCCTCGCTGATATGCTCCATCCGAGGCGGGTGGTATTCCATGAAGCCGTGACCGAAGTGATCGATGGCGTCCACGTAAACGCCCATGAAGTCCCAGTCATTTTTCTCCATGAGGTGGGTCGCCGCATTGTGCGTGTTGATCATCTCACTGAACAATTTCGCAAACGCCTGCAAGCGGCGGTCCTTGCTCTGGTTAATCTTAGCGGCGTTGGGGATGAAGGGCAGAATCTCCGCCTCAGTCAGCTCGCCCGGGTGCAGGCGCAGTTCGGCGAGCTCCTCACGCATTGACTCTGGGTGCACGCTCTGCGGCGGCAGCTCGGGCAACTCGGTGGACTGTGGATCTTTTTTGTCGATGGGAACCGAACGGAACATCTCCGAGACGCAGACGCCCTTGATCGGCTCGGCTGGGTGTCCGACGAACCAGCTCACGACATTGGATGTCATGCCTTCCTGAGTACAGATGTTCCACAGTGCCTTACACTTGCGTGTAGTGCTGGATGACGGACGGACGCCCTTGCCATCGGGCATCGGCTCGGTGAAGCCGTGGATGCCGTGTTTGTAGGACCGCTTGCCGGTGCCGATCGAGTTCCACAGCATCGGGCTGAGCACGGGCTGGAGAGTCGCGAGGTTGCCACGTGATCCACGCTCTAGGAATTGCTTCATGTAGGGCATCGAGCCCTCGGCCATGTACTTGTTGATGAGTTTCCAGTCGGCGGCGTCCCAGCCAATGAGGAGGACGCGCTTGGCAAGTCGTGAAGAGTCGGTCATGTGTTGCGTGTGGTAAAGAATGAGAAAAGGTAGAGCAAAAAAGTGGAACGCCCCCGCTAAACCGACCTCTATTAGAGGTTCAGCAGCGAGGGCGAAAAATAAAAATTCTAACGAAGCTTGCTTAAGCAGCCTTTTGACGTCTGCGGCGCATCAGTCCAGTTGCTCCCAGTGCGAGCAGAGCTAATGAGCTAGGCTCGGGAACTGCATCAACGGTGTCGGTGAATTGTGAAGAGGCATAGCTACCAGCTTCGTTGTAGCCAAAGCCGTGGAGAGTCAATTCGTCGCCGGCGCCGGTGCTGCGCGACACCTGGGCCCAGCCAAGGTAGGAGCCGCCGTTGAGATCAAACTGGATGCCAATAAACCCGGTTTGCCCCGGAGCAAAGCCGGCGCCGCTGCCGCTGGTAGCGAAGGCCCAATTTGAGAAGCTGTTGTAGGCCATAAAGTTCATCCCACTGGTGACGGACTGGCTCGCATTCAGTGGAGTCACAACACCGTAGGTACTACTACTACTAGCAGAAGGAGTTGCGACAAAACCGCCGCTGTTACCGTAACCCAACATGCCAATCCCCCAATAGCCTAAACGGAACTTGCCCTGGGCGTCAGGGGATCCCCCGACTGCGGCTGCGCCGTCGTCCATGTTGAACGTGACTCCCCCGTTTGCTGAAGTCGCGGTAATGTCCGTAATGTCGTAGATGACGGCAGCATTCGCGCTGCCTCCGGCCACGGCGGTGGCTGCAGCGAGAGTTGAGTAGGCGCTCAGGCGCTTGGCGGTAGATGTCTTGGTTTGTTTTCTTGTTATCATAATTATCGTTGTTATTAGTTTCCGTATCAGCCCTTATTGCAAGGTGAATTGGTCGGTAAAATTCGTATTACAGCGACAATCTAGACACACAGAATCATTCTAAAAGACTTTTTTGAGAATCTACCTCACCATCTTTGGATAGCTGGATTTCATGTCCCATTCCAGCGTTCTTACACTCTACTGGCAGGGCAGATTTGGAAGGTTATTTTCCATCAAACTGATGACTGGAAGGTGGTAGAACCTTTGCTGGGGAATAAGACAAATCACCTAGTTTACGCTTGCGGCTCCATGCTTCTTGCTCCCAAGGCGCAGCCCGCTCCCGAACGCGTAGCCACTACGCTACATAGGTGAATAGGATTTCCCCCTAGCATGATTGCCCTGCTAGGAGGATTGAGTTTTTCATGATCGACACCTATCCTCCAAAAAACTATAGCTTCCTTATGTACGATTTCAGTATAGCTAGTCCCTCTGAGCAGGTTGCGGTGCATTTGCGCGACGAATTGTTTAAGGGCCGCTGGAGCGAGACAATACCTGGAGCTCCGGCACTGGCGAAGGAACTGGGAATTGACCCCAAGGCGGTGGGGCTCGCGTTGCAACACCTCGAAGAAGAAGGTTTACTTGTCGGACAGGGACCAGGGCGGCCGCGCAAAATCGTGTTGCCGAAGGATTATGTCTCGACGTCGTTCCGGATTGCGCTACTGGATTTTGACGCATTCCTGAGGGAACCGAGTCTGACACAAGAGCTAGAGCTAGCACCATACACCATTGTCACCAGCCCTAAAACCCAGAGCAGCCTCAAGATGGACCTGCGGCGGATCAAGCGCCATGTAGAATCCATCAATGCTGATGCCTGGATCGTTTACGCTGGCTCCCGCGAGGTGCTGGAGTGGTTCTCCCAGCAGCCGTTGCCAACATTCGCCATGTTCGGCTTCATGAGCAAACTGCCGATTGCCGGTGCCGGCCCAGACTCAGCAAGTGGCTTTGCCGAGAGTGTGCACCACCTGGTTGCGCTCGGTCACAAGCGTATCGTCATGCTGACCCCTAGGCATACCCGCCTTCCCGAGCCCAACCGAGCGATACGTGCTTTTCTGGATAGTCTTGTGTCCGAGGGTCTCCAAACCGGCTCCTACAACCTGCCCGACTGGGATATGACCGATAAACAAGCCCTTCACACCATGCTCGACTCCTTGTTCAAAACCACTCCCCCCACCGTTATAATCATCAATGACAAGCTGACCTTTTGTGCTGTCCTGCAGTTTCTCTTGGAACGAGGGATTCGGGTCCCTGAAGACGTTTCCCTCATGTGCCATGAATTCATCGAATCTTTCAGCTGGTGTGAAAAATCGATCTCCTACATCCAGTGGGACTGGGATCCTGTCTCGCGCCGCCTGCGGAACTGGATGAAGAACGTCTCCCACAATAAAGAAGACACGCGTCAAAACCTTGTCAAATCCAGCTTTGTCCCAGGCAGAACGCTCGGACCACCAGCTTCGTAAGGGTAAGCGGATGAGGATCGTTTATCGTGACAGGCTGTTAACATTTTGAGTCAACCGCATTGCCCCCAGACTGATGGGAGATACCCAGTTTGCGCGGAACTTCTGCTTCGTGCTTTACTTAGAACCGACCCTTCTGCTTTACTCCATAGAAATCCGTAATCCCATCCATTATGAAACCTTTACTACTTGTCCTGATCTCAATTCTCGTTTTACCTATCAGCGCTGCTGAGCCTCTGCGGGTGTTTATTCGTGCTGGTGAAAAAACCCACGGACCCGGAGCGCATGAACATGAACGCTTTCTTACTGACTGGACAAAGATGCTCAAAGAGCGTGGTGCTGATGTGGATGGTGCGCTTACATTCCCGACCGAGGATCAGTTGAAAAAAGCGGATGTCATGGTCTTCTATGCCCAGAATGCAGGAACGATGAATACTAAAGAGCGTGCGTTGCTGGAGCGTTTCAGAAAACGCGTTAAAGTCATCTGCGTAGAGTAAGTATCCAGTATTATCAATTTTTTGCAACTGTATCGTGAACGGTTTCGTTGCGAACTATCCAGCAGCCAAACGCGTGACGGATGTAGACCTTGTTTAGCCATAATTGCCTATAATTATAGTAATCGTCTCAAATAAATCGCTAACAGATGACAGTTCAAAGGATGTTATATGGTGCTGCATTGATGATTACTAAAGCCCAACTTGACGTTCACTATCCTTGATCTGCCCGTCGCCTGTGATACGATATTGGTAGGAGGTGAGTTCAATGAGCCCCATTGGTCCACGGGCGTGGAGCTTATCCGTTGAAATGCCTATTTCTGCTCCGAAGCCGAACTCTTCTCCATCTGAGAAGCGCGTTGATACATTATGATACAGGCAGGCTGAGTCTATTGATTTCAAGAACTGCTTGGCCTTATCAAGGTTTTTGGTGATAATGACTTCGCTGTGATGAGAACCATAGAAATTCACGTGTTCGATTGCCTGCTCGATAGAGTCGACTATTTTCACTGAGATGATCAGATCGAGGTATTCCGTCGTCCAATCTTCTTCAGTGGCAGGAGTTGCGCTGGGTAAAATTTCCCTGGTGCGTTCGCAGGCTCGGATTTCAACTCCACGCTTATCGAGACGGGTCTTAAGTTTAGGGAGAAATTCTGCTGCTATTGTGCTATCGATAAGGACAGTTTCTAGAGCGTTACAACCTGAGCATTTCTCGGTTTTCCCGTCGTCTATGATCGCTATAGCTAACTCTTGATCCGCCTCGTCTTCAACGTAAGCATGGCAGATTCCATCGTAGTGCTTGATCACTGGCATAACTGCCATAGACACAACTGCCTTAATCAGCCCTTCACCACCACGAGGGATGATGAGGTCGAGGTATTCCCCCATACCCGCAAGCACTTTCACGGATTCGCGATCGGTGAATGGAATGAGCTGGATCGCTCCTTTAGGAAGTCCTGCTGGTTCTCCGCCCTCTTGGAGTGCCTTAGCGATCGCTGTATTTGAGTGGATCGCCTCTGAGCCACCGCGAAGGATGGTTGCATTACCTGATTTCAGGCAGAGCACCGCTGCGTCTGATGTCACGTTTGGTCGAGATTCATAAATGATGCCAATCACTCCGATAGGAACACGCACTTTCTCGATGATAATTCCATTTGGACGAGTGACCAGATCTAGCTGTTCGCCCACCGGATCAGGAAGATCAGCGACTTGTTCGATCCCGTCTGCGATGGCTTCTACACGCTCGTTATTGAGCACGAGTCGCTCACGAAGAGCTCCAGAAATACCTTTGGTATCAGCTGACGCTAAATCTTTAGCATTGGCTTCTAGGATCGGCGATGCGTTGTCACGGAGGGCTTTCGCCATCGCGCGCAAGATATCAGCCTTCAACTTTGGTGTCAGAAGTGACAGGGCTAAGGCCGCCTTTCTGGCCTCTTTACCCATCGCGTAGACTTGGTCGTGAATCTCTTGTGATGTCATTTTAAAATTGTCTTTTATTTAGATTTAATAATTGCCTCGTCGTCCCTTTTTAGTAATTTCTCACGAGCGGCTTTGGCCTCCGCATTCGGTTTAAATCTGGTGCAATAACCTGATCCGATAAGAATATCACTCAGTCTCTCAGGCTCGCGACCGTTTGCAATACATGTTTCAATTCCGGCATCCACTGCCTTACGAATAGCCTTGAGCTTAGACTGCATTCCGCCCATCGACATCTTGCCAGAGACATCTTCTTCAGCGCAATTCATGACTTCTTCGATATTATCAACCTGCCGGATTACCTCTCCACCGATATTTCCGTGCGGGTATAGTCCGTCAACACCAGTGAAAATGATCAACTGATCCGCATTAATCAGCTCAGCAACTCGCACGGCGAGCATGTCATTATCGCCCACTGTATAGTCACGAAATGCAACCGTGTCATTTTGGTTCATGATCGGCACTACTCTAGGCTCATGTAGCAAGCGCTGAAGTGTGGCTTTGGTATGTGCTCGGCGTTTGGAATTTTTTTTGAAATCATCTGCAGTGCGAAGAAGCTGAGCAACGTTAATTTTAAAGTGGCCAAAGAGATTTTCATAGGCGTGCATGAGTCGGGTCTGACCCACTGCTGATACAGCTTGAATAGTAGCTAAATCTTTAGGATACTCATTTAGTCCGAAAGCTGTGACTCCGGCCCCGACCGCTCCGCTAGAGACTAGTATGCATTTGCCAGTGTCTCCAACTGTTTGCGCGATAGCATTCACTAGGCGAAGCAGTGAAGCTCCATCTAATGTTGCATCTTCTGCTCTGGTGAGCACCCCTGTTCCGACTTTTACTACGATTGTTTTGTCCACTATAGATTTATGTTGTTAAGTCTCGCAAAAGATGGCTTAGCCAGCTGAAAGGAAATGATATTTTTTTGCTTGTTAGTTCATCCTGTCATCTTCGTTAAGAAGCGTAAAATATATTAAATGACTATTGCCAAATAGGATATCGGATACCGAACTAAGGTCATCGCTGAGACGAATACAGACTAATAACTTATGAATTATAAGCAAATATTAATTTCGTCACACTTTTTCACCTATCAAAACAAAGGGCTTCAATCTCCACTATGTATGACTAAACAAGGCACCGAGATGAAATTATTTATTCTATATTTAATATCAGTTGGTTATTTTATCTGATAATCGCTCCTTCACTGAAGAGATAGAATGGTGGGGGATTTGGTAGTTTAAGTAGCTACTGAAGATATTTTGATCGTCTTTTTTGACGCTTACTTAAGTTCAATTACTGGTGCAGATTCAGCTGCGGCAGTGGCCGGTAAAGGCTTGATCTTGATGTTACGAAGTGACACATCTGCTCCGTGTTCTTGAACACCTATATGGCCGCTAAACGCGTCTGCAAAACCTGGCCAATTTTTAAACTTACTGCCATTGAGTGCTTTTTTCCACGCCTCACTTCCGAGTTTGACATCGAATGCTACCACCCCATTTTGCCAGACTTGCAAGTGCCTATTATCGAAAAGAACTCTAAGGGTATTCCACTCACCGGCTGGCTTCTGAGATGAATCAGGCGCGGCGATCATGTCGTAAAGCGAGCCTGACCGGTGACTTGCTGATTTTCTATCCGAATGCTTTTCATTATCAAGAATCTGGATCTCAGGTGCGCGAGTGTAGATTTTTTTATCGGCTACCGTTTCGTTGGCTAGAATAAAGATCCCACTATTCCCAGCGATGGCGATTTTCCAGTCCAGTTTGAGGTCGAAGTTTTGATATTTCTTTTTGGTCACAATATCACCACCACCTTTAGTTTTGACCATCGCTCCCTCCTTCACGATCCATTTAGGGCTAATCGTTTCTTTTTTGAAATTTCGCCAATGTTCTAGGCTTTTGCCATCAAACAAAAGCTGCCAGCCTTCTTTTTTTTCTTGGTCGGAAAGTGCATTCTGAGCTACTGCGAACGTGCTCAGGCTAAAAAGAATGGATATAATGTATTTATTCATATTGCTTTATGCTGTAGGTTCGCAGTTTATTTGTCGAGTTTTATTGAGTTAGCTAGTGATAAAAAATCAATTATTTAATCACTATCAGATGGCCGTTTAATCTGATAGTCGCTCTTCCCCGTGATCAGCCTGGCTCCTCTACTTCCCAGGAAGTAAGTCCACGACCAGCTAAAAACTACGGAAATTTTACTGCGGAAATTCACTAAAAACAAAACATGAACCGCTACCCAGATGAACCATGCGAGGAATCCTTTTAGCTTAAACCCTCTGATATCTGCGACTGCTTTATTGCGGCCAATGGTTGCCAGATTCCCTTTATCAAAATAAGAAAACTCCCCTCTCTCAACCCAAGTCTCATCTTTTAATTCATGGTGGATTATATTTCCTACGAAATCTCCACCTTGCATTGCTCCCTGGGCCACCCCGGGCACAAGCTTACCTGTTTTAGAGCTCTTAGCTGCTGCTTGATCACCAATAACAAAGACCTTTGGGTAGCCTGTAACACTGAGATCTGGCTCCACTATCACCCTGCCCGCGTTATCAAGCTCTACGCCGAGAGATTCACCCAGAGGAGACGCTTTTACTCCAGCTGCCCAGAACACATTATTTGTAGCGATGAACTTTTCGCCATATTTCACTCCATCAGCACTCACCTCTGTCACAAATTGGTTTAGTATGACCTCAACGCCCATTTCTTCGAGATGTTTGAGAGCATCATCTGAGCTTTCTTTAGGAAATGCATCTAATACTCTATCGCTTCCCTGGATAAGAATAATGCTTGCGGTCTTGGTATCTACTTCACGGAAATCATCTGGTATAGAGCGTGCTACCTCAGCCATTGCTCCAGCCATTTCACAGCCAGTTGGGCCACCACCTACTACGACAAATGTGAGACAAGCTCTTCGTGCCTCAGGATCTGTCTCTACCTCTGCAGCTTCAAAAGAGAGCAGAAATTTACGCCTAATTTCGACCGCATCGTCCAGTGTTTTTAGTCCCGGCGCAAACTTACTCCATTGGTCATTACCAAAGTAAGAATGCGTGGCGCCGGCTGCGAGCACGAGATAATCATACTCAACTGGCTCACCTTTCAAATATACTTTACGGTTTGCTAGATCCACATTCTCTACTTCACCAAGAATCGATCTCAAGTTCTTCTGCTTACTAAAAATCTTACGGATAGGAGCCGCAATATCAGAGGGGTTGAGAGCCGCCGTAGCCACTTGGTAGAGTAATGGCTGGAACAAGTGGTAGTTTCTGCGATCAATCAAAACCACATCCACATCTGTTTTCTTCAGCTTTTTAGCCGCAGCTACGCCACCAAATCCCCCGCCCACTATCACAACTCGTGGATTTCTTTTCTTGTTAGATATCATAATATTAAATTAAGCGAATTCCTAATAGTAAGGCTTAAGCATAAAGTAGCAAATGGGGCCCGTGATGGCTACGTAGAGCCATACTGGGAAGAGCCATCTAGCCATCTTCTTGTGTTTCACGAATTGATCAGTGAAACCATAAGACCAAGTCAAAAGAATGAATGGCAGGCTGATCCCAGCTAGAATAATATGGGTGATGAGTATGAATAAGTAGACCCCGCGCAGCGGTTCACCGACTGGGAATATTGTTTCTTCAGTAGTGAAATGATAGGCCACGTAGCAGAGTAGAAATAGAATGGAGCTAAGCATAGCGACGCTGATCCAAAGTTTGTGCGCTCTGACATTTCTTTGCTTTATCATCCAAATTGCTATGATCAAACTGAGGGCCACAATACTATTAAGCGCTGCATGAACCGGGGGAAGAAACTTCATACTGATTCCCTCTGGTAGCGGTATCGTTAGGTCAGGCCTGCGCATAAGTCCCACCAGGATCAATACCACTGCGGTGAGAATCCAAGTGACTATTTTCAGCGTTTTACCGAGCTTCAAATTGGGTTTTCTTTGGAGATAGGCTTGGAAATCACTCATTTTCTGTTGTTTTCTTTTAACGTTTTCAATGCAGCTGCTATCTCTAGATCGAGTTGTTTTATTTCTAATTCAGATCCAAGTATGTTACCAGCTTCAAGTGGGGAAAAGACATCTACCTTCGCCTTCATGATCATGTCTGAATTAAAGACCGCCATGCCCATATCATGAAAGATAGCGCCTTGCATCCCGTCCCCTTCTTTATTGGTGTTTTCTATGAACTTCGCATACATCATATTCTCTGTGCAGAATTTATTCACTGCATCCACATCGGCTGTTAAAAACCACCATTTACCAGTCTCTGCATTTCGGGCTTCTGCCATATTCTTCATCGACTTTACTCCGTCATCTTCCTCCATGATGCTCACGGTTACGATTTGGAAGTTTGGGTCCTTTTCGTATTTTTTGTAGACATCAGTCAAAATTTCGAGATTAACTTTATTACACTCTGGACATGAGCCATAGAACTGCGCGAAGACCCAGACTTTACCTTTGAGTGATTGCAGGGTGACCGCATCTCCGTCTTGATTAGTCGCTGTGAAGTCTTGTTCCAGTTTAAGGATGTCATTCAGTCCGATACTGTCCTCCATGGACAGCACCTGAATATTGATGGCTTTTCGGGAATCCTCAGAGGTGTTATTCTCAGCAACTCCGCGGCTGTATTTACCAAGGAACATGAAGCACGCAATGATGATCGCTGAAATAATAGCGACACCAACGTAGATCATGACGACCTTAGCTTTATCACCGTTCTGTATTGATTTGTCTTCTACTTGTTCACTCATAATTATTTGTTTTGGTTATTGGCAATTTCTTCTTTTCTACGCTGTCTTTTAAGGCGATATCCCATAATGAGGATAAAGAGGATGAATCCAGAGAATACAATCAACGGGAAATGGTATCTATTTGAACGGTTAGCATCCTTAAAAGCGGCAACATCAGTTTGTTCATAGTCTATGATGTAATCGATATTTTTGAACATCTTTTCTCTATTCACACTCACTGCATTTTGATATCGTTGCAAGTTCTGCTTAACTTCCTCGTTTTCCAGCAGACTGGGGTTCTCCTTCAGATCTTCCCTCGTTCTCTCCTCAATAGCATGATAAAATATAAACTTATAATCATCAATCTCACCCCTAATTCTCATACTATGATCTACTATTCTCAAAAAATCTGGGAGGATGCTCTTCTTGGTTTCTTTATCCACTCTGGAGATCATCCCCAGTTTCAGCACATTCTTTACGTAACCACCAAATTCTTCTGAGTCAGATGCCAGCACATGCCAATTATCTCCCTCCGCTCCTATATCCTGGGCAAACCCAGCGAGTTGTTCTCGTGGAACACTTTTCAAGGTGTCTGCTGAGATACAGACTAGCTGCAGTTGCTCTTTTTCTGAGAAATGTGCTTGAGCTTTTTTCATCTCATTTACGATTAGTTTCGACTGCTCAGGAAGATTAGCTGAAATCACCGTTATCAATGACAGTTTCCCTTCTAAGAGGGTGAAATCATAGACCTCACCATCTGTTGACAATACTCTGATGTTAGTCTTAGCGCCCACGCTACCAAGGGACATAACAGGACGACCTTTTTGATTTTCCACATGTTCCTCACCCATTTTCTCTCTATACTTATAGACGATAAAGAAGCCACCTATTAGCATCAATAGGATGAGAATAATCACTGTGCGGCGTATCGCTACGGGATCTCGCTCAGCGGGCTGGTATGGTTGTTGAAGATTCATGATTAGTTTACTGATTAGTCAGTTCACATGCTTCACTAAACTCAGTTCCAGCAAAATGCAAGTAATCCTAACGCTAAAGGTAAATATAGTAGCGTGAAGAGGAATAACCCGCGCGAGGACTCACGAGTGCCAGCTCTGCTAAATTTCACCGCAAGCCAGCACATGTAAATGCCTGCGATACCACCGCCGACACCGAATATCCAGTTAGCGTAGTCAATACCAGGCAGGCACGCGACTGGCGCGAGGGCTACAAGACAAGCGCTGAAGATGAGTGCTAGCCTGGCAGTTTTTTTACCACTGACATCGCCATTACTCCACATCTTATAGCCGGCTTCCTCGTATTCCTCGCGGCACATCCAATTGATTGCTACGAAATGCGGGAGCTGCCAGAGGAATAGCAGTGCAAAAAGATACCATGCCTCGCCATCGTTCCAGCCTCCACCAGCCGCTACCCAGCCGATAACTGGCGGGATGGCTCCAGGGATGGCTCCTACTAGGGTGTTTGCCGATGACTTACGCTTCATGGGGGTGTAGATAAAGACGTAAACGACACTGGTGATGGCGGCAAGATAGGCACTCCCTGGACCAACTATTGCACTAAGATGTATCACTCCAAAGGCGCTGAGCACCCAGCCTATTGCAAAGGCGGTGACGACATTCATTCTGTTAGATGGGAGCGGTCGGTCCGCGGTGCGCTTCATCTGGCGGTCCTGATGGATCTCCATGAGTTGATTAAATGCAGCGCTACCAAATGCCACTGCAGCAGTACCTAATATAGTGTGGAATAGCTGCCACCAGTCCGACACCCAGACTCCATGAACAGTTTTAGATGCTAGAATATAACCAAATAGTGTGGTGATCAGAACGAATGTGTTGAGACGCATCTTCGTCAGCACCATGAGATCTTGCCGAAGAGAAACCACTTCGCTTTTTACTTCGTTTTCATTAACTTCTTTTGTTTTCCTGCTAGCCATTTCTAGGCGTAATATGCACCTAAAAATTCTTTTGCCAAGGACTAAGATTTTTCAAATTAACTCTCATTTAGTGGCCAAATATTACCATTTGGCCTGGATATTTAGAAATTCATAAAAATTACAGTTAGGAGATGCTAATCATCCTCACAAGTAACTTATTCACAATATTTTTTACATTTACGAAATAGAGAAAACTGTCCAATTTCTCGATAGTAATCAACCACCCACCCCAAACAAAAATTTCACATGCGATGCATCCAATGCGGCTCACTCGATGATAAAGTCATCGACTCAAGAATGTCAAAGGACGGGACCACTACCCGGAGGAGACGAGTGTGCTTGCAGTGCAGTTATAGATACACCACTTACGAACAGATCGAGCGAACTGAGCTGCGGGTAGTGAAACGCGATGGTTCCCGCCAGACGCTAAACCGCGAGAAGCTAATTCGTGGTCTAGTAAAGGCCTGCGAAAAACGTCCGGTGTCGATGGACAGACTCGGCCGAGCTGTGGAGGAGATTTTAGCGGAGCTACACAAGGACCACCTATCTGAAGTTCCTTCCGGAGTGATCGGCATGAAGGTGACGGACAAGCTCTATGACATCGATCCGGTGGCTTACGTGCGCTATGTCTCAGTCTATCGGCAGTTCGAGGATGTGGGCGAATTTATCAAGGAGATTCAGAGACTAGAATACCGAGGGAGAAAGGACCCGCTGCAACCACCGCTTTTTAACGAATAATTTAAACTACCAACTCAATCTAAACACCCCCGCCTAACCATTTAATAACTATGATTTGCATCGCAGGAAACATGCCCGTCCTCCAAGTAGGAGAGCACCAGATATCTGACTACGATACTTACTGGATACGCCGAGCCATCGAGAATGCCTCTAACCGAGCAAACCAGCCGCACTTCTCGTTTGTAGATGATGTCTATGACGGAATTGTTTATTATTTGGAGCATAAATGCTCCTTGAGGCTTCTCGCAATAGAAGCTCTTTATGTGCGTATCCGACACACGCTGAAAAGGATCGGCTGTGAGGCGATAGCGAATGCATTAGAGGTGGAGTGCCCACCGATCACTATTTCGCTAGAGCGAGCTGCGCTAAAAGCTGGCAATGGTTACGAACTCGTATTTTACCAGATCTTGCAGACGGAGATGATCGAGCTCAAAAAACTCGGGGCAAGCGAAGTATTCTTCAGTGAAATACATGAGTCCGTGATGATCCTCAAAAAGGCCGATCAGTGGTATGATGACTGTGATCAGCTAGAGAGCGATATTTTGCTTTGGCTGAAAAATGCTGGTACATGTCCACAGCGACAGGGATTCAGGATTCGCTGTAATATCGAAAAAATCAACGTCTAACTCAAATACCGAATGCCCCATATTCTTATCGTCGAAGATGAATCCTCCATCGCGGAAACTATCATTTATGCTTTGGAAACTGAGTATTTCCAGACTACTCACGTCACGACTGGGGCTGAAGCCATTTCTCTAGTGGAGGCTAAAGGGATCTATTCATTGGTCGTCTTAGACATTGGCCTGCCTGATACATCTGGTCTAGATGTCTGCCAGCAGATACGCAGGCAGTCCGGGATTCCCATCTTATTTCTCACCGCTAGAGAATCAGAAATAGACCGTATTCTGGGCCTAGAGTTCGGTGCCGATGACTATGTGACTAAGCCATTTAGCCCGCGCGAGCTAGTGGCACGGATTAAGGCCATCCTACGGCGAACATCGAATATCTCACCGCGGGAACTCAATAAGCACACTAAAGAGGGCATCAGCATCAATACTGCAGCAATGACCGTCCACTGCTACGGCCAGCCAGTGGACCTCACCGCGCATGAATATAAATTACTCGCGACATTTATCTCACAGCCGGGACGGACATTCACCAGAGAGCAACTGCTAGAACACGCCTGGGAGGACCCAGGCTCAGCGATGGATCGGACCGTGGATGCACATATCAAGACTCTACGAGCAAAGCTTACCTCTGCATCTCCGCAATGCGCCGAGGTCATTCAGACCAGACGAGGATTAGGTTACTGTTATCACCCGCCAGTCCTGTAGATTTTTTTTGCTGGACTTCATTCCTTTTCTCTAACAAGAATCATTGATGCAGAACTTACTCATACTGTTCACTTTAGCCATTTTCTCTTCTATATCAACTATATGGGCAAATGAAAAACCAAACATCATCTACATAAATGTGGATGATCTCGGTTGGGCAGATGTAGGATATCAGGGCAGTAAATACTACGAGACCCCGCACATTGATCACCTTTCCAGGCAAGGAATGGTATTTAGTAATGCTTATGCCGCTGCGGCAAACTGTGCTCCAAGCAGAGCCTCTGCGCTCACTGGCCAAGCTACCCCGAGGCATGGAGTTTATACTGTCGGCGAATCTGACAGAGGAGAGTCTCATAACCGTAAGCTGATACCCATTGAAAACACACTTTATATCAATAATAGTATTCTCACTCTAGGACATGCGATGCAGAAGGCTGGCTATATTACTGCGACCATTGGCAAATGGCACGTTTCAGAAAATCCGCTTAAAAACGGGTTTGATATCAACATCGCTGGCTCTAATGAGGGAGGTCCATACAAAGGTGGATATCACAGCCCCTATAAATATCCTAACTTGGTCAATGAAAAGCCAGGTGAGTATCTAACAGACAGACTTACCGATGAAGCGATTAAATTCATCACCGACTATAAAGAAAATGCATTTTTCCTCTATCTTCCTTACTTCACGGTACATGGGCCGATTGAGGCAAAGCCAGAAAAAGTGGCTTATTTCAAAAATAAGAAAGCCAATGAATCACAGAATAATCCGAATTACGCTGCCATGATATCGAGCCTCGACGACAACATTGGTAGGCTTATGAAGACTCTCGACACTCTGAAGCTATCAGATAAGACCATTGTCATCTTCACATCAGATAATGGAGGCGTCTACAAGTTTTCCAAGCAAACTCCCCTCCGAGCTGGAAAAGGCTCTTACTACGAGGGCGGTATTCGCGAACCATTGATCATCCGCTGGACAGGTAAGATTCAAGCAGGAAAATCTGATACACCTGTAAGCCATCTTGATTTCTACCCCACTATTCTAGAGATTACGCAGAACAAACTAGAGGGGAAAAAACTTGATGGTGTTAGTCTAGTTCCATTATTCAACGAAAGAAAAATAGCGGATCGAGCGCTCTACTGGCATTTCCCCATCTATCTTCAAGGTGGCAATAAAGACACCCAAGACCCAATCTTCCGCACCCGCCCTGGTTCTGCCATTCGACATGGTGACTGGAAACTAATTCAGTATTTTGAGAATAATGATATTGAACTCTACAATCTAAAGTATGATATAAGTGAAAAAAATAATTTAGTAGCAAGCTACCCGTCAAAATCTGAACAACTACTAGATAAGTTAGCAGCCTGGCGTTTAAGCATGAAAGCACCTATTCCTAAAGAACCGAATCCGGATTTCGGTAGACAGAAGCCGGTTAAGCCTGGGAGAATTAAGAACAAATAGCAAAATGATCCCCCGCTCTATTTTTAGAGTAATAAATTAGGCTTCTACCATCTGAACTATCTGAACTTCTAGAAATCACTCCGCAGGCACTCTGAAAATATGCGCCGGGTCTTTATCATTAGGGTCTCTGACTTTAGTATTCGCGGTAATCCCTTCTACATCGACTAGTTTTCCGGTGAAAGGATTGATCACTTTCTTACCTCTCTCACCAACTGCCCACCTAGCAACTGGAACTCCACCCAACTTAAGGTCTATGCCTGGTGGCTTTGCTTGATTCTCCGCTATATAACGTTGCTTAGCTATTTCATCCCATGTTCTGTGTGTCTGCATTCCTGCACCCGTGATTGCTATTGTGAGCGCTTGAAAGACATCTTCAGATGCCTTATAATGCGTAGCGTTCCATGTTATATCTGAGCATTTATAGCAGATTTGCATACTACTCTTCAGTAAACCCTCTTCATAGAAATCAAGCGTGTGATGAGGAACAAATAAACAACTTGTATTCTCAGACTTAGCCAACCCTTTTAAATTTCTAACATTAGCAAGAAATAAAACCTGCTCACCAGCACTGAGGACTTTTCGAGCGTAACTGTAATGCGGTGTATTCTCTAATCCTGGAATCGTTCCGAAAAAATCCACTTTATGAGAATGCTCTGTAATCACTATTTTGTCTGCGTTTTCTATCGTGTTAACTAATACTAAGTTATATTTTCTAGCCTCTTCATTTGCCTCAATAGTAATCAATTTGAGCACACCTGGAGTAGCAACGTTTGCGGGATCAGATGCACATGAACTGATAAATAAGGCTACTGTGCCAGCTACTAAAGCCAACGATATACTACATATTTTGTATTTCATTATCACTAAATTATGCGACATAACCATTACCACGTCAACCATAAAATGCTACTAATCCAGCACATCAATAATTGCCTGATCCACCGCCGCGATCATCATATCGATCTCATCACGGGTGATGGATAGAGGGGGCATTAAAACAATGGTATTGAGAATCGGTCTAGTAATTAATTGATACCTCCTAGCTGCCTCACAGATCTGTGCTCCTACTCCTTTTGTATCAGTATTAATTTCAAGCCCAGCGACTAGCCCACATCGTCTAATTTCTTTCACATGTAAATTTTCGTCTGCTAGATGGATGAGTTTATAGGCGAGATACGTGGCCTTCTCATTGACACCAATCAGAGTGTTTTCACTCTCAAATATATCGAGGCTAGCCAATGCCGCAGCGCAGCCCAGTGGGTTTGCCGTGTAGCTGTGCCCGTAATAAAATACACGCTCTGGAGCGCCTAGAAACCCATTGTAAATAGTTTCTGTCACGAGCGTGGCTGCCATTGGTAAATACCCCCCTGTTAGACCTTTCGCTAGGCAAAGAAAATCTGGAATCACCCCCTCCTGCTGGCAGGCAAACATCGTCCCCGTCCGGCCGAACCCAGTCATCACTTCATCAAGAATTAGATGAATCGATTTCTCCTCGGTGAAAATTCTCAATTCCTCTAACATCCCCTGCTGCCAAACATGAATCTGATTGACCCCCTGAACGAGCGGTTCAATGATTACGGCAGCAATCTTATCTAAGGCAGATTCTGGCAAACTTCTCAGTTCATCAAGATCCCTCACAAAATGCACAGTAAGACCAAATTTTCTGAACCTCGCAAAAAAAACTTCCACCCCGCCGAGCGATGCCGCCCCCAATGTATCGCCATGATAGCCACCGATAAATGCGATGAATTCGGTCTTCTCTGGCTCACTATTTTGAATTCTAAACTGAAGTGCCATTTTCATAGCACACTCAACAGCAGTCGAACCATCATCGGAAAAAAATACGCGTTGTAAATCTGTCTCAGGGAAGAATGATACCAACCGCATTGCGAGCTCGGATGCCAGAGGATGACCGAAACCTAGATACGAGCTATGGGAAATTTTATCGAGCTGATCCTTTATCGCTTTATTTATCACAGGGTGATTGTGCCCGTGAATATTCGTCCAGATAGAGCTGTTACCATCAATGTACTTATTTCCCTCTGTGTCTTTAAGCCAGACGCCCTCACCGCTCTCTATCATGAGAGGCTGATGCTCCGGCAAGGTCCACATTTCCTGTTGAGTAAATGGATGCCAACAGTGCTGCTTATCTATCTTTACGTGATCCATGGGAATAAAACTAACCCCTATGGCTTGCGCTACAAGCAATTTGATACTAAACCAGCGTCTTATGCTCGTTCCTTCAAAAATGCTGAAAATCATCCAGCTTATCACAGCATTAGCGCTCAGTCTCCTAATGTGCCAGTGCGCAAAGCTGGATCATAGTGCCTACTATGGTCTAGGCGCCACAGCACCTAATGTTAGATCCGCAGACTTCAAAAGCAAACTCGCTACAGTAGCAAAAGCAAAATGGCATGATGGCTGCCATGTCACCACGCTACCGAATGGTGATGCGTTCTTCCCTGAGATGAGAAAGGCAGTCAAGTCAGCAAAGAAATCCATCACTTTTGAGACCTTTGCTATGGTCAGTGGCACGGAGACATATTACTTCTGCCTCGCCCTTGCGGAGAGAGCCCGGCAAGGCGTAAAAGTCCATATAATTCTAGATGGTATCGGCTCTCGCAAGCTGGGAAAAGTCTGCACGGACATCCTAGTGAATTCTGGCTGCGAACTAAAGTGGTATCGGAAATTCACCCCCCTAAGGCTTTATCATATCAACAACCGAGATCACCGAAAACTTCTTATCGTGGATGGAAAATTAGGCTTCACAGGTGGCGCGGGCTATGCAAATGCGTGGATGGGAAACGCTTCTAACCACAGTGAATGGAGGGACACAATGTACAAAGTCACTGGTAAGGGAGTGGTAGACATGCAGACTATCTTCTCAGATAACTGGAAAGAACTTACAGGTAAGAAAATCTCTGGGTCAGCCTATTTTCCAAGCCTTACTAATACAGGGCAGATGACCGTCCAGAACACAATGGGGGCTCCCAGAGAACGGGGCGATACCCTCGGTGGGTCTTACTTACTAGCCATCGATGCAGCTAAGAAATCTATCCTGATCGAGCACGCCTACTTTGCCCCAAACCCTCGTCTGCTCCACGCTATTAAACAAGCTCGTGCACGCGGAGTGGAGATAAAAGTAATTGTCCCTGGTGATCCCATCGATTCAAAAGTCCTCCGCGAAGCCTCCAAGATCTACTGGCCTACTCTCATGGAAGCAGGGGTGGAAATTTATGAATATCAAACCTCGATGATGCATGCCAAGCTCATCGTGATCGACGACTACCTGACTATCGCTGGGTCAGGAAATTTTGACGATCGCACCTTTTTTATTAATGATGAATCAAACTTACACGTTCTCAGCAGCACACTAGCTAAAAAGCAAAAAGAGATCTTCTACAAAGACCTAAAGCAAAGTAAACGAATGACTCCGAGTGACGCTAAGATGAAATGGACACTCACAGATATTTATAATAGAGTGAGTGCGCATTTGATTATGCCCCAACTATAGCTACTATTTAGGTTAAGTTAACCAATTTAATACAAGTTGGAAATCTACATAAAATAATGTAATCTTAAAAATTAAATGACTCAGAAAAATTCCATATTCAAACGCATCAACCTCAAATCCCTCCTCTGGGACGGAGGCTGTATAATTGCTATCATCTGTGCCATTACGTTTGGGCTTCTCTGGAAAAACTCTAATGACCAGATCAGGGAATCACAAACCAAGATCGCTGATCTAGAACAGAGTCAAAAAGACCTCAAAAATGACCTCCAAGAAAAGCTCAATAAATATGCCGATCTCTATAATCAGAATTATGCAGCAGCCACCACAGAACTGAGTAGTAACCTTCGAAATAAAGATAGTAAAATAGTCCATCTGAAGAAGGATCTTGTGGATCTCAATCAACAGAATAACACAGAACAGCAACGTTGGAGGGTCCCTCTCATTAGCTCACTAGACATAGCCCAAGACATCTATGCGATGAAATGGGAAAGTAATAGCGGTGTCCTAAGCGACATGGAGAACCACTCAGCGAGAACATTAATCGTCTGTAGAAAGTGGGAAGAACTGTGTGACAAACTAAGCCCTTTCCCCGAGCTAGCTCCTCAAGTCGCCAAACTCCGCATCCGATTAGCACAAGCCTACAGCGGACTTGGGCTAATGAATAAAATAGATCTTGCCAAGATAAACTGGAAAGCAGCACAGATGGAGGTGCAAAGACCAGAGATCGAGGCTCGTATCTGGTTCAGTGTCGCATCTCAATTTGTAAGGATGGATAGGTTAGCAGAGGCGCAAGAGTATCTAGATAAGGCGAAGACCACGCTTCTTCAGATGACTGTCACACCTTATAAAGCAACCTACTTCTCTGCGATGATGAACCTGCTCGATGCAGATATTTCAGCCATAACTGATCCAGGTAAATCACTCGGTTTTTACATCAAAGCATCTGAAGATCTCGCCAAAGTGGTCACTGCAGTCCCGACAAATACCAAACTCAGAACCGCGTTCGTCCAAGCCTGCCTGGATGGAGCGATGCTCAGCGAAGGAGGAACGAGTGCCGGCCAAGCGGAGAAACTCAGAAAGCGCGCGTTTAAAAACATCAATATATTATTGGCTGACAACCCTGAAATCGAAAAACCACACCTCCTCTATGCTGAGGTGAAAATACTCGAAGCCGAAGAGATGCTCCGCGAAGGCGAACAACATAAGGCGTCTGAGCTACTCAAAGTAGCCAGAAATCATATCAAAAAAGGCGGTGGAAGCATCCTGCTCACAGCAGAATCTGACGGGTCACAGGCATTCATTCACTGGGATCACGGTGAGCGGACTAAAGCGATGTCTATCATCGATACCGCTATTAATAAGGTAACTAAATTCAAAGAAACCGAACTGACAAATCCTGAAGCAGACTACAGACTAGCCTCCCTCTACTGGGTGAGGTCATCCATGCAGATCGCACCAGAAGACTCCATCACTGATGGTCAGAAGGCGGTGCAATATCTAATAAAGCTAGTCCAGCAGGGTGCAGGCAAGCGTGAAGCATCAGCAAGACGCATGATCGCCATCATCTACGGAGACATCGGGCACCAAGCCTACACCTCAAATCAGAAAATCGTCGCCAAGCAATACTTCGAGCAAGCCAAAGAACAATGGGACTACCTCACTAAAAACTGGGGTCAGTGTGATGAATACAAGGAAGGTGAACGCTGGTGCACATGGAGAATAAATAGCCTCTAGATAGACACGAGATCACTCCATGTGATCATTTAATATGGTGATACTATCTAATCATCACTCCATAGATATTTAACTGAGAACCGTTTTTGAAACCCTCTATAATAACAGTAAAACGCATTATCCATGATGAAAAAATGATGGGGCTTATGACACTCACACTTGACTATCCCCCATTCCTCAGAGAATAATATAATTATGTCATTACCAGTACAACCTCTCATAGATTACCTCCAGCAACTACGAAGGAAAGGTGAAACTCATGTTCACTTAGATGACAATGCGCGCAAGATTTTACGAGAATTTTATCTTGTTGCAAAAGGGTATAAAAATCTTACCCCTAACTCCGAAGCTAAGCCTCATGATCAGCCTCAGATTGAACCTGAATCGGCCAGCGTTCCAATAACACCGCAAGTCCTGATCAAAGGAACCACTCAGCAGGAAAAGATCTCCTCACTCACAGCACAAGCTGCGAACTGGCCGGCGGCTATGAGTCTGGGCACTCTGCGCGATAAACTCGTATTCTCAGGTGGAAATGCAGATGCTAACATCATGTTCATCAGCGACAACCCAGGATATTTCGAAGAAACTAAAGGTCAGCCATTTGCAGGTCCATCTGGAGAAAAACTAGATGGGATTCTCAAAGCGATGGGTCTGAAAAGGAGTGATGTCTATATCACCCACCTCGTAAAATACCGACCCTCAATGCCGAACCAAACCACCGCTAACCGCAAGCCAAGTGCTATAGAAATTGAGGCATTCGCTCCATTTATTGATGCAGAAATTAAGGTGGTAAATCCTAAAGTCATCGTCGCCCTGGGAACCACGGTGGCCCACCACCTCATCGATAGCTCTGCCTCTACTGACCAACTCCGTGGCGAATTTCATCAAATACCCCTCACCCAAGTTCCGATCAGAGTCACCTATCATCCAAGTTACCTACTCCAGAATGAAGCTCATTCAGACAAGCGAAAGCTCTGGGAAGACATGCTCTCAGTCATGGAGAAAATAGAAATGCCGATCAGTGAGAAACAGCTAAACTTCTTCCTGCCTAAGTCATGAAAAAGGATGAGGATCAGCCAAATAAAAAAAGATTACTCACACGCAGAAAATTCATTTACGGTGCAATGGGATTAGCTGCCTGTGATGCTTTTTTCATAGAACCTAACATTTCTCATATCTCGAATAACATACTCAAAGTCCCCTACTTGCCATCAACTCTCGCTGGGCTGAAGATAGTACATCTTTCAGATATTCATTATAAACCCGATAAAGATGAAGGATTACTAAGCGCAGTAGTAGAGAAAGTAAATCAGATCAACCCAGACCTCATCATGCTCACTGGCGACTACGTGGATATCGATACTAGTGGTATTGATCCGATGTTAGAGTATCTAGCTAAACTTAAATCTAAACATGGCATCCTAGCCTGCATGGGCAACCACGATGGATGGTGTAATGATGGTGAGGGTGAGTTCTATAAAACGAGATTTGAAAAGAACGGGATTCAATTTCTCATCAACGAGAACACCGCACTCACAATCAATAACGAAACACTCCATATCGCAGCCACTGATTTCATCTGGAACGGAAATCCAGATCCAATAGCAACGCTGAAAGGTATCCCTCAAGAAGCACCGCTCATCACGATGGTGCATGAGCCAGACTACTTTGATACCATGCTGGAACACCGAGACCACCACCTACAGCTCTCAGGACACACCCACGGCGGTCAATGCAGAGTTCCATTCATCAACTACGCACCGAGGAAAGTGAAGCATGGCAAGAAATATATCTACGGAGAATACACTAAAGAAAAAAGCTCCGTCTTCGTCACTAAAGGTCTAGGCACCACAGGAATCCGGGTGCGGTTCTCCTGCCTGCCAGAGATTGCACTTCACATACTAGAGACTTAATTTACACAAAAAAACGCGGCTCCCGAAGGAACCGCGTTTTGAAATGTTTTTGATATTAATCGAACAAGTTTATGATCTCTAACTCAGAGACTAGAAGCTTGTGCGGAATCCGAGCCAGAGTGTGGTAGCATCCGCCTCAGCACCTATAGTATCTTCAGAAGTCTCATATTCAACGCCGACCTGCACCTTAGCATTGTTTCCGCATAGGTAGTAGTTCAGACCTGTATAGAGTGCATGACGCTCATCTACTGCTACTGCACTACCGCCTGATGCATCACTAGAATAGCGGCTGAGACCGATATTGTCTCCGTCCGAAGTTGCATACTCGTAACGAGCAACAAACTCAACCGTGTCAGCAACGATGAATGTGGTAGGCATGATGACTAAACCAGAGGTGCTATCGCCGTTTGTCTGTTCACCAGTAATAGCGTTAACGAGGATATCCCAGTTACCGTATGTGTTAGTGTATGCGAGTGACACAGCCCAGTCGTAGCCGAAGCGGTCGTCGTCTCCTGAAGAAACATCGTTAGAAAGAGCCTGAAGAGTATATGCTCCACCGCTTGCGCAATCATATCCTAAGCTTCCGTAGATTGCAGTGCCGTGATTCCAGTCACTGAGTTCTTTGCTGTCTGCTTCTGTAGAGAATACTCCAAGAGCACCTGTGAAAGCACCAGACTCAGCTGAAAGCTTAACACCAGTTGCACGGATTCCACCGTAGAATTGGTTAGCAATTACTGAACGCTCAACTGTCTTGAGGCTGTTAGAAGAAGTAGATCCCTCTGCTGAGAACTTATGCTTCATACGTCCATAAGAGAGAGATACATTCTCTAGGCCCATTACATTACCAAGTGAATAGCTGAGGTATAACTCATCCATCTGCTTGTATCCAAATCTCACATCATCAACTGAGCTGTTCTTATTAAGGTCAGCTGAAGCAACGAGTGTAAAATCGTTTAGGAACTGAATCTTTGTTCCCACTCTAAAACGACGGAGCTCGATGTATGAATCATCGAAGTCGACGCTATTTGCGTCACCCTCAGTGTATGCGGCATTGAAATGCACACGCCCTGTCATTTTTACAGAGTTAATGAATCCACCTTCGTAGACACTTCCTCCGAGTGATTTTAGTGTGTCACAGAAATCTCCAGATCCAGATTCAGCTACTGGTGCTGGCACTGTTCCTGCGACTGGCCCTGCGAGTGCTGCTCCTGAGAGAGCCGCTACGCTTATCATTGTTTTGACTAATTTATTTTCCATGGTTATTTTGTCTGGTAGTAAACAGAACAGTCAACTTTAAATAAATCTGACTATCTTGTTAAGTTACTTATTAATATGTCTTAATTAGAAGATCTATTCAAGAGTTAATTTTAAATTAACATTCTAGGTATAGATAACCATCCTCTAATACCCTGTCACAATAAAATAGTAACTCTCTTAAAATAAGAGTTTTACGTTATTTTTAATAGTGAGTTAATAGTGAGTTAATAGTTAACTTAACCTTAATATTTTTATTTCACTTGCTTGATTTATTTCGACAAAACCCCCTTCTTTTTTCATCATTAAGTAACCATTTTCAGACATCCCTAGCACTTGGCCCATCACAGTTTCTCCATTTACGATCATACTCACTCGTTCATTCTTCAGATAAAAGCATTCCATCACTCGCTCTATCAAACGGCCAAAGTTCTCCCCTATTAAGCTACCGTTCTTATAAATAGAACAGACTATTTCCGATAAAAGAACCTCTCTATTCACATTCTCACCTAATACAGCAGATAGTGACGTCGCGCGCTCCGCTACTTCACTAGGAAATTCTCGCACATTCACATTAAGCCCTACCCCCACGATAAGCAGGTCATCTACTTTTTCTATGAGTATACCACCAAGCTTTTTATCATTAATATAAATATCGTTCGGCCACTTTAGCTTCGCTTCTAACCCAAGATCTCGTAGAACATCTACAATCGCTAACCCAGCCGCCAATGACATTCTATACCAGAACGCAGGTGCCACATCTGGATCTATTACGAGTGAAAACAGCAAGCCCTCGCCTTCTGGGCAGACCCATCGATTCCCTCCTCTGCCTCTTCCACTGGTCTGATATCCTGCTATATATAGGTTACCTGATGAGCATTTCCCTGAAATTATATCTTTCCGCGCCTCATCGTTCGTTGACTCTACCACATCATGATAAACCACTTTCCCACGGCACTGAGGAGTCAGTTCCTCAAAAGCTTGTTGATCAAACTTCATCACTCTTTTCGACCTTAGAACTTAACTTCACCACATCTGCGCCAGATGGACTCTGAAACACGCGCAAGCCAAATACTGCTAATACAGCAAATAAATGATCAAAAATATCTGACTGAATCCTCTCATACTCGATCCAATTATTATCATTGGTAAACACATAAACCTCCAGCGGCAAACCATGTTCACTAGGCTGAAGTAATCTGACCAATACCGTGTCAGCTTTAGATAAATTAGGATGGCACTTCAGATACTCATTCACGTAGGCTCTGAATGTACCAATATTTGTCATTGCGCGTGCATTGATGAGATCATCTTTACTCACTTCCCTCTCATCATTCCACTGCCCTATATCCAGTTCTTTCTGCTTGAGGTAATCTTCTAACAAGGAAACCTTTTTCAATCTTTCTAGCATCTCATGATCCAGAAATTTTATCGTCCCCATATCCAAGAGTAATGAGCGCTTAATCCTCCTGACACCACTCTGGCTCATCCCCCGCCAGCTCTTAAAGCTGTCCGCGATCATCGAATACGTTGGTATCGTAGTGATTGTCTTGTCCCAGTTTCTCACCTTCACTGTAGTCAGAGCCACCTCCAGCACCTCACCATCGGCTCCGAACTTGGGCATCTCTATCCAGTCACCGCGCGCCACTAGTCTGTTTGCAGATAGTTGGATACCTGCCACAAACCCGAGGATTGAGTCTTTAAACACAAGAATCAAAATCGCAGTCATCGCACCTAGACCAGAGAACAACAGTAGCGGTGACTTACCTATTACTGTAGCAATAATAAATATAATCCCCAACATCGTTAAAATAATCTTTATCACCTGGAAGAAGCTCTTGATTGGCAACTCGCGCGACACCTCATAGCTTTGGTAAATTCTCTCAATCACATTTAAAATAGAATTTACCACCATAAGAGAAAGCAGCACAATGAACACCTCACTCATCACCCTTATACCTGACCCCAAAATTCCTACCTTGCTACTCTTCTCAAAAACATCTGGGGAGAAATGCCACAGTAAAGCTACCGGAACTAGCATCGATAGCCACTTAAACACACTGCTACACATCAACTGATCATCCCAGCTATTCTTAGTCAGCTTCACCAACTTAGTAAACACTGCAAGTAAGATGTTCCGGATTAAATAATACAACCCAATAGCCAGTGCCAACAAACCAATAAATAATATGCCTGAGACAAGCAACTGTCCGCCTACTTCAAGTTTCTCATACGTTGAAGACCCGCCATAGAAAAAATTACTTATCCAATCATGCCAAGAGTTATCATTCATGCACTTCTGATAGACCACGCAGTGACTAGCTCAATGATAAAATCACCCCTGAACAAAAAAACTTACTTCATCAGACCCTCACTCCACTCTCCCTCTGGGACCTGGATTTGCTCGATACGCTTCACTTTCAGCAACGGATAAACCACCCCGTCCTGTCGCTCATAGCTCATAATACCAGCCACTCGAACCCAGCTATTATGCCCTATATCCGGAGTTTCACCCTCAAATTCTATCGTCATCGGCACTGCCTGTGCATCTGCCGCACAGCAGGTCATCATTAGCCTGAAAAGCCGCATCCGATTACCATTAGCATTTCTATTTGGCTCATTCCTCAGCTTCGCCTCTGTCTCCACATACAGCCCATTAATCACCTTTTCCTGCACCGTATCACCAGCCGTAAAAAACAGCTCGAAGATATTCAATATAAATGCCCCATCTGGCGCCTTAGTAGTGGATTTCTCCAGCGTCTCCAGCGTGAATGGAGGCAGATCATTGAAACTAAAATCCGCCGAGCTCACATCCTTTTCACTCAGCGCATTCTGCCTCGCCTCACTGACCCCATGCGTGGTCCAGCTCAATGAGCAGAACATCGGCAACGCCACGATCAGCAGCGCCACAAATGGATTCATATCTCCCCCGTGATCATCATCACAGCCATCTTCTTCAGCGCCGTGATCATGGCCACAGTCACCTTCAACACCAGCTGTGAGAAAACTAAACATCCCAACTACCAGTGCCGCAAGTCCGCCGATCAGCACATAAATGTGAAATTTCTCTTTGAGGTAACCCGATAGTTTTTCATGCTGATAGAAATACAACAACAGCGCCGCAATCATCAGAACCACTACGCTCATCACTCTACGTTCAAAAACCTTCACCTCTTACCTCCTTCTAAACTACTAAAAAATCCTCTGAATGTCTCAAACTCCTGCCAAGAGACAGAAAGTATTCCGATCAGAACAAACAGCCCGATCGCTAAATAGAACAAAAACTTCTTACGCATTACTGTCTGATAGAGAAACAGCAACTTCACATCTAGCATTGGCCCCAGAACCATAAATGCCATCTTGGAGCCTATCCCTACTCCGCGCAAAGTCGCCGCCATAAAGGCATCCGATGTACTGCAAACGCTCAACACAAAGGCCAACACCATCATCCCGCCAGTCTCCATCCAAACACTATTCAAATACTGCGTGGTCACCTCCTGATTCAGCACATACCAGATATTAAACATCGCCGTCAGGCAGACACCTATCGAGAAATAAACTGCCACATCGACGCAGTCTTGGACTCCAGAGCGGATCGCCATCACCACCCTGCTTCCACCGACATCATAATCGTGATCATGGTCATGGTCACAACAACCCTCATCGTCATGATGCGCATGCCCCTGCTCCTGCTCCTCTCTGGCTTTAGCTTTGGCTTTGTCTTTCTTTTCTATATCAGAACGCGAACGCAGTGTTCTCAAAATAGAATCCCTCAGCACCTTCTCCATCGGAATCACTAGTAAAATAATCCCCACTAGTACCGCCACACCATAACCCATTCCTATTCTGGAAACCACCACCCACCATTGATCCTGATCACTAAAGGCGTGCCAAGTGCTCCAAATCGTAATCGGATTCACAATCGGAGCGGCTAACATATAGGTAAACGCACAACTAATTGGCAGCCCCTTACCCAATAATCTTCGAATCACCGGCACCACCGCACACTCGCAGACAGGTAGAATTAACCCCATCAGCCCACAGCTGAAAATCGCCAGAAATTTATTCTTAGGCAACAATTTATCCATCAACGATGAAGGCATATAGACATCGATAAACCCACTGATCATTGTCCCCAGCAATATATAAGGCGCTCCCTCTAAAAAGAGTGAGAGAAAGTTCAGCGCAAAATCTGACTGATGATTACCCAAAAAGAATTCCATGACCGCACAAACTTCTGAACCACCCACCACTATATGGCAAGTCTCAACAGAAGTAATACCAAATTTTACCCATTGCCACTCATTCCTGTATCCACCAGACTTCAGCATGAAATTAAATTTCACTAAAACTGTGTTGTTACTAGCCCTTTCATTTTGTGTGAAAAGCACTGCATGTCCTGAAGCATACAACCCTGACGTGAATACTTGGGTCACGATTAAAAAGCCGGATCTTAATCTGGCTAACTATTCAAACCACCATTGGTGCGTTAAGAAGTCTGGTGAGATAGTATCCGCTCAGCTTTGTAGTGGAGAAAACCAACCCACATTATTCCCAAAATTTGATACTAAAATACAACTTAATAGCCGCGGTAGAATAGCGACTCCCTCACTGACTCATAAGGCTAAGGAAGGTTGGATCATCGCTTACGACGAAGGTGAATTTGGAGCGGCGGTATATTGGTTCAATGATGATGGCACAAAGAAACAAAAGATTTCTGACCTCCACATCAATGACTTTCAAGCAGAAGGAAATAGAATTCTAGCCGTCACAGGACTAGCTCACATGGACTCAACTCAAGGATCATTGGTAGAATTAGAGTTCAACGCTAAGAGATGGATCTTAACTGAGTTGATAAAACTCGACGAATCTGCAGAAGCAATTGTGCGTATTAAAAAGGGAGAATATGTGATCGTTACCACCTACAACTTGATCCAGGTTAATCTGGAGAAGAAAGTTGAAATACTCATAACACCTCAGTGGGGTACACTTTATCCAAATTCTATCATCATCAAAGAAGACACGGTTTATGTAGGAATGCGCCAATTCGTAGCACGCTACAAGCTCACTCCGAAAAACCAACAAATCGACTGGCTGATACCAACAAAAAAATGGCTCAATACTAATTCAGATCCGTTTCAGTAAAACTACTTACCACTAGCCGACTTAACCAAATCAACCGTCATCACAATAGGATGATGATCCGAGGCTGGAGGATCTCCAGTGGCCACTACCTTTACCTCTGCTTTTTTCAGCTCAGGTGAGACGAAAATATGATCGATGCGCAAGCCTACTTTTAACGCCGCTTTCCAATAATTGGAGGTTTTCATTTGCCGCTTACCGTGATCAATCAACGAGCCATCAATGAGTAAAGTTTTCACCGCTGGATTCTTCGTGGTCGCATTAAAGTCTCCCATCAGGATACACGACTCCGCCTTATTCTTACGCTGCTTGATCATTTTCAGTATCAACACCGCAGCCTTCTCACGCGATGGCTGACTCTGGTGATCCCAATGCGTGTTATAAATATAAATACCTTTTCCTGTGCCCGCTTTATCTATCAGCCTCACCCAAGTACAAATCCGCGTGTACCTATTCCCCCAGGTTTTACTATTTGGCACATCTGGTGTATCTGATAGCCAAAACGTCCCGCTTTCTTTCTCATCCATTCTCCAAACTGATTTATCATAAAGGATCGGAGAATACTCACCTTTAGCTATCCCGTCTTCTCGTCCGACACCAACCTTACCATAATCAGGCAAATTCTTCTCCAGATCCTCGAGCTGATTACTCCTTACCTCCTGCAGCCCAATCACACTTGGCTGCTGCTCTTGCAGAAACTTGACCACATTCGGCATGCGCTGTTGCCAATCCTTCACCCCCTTATCACCCTCAGTATCTTGGCGAATATTATAAGAAATCATCTTCTGCGGCGCAAAAGCAAAAACCTGACTAGTGACCATCAACATCACAGCTATTATTTTAATCATCATATTACATTTAAATCGTAATCAACTTCCCCCTTTCTGCAAAGGAAACAATCTTGAAATTAATGTGCTACGAATTTTTTCATTGCTGTTCAGCAATAAATAGACGAAAGGATACTCCCGTGATTGAATCTTCCCGCCAAGAGGCAACTAACCTCCCCACAGATCCCTACGCCGACCCCAAAGTATGGCGTAAAGCAATGGTGAAATACCAGCAACCAAGCCGTGCCAAAGCTAGCTGGCAGCTTATCAACACACTCCTTCCCTTTATTGGGGTCTGGGTCGCCATGTATTTCGTTTACGATGTGTCTCCTTGGCTAACCATCCCGCTCATGATATTAGCAGGCGGACTCTGTGTGAGACTGTTCATTATTTTTCACGATTGCGGGCACAAATCATTTTTTAAATCTAAGCGCGCGGGTAATATCTGGGGCTTTATCACTGGGATACTCACCTTCACCCCATATCAATTCTGGCATTGGGAGCACTCTATTCATCACGCTACATCTGGGGATTTAGATCATCGAGAAGAAGGAGAAGTCTGGACCATGACGGTGGAGGAGTATGAAAAATCATCGAAATGGCTAAAGCTAGGCTACCGGCTAGTGCGTAACCCATTCATCCTATTCACCATCTCCCCACTTTACCTGTTCCTGATCTGGCACAGATTTTCCTCTAAAAAAGCAAAACTATCAGCCCGCTTATCAGTCTTGTGGACAAACCTCGGGATCGCAGCCATGTTTACAACAGGAATTCTCATCATGGGTCTTAAAAAATACCTCATCCTCCAGCTCGGAGTCTGCGTGGTCTTCTCAAGCGTAGGAGTCTGGTTATTCTATGTTCAGCATCAATTTGAAGGTATTTATTGGGAGCGTAAAAGCAAGTGGGACTTCGTCGCTGCGGCCCTCCAAGGAAGCTCCTATTACAAATTACCGAAGGTTCTCCAATGGTTCTCTGGTAACATTGGTTACCACCATATCCATCACCTTAGCGCCCGCATCCCTAACTACCGACTACAAGAATGCCATGATGCAGAAGAGATGTTTGAAGCCGTCCCTGTCATGACACTCCGCTCCAGCCTAGCCTGTGTAAAACACCGCCTCTGGGATGAGGAGAATTCTAAATTAGTAAGCTTCAAATACCTCAAAGAATACCGCGCTAAGCAGAAAAACGCTGCTTAGAATAGCACCACCCAAGCCCCTACCTTTATTATTCCATCCTCACAGTGATACTGGATTGATCGTTTGATGGAATGATTTTAAAGTGCAGTAAAGCTGACTGGGGAAAGAGCAAACCACTATCACGGCTCAAATGGTATCACTAGTAATTACCCGCACAGAAACCTAGGTATATTCGCCCAATACTAGCTTTATTCCCACTGACCTGCAAACATCTACACAGCTGATGACGGAATTGAGTCTAGGAAAATCAACTAATGTTTTTCAGCCATCACTTCCGCAGCCTGTTTCTTTATCTCCTTGATGGCAGGTGCCAGTTGTTCAGACTTTCCTTTGCCTTCAATGCTCACAGCTCCATTGTAACCGGCATCGCGTAGAACACGAAAAAATGGTCGGAAATCATCGCCATTCACTCCTGGATAAGTCCGTCCCTTGTTTTCTGCTATTTCCACATGCACTAGTAAATCCACCGCTGCCTTCAAATCCTCAGGGGTGTCACCCTCTCGTGCCATGTGGTAGAGATCGGCCAACAACCTAACATTTGGGTGATCCACAGCACGGACAATTGTTGCGGCTTCGGTGATCGTGTTAATATAATTACATTCCCCAGAATTGAGCTGCTCCAGCGCTACAGTCACACCGTATTTTTGGGCAATTGGCCCCATCTTCTTAAGAAGCGCCACGAACTGCACATTGGCCTTCTCAACAGGCCATCCATCGCGGAGCTTACGTGACCCACCACTACCGAAGATCACCATCTTACCATTAACTTGCTGTATCCGGCTAAACACAGACTCCGCCCACTTCAGCACTTCGTCGTGGTTGGCTTCCTCACCGACACAACGCAGGTGCTTTGGGCGGATGAAACTATTGCTCGCAAAAATTGGTAGCGCAGATGACTTCAGCTCCTTAAGGTTCTTAGCAAACGCCTCGTCACTGTCAGCTGGCACCAAGGTATTTGTCGCGATAGTAATGATACTGGCTCCCGCCGCTTTGGATGCCTCTGCAGATGAAACCGATTTATTGACGCCATAACCACTAAACAATTCCTTTGTTTCAGCGGGATCCGCTAAGACAGGGGAAGCTGAAATGAGGGCAAGAGAAAGGCATTGGATAGCTGCTAGGAATTTGCTTTTGGGGTAAGGTGATCGGAGTAGTTGCATGGTGGGTAGATGAGGTTGGATATGATTGAAGATTTTAACGATAGCTTGATCTATGGAAATCCCATAGGTGATATGAAGACGACCAAATTACGGCAATCACACTGAACTAATAAAGATATTAATCCCCTCCCATGTCAAAGAGATTCTTTGCCGGGTGTGCTTTTGGGGGATTACCCTTAGCTTGATCTCCTAGTGTAAAAGCCGCGATAAATATGATAGACAACAGATGACCAAGACGTATCGTCTAGGTCTATTAATGATCAGTACAGCACCAGATCAATATCACCTCATATGAAGATTCAATCAATTATACTCTCCATCGCCTTATTCTCCTCTGCATTGGCTGTGCATGCTGAACCAGCGACGTCTATAGGCTCACTACTCACCTACAGTAACCGCCCGCTTGGCTCTCCTGAGCAACCGTTACTCTTACGCACTTTCATGCCAGATCCAGGCCTGAACGACGAGGTATTAACTAACCATCACCGTGGCGCCAAATCATCTAAATACAGCCCGAAGCAGGGTAAAGATAGACCAGGTGATTACCAGCCTATTGACGGCCTCCCAGCTGCCATCGGGGTGAATTACGGCAGCGCACTTTCTTATTGCTGGGACACAGTAGAATGTAGGCTACTTTACGCATGGGAAGGTGGTTTTCTAGATATGACATCCTATTGGGGTGACCCAAAGCGTGGGAACCGGCAATCATATGGTTACGTCCCTCATCTGGTAGGCACTATGTTTTATCAAGCGAGCAGCAAGCATCCTCTGAAGCTGAACGGGAAAAGTATCTCTGATTCCAAAAAGCCCCTGAAATTCCTCGGCTACAAAAAAATTGGCCCTCGGTTTATTTTCATGCTAGAAACCGATGGCTCCAAGGTGCTCTGCGAAGTAAAAGTGGGAAGCACTAGCCAATCTCTCTCAGTCCACTATAGCCTCGAAGGTAAGGGAACACTTGGTTATCAAGATAATTTACCTGACCATGTCATCAAAAAAGTATCTGTAAACAAATTATCCGTAACGATCCAGGGCAGTAAGATCGCCGAATACAAAGGTGCACCTTATAAGAATCTGCTTAAAGGTGGCGTGAATGCAAGCTCTGGCGAGCGTGTGTTCGCCGCCATGGCATGTGCCACTTGCCACTCGCTCGATGGATCAAAAGGCCATGGACCAAGCTTATTAGGTATCCATGGAAAGAAACGTAAAATTAATGGCTCTGATAAGCCGGTTCTGGTGGATGACGCTTATATCCTAGAATCCATTATTAACCCCAATGCAAAAGTCGCTGATGGCTACCCAGAAAACTACATGCCGCCTTATCAACTCAAGAAAGAAGAGTATCAGTCACTCTTACTCTACATCAAAACACTCAAAAAATAGTCCTATGATCGTTTCACATTACTTTATTCTACCCGCAAAGGCACTCATCTCTGTCTTCTTTCTCAAAGCAATCACACTTACCTGTGTTGCAGACAACTGGAAAGTAGAAACCATTGCACTTCCCGATGGTGTTCCTCCTGAGGTTGGTGCGGTGCAGTTTGACTCAGAGGGAACGCTTTATGTCGCCCTTCGCCGTGGTGATATCCTGATCGCAAAACCCGTCGCCGATGCCAAAAAATTCCAGTGGAAGTATTTCGCCACCGGTTTTCATAATTCATGTGGTATGGAAGTCATTGCTCCTGGACATATCGTCATTAGCCAAATGGCCGAACTCACCGAGGTCAAGGACACAGATGGCGACGGCGTAGCCGATCGTTATCTTAACCTTACAGATAAATGGGGCGTTAGCGGAAATTACCACGAGACCAACGAAATTTGCCCCGACGGAGATGGTGGCTTCTACATAGCGGTCGGAACTGCATCCTACAACGGGCCTACCTTCCATCACGTCCGTGGCGAGTATTCCAAGATCGGCCGTCGTGGCAGAAATTTTTCTGCCGTGCAATGGAAAGGCTGGGTGATACACTACAGCAAAGACGGTAAGACCACTCCGTTCGCCAGTGGTTTTCGTATGCACAATGGTATCATGCGTGACTCGAAAAGTAATATTTGGTGCACCGATAATCAGGGTGACTGGCGCGCAACCACGCCCCTTTACCATGTGCGTAAGGGAAATTTTTACGGCCATCCATCCAGCCTAGTCTGGGATCCTAATTGGCCTAAGGGTAAGGATCCTCTCAAGATGCCACTTAAGGAAATCGATGCTATGCGCACGCGTCCCGCTCTGCTGATCCCGCATAAAGAGATGAATCGCTCTGCGGGCGAACCCATCGAAATACCAGAGGGCTTTGGGCCGTTTGCTGGGCAGATGCTGATTCCAGATAACAATAGCACGCGTATCACCCGGGTAATGTTAGATAAAGTAAATGGTGAATACCAAGGTTCCTGTACTCATTTTATCAACGGTCAAGGATTGCTCTCTGGTGGACACCGGGGGGTATTCTCTGCTGATGCCAAAAGCCTCTACACCGGGCACACCGTCCGAGGTTGGGGAAACCCAGCGGAAGGCTTGCAAAGAATCACTTGGCTTGGAAAAGCAGCCTTCGATGTGAAAGCCATTCAACTCAAGAAAGAGGGCTTCCACGTCGCCATGACGCAGCCTGGCAGCGGAGCAAGCCAGCAAACTGTAAAAGTCAGGTCCTTCACTTACGAGTCCAACTGGACATACGGAGGCAATAAGCTAAACATGAGAGATGAGAAAATCACCGTGCGCCAGCCAGATCCCTCAAGCATCGAGATCAATGTGGCTAAACTTGAATCGATCCGTGTCTATGAAATCACCATCAAAGGAATGAAGTCAAAGGATGGAGCATCTTTACGCAACGAGGTGTACTACTACACGCTAAATAATTTACAGAAGTAACATCTATGAAGCCCAGAGTTGCGTTTGGCAGAGCTGGAACGATGACTAAAAATCATTGGATTTCTTATACTATTTGAAGAGTGATACTGGTTTGCTCTTCCCCCAGTCAGCTTTGCTGCACTTTCAAATCATCCCATCAAACGATCAATCCAGTATAACGGTGAGGATGGTATGAGTCATACCCAAGTGCCGATAGACCTACTCAATATCCTCATTATCGAATAACTTCTATAAAGAGAGCACCCTAAACTCTCCCCTGATCTTCGTTTCTTGCCTTATCCCACTCAGCGTTCATCTGCTCCATCGTGGCATCTGTTAGAGAAACCCCTTTAGTCTTCAGGCGGGATTCCACCTTGCCGAAGCGATCCATAAATTTGTGATTCGTCCTATCCACAGCTACCTCTGGATCGACGCCTAACTTGCGAGCCACATTCACTGTTACGAATAATAAATCCCCTATCTCAGCCTCCAGCTCATCCGGCACCTCTCCACCCTCTTGATAATTCTCAAAAGCTTCTTCCACTTCAGCGAGCTCTTCTTTTACTTTCACCAGGATCGACTTCGCGCTAGCCCAGTCGAAGCCAACCTTCCCGGCCTTTTTCTGCAGCTTCGCCGCCTTCAGCATCGCGGGCAATCCATCGCCCACTCCATGAAGGTAAGGTTTTTCTTCATTGCCTTTTTCCTGTCGTTTAATTTCATCCCACTGCTTGAGCACACCCTCGCTATCATGAACCACATTGGCATTCTCTCCAAACACATGCGGATGCCGGCGGATCAGCTTGTCAGAGATCCCACGCGCCACATCATTCATATCGTACCTACCAGCCTCCTGCGCCATCTCAGAATGAAACACCACCTGTAATAGTAAATCCCCAAGCTCTTCCTCTAAATGAGGATGATCTTCTCGCTTGATCGCATCCACCACCTCGTATGCTTCCTCGATGAGATTAGAAATCAAACTCACATGTGTCTGCTCAGCATCCCACGGACACCCACCAGGAGCACGCAGTCGGTGCATGATTGCCCTTAATCGCTCCACCTGTATCTCAGGTGTTGAGCATTCCATCATTTCTTGATCAGTCATTTTTTCGATGCAAATTTTAATAGTTCACGTTCATCCTCGGTAAGATTTCCTATCCCTTCGGCAGAAACCTTATCTAAAATTCTATTCACCTCAGCCTCGCGTTTACTCACGCTCATATTAAGCGTCGTCCGAGCTTTCATCCCCCTCTTTAAATCTTTTCGAGCAACTCGCTTTTTGGGGGCGGTTCGCTTCACTGGCTTTTTATACCCTAAATTTTCACCTATATTCAGCCAGTGCTGGTTCTTCATACACAGAAAACTTACCGCCACACCACTCAGGTGCGCCAGAGACACAGCAGGGTCAGCCCGCTGCGCAATTGCCATCACCACCAGCAATCCAATCAATACAAAAACCAATGTCTTCAGCTTCACCGGCACTGGAGGGATCAGAAGCTGCACCTTTTGATCAGGATACATCATCGCCACAGCGACCAGCACAGCCATGCCCAGCCCACTTGCACCAGTAAGAGGAGTCGAGCTGCTGGCACTCATCACCGCATACACAGCCGCACCCACCAGCGTGGTAAAGATCAACATCACGGCAAACCTACGCGATCCTATCCCCTGTTCAGCCAGACGGCCAAAAACAAAAAAGATGATCAAGGTAAACAACCAGCTCCCTAAAGTAAGATTCACAAAGGGATACGTCACCCATCTCCAAACTTCATGCACCGCCCCCCCCTCTAGAGCAAAATACGGCATCAACCTGCCCGCAGCATCCCCCATCTCAACGATATCACCCAAAAATAACACCACTAAAGCGATCAATAACCATTTCGTCACCTGAGCACCCGCAAAGCGCGATCCTCCCGCACCTCGCTGTGGTCGATAAGAATTCGATTGATTAACACGTTTCATTTCACAGCTTAACTACACCTGCCCAGCAATAAGATCAATCTTTTCGTGTGATTTGTAAAATAAGTTCATCGCCCTAAAACCCCATGACTAAAAGTGACTAATTAGCACCTCAAATAATAGAACATTGGCATATGCTCTGCTCGATTTTAATCACTATGAACACACAAAATTATAAAAAAGTAGGCTTTCTTCTCGATATGGATGGAGTCATCTATAAAGGAAAAGAACTCATCCCCGGCACCAAGGAATTTCTAAGCAAACTAGATCTACTAGGCATTCCCTATTTGTTTCTCACCAACAACTCACAGCGCACTAGGCGAGATCTCGCTCTAAAAATCACCCGTATGGGGGTCTCCGCCACACCTGACCAGATCCTCACCTGCGGAATCGCCACCGCTCGATTTATCGCCGATAAGAACCCAAAAGCCACAGCCTACGTCATCGGTGAAAATGGACTGGCTGCTGCCCTTCACCAAAACAACATCACCGTAGTCGATGATGATGCCGACTACGTAGTCATCGGTGAAGGCAGGACGATCAACTTTGAAAACATCGAGAAAGCAGTGAGGCTCGTCCACAATGGAGCCGCCCTCATCGCCACAAATCTCGACACTACTTGCCCAACTGAAAACGGCATCCGCCCAGGGTGCGGTGCCATCATTGCGATGATAGAGTCCGCCACTGGCAAAAAAGCATTTTCCCTAGGGAAGCCATCCCCCATCATGATGCGCATCGCTAGAAAAACCTTAGGTCTAAGAACTGATGAAACTATCATGGTAGGAGACACTATGTACACAGACATCCTAGGTGCTGTAGAAATGGGCTACCGCTCTGCTCTCGTTCTAAGTGGTCACACCACACGGGATGATCTGAAAAATTACGCCTACCAGCCAGACATCATCGCTAATGGCCTCAATGAGATCCCAGAAAACTTCTACCTCAAACCAGAAACGGTAGAATTTGAGCAAGCCTCCTAAGTTCCACTCTATTAAATCCAATCACTAATTCACCTTCCCAATTGACGGGCTGATTAGTCAGTAACACTTCGAGTCATTGGTTTATGCCACATTAATGCTCTAATTGATCACGCTAAATGCAGCCTTGCAGTTGTAAATTGAAGCACAAGCAATAATTTTGGAAATACTCTCAATACCGATTACCTTCCGATTGCCTCAGTATTAGTCGGCATAAGATCATTCAGTGAATCTATACACTTGATGTTAGCTTTTCTTAGTCTAAAGCTAGACCAGCAGCCATTATTTAAGCTGCTATAAATAAAATTGATAAAGATCCATGAAAAGTGAGATTAATTTGGCACGCCTTTATTACGCCTTTGGTATCGCTCCTGCTAACAACAGATAATACGTCAAAAAACTTAGTTTACGGATACACCTTATTAGGGTAACAAGAAGGATTCATCGCTTGCTGTGTTAATCACTAAAAAAGTCATCAGTTATTGTAAGAAATGTCTCCACCTGTTGAATCCTGAAATGAACACTCATCAACTAATTAAAATAAATAACTGAACATATGGACTACATACAACCACGTGAGTTAGCAAAAAAAATGATCGAAGCTGGAGAAGAGAAGCTCTTCATGTCGACTAAGGATACGATTATCCGTGGAATCGGAGCCGGTGCGCTTCTTACACTTGCCGCCTTCTTTGCTCTCACCATCATCACTAAAACAGGAAGCCTAGCATTTGGAGCTATTTTGTTCCCCATCGGCTTTATTATGTTAAATATGTTGAAATTTGATCTCATTACAGGAGTCTTCACCCTGGCTCCACTACCTGTTATTAATGGTAATAAAGGCTGCACTTGGGCAAAGGTATTCCGTAATTGGTTCTTGGTGTTCTTCTCGAACTTTGCAGGTGCGCTCTTGGTTGTCTTCTTAGCTTCATTTAGTGTTAGATATGGTTTCTCTAAAGAAACTGCTGAGACCTTTCCAGCGTTCCACGATCTGCTCTCAAAAGTGGGAGAAGGCAGAACTTTAGGATTCGAAAAATATGGTTTCATGGGATGGATGACCTGCTTTGTTCGCGGTATCATGTGCAACTGGATGGTATCAATGGGAGTCATTGGAGCTATCTATGCAACCTCTACTATCGGAAAGTTCTTCTGTATGTGGGCACCTATTATGTGTTTCTTCTTCATGATATTTGAACATGCAGTAGTGAACATGTTCCTATTCCCTTTTGCGATATCAATGGGTGCTGATTTCACACTTACTGACTTCTTCTTGTGGAATGAAATACCGACAATACTTGGTAATTTCGTGGGGGGATTCTTCTTAGTAGGATTACCAATTTATCTCACTCATTATAATAAAGATGATGATGATCTTGATGATGATCTTGATGATGAGGTTTCTGCTCCTCACTCTCTGTGATTTTTTGTCCCCCTCTCGCTAACTCAATTTTCACATCATCAGATACAGCAGACATCACCACTAACTGGCTCAATGAAATCCCATAAAAATTCTACTTCAGAATAGAAACGGTGAAATTTGGGCATGCTTGCTAGATTTCACTCTATTCTCACTAAATAAACAAGCCACCACAAAGTCTAATAAAGCCGCTGGCAGAGCTCCCTATCCGTCAGACATCTATGTGCTAAATCGAGATAACCTATAGCAATATATCCGCATTCATCCCGCTCTTGAGCAACTATTTATTAGCTGACCTCTGGTCATTAAAGGTGATTACAGTAAACTATTTAGAAAATAATTCACAGAAGGATTGCCAAACTAACTTTTAACGAGTATTCAGCCGCATCATTTTGAGCCTAAACAGGCGATAAACACAAAATCATACAATCAAATTATTATGTCTGACCTCAGCAAATACAGAAATATCGGAATCTTCGCCCACGTGGACGCGGGTAAAACTACTACCACAGAACGTATCCTCAAACTCACCGGTAAGGTGCATAAGACTGGTGAAGTTCACGACGGTGAAGCCACCACAGACTTCATGGAACAGGAACAGGAGCGTGGTATCACGATCCAATCTGCGGCTACTTCATGTTTCTGGGACGGCTACCGTTTCAATATCATCGATACACCAGGACACGTTGACTTCACAGTTGAAGTTTACCGTTCCCTCAAGGTTCTCGACGGTGGTGTGGGTGTATTCTGTGCCTCAGGCGGAGTTGAGCCTCAGTCAGAGACGAACTGGCGTTATGCCAACGATTCTGCTGTAGCACGTGTTATCTTTATCAACAAGATGGACCGTATTGGTGCTGACTTCCTCGGCGTCGTCAAGCAGATCAAAACCATCCTCGCTGCTAATCCACTCATCATGGTTCTACCTATCGGAGCTGAAAACGACCTCAAAGGTGTCGTAGATCTTCTCACCCAGAAAGCATGGGTTTGGGATGATTCAGGTCTTCCTGAGAACTACGAGATCCAAGACATTCCAGCCGACATGGTTGATGAAGTTGCCAAATACCGCGCAGAACTCATCGAGACAGCCGTAGAGCAAGACGACGACCTCATGGAAGCATACCTCGAAGGTGAAGAGCCATCCATCGATGACCTCAAGAAGTGCATCCGTAAAGGAACTATCGCACTCGACTTCTTCCCTACTTACTGTGGGTCAGCATTCAAAAATAAAGGAATCCAGAACGTCCTCAACGCTGTTGTTGACTATCTACCATCACCTACTGAAGTTCCACCACAGCCAGAAGTTGACGAAGAAGGTGAAGAGACTGGCGAATTCGCTATCGTTTCCACTGACAGACCACTTCGCGCACTTGCATTCAAAATCATGGATGACAAATACGGAGCACTCACATTCACTCGTATCTATTCAGGTGTCCTCAAAAAAGGCGACTCCATCCTCAACACATTCACAGGTAAATCTGAGCGTGTAGGTCGTCTCGTGGAAATGCACGCAGATGAGCGTATCGAGCTAGACTCAGCACAAGCTGGAGACATCGTCGCTCTCGTAGGCCTCAAGAACGTGCAGACCGGTCACACACTCTGTGACCCTAAGCACCCTGCAACACTTGAGCCAATGGTATTCCCTGAGCCAGTGATCTCCATCGCTGTCGCACCTATCGATAAAGCGAATGCTGAGAAACTCGGTGTCGCTATCGGTAAGATGGTCAAGGAAGACCCTACATTCCTCGTTGAAACTGACATCGACTCAGGCGAGACCATCCTCAGAGGAATGGGTGAACTTCACCTCGACATCAAGGTAGACATCCTCAAGAGAACTCATGGTGTAGAAGTAACTGTAGGCGCACCTCAGGTAGCCTACAGAGAGACAATCACTCAGAGAGTCGAAGACAGCTACACGCACAAGAAGCAGTCAGGTGGTTCTGGTCAGTATGGTAAGATCGACTACATCATCGAGCCAGGCGAGCCAAACTCAGGCTTCGAATTCGAATCAACAGTAGTTGGGGGAAGTGTTCCTAAGGAATTCTGGCCAGCAATTAAGAAGGGCTTCCAAACCTCAATGGTCAAAGGTGTCGTCGCTGGATACCCACTACTCGACGTGAAAGTAACTCTCGTTGATGGTGGACAACACGCAGTTGACTCATCCGCCGTTGCCTTCGAGATCGCAGCCAAAGGTGGCTACCGCCAGACCATCCCTAAGGCTGGACCACAGATCCTTGAGCCTATCATGAGGCTAGACGTCTTCACACCAGAAGACCACGTAGGTGACGTCATCGGTGACCTCAACCGCCGCCGCGGAATGATCCAAGCACAAGAGACGACTCCTACCGGTGTCAAAATCAAGGCAGAAGCAGCCCTCTCAGAGATGTTCGGTTACATCGGTGACCTTAGAACCATGACATCAGGCCGTGGCCAGTTCTCAATGGAATTCGCTCACTACGCAGCATGTCCTAGAAACATCGCTGAGAGAGTCATCAAAGAAGCCGCCGAGCGCGACGCCGCTAAGTAGCGTGCTGGAGGTTTCCAACCTCCAAATCTAACCACTCACCAAGCCGTTTTGGAGCAATCCAAAACGGCTTTTTCACTTCTAAGCTTTATCCTTTCTCCTTTATCCTTTATCCTACAACCTTATGAAAATAATCATCAGAAACCTTTCCCGCGAAACCACCGAGCCACAACTCAAAGCCCTCTTTGAGGAATACGGCCAAGTCACCTCCTGCGACCTCGTCCTAGACAAAACCACAGGCAAATCCAAAGGATTCGGCTTCGCAGAAATGCCCATAGACAAAGACGCCAGATACGCCATCAAAAAGCTCAACGACAGAAACATAGACAACACCCGCATCCGAGTCAAAGTCGCAGAGGATAAAAAATAACCGGAATACGATGGTGCTATCCTCCCTCGCAGTAAATCACATCAAGTGCTATCATCATGACTGAACAATTTGACCTTATCATCCTCGGAGGTGGCCGTGCCTCAACTCTCGCTATCGCAGCCGCCCAAGCAGGAAAAAAAGTAGCTCTCATCGAGCGAGATAAGCTCGGAGGTGCATGCCCCAATCGCGGTTGCGTTCCGTCCAAACTACTCATCGGCTTCGCCGAGTCTGCTCGTCATGCACGTCACGCTGACCGACATTTCTCTGACGTCACCTACCACAGCACAGATGCCCAAGCAGTCTTCGACAGCGTCAATGACTGGGTCTCAGGAGTTGATGGACGATACGAAGGTCGTGTCGAAGCCGCTGGCGTCACCCTGATCCGTGGTGAAGGGAGGTTCATTGGACACAAGACGATCGAAGCTGCTGGCAGACGACTTACCGCAGAGGAGATTGTTGTCGCCACAGGCTCCTACCCTACTCCTCCACCTTATTCAGATCTCCCCGTCTGGACCAGTGACAACCTCTTTCCTCTTAAAGACCCGGCACCAAAAAGCATCCTCATTATTGGTAGTGGATTTATCGGAGTCGAAATGGGAGCGTTCTTCTCAGGAATAGGAATCGATACTAAAATCTTTGCTCGCGGCGAACGCCTCCTTGGCAAAGCAGACCACGACATTGAAGAAACCTTCACAAAGGAATTTTCAAAAGAAGTCGATACTCACCTTAAAGCCCAGCTCCAGAACCTGACCCATAATGGATCCGAGTTCACCGCAACATTTGACATCGACGGGAAGGAAGAAGTCTTCACCGCAGAGCGCGTCCTCTTCGCCATCGGTCGTCGCCCAGCCACCGACTCTTTAAATTTAAATAAAACAGACATCATCACCGACGAAAAAGGCTTCCTCCCAGTCAATGAACACCTCGAAAGCTCCGTGCCGGGAATCTATGCCGCAGGGGACGTCAACGGTCGCTACATGCTCCAGCACGCGGCCTCATTCGAAGTGCAATACCTCAGAAACAAACTCCTCAAAGGCAATTCTGAAGCTATCGATGATCGCCACATCGCACACGCTATTTTCTCCCATCCTGAAGTCGCCTCTGTGGGCCATACAGAAGAAGCGCTAAAAGCAGCAGGAACTCCCTATGTAGCCGTCCACGAAGACTGGCTAGCCAGCGCCCGCGCCATGTCCACTAGACTCGACTACCCGCGCACCAAGCTACTAGTATCACCTGAGGACTACTCCATCCTTGGCTGCCATCTCATCGGTCCAGAAGCCTCCACGCTAATGCATCAAGTCATCATGCTCATGCACCTCAAAAACGACGTCAGAGAACTCCTCAACCTCGTTTACATCCACCCCGCGCTAAACGAACTTTTCCTCACCGCCGCCGTATCAGCAATCAGCAAGATAAAGAAATCAAAGTAATCTCTATTTCAAATCTCAGACCTCAATGTATCTTCTCGCTTAGTAGAAAATTCATTTTCATTATTATAATTGTAGAACAGAACAGCTGTTATCACTTCTTAAGCTCTCCATCATCGCTAACGAAGTTAGGTTCTTTTTTAAGCTGTTTCTCTAAGGTTTCGTATAGTTTCATAATGATACCATTTGAACAGTGATAGTGGTTTGATAGAAAAACAAAATAGTGAGAGGAGCAAGGCAGGAGGAAGGCGCATAGCTGGCTATGCAACTGACGACTAACGCCGCTAATCTGGCTCTATTGTTTTGCTCTTTCCCCAATCCGCTTTGCTGCACTTTCAAATCATTCCATCAAACGATCAATCCAGTATCACTGTGAGGATGGTATAATGGTCCACTGTGGGTTTATAAGCAAAAGACGATGCCGGCCCTGCTTTACAGACTCGTCAAACAAAAAAATGCCTGTTGACTAGCAGAGCTAGTCAACAGGTTATTCAAGATTACATCGCAGCAGCGCTGCGGTCTGAGAAGGCTGGTTTCGAGGGAGTCTCGCCTGCCTTCATTAAGTATTTGAGTGCTTGGGATAGATTTGTTAAAGATCAGCACTTAACTGCACGTTTAAAACAATATGATGATACAAAAACACTCACTTTATCTATCCACCATTCTCGCTGGCTTGATCACACAGTCTGGATTAGCTCAGCAAGATCAGAGCTGGGTGATTGATTCCGCTGAAGAGTGGAAGGCAAATCAATCTCAGTCCTCTAATCTAGAATTCACTAATGGGCTGGCCACTGCAAAGCCGAATGGTCAATCAGGGACTTATCTGAGTATGTTGAAGAAATTCAAAGAAAAGAAATCACTCCAATCAGTCCAGCTGGAGCAGACCAGTAAGTGGCTAAACTGGAAAAAAATACCCAACGTAGGACCCAAAAATGCTCAGGATGCTCCGGTATTTTTGACCATAAAGGATAAAGATTACTGGATATTTGCGCGCTATAGCGGTGGGGCGGTGAATAAACTCGTGGTGGAGACTTTAAAAATAGAAGAAAAAATTTACATGGGTAAGATGACCAAAGCCCAAGGAGACGCAGCGATTGCTAAATTACGAGAAAAAAACGAGCAAGCAAATCAACCTAAGTTAGGCGGTAACTTCGCCGATAAAGATCCCAACCAGACCAATGGTACCGGTGGCACAGAACTAGGTCTGGGTGGTTATCATGCTTGGCACTCTAATAATATGAAGACCTGGGTTCATCATGGTCCCGTCTCTAACTATAAGTCTCGCTGGATGACCACCGCGGAGTATAAAGACGGTGAATTTCATCTCTACTACGATAATCCTAACGACCAAGACCCGCATCTAATCATCGACTCCGACCTCACTGATGGGAAGATGGGCAAGGATATCGGGCTGGTATTCGCTGATCCATCGAATGGTTCAGATAACGCGGTGATCCGTGGGGAGGATGGGAAGTTTCACTTCATCTATGAAGACTGGTCACCGCTGAATGCTAGCAAGCAGGCATGGGACTCCCCACTCGCTGGACATGCCATTTCGCCAGATGGAATCAAAGACTGGAAGATTCTAGACTACGCGCTAGACCTGCGGACTAAGCCCACTGGAAAGGTAAAAGAATACCGCCATCCGCACCAAAACCCAGCGATGCTGAAATACAATGAACATTTTCCTAAACAGGATGCCTTTGGTGACTGGGCTGGAATCTTAGTTGGCGAACAGTATTATCTATTCGCAGATTACGACCCTGCAAAGAACAAAAAAGGGAAGCGAGGGATGAGCGCAGCATGGTTTACTTCTGCTAGTCTAGATGAGGAGTTTAAGTTTTGTGGCGACGTCGGTCAGGGCCATCCTGATCCTGATATCACCTTCGCTGAAGGTAAGTTTTATCTGATCACTCAGTTTAACCAAGACTTCATCAGCCCTGGACCATGGGTGGCTGGAGTCGCTGGAAGAGCTGGTGTGGATACAGATAACGATGGTAAGGTCGATCAGTGGACCGAGTGGCAAGAAGTGATAGAGGAATACAGCCACAAACCCGGATTCGCCAAGCATGTGGTGAAGACTCCTGCAGCAATTGATTCAACGAGCCTGCCGAACGGCTTTGGATTTCAGTTCGAACTGAAATTAGCTGAGTCGCTAACCGAGACTGTAGCACATGGCATAGATGCCGTGAGACCTGAACTGGATAAGATCACCTTAAAATTCAAGTGATCGGATTCTCTACTGATTTACCTACAAGACGAAATCTCCATTTCTGATCAGCGGTATTTCTTTTCCCAGTCCATCGTAACCGGTGACTTCTACTTCTGGCCCGCCGATCATGAAGTCGGTGTGAACGATGCTGACGTTGATGCCCTCAGCCATTTTTTCATCGTTAGTCATCTCTGTTGCCCCCTGCACTGGCATAGGATAACCGCTACCTAGCGCTACGTGACAACTGGCATTTTCATCATAGAGAATGCAGTGGAACACATTTCCGCTCTGGTAAATAAGTGATGAACCGTCCACAAGTGCTAGTTCGCCCAGGTAACAGGCATTCGGACACATTGCAAAGTAGTCATCTAGCGTCTTTTTATTTACCTTCGCTCCATAACTAATCACTTTTCCATCTTCGAATTCAAACCAAGCACCCTCCACAGTTTTGCCCAGCACAGTGACTGGACGAACGACTTGCATGCGCCCTTCCGTGCCACGTCTGTTAGGCGTGGTGAAGCATTCTTCGGTCGGAAGGTTGGGCATAAATCCATGGTCGCTATTCGCCGCAGTGGGAATACCTCCGCCGATCCAACTCGCACCTGCAATACACTTCACCCTTAAATCTGTCCCAGGTCCTCTGAACCTTACCTCTGCGAGATTGAGGTCACTCAGTATCTCACATCGTTTCTGTAGAATCTCGCCCTTCTCTCTCCAGTGAGCACTCGGGTCATCGGCATCTAGATTTAAAATTTTCACTATTTCTAGCCATAACCTCTGCTCGGCCTCAGCCGATGGTTCACAATCAAAGACCTTTGCCGCCCAGCCAGGAGTAGCCAGCGCTGCCACACACCATGTTATTTTCCCGGAAGAACACCCCTCGCTTACTGGCTTACCAGAGATACTCTGCGCTTTTTGAATGATCCCCAGTCGCTGGCTATCTAGCGTTCCCATCAGATCTGGATCAGTAGGTCCGAAGAAGCTAAGCTTGGCCCAGCCTTCATCGATCAGCGCATGATTCTTCTTATCTGTCCAGGTCACTAAGGCATCTAAATCCTTCTCCGCACCGTGCTCAACCCTGGCCTTCACAAGACCCGGATCATTCGCTTCCACGAGCACATAAGCGGCACCCATCTTGTAGGCTTCTACTGCGATGATATTAAGAAACTTCCAGTGATACGGCTCAGCGGCGATCACTAAATTTTGCCCAACTTGGAGATTCACTCCCACCTCTAACAGAAGTCTAGCATATTTCTTTTCGCGCATCAATTTAGTGGCATCACTCATACTGAAAACCTACCCCTACTTGTAGAAATGCAAAGGAGAAATTTATGACGATCTAATCATTAACTCTCGATACTTTCAAAAACGCCGCCGCCTAACAGAACTCCATTTTCGTAGAATCCGCAGATCTGGCCCGGCGTGATAGCGCGCTGTGGGCGGATGAATTCTACGGAAAACTTACCGCTATTCCCCTCACCTTCCAGCGGGATAACGATCACTGGTTCGCTCTTCGCACGGTAGCGTGGTTGGGCTTCTATCTTGCGCTTGGTAGTCACCGGCTTATTGACCCATGAGACCGTCCCCACAGTGCATTTACTAGTGTAGAGTCCTTCGGTGTGGGGCTCATCGTAGCCCACGATGAGTTCATTACGATCGGGATTTTTACCCACTACGACGTAGGCTAGACCATCGCGCGGAGATGCTACTCCGTGGCCTTTCCTCTGCCCTAGAGTGTATAAATGCAAGCCCTTGTGTCTGCCTAGCTTCTTGCCCGCGTGATCAACAATATTTCCAGGCCGATCCGGGACGTAGTGTCTGAGGAAATCCGTCATCTTCACATTGCCAATGAAACAGATCCCTTGGCTGTCTTTCTTAGCAGCAGTGGGCAGATCAAATCTAATAGCAGCCTCACGCACCTCAGGTTTCTGCATCTCTCCACAAGGGAAAAGCGCATACTTCGCCTGATGCTGCTCCATCAGAGCGAGGAAGTAACTCTGGTCTTTATTCGTATCAGCACCACGTAAAATATCCGTACTACCATCCTCACGCAAACGCTTCCGGGCATAGTGCCCCGTCGCCACTGCCTCAAACCCCTGCTCCAGCGCGTAGTCTAGGAAAACCCCGAATTTCATCTCCCGATTACAATACACATCAGGGTTCGGCGTAATGCCACTGCGGTATCCTTCTAAAAGATAGTCCACGATGCGCTCCTGATACTGGTCAATGAGATCCACGATACGAAATTCTATCCCCAATTTCTTAGCCACCGCATGGGCATCATCCACATCATCTTGCCACGGACAGTCTCCTGGTACGTTGTCCGTGTTGATCCAGTTCTTCATATACGCACCCGTCACCTCATGCCCCTGCTCCAGGAGCAAGGCTGCTGCCACGCTGGAATCCACTCCACCAGATAGTCCTACCAAGATCTTTGCCATGGGTGATAGCTAAATCATCCGCACCAAAATCACCAACTTTATTTTCCCTAGAGCGTAAACTTATTAGTAAACTTCTTGATTCTCCCACCATTTTCCACCTACAAGTCAGTCATGTCTGAAACGACCCCAGAGACCGCCCAAGAAATCGAAGAGGAAAGCACACAGAATAACTCAAACCATATCGCCGGATGTGGTATCTTCTTGGTGATCCTAGCGATGGTGGTTTTCCTCGTCTCAGTCTCGGTCTATAGTTACTTTGACCACAAAAATGCGTTTGTTAAATTCAGCGAAGTATCCATCACCCCTACTGAGCTAGCAACCACTTCGGACGCATCAGCGGTCTCCGCGCTGAGCAAGAAGTTTTCTAACTTCGGTTCACTCGTTAAAGATAAGAAACAAGCCACTATGGATCTCACCGCGGATGAGATAAATCTAGCCATCGCACATTTCGAAAAACTAGCAGAATTCAAAAACACCCTCTACGTCACGGCCATCACGGACAAGCACATCGAAGCCAGATCTTCATTTCCCATCAATGCCGGCTTCGACGGAGTTCGCCATTTCAACGGAAAGCTGATGCTTAAGCCTGTCATCGCCCAAGGCTCTATTTTCCCTATCGTTGATAAAGCCGAAGCAGACACAGGTGAAGGCGTTCCAGAGAAAGTTCTCCAGGCCATCCCGGTGCTGATGTTTGCAGGATACCGTAATGATGAAAGCATCCAAAACGTTTTCCATAAACTCACCAGAGTTGAACTCAGCAACGGAATCCTCCACATCACCAGTAATCCCACTAGCACCGCCACTCCAATCATCGAATTGGATGTGGCTGAAGAGACTACCGTCGGGTTCCAGTTATTCGGACTCCTCACCTTTATCTTCGTGACCACCATCGCCTTTGCTCTCTGGTTTTCTAAATACAGAAAAAAGCAGAGAACTGCTGAGTAGTTATCATCTTGCCAAGTTTGGTTAAATTACATAGTTTCTCCTCATGAAGTCCCATGAAGTGTTAAAAGTTGCGTTTGATAAGTCGTCACCGAAAGAAGTTGCCTCCGAGCTAGGTGTCTCACTTTCTCTCGTTTACAAATGGGCCCAAGAACAATCAGATACAGGCTCAGGGAGCAGAAATCCACTCGACCGAGTCGTTGAACTCTATAAACTCACTGGAGATCCTCGCATCCTAGAATACATCTGCGAGCACAGCGATGGCTACTTTGTCAGAAACCCCGTTAGTCATTGCGAAAAAGGCTTTCAAGTCCTCCCTGCCACCAATGAAATCGTTGCTCAATTCTCCTCCCTACTGATGCGCATCTCTGCCGCCGCGCAAGATAACTCCATCACCAATGATGAAGCAGAAGACATCCGTAACAGCTGGGATAAACTTAAAGGCTACGGTGAAGGATTCGTCCGCTGCTGTGAGGAAGGCGACTTTGAACTGATGGAAGTAGAGCTAGATAAGGTCACCGATGCGAGCCCCAAAGCGCGTCAAACACTCTACTAAATTGACACATCTCCCAGACCCTGCTCTCAAAAACCCAGCCACAGCCTAATACACGAGCAGCTTGAAAAAGCTCAGGGAGATCAAACAAAATCTCGACCCAGGGAACTTCTCCCCTACTCCAGATTTCTCTATTAAACGTCAATCCATTATGACTTTGTGACGGAATTGTAACAATAAAAGTGTTGATCAAACTTGACATTCCGTAACTCACCGAACAAAGCTCAACCACACTAAAACATCGATTATCAACACTATGTGGTTCGCAATTGTAAAAATACTTAGCATCTTAGGTGCACTCGGAGTCTTCCTGTATGGGATGAAAGTCATGTCAGAAGGCGTCCAAAAAGTAGCTGGTGACAGCATGCGAAAGGCGCTCGCCACCATGACTAAAAACCGCTTCAGCGCGGCATTCACAGGGTTTTTCACCACCTGCCTAGTCCAGTCCTCATCAGCTACCACCGTGCTTGTTGTTAGTTTTGTAAATGCCGGTTTACTCACCCTCGTTGAATCCATCGGCGTCATCATGGGCGCTAATATCGGAACCACGATTACCGCTTGGCTAGTCGCCATGGTTGGAAAATTTCAAGTTTCCGCAATCGCACTGCCTATGATCGGTCTCGGCTTACCGATGTTCTACACTGGAAAAGATCGCTGGCGCCATATCGGCGAGACCCTGATTGGTTTCGGCCTGCTATTCTTCGGCCTCTCACTGCTAAAAGATGCCGTTCCGGATGTGAGAACCATGCTCAACGAAGGCGATACCTCTGCCATCCAGACGATTCGTGACACCATCCACTGGATCCAAGCTTACGAGTATATTGACACCGTTCTCTTCCTTCTCGCCGGTATCATCCTCACCCTCGTGGTCCAGTCCTCCTCAGCAGCCATGGCGATCACCATCACCTGCGCGCTACAAGGATGGCTCGGTGATGACCCCTACACCGTCTTCAAAAGCTCCGCCGCCATCGTACTCGGTGAGAACATCGGAACCACCGTCACCGCCTGGCTAGCATCCATCTCAGCCAATGTGAATGCCAAGCGAGCCGCCCGTGCTCACTTCCTCTTTAACGCGATAGGAACCATCTGGGCTGTCCTACTTATCGGTCCACTGACTATATTAGTCTGGAGATCTCTCGACTACTTCCCACAGTGGATGGTCGACATTAAAACCAAGAAAGCCGGCACATCCATCGCAGAAGACCTCACTATGGTAGCCTTCGCAGTCGCCATCTTCCACACCTGCTTTAACTTCCTCAACCTCCTGTTCTTGATACCATTCACCAACCAGATCGCCAATCTTGTGACCAAATGGGTCAAGGATAAGCCAGAAGGTGAAGACGCACCAGTCATCCAGTATATCTCACAAAACCTCGTGGATCTCGGCGAGCTCAATATCGTGGAAGCCGACAGCGCGCTGAAAATCTTCTCATCACACTGCATCAAGATGTTTGATGGTTACGTTGACGTCTTTGACCATCCTGAAAAGGACATGTCCGCTCTCGTCAGCAAACTGAAAAGCATGGAAGATGATGCCGATGGGATGATGCACGACATCACAAACTACCTCGTGCGTTGCACCTCACATGACCTCAGCTCAGAACACGCAGAGAAAATAACCGGCATGCTACGTATCACTGCCGAACTAGAAGAATGCTCAGATGCCATTTACCGACTCGTCAAACTCGCTGAACGCAAATACTCAGCAGGCAGACAATTTAGCGACGAGCAGACAGCCAACATCAAGTTATTCACCGCACATATTGGTGAATTCCTAGGATTCACGCATGACAACATGCTAAAGAAATCTGACAGCGCCATCATTGCAGGCTTTGATGCGAAAGCAGCAGAGATGAGAAATGACTTCAACAAAGCTGCCATGAAACGCATGAAAGACGGTAAAGTGAAGCTGGAAATGATCAACATCAACACCAACAACGAGCTTCGTGGTATCGCTAATCAGCTCAGCCATATCGTCATCACATCGTCAGAAATAGCCGAATAAATCATAAAGAAGGAGAAAGGTTAAAGGAAAAAGAAAAAAATCCAGCATCAAGCCAAGTTCCGCCTCACAGCACCAGTTCCGTAATTTCCTTTCCTTCTGCAGTCAATATCACTTTAGATCGAAGCACCAAGCCGCCAACAAATGTGGCTAAACTGTCACCTTACATGAAGCGAGAAAGCATCAATATTGGTCATCATAGCACTAATATGCAGACGATACTCATCATAGAAGACGAAATTGATATTGCGGAACTCATCAGTTTCAATCTAGAGCGTAACCAATACATCTCTGCCATGGCACACGATGGGCAGGCTGGTATCGATAAAGCATACGAAATCCTACCAGACCTCATCATCCTAGACCTCATGCTCCCTAAGAAAGATGGCTTCACCGTCTTCAAGGAACTCAGGAATGACCAGCGGACCATGCGTATCCCAGTGCTTATCCTCACCGCCAAGGCACAAACAGAAGACCGCATCGCAGGCCTAGAAATAGGCGCAGATGACTACCTCACAAAGCCTTTCAGCCCAAAGGAGCTCATGCTGCGCATCAAATCCATCCTCAAGCGCCACACCGGCTACAACACAGCAACCAATTCTTCCCTCTTCGAGTGCCCCCCGTTTAAATTTAACAAAAGCACCCTCCAGCTATTCTCTGACAATGAACTCATCGACCTCACCGCCACTGAGTTCAAACTCATGCTCCACCTCTGCGAGCGCGTCAATGCCCCCCAAGACAGATACGTCCTACTCAAAGAGGTCTGGGGATACCATGATGACGTGAATTCCCGCACCCTGGACACCCACATGAAACGCCTCAGACAGAAAATAGGCACCCATTCTAATCTCATCGAAACTGTCCGCGGCATTGGCTATCAAATAGTCTCTCAATGAACATCCCAGCCATCACAGTCACCCTCCTACTCATCACAGCTGGCTCGCTCATCTGTAGTATGATCCTATGGCGACTCCTCACCGCCCAGAACAACAAGGCTCAAGCAGCCTACGCGACTCACAGAAAAGAGCACCGAGAGATACTCGCCAAGACAAAGGCAGAGCGACGCGAACTAAAGCTCCTCCTCAACGCCTTTGATGACGCCCTCGTCATCACCAACGCAGCTGGCATCATCCAAGTCGCCAATGAAGCAGCCAGCAAGCTCTGTGAAAGCCGGAGGCTCCGCGGAAAGTCCATCTCCGCCACCTTTCTAGACCATGAAGTCTGCGAGCACCTCACCAAGGCCATCCAAAACAACGAAGCCAACAAACAAAAAATCATCCTCAACAGCTCAAGCTTTGGACAGCAAAATAGCAGCCAGCACAACACCATCGAAAACTCAGCCTGGGTCATCGACTACGCCCCCTTACCGATCAACGTCACCAACGGTAACTCCAAAGAACCCCCTCTCCACCGTATCATCCTCAGAAATGTCACCTCCGAGCACCGCACTGATCAAGTCAAACGCGAATTCGTAGCGAACGCCTCGCACGAGCTACGCACCCCTCTCGCCATCATCAGCGGCTACCTAGAAAACCTCATCGATGACGATGTGGTCGACAGCCCAACCACCTCGCGCAAGATCCTCACCACCATGCGCAAGCACAGCGAGAGGCTCGCCCACCTCATCGATGAAATGCTCATCATTTCCAAGTTAGAGTCAGGAGACGGCGCGCAGCTTAATAGCGAGCCCTTCGTGCTAAACGAAACCATCACCACCATCATCGACAGACTTGCCCCGGTCATCCAGAAGCAGAACGCCACCCTCAGTACCAGCTATATCCCAGAAAATATCCAGCTAAAAGGCGACTCCTTTTACTGGGAGCAAGCCCTCTTCAACATTATCGAAAACGCCCTCAAACAAAACGCAGAATTCCCTCTTCACATCGATATCAGCGCCACAGTTTGCGAGCAAAACCAACAACTCACCATCAACATCACCGACAACGGCAAAGGCATCCCCTCCGCCCACCTCCCCTACATCTTCAACCGCTTCTACCGCGTCCAAAAACACCACTCCCAAAACGAAGTCAAAGGCACCGGTCTAGGCCTCAGTATCGTAAAACACGCCATCGAAGCCCACGGCGGAAACATCACCGCCACCTCCACCCCCGGCATCAAAACCACCTTCACCATCACCTGCCCGCTGGATTAGCGTGCAAGCATAATAGTAGGGTAGGGTTTGTCTCGCCGAGTAAACCGAGACGCGACATTTCTCCGGAACACCCACCATCCTCATCGCTCTAAAAACACAGTACAACGCATTAAAGCGCACTGAGAGGCAAATAGATTTCGGCATCAATTCATCACGGTCGATAACAAAACACATCTGACATGGGGCTAAAGCCCGCATGCTTTGAGGAGGCTCTCCTCGCCAGAAAAAAGAAGATTATCTCCGTGCAGGAGAAAAGAAGCTTCATTTTTTCAGGTGAAAGGAAGTTCATTGCGGTCAATGCGCCGCACCTACCCTCTTGGCTATAGCCATCCTACCGCGCTGTATTCAGTCTCTTTAAAATCAAGTAGCTAACGATCAAATAAGGACCTAATCCCTGTGTGACATAATAGTCACCACGAGATATTTGATGGTTGGGCCGAATTATGAGAATTGTGTGTGTGTTCGATAAAGGACACCAAACCAACTACACAAAATAAAATGAAACTAAAGACACTCACAACAGTCTTCGCAGCACTCACTGTAGCTGCCACAGCACAAACTAAACTTGTCATCAAGGGTTCTGATACTCTCGGTGCTAAGATGGTCCCCCAGCTTTCAGAGGCTTACAAAGCTGCTGGAAATAACGTAAATTTCGAGATCGCTGCGGAAGGTTCATCCACATGCTTCACTGCTCTTCTTGCAGGAACTGCGGATTTCGGAATGTCATCACGTGGCATTAAGTCATCTGAAAAAGATAAGTTCGCTGCTAAAGGTCAAGAGGCAGTCGCTCACATCGCTGGTGTTGACATGATCGCTGTGATCGTGAACGAGGCAAACGGTGTTAAATCTCTTACTAAAACGCAGATCGGCGGAATCTTCACTGGTAAGATCACTGATTGGTCACAAGTTGGCGGAAAAGCTGGTAAGATCAAAGGTTACACTCGTAACACTTCATCTGGAACTTATAAGACATTCCAGAAGCTTGCGATGAACAAGGCCGACTACGGTAAAGACACCCAGAAGATGGCTGGTAACGAGCAGATCGCAGAAGCAGTTGCTGGCGATGTGAACGGAATCGGTTATGTAGGTCTTGCTTACATCGGACGCGACGGCATCGCGGCAGCTACTGTTGACGGAGTTGCTCCATCACCTGCTACCCAAATGTCCTACGCTCTTTCACGTAACCTCTACTACTACACCATTGGAGAGCCAACTGGAGCCGCTAAGAAATTCATCGAATGGTCACTCACATCACCAAAGGCAGCAGACGTAATCAACAAAGTTGGTTTCATCGCTCCTAAGGTAATGAAGAAGTAGTCCTTCTATAAAAATATTCACCTCGTATCTATGATTTCATTCTAGATGCGAGGTTTTTTAACTTCCAGTATTCACTTCTAAGTTACTACCTAAAGCAGCAAAATTTTCTAAGCTCACTCTCATTATACCTTGACCTAAGTCAGCTTCCCATTAAACCTTCCTTACACTTTCTTCAGCCTTTTTCTCAACTAATTTTCCACTCATTTCTGTCACTCTAAGTCATTTCTAACAATGAAAGATAGCAACCCAAACCAGCCATTTTCAAATTCTAAAGGCTGGAAAATATTCGGTCTTACCAAGCAGGATTTCATCAAGTATTTCTTTGGCGGAAATGCCATGCTTGCGATCCTCATCCTACTCGGCATCATTGCTTTCTTAGTTTACCATGCCACCTCATTTTTCCCACAATACCAACAGAAACTCACCCTCTACCGCTTATCTGGACAGGAGCTAGTCGATTATTCAACCAAGCAGCACAACCAAGTCTTTAAGCTGAAATCTCTTTGCACTAAAGCCAGAGAGTACGAAATACAGAAAAGAATGGGCGCGCTTTATCGCGTCACTTCTGTTCACAGTGAATTCAAAGGCAAGGTCCTAAAGAAGGTCATTGCTGAGCGCAAGGAGCTGAAGCGAGCGAAGAACTCACTAGAGAACATTACAGCAAAGGAAGACGTCACTCCAGAACAGATCAAGCTGGCTGAGGACAATCTCGCTAAAGTGAAACAAGAGTTCAAAGAGGTCATCATCATCACGGTCAATAAGCTCGACTACGATGACATGAATAATAAGTCCTGGGAGACGGATAAAAAGTATCTCGAGGACATCCGCAACTCGGTAGTAAAAAATATCATCACGGGTAATGAGACCCCATATATCAAGGACATCAAGGCTCAAGAAGCAGTGATCACCGCGGAGATAGATCAGTTGCCATTCATTCAAGAACTCATGAAATCTAAGGCTAATTTCGATCAGCCACTGAATGACTTCAATCGCTATATTCAAGAGCTCCGGGATATCGCGTATGTCAATAAAGCTCAGAGTGAAAAATTTGGCGAAGCCAAAGCCACGATTGCCACCAATAAGATGGCCAAAAAGCTGGCGCGCACCGAAGAAAAGAAAGCACTCAAACAGCTGAAAATTGACAGACAACTCACCGTAGAACCTGACTACGCCGAACTCTGCATCCCTCTTTACGCCTCAAAGGAAACCCAAAAGCCATACTATGAAGCGTTAAAAAATGCTGTGACCGTCGGGATGAGCACTGTGCCGGACAAAGCGGAATTCAAGTCCCCACTATCCCGAGGATTCATCACAACTATCCGTAAAACTGAGTCAAATATATACACCTCGCTTGATGAAAGCCGTGGCCACATTGAGAGTTGGAGGCATGACACTCCATACGGGATGTGGAAAACAGTGAAAGGGTTTTTCTTCGGGACAGAATGGATCACAAACTCTTCATGGCAAGACTTCTACGGCATCATCCCACTCCTTGCAGGCTCGGTATTCGTCGCCGTAGTTGCGATTACTATTGCGGTGCCGTTCTCAGTAGGTGGTGCTATCTATGTGAACCGTCTAGCCTCTAAAACTGAGCAGAATTTCATCAAGCCATTCATCGAGTTTATCCAGGCCATTCCTTCCATCGTTCTGGCATTCTTTGGTTATGTGGTGCTGGGTGTGCTGATTCAGAAATACTCTCAATCATGGATGTTCAGCTGGCTCCCTGGCTTCCCAGTGGAAGACCAATACACGATTTTGAATGCCGGTCTATTACTCGCTCTGATGGCAGTCCCTACAATTTTCACTCTCTGTGAGGATGCTCTAAACAACGTTCCAAGTTCATACAAAGAAGCCTCACTCGCACTCGGTGCCACGAAGCTCCAGACAGTGACTAAGATCATCCTTCCATCATGCGCCTCTGGTGTCATCGCCGCCGTCCTGTTGGGGTTCGGTAGAATTATTGGTGAGACTATGGTGGTGCTGCTCGTGCTCGGTGGTCGGATCGCCGTCCCAGGCTCATGGACAGAACCCGCGCACTCAATGACGGGGATTCTCGCTCAGGAGATCGGTGAGGTGAATGAAGGATCACTCCACTGGGGAGCGCTCTTCATGGTGGGACTGGTGCTCTTCACGATCGCTCTGGGACTCAACTATATTTCCCAACGCATCCTACAGAAATACACTCGATAATTGATCATTTCACAGCCATCTAATTTCTCACTGATTTTTAATAACCCATTTTCATACCCGCATGTCAGAAAAAAAACTCAATCAACCATCCTCAGACAATTCAGCTAACCAGAGCAATCCTTTCTCTAGCAGGAAATCTAATCTGCGCACTAAGGAAAGGATCGCCTTTGGTAGCTACGCGTTTGCCACCTATTTCATCATCATTTGCGCCTCATTCATCTTTGGTAAGATCTTGATCAATGGCTTACCTGTCCTCTGGAATAAAGGTTTCTCCTTTGTCTCCCAGAAACCTCAGACCTTGAGTGTGCTGGAGATAGAAAAAGGAAGCTACACGGTCCCTACTGAGAACTTCGATAATATGTTACTCAATAACCCCGACGAACTAGCAATCGGGAATCTGGAAGATTTTGAAAAATCTTTCGCTTATAAAACATTCAAAATCGATAATGGCTCGATCATTGGTGAAGGTTACCTCAAGGAGATAGAGAAAGAAAATAAAGGCTATTACCTCAGATTTGCTAAGCGTGACTTCGCAACAAAATCTGGCTTCAGTGTCGCTACTGATAAGAAATTTAATATTAAAAAGGAAGAGCTAGCCATCATTCAGCAGCACGACCCTGGGCTCATCAAAGGAGAAATCACCGAAAAAGTGATCAATCTCAATAAGAAAAAAGTCACTATAAAGGCGGGTGAATACGATCTGAGTAAAAATGGACACGATGCGCTCATCCCCACTGAATTGGTCTTCCAAATGAAGCAATCATTCCCGGATGACGAGCCTGAAAAAATCAACACCACGATCATCCCAAAGGACCAAACCATTACCGTCACCAGCGCCATCTACAATCAGGCATTCGATGAAGACGAGCGCGGTACGATCCCTGTGGCAGAGGAGGTGGCCATCCCCTACACGGTTACATTTAACCAGTTCACCTTGCCAGCCGCCAAATACAAGGTATCTGCTGAGACCCTCAAGGTTCTCTCTAACTACGGCATCAAGCACCTACATAATCCCATGCTAGGTTCCATCGTCGTGAATGATGACGATGATGAGAAAGTCACTCTTAACGAAAAGCAGTTTAAGAGGCTCGTTAACGACAACCCGAAGCTAATACTTTCACAAATCGAGGACTCGCAGCAGAATGTTTCCTACACGAAATTTGATCTACAAAAGGACTCAGAGATTCAGCTTAATTTCTCTGACTTTTTGATCTTCAAGAAAGATAAGAACTTCAGTCCTAGCTCTGAGAAAACCCACTCCTATTCTGGTGGTGGAATTTTAGGACCAATCATCGGCACAGCGTGTCTGGTGATCATCTGTATGACCATCGCCCTCTTCACTGGGATAGCCGCCGCAACTTACCTGAATGAATACGCCAGAAAAGGTGGTTTTACTAGGATCATCCGCTTAGCGATGCTGAACCTAGCGGGTGTTCCCTCGATCGTGTTCGGACTCTTCGGACTGGGACTCTTCGTGATGATCGCTCCGGTATTTTCAGCCACGCCAAATGTGGAGTCTAAGTTCCACGTGCCCATCGTCGCCCTCGGTTCCGCCCCAGATCTACGCACACTAGAGTCTGAGGGTATCGAAATAGTAGACTCCACCCTCAGCACTACACAAGCGGTAGAAACTGCCAATCTAGTGGGTGCTAAAAAGTTCTACAACGGATGGTATTACATCTCATTCCAGGGCTGGGGCACTTGTATGCTCGCTGGTGGATTCACCCTCGCCATCATGGTGTTACCGGTGATCATCACCTCCTGCGAGGAATCTCTGAAAGCGGTGCCAATGGGCTTCCGCGAAGCAGCTATGGCGTTGGGAGCTACCAAGTGGCAATCCATCCGCACCGCTGTTCTCCCCTATGCATTCCCAGGTATCCTCACCGCATCCATCCTCGGCATCACCCGGGTGGCCGGTGAGACAGCGCCCATCATGTTCACCGCAGCAGCAGCTGAGAAATCTGACCTCCCGTGGCAAGGAATCCACTCGTCTGGGTTCAGTGCATTTGTAGATTTCCTCCAGCAGTCTGTGCAGGCACTTCCCTATCACATCTACACAGTGGCAGGCAGAATCCCGCAGTCAGAATACACTCAGCCGATGCAGTATGGATCGGTGCTGGTCTTCATGATCATCGTATTCATGCTCTCTGCAGTATCTATTTATCTCCGCATCAAGATTCGAAATAGAATCAAGTGGTAATCATTAAAAAATCTAATAACTTCTAACAGAACCTAACAACTCAATATTCACAGACCATGATCAGCATCGATAACGTCTCATTCTCATACGACCTCGGTAAGACCGAAGTCCTCCGTAATATTTCACTAGAAATACCGGAGAAAAAAGTCACCTCATTCATCGGGCCGTCTGGCTGTGGTAAATCCACGCTGCTACGCTGCCTCAACCGCATGAATGATCTCGTAGAAACATCCCGGGTGACGACTGGAGAAATCCGTATCATGGGACAGGATATCAATGGTAAAGATGTGGACGCCATCGAGCTCCGCAAGCATATCGGAATGGTATTCCAGAAATACAATCCATTTCCAAAATCCATTTATGATAACGTGGCCTACGGACTCCGTATCCAAGGCATCAAGAACAAGAAGAAACTTGATGAAGCGGTTGAGGCGAGTCTCCGTGGAGCAGCACTCTGGGATGAAGTAAAAGACAGACTCAAAGACTCCGCACTAGGACTATCCGGTGGGCAGCAACAGCGTCTCTGCATTGCCCGCACCATGGCTGTGCAGCCTAAGATCATCCTAATGGACGAGCCCTGCTCCGCTCTTGACCCCATTGCTACAGCTAAGGTGGAGGAACTCATCACTGAACTGAGAGAAGACTATACCATCGTCATCGTGACTCACTCGATGCAGCAGGCATCGCGTATCTCTGACCGCACTGCATTCTTCTACCTCGGTGAACTCATCGAATACGAAGACACCGAAACTATTTTCCAAAACCCAGGAGTGAAGCGCACTGAAGATTATATCTCAGGACGTTTTGGATAGGATAAACAAACTTAAACCTACTAACTAAAATCTATAATCTCTAACTAACATGCGCAAACAAAGACACATTCTAACAGAATTCGATGATGCTTTAAATGATCTCAAATCAAATACGATCTCTATCGCCACACTCGCTCAGAAAAACGTAGAAAATGCATTTTCAGGGCTCACTCTTCGCGACCTTACAATCTGCAATCAAGTCATCGCAGATGACGAGGAGGTAGATCAGCTAGAAATGCAAATCGATAACGACAGCCTCCAAGTGATGGCGAAGTTCCAGCCCTTCGCATCTGACCTCAGACTAGTGGTAGCATCAATGAAGATCACCCATAACCTAGAGCGAATTTCTGACCACGCGGTGAGTATTGCAAAGCGTTCACGCAAGATCATCAAGAGTGAGGAGCTAGAGGAAATATCATTCATAGAGCCAGCCTACATGCAATCCCTGCTGATGCTAAAGACAGCGATCCACAGCTACAGCGAAGGTAGCACGGATATGGCTCTTGAAGTTTTATCGATGGATGATGATCTGAATAAATTCCACAAATCCGCTACCAAGGCCTACACCAAAAAGCTGGAAGAACCTTGCGAGAACTACAAAACTTACCTCAACCTAGTCTTCATCACCCGCTGGATAGAGCGCATCGGCGACCTTTCTAACAACATCGCAGAGGATGTCATCTTCATGGAGTCCGCCCAGGATATCCGTCATGGTGGGGAACTGGAAGAGTAGTAGTGTCTAGTATATAGTGATACCATACTTACAGTTATACTGGATTGATCTTTTGATGGAATGATTTGAAAGTGCAGCAAAGCTGATTGGGGAAAGAGACAAACACTATCACGGTTCAAATGGTATTATCTAACTCTTATTACTATTGCACAAAATAGTGCATTATGTTTTAAAGGATTATGCCAGATACAGGACAGCAAAACCCACCACCTAGCCAAGGTCCACCCAATCCATATCCTAATCAGAATCCTAATCAGGATCCTTACCAACCTTCGCAGCAACATCCATATCAAGTTCCTCCCTCAGCGGATGGATTTGCGATCACTTCGATGGTGTTGGGCATCATTGCCGTTCTCACCTGTTATTTTGGTATTATTCTTGGTGTAGTGGCTGTCATTTTTGGTCACCTATCACTGGGTAAGATGAAAAGGGATCCAAAGTTAGGCGGCAGAGGCATGGCTATCGCAGGTCTCGCTACTGGATACGTCGGTATCGCGATCTCTATCGTTTTTGGAGTCATGCTTTTATTCGCTGCTTCTACTGCCGGAGTTATGGGAAAGGGCTTCGTTGAAGCCATGGAAGAAAGTGTTCAGAAAATGGAGCAACAAGAGGAGAAAGAACGAATCAAATCCGAGCAAGAGAGTCTTAAAAATGAAACCCGCGGAGAGCCCATTCCTGATCAACAGTAGATCTCAGTTATTTTATTTTTCACGTGTCTTATGTCTAATGAGGGAGAGAATAGAAGGTTCTACTCCCCACTTATCATCGCCTTAGGCACCGCTCTGCTGATACTTCTGGCACTGGTGACTGCGCATTATTTTCCGCTGCTAGAATGCCCCATCAAGGCACAATGAAACGTTGATTGTCCGGGCTGCGGAGGCACGCGAGCAGCACAATCTCTCATCGCAGGAAATCTTCCTGGCGCGCTCAGCCACAATCCACTCATCGCAAGTGGTATCATCATAATCGCTGCTTATTGCTTATTTTCACTAATATGCAGAGTGTTCACTGGAAAACCCTCCCTCATCACATTTTCAATCTATAAAGGAGTGACCGCTATTCTCGTCATTATCGTTTTCACAATAGTGAGAAACCTCTAAATAGAGCGATAGCCGGATACAAACTACACCACGAATCTCCTCTTCCCTCTTCGTAAGTGACCTATCATGCCTGTTGTCTAAGCCTTTTTTAGTTGCAAATCTCCAGTCATGGGGAAAACTATCTTTATGAAATATTGCGCTATCATTCTATCCTTACTGAGTTCCTTAGTAATAGCTGAGCCTGAAAAGGCGATAGCCGGACATGTTTTCGCTTGGCCATTTACAAAAACTGCCGAAATGCAACCTCGCGGTGGATCTACCAAAGGGACTGAGGTTGTCTTAGCTAAAGAGGTTTCGACTCAGTGGATGGCACTCCAAAAGAAGTCCATATCGAGCCTAGAAAAAGATCGCCGGGCTATTCTTGCGATGGAAGGAAGTTACCGTGTCAGTTTTGATTTTATCGAAACCATGGGCTTTGTGGATGGATACACACCACAGAAACCCTATTTTTCATGGGGCACTGAGCACGTTCAAGTTCTGAAGTCGGATGAAAAATCAATCAGCCTCCAGCATACCTTGGTCATGTTTTTTAAAGGGGATGATGGAATAGAGATCGGTCCTATGGTGATGAAACACTGGCGACAAGATTGGACATTTGAAGACACGGATCTCCATGTCTATGAGGGCAAGTCCACCTGGGCTAAGTTAACCAAGCCAGCCGAAGAGACGCGGGGGAAATGGACCCAAGCCGTTTTCCAAGTCGACGACTCACCACGCTATGAAGTCGTCGGCAAGTGGTCTCATCAGGGTGGCATCTCCAGCTGGCTCAGTGATTCGTGCTGGCGACCTCTCCCACGCCGAGAATTTTCTGTCCGGAAGGATTATGACCTCCTCCAAGGGACTCATGAAATCACCATCACCCCTACAGGCTGGGTTCACCTTCAGCGCAACCAGAAAGTATCTCTAGCAGATACCAAAAACCCTCAAATAATAGCTCAGGAGCTCGGGGTGAATCGCTATGAGCGAATCAAAACACCCTCACTTAATCAAGCGGAAGTCAGCTGGAAAAAGACCGGTGAATACTGGCAGGAAGTAAGAAAAGCATGGGCAGTAGTCTACGCGGCGAATGAAACGTTCGCTCTTAAATCTAAGGTCGACGGTAAAAAGCTTTACCAGTATCATTTTGATTACGCTGCCCAGTTAGAAAAAGAGGACAGCAAACTCGACCTTGAAAAGGCGAAGTCCCACGCTCAAGAAACAATCAATAAATTTCTGATTCTCGATGGTGGTAAGAGTGAAAGTGACTATTAACACCTCATTCGTCTGAGTAAACCTGCACCAATCTGGCTCATCGTCCGAATCACCTATGGACTATTGAGTGATTATTCATCAACTATCGATCGTCTAGCTCGCCGACTAGGTTAATATTTGGTTTAGGGTTGTCTTCTGTGGAGTTATTATTAGTATTCAGCTCATCAAGCAACCATGCTTTTTGGCAACTAAACTAACAGAAAATATAAAATAATATTATGGCTCAGATTACATTTAAAGGTAACCCAGTTAACACTCTTGGACCTCTCCCTGAAGTGGGTAGTGTGGCTCCAGATTTCGCTCTCGTGAACACCGACCTCAGCACCGTCACACTAGCCGACTTCGCTGGTAAAAAGGTGATCATTAATATTTTCCCTAGTGTGGACACTGGGGTCTGCGCACTTCAGCTGAAGACTTTTAGCCAGCGTGCTGCCGGTATGGAGAATGTGGTTCTACTTTTCGTGTCGCTGGATCTACCGTTCGCCTTGGGTCGCTTCTGCGGAGCTGAGGGGATTGATAATGCGGTTACAGCATCAGACTTCCGTGCACTTACGTTTGCTGAAGATTATGGTGTTGAAATGCAGGATGGACCACTCGCTGGTCTCTATGCACGCGCAACACTAATACTAGATGCTGACCATAAAGTAACCTACTCAGAGCTAGTCTCAGAGATCACCCATGAGCCAGACTACGATGCTGCTATGGCGGCCATCTAGTGAATATTCCGTTATCTATTTCAGACGTAGCTATTAAATACACCCATCAAATTTGATGAAAATTTCTTCTACCAATAAGTACAAACCATTCACTGGCGTCTCGCTTCCTGAGCGGGAGTGGCCAGACAAGACGATCACCGATGCACCCATCTGGGCGAGCGTCGATCTGCGCGATGGTAACCAATCTCTGCCAGTGCCGATGAGCATCGCGGAGAAATTGGAGTATTTTGATCTACTGGTGAAGATAGGGTTCAAACAAATCGAAGTGGGCTTTCCATCTGCCTCTGATACGGAGTTTAATTTCCTGCGCAGACTGGTGAAGGAAGGTCGTATCCCGGATGATGTGACGGTGCAGGTCTTAGTCCAAGCGCGTGAGCACTTGATCCACAGGACATTTGAGGCTCTGCAAGGAGCTAAGTCTGCGATTGTGCATTTGTATAATTCTACCTCTCCGCTTCAGCGCAGAGTGACATTTTCTGATGCTTCTAAAGAGCAAATCAAGCAGATAGCGATCGATGGTGCGATACTGATCAAGGAACTCGCTCCGACACTCACTGGCACTAAATTGACGCTTCAGTATTCACCCGAGTCATTTTCTGACACAGAGCCGGAATATGCCCTTGAGGTATGTGAGGCGGTGATGGATATCTGGCAACCTACAGTTGAAAATAAAATCATCCTCAACCTGCCAGCCACGGTGGAGTGGACCACGCCAAATGTGCATGCAGACCAGATAGAATGGTTCTGTAAAAACATGCGCGAGCGGGACAAAGCAATCATTTCTCTGCACACGCACAATGACAGAGGCACTGGCACAGCAGCGACTGAGCTAGGCTTAATGGCTGGCGCAGACCGTGTAGAAGGCACGTTATTCGGCAATGGTGAACGCACAGGAAATCTCGATATTGTGACGGTCGCACTGAATATGAACTCGCACGGGATCGATACTGGGCTAGATTTTTCTAACTTATCTGAGATTAGGTATGTGTATGAGCGCGTGACTAAACTCACAGTGCCTGAACGTCAGCCTTATGCTGGTGAACTGGTATTCACTGCTTTTTCTGGCTCTCATCAGGATGCAATTAAAAAAGGGATTGATCGACGCGCTCTTGAGCTGAAGACAGATCCAGATACCGAGTTCGGTATCCCCTACCTCACGATCGATCCAATGGATATCGGCCGGAGTTATGAGGCGATCATCCGAATCAATTCTCAGAGTGGCAAGGGTGGAGTGGCTTATGTTTTGGAGCGCGAGTATGGACTGCACTTACCTAAGACGATGCATCCTAGTGTAGGAACAAAAATTTATGGAATAGCAGATAAGCTAGGGCGCGAGCTTGAGCCAATAGAAATCAAGGATGCGTTTTATAGCACATTCGTGAACACACATTCTCCGATGGAGCTGATCAATTACGAGCTAGACCACTCGGCAGGTACGCGTGGTGAGGTGTCCTGCATCGCGACCATCGAGGTGGATGGTGAAGAGCGCGAAATCAAAGGGATAGGAAATGGCCCGATCAATGCGCTGACACAAGCGCTCGATAAAGCGGGGCTGAAGAGCTTCCATCTTACAGACTACCGCTCGCACGCTGTGACTGGTGGTTCAGACTCGGAATCAGCGGCCTACATCCAGCTACAATGCGACAAAACCCCTAATCTAATCTGGGGCTGCGGGATCGATACCTCCATCGAGATGGCAGGTCTCTACGCTCTAGTGAGTGCGTGGAATGCACTTCACGAAATCAATAAATAATCATCAAAAACAGATAAATCAATCATGCTAGAATTCACACTATTTAAAATCCCAATTCGGGTGGAGCCCGTTTTTTGGATCACATTAGGCCTGTTAGGTTATTTGAGTAACAGTAACAAACCTACTGATGCTGCGATACTTGGTGCCTTACTATTTATTATAGCAGGATTTATTTCTTTATTGATCCATGAACTAGGACATGCGCTGATGATCAAGAAATACAATCTCCCAACAGAGATCGTGCTATCGTCATTCGGTGGTTACGCTACTCATCCAGCAGGGATCCTATCTCGGAAGCAGTCATTCCTTGTGACACTTGCCGGACCATTACTTCAAGTCGTGTTTGGCATGGCGGTGCTTTACTCGTCTCATTACCTTACTCTACCTAACTCAATGATTAGGAACTTCGTGGAATATTTATGGCTACTCAGTCTATTCTGGGCGATTTTAAACTGCATCCCTGTCTTACCTATGGATGGCGGCAGAATGCTCGAGGCAGCACTGGGACCAAGAAGAATCAAACTTACCCTGACGATCAGTATGCTGGTAGCCGTAAGCGCCTGCGTGGTTGGTTTTTCTATAGGCCTCCATTTCCTCGGTATTTTCATGGCAATGTTTGCGTTTCAAAACTACCAGACACTAGAGAGGTTTAAGTAGCAGCATTCTCTCACTGACTGCTCATTCCCACTCTATAGAGCGCTCAATCGGAGAGAATAAAACCGAGTGGGGATATATTCATTTGGCACATCGCTAAACTGCCATTAGTATAAGATTAATGTCATCGAACTTCATGCCCTCATCCAGTAACACGCCTCTCGAGCGCAGGTGGACCCGTTTTATTCCATTGAGCTTTCGAGGCTTGCTGGCTGCTGTCGCGTTTGTTTGGGGGCTGGAGATCATTGATCTTTTACCAGCAATAAACATGGATGCCTTTGGGGTGCGTCCTCGGAGTATTTTCGGACTGATCGGGATTCCTCTTATGCCGTTGTTACATGGAGACTTTTCACATTTACTATCTAACACATTTCCATTTCTGATCCTTGGCTGGATTGTACTGCGAGCTGAGAAAGAGAATTTCATTGTGGCGACCGTCACCATTATTTTACTGGGCGGAATGGGCACTTGGTTGATAGGGAGAGATGACAGCATTCACATCGGGGCGAGTGGCTTGGTTTACGGTTACTTTGGCTATGTGATGATACGAGCGTTTATGGAGCGGAGGCCTAAATGGATCGCAACTGGATTATTCGTAGGAATCTTCTATGGAGGGATGTTTTTTGGAATGCTACCGTCGTTTAATCAAGAGATCTCATGGGAAGGTCATCTTTGCGGAATGCTTGCTGGCATATGGTTTGGCTGGAGGCGATCTAAGGAAAGGAAGGCGTTAAAAAACTTAGCTCTAGATCCGTTCGATTCTCTAGTAAAGTAAGATGATCAGCTTCTTTCTGACTTGTGATCATTACTGCCGCCTACTATACCCGTGCCATGCAGATCAGAAATAAGCACGGAGAGAAGATAGATCATGCCATGCATGATGTGGCCGGGGTGAATGACAAACTCATCATTCTAGCACATGGTGTGACGGGTGACATGGACCGAGAATTCATGGTGGAACTGGCTCAGATGCTGGCCAAAATGGGCTGGCCTACGATGCGGATCTCATTTAGCGGCAACGGAAATAGCGAAGGGCATTTCACAGACTCTACTATTTCAAAGGAATGTGATGACTTAGTGGCTGTGCTGGATCAGGCTAAGGGAGTGAAGAAAGTAGCCTATATCGGATACAGCATGGGCGGTGCTGTGGGTGCGCTGACGGCGGCGAAAGATGATAGGATCAGCGTCCTGGTATCGCTAGCAGGAATGGTGCGGACAAAGCTCTTTGCTGAAACAGAATATGGTGACGTAATTCCGGACAAGGGCTTCATGTGGGATGATGAGACAACTCCCCTATCCCAGAAATTCATGGATGACCTACGCCAGATCGACACAGTAATACCAGCGGTGAAAGACCTGCGTCTGCCATGGCTGCTACTCCACGGATCTGAGGATGACGTGGTATTACCGGATGATAGTGCGTATCTATTTAATCATCTCAAGGGGAAGAAGAAGCATGTGGTAATTAATGGCACTGATCACTCATTTGCTGGACACTGGGAGGATCTGGCTGGGGAGATTGATGACTGGTTGAAAACTTACCTTTAAGTAAAAAAGCACCCACTCATTACTTGAGTGGATGCTTTTGAAAATTAGTGATTAGTAACTTGTGATGATCAGATGAGCATGAGTGATGGCTGCTCTAGAAGTTTTTTGACTTCATTGAGGTATCCTGCTGCTACTGCTCCATCGACTACCCGGTGATCGCAGCTCATGCCGATGTTCATGCGCATTCCTGGGACAATCTCGCCATTCTTCACGACTGGCTTTTCGATAATACCACCGACACTGATGATCGCTGCCTGTGGTGGATTCACGATGGCATCAAAGCTATCGATCCCCCATGCTCCGAGGTTTGAGATAGTGATCGTGCCGCCATCGAATTCGTTTGGTTTGAGTTTGTTATCACGCGCTCTGACTGCCATGGCTTTGATCTCTTGAGAGATCGCCAGCAGTGACTTGTCTTGTGCGTTTTTAACTACCGGTGTGACCAGCCCATCATCCACTGCTATGGCGATAGAGACACCGACATTGGCAAACTGCACCACGCTGTCGCCATTGAATGATGCGTTGACCTCAGGCACTTTGGCGCAGGCGTTGATCATCGCTTTAACCACGAAGTCATTGAAGGTGAATTTATTTCCATGAGACTGCTCAGCTTGGGCATTCACTTGCTTTCTGAGTTCCATCAGTGGTCCAGCATCGAGTTCTACATGAAGGTAGAAGTGTGGAATTGTCTGCTTCGATGTGAGTAGTCGCCCAGCAATGATTTTTCTCATTCCACTGAGTGGGATGACTTTGTCTTCATCTGCTACTACTGGGCTTATTGCCTCAGGTGCAGGTGCAGATTGAGCAGGCGTAGATTTCACAGCTTGCGTTGGTGCTGGCTTTGGAGCAGCTGCTGGATTCTCTACATCTGCTGCGGTGATTCTACCTCCTGGCCCTGTGCCTTTTATGTTAGAAACATCAATACCCTTTTCGGCCGCTATTTTTCGAGCTAGTGGTGATACTTTGATTCGTTCACCATCGGAAGTTGTCGAGCTGGCTGGAGCTGTGGCCGCTGGCGTAGCAACTGAGGTATCAGGTTCAGCAGATTCCCCCTCTTCAGCAGGTTCTGGTGAGGCACTTTCAGAAGAAGCAGAAGAAGTATCATCACCTTCTTCGGCGAGAACCCCTAATGTTGTGCCAACAGGGACTTTCTGCCCAGCTTCTACAAGAATTTCTGTCAGAACGCCTTCATCGAAAGCTTCCATTTCCATCGATGCTTTATCCGTCTCAATCTCTGCGATCACATCACCAATCTCTATTTCGTCTCCCACTTTGACGCTCCAGGAGATAAGAGTCCCCTCCGTCATGGTGTCTGAGAGCTTTGGCATTTCTATTTTTACTGACATAAATTTTTGAGGGTTAGATTGAATTGATTTATGAAGCTAGTTCTCTTAGAAAATGAGACTTTGAGCAAGAATTATATACTCTATTCTCTACTAATTTCAACATGTAAGCTGGTTTACTACAAAAAACAACGCTCACTTGGCGGAACCAAGTGAGCGCTATCTCGAAAGTGTGTGTGTTTAGTATTTATTGAGTATGAAAGTATTCATAAATTAGTTGATTTAACTTACGGTGCGAGTGTCTTCATAGTCGGGATGAGACCGATTGGTGGCTCTCCAGTTCCTGACTGACCAGTAGCGCTTCCTTGCATGTCGAGCTTATAACAAGAAGTGAACAGAACTGCGAATAGAGCCATAGCGAATATTTTGATCGTGGTTTTCATAGATAAGTTTATATACTAGAGGTCTCATCGCTTAATTCAAATGAAATTATCATTATTTTCCATATTACGATAACTTAATACGCAAAGCATCGATTTCATCTAGGTTAGAACACTTAGATCTAGCGATTAAATTGGATCGTTTTTATCTCGAATGGTTTAATATTCATCGTCACCTCACCATTATTAGCTGAAATTTCACTTAGTTTATTTTCCATCAGATCTAACTCAGCCGCGGTGGACTCACGGTGGAGTGATGAGATAATACTCACCTCTCCTCGAGACTGATAGGCTTCATAAACTCTCACTACAGCATCATCTGTGCGCTCAGCCTTCTTTACTGCTTCTATAAATACACCGGGACGATTCACTGAGAAAAATGACTGAACAGGAGGCAGGTCGCCCACGTGCTCATCTGTCTGCTGGAGAACGAGCGGGACGTTGAGCGCATAAGCTTGCTCGATGACTCCTCCATCTTGCAGCGAGCCTCGATGAGGGAGCAGTGAATACGTAAAACGATGCACGCCTCTATCCGCTTCTGGGTCAGGAGCATTACCGGCTTTGAGAAGCGTTAGACGCATCTCGTTAGCCTTGATATCATAGCCATACTTACAATCATTAAGTAGCGCAACCCCATAGTCTGACTCTGAAAGGTCTGCCCATTTTTGTGCTGGCACTTCAAAGTTAGCAACATCCCAAGAAGTGTTATCGTGCGTAGATCTCTCCACATGACCATACTGGGTTTCGTAGCTAGCACGGTAGCTGGAAACATCAACTGGGAAGGAAACCTTGAGTAGCCGAGCTCGCTCCTGCCAGTCCACCTCTGTCTTGAAGTCTATTCTGCAACTACCCGCGTCGATGACGATATCTTGCTCTATCTGCGACTGACCAAACGCTCGGCTCACATGGATCACAACACGAAGGTCTGTATCTTGGCCGATACTTACTATACCGTGGTCTGATAGGTTTTCTACGCTTTCATTATAAAATAAGTCTACGTCATGAGCATTTTGACTATTAGGGTAGTCTTTATGGAGTTGGAAGAGATTAGCAACAGAATATTCGGCGATGATTTCACGGCTGTTCTCAACATCATAGAGGCTGGTGATTAGTCCGCTATGATCGATCTTTAGTGTGATTAACCCGTTATAAATGGTGACCCCATCTTCCGTGGATTCTACATTCACAGCTCTCAAGCCTTCTGGCAGGATCCCTTCAGACTTGGCTGGGATGACCACGTAGCCGCACTGCGGCACGGTGACCATAGCTAGATCCCCTTCTGGTAACTCTACTACTTCATGACGGATCTGAGCGAGTGAGTTGAATATCACTACTGGGTCTGTTAGACCTTTTGTTTCGATCAAACCGCTGAGTTTCTTCATCGCAGTATTTCTGACCGCTAGCGCAATCGCTTCGATATTTGAGTAGTCAATGCGGCAGTCCTCGTAGACCCAATGGATCGATGATCCTGGGATGATGTGATGAGATTGATTCAGCAATAGTAGTTTCCAAGCGCGGTCGAGTGCACGGGCTGTTAGATTAATTTGCTTGGCTTTAATATGTCCTTGCACATCCCAGATAGGCACGTTTTTTGTGGCTGGCATTTTATCTAACAGATCGGTCTCACCGAGCGCCTGCATGATGACCTGTAGCATCTCAGCATCTCGTAGCAATAGCTCACAGCGGCGATTCATCATTTTAGTGTAAGCCTGGCTAGTGAGAGATCCTCCGTGAAGATCTAAATAGAGTTCACCCTTCCAAACTGGTGGATCCAAGTTATCCAAGTGAGCATGCTCGAAGAAATCTAATACCGTTCCGATTTCTACTTTAGGCAGTCCCTCAAAGTCACTGTAGCGGCGCGCACGCTCTATTTGATCAGCGGCAGGACCGCCGCCAGCGGCATCGCCGATCGGGATGAGTGATTTACTTACTCTATCGGCATCACAAGAATCCATTTGTGAGCGCATCACTTCCTTAGCTGTTAGATCACATTTATCGGTATCTACTGGTGGAATATGAGTGAATACTTCTGATCCATCCAGTCCTTGCCAGTTGAAGGTATGATATGGAAATTTATTGGTATCATTTCTCGTAATCTGCTGGGTGAGGAACCAATCGACGCCTGATTTTTTAAGAATCTGTGGCAGTGCTGCCGTGTAACCAAAGACTTCTGGCAGCCAGAGATCCTTTGTCTCAATATCAAACTCATCAATGATGAAATTCTTACCATGAATAATCTGGCGGATGAGTGATTCACCTGAAGAAATATTACAATCAGCCTCCACCCACATACTACCTACTATTTCCCACTGCCCACGCTTCACCGCTGCCTTTATGTCCTTGTAGATGGATGGGTAATATTTCCTCATCCATAGATACTGGGCAGGCTGTGAACACACAAATCTATAATCTGGGTAGCGCTCCATATAGCGCAATACTGTAGAGAATGTACGGACGCATTTACGGATCGTTTCGCGCAGTGGCCAATAATAAATAGCACCATCATAAGCGTGACCGACGGCGGTGATCTGGTGAGTAGTATCGCCATTTCTCTTGCTGAGTACTTCTGCTAAAACTCCACGTGCTGGCTGAATACAGTATTGATTTGAATACTCTAGCTCCTGGCATGCTTCATTCAGCGCGTGCAAAAGCTGCCCCCTACGCGGCTGGTCCTCTGACATCACAAACATCGCATCCGCAGTACTAGTGAAATCCATCAATAACTGGTAGGCTTCTTCATCGTGGGTAGCTAGCTCGGCGGTGTGGAGCCTGAACATTGGTTCACTATCATATTCTGGCATCAAAAGATCGTCATCGCCCTGGGATAGTTGTGCTACTGGATTTGCCGCTGCTTCTATATAAAACTCTATTTCTTCGCCCCCTAAAGCGGAGTCGAGCACTGGGATAGATTGGCAGTTTCTATTCACTGCGATGACTGGCTTACCACCCATCCAAACGGTCCCTTCTCTGCCAAAACCATCTCCTTCTTCGAAGCTCAGATTAACTGTCGCCACCACCTGATCACCCTGCCAATCTAGTGGCACGGTGCCGCTGAATTTGAACCAAGTAGTGTCCCATTTAGCTCCCCAAGCATCACCTATCTCGAAGGATTTAAATGGTAATGATATGGCATTTCCATAAGGGATAGGCTCGCCACCTACATGGACAGCTTCTACCCTAAGTTTATATTTATTTCGCTGAATCAGCGGACGAATAAAACGCTCTGGAGCAACCATAATACGCTCCTCGATGACTGAAATTAACTTTTGCATATTTCTAAATTATTTTTTATTAAGCTTAGTCGCCACTTTTAGGTCGATTAAAAAATTAGCGCTACCAAACTGCTTCACTGCACCCTCTTCTCTCACCAAGTATTCAAACACTTTAATAGGTGGCACCCCCTTTACTGTGGACATGAGATAGACACGGATACAGAGCGCTTCCTTTCCGGTGCTTCCCTCTAGTGATTTCGTGGCGAACTGCACCTCGTTTAACCCATCGACTCCACCGCCCACTACTACCTCAGACGTCTTAGTGTCTTGGAATCTGTGGTCGGAAATTTTATTTACCTTCATTTTCACCTCTCTACCAGGGCAGAAGGCATAGACCTTTGCGATGTATTTAGCAGTATGCACAGCGATAGGCATCTGCGGCACGACTCCTGATGGCTGAAAATCTTTCTGCTGGATGTAGCTAAGGTCCCCTGCCTTGATTTTTATGCGCACATCTTTGAGGTCAGTTAAGCGGATAAATTCTGCTTTATCATACTTCCACCTACCACGCTCGTTTATGAAATCTAGTAGTAGAATATTCTCTGTTGGATTCCCTCCGACTCCGAAATCTATCTTACCAAAATAAACAGCAGTAGCAGTAGCACCCTTTGCTGAGACGCTGAGCGGCTTAAGCCCAGCTAATGCCGGCGGGCTAGCCGGTACTTGGAATATCCATGTAGGGAATGGCTTTTTTTCAGAAACAATCCGATTTTTGATATGAACCTGCCTATGAGTGGCGGTGTATTGCGCCCATAAGTTGTAATTTTTCTTGATCATTGCAGCTCTCCACTGCATGTAAACAGCATCGAGTTGGGTTTTCAGCTGAATATCGACAGAGGCTTGAGCATTGGTCTTCGTATTAGCCAGACAAAAGGTGATGAGAACTGAACAGAGAGTTAGAAGACGTTTATTCATGAACAAACATTGACACCTAATTGATAAGATAGAAAATAAAAAAACAACGTTTACAAAAGAATCAACAAGAACCATTCTTTTATAAGTCACTATGGAGCCAGAAATCATCACCGACCAGAAGTCACCAATCAATCTCAAGCGCGGACAAGAGCTGCTAAAGCGTGAGGCTGCACACACGTATAAAAGACTCGGTAAAACTAAACTCGATGCTCATTTCTTGTATCCTGAGGATTTCTACGAAGGCGAGCAGCGCACTGTCATCGTATTCTTTCACGGAGGAAAATGGGACAACCAAATGATCGACCAGTTCGCTCCTCAGGCGCTCCACTTTGTGCTACGTGGTGCTGTGGTCGTACTCGCAGAATACCGCGTTTCATCGATCCACCATACCACTCCGAAAGAGTCTATAGAAGACGCTCAGTCAGTCATCCTATGGCTCAGAGAAAACCATCTTGATGTCGGTATCGACCCACAAAAAGTCATTGCCTGCGGCGCAGGAAGTGGCGCTCACATCGCTCTCTGTGCTGCGCTCAATGCTAATGTTGAAAATAACGGGCTCTTCGATAGTCGGCCGAATGCACTAGTCCTCTATAGCGCGATTATTAATACAACTAAGAAGACTGAAGCATACCAACTTTTCGAGGATAAGAAATCTGCCATCAAGACTAGCCCAAATCGCTGTATTAAAAGAAATGCGCCACCAATGATTTTCTATCACGGCTCAGCGGATCAGACTACGGCGATCGATGATGTGGAGCAATTTACCAAAAAAATGCGGCGTAAGAAGAACACTTGCATATTTTATCCATTCCAGCGCGGCACGCACAGCTTCTTTAATTTTAATGTGAACCAGCAAAGCTTCGTTCAGACACTAGAAAGCTCAGACTGCTTTATGGCAGATCACGGCTATCTTAAGGACGCACCAGAAGGCACGTTTATTGGCGACTACAAGTAGTCCCTCCATCCTCTCCCTAGCCCAGGCAGCACACCTTTGATCCTACCATTCGGGATTTCACCACCAGCCAGCTCGATAATGTTTCGCACCACCCAGCAACAATTTGATCTCGGGATGCCAGCACGTGTTTTACCCCGTGGCCAGACGCCGTTGAATACGTAGCCCTCGTGCATCTCTTCTTGTATTTTGAGAGCTGCTGAGATCACCGTATCGGGCCAGTCCTTTTCACTCACACCCTGTGGTGGTAAAATTTCTAACTGCCCGCGTTTAGATTCTCTATTGAAGTCACGTTTATAATTTTTCAGCACGTGTAAGAGCTTGCCATTGCGTGATCCAGAAAAGGACGTCTTCTCTCCTCTATGGTCAGTTATTTCCAGCCACACATGAGTTCCTATGCCTAGAAAAGAACCTGCTGCTATGTTTGACTTTATAAATACCATCTTACTTAAAATACTCGTGATTTATCTTAATTTAAATATGGCTCACCAGAACAAACTCACCAGCCTCCATGGCGCGGGTAAAAAACGTCTGCAAAGCAGGAAATAAATCCTCTAACATCAAGTCTGTTTCATCACCTGGAATCAAATCTACTAATTGCATTCCTTCCAATCCTTGTTGAGCTCTCGCCACCTGATCTTGACTGAGCACACGTATCTCCCCATGGTCAGTGTGAATCTGAGAATGTCTCCCCTCTTTCGTGATCATCTTAAGCACCAGGTTCTGCGGAAATTTCTCTAATAACGCTGGCCACAAGCTTTCGAAGGCAAAGTTCATTCCCTCACCACTCCAGCGCCCTTCCATCAGCTGCACGATCTGGCTAGGGTCTCCGGCCGCTGTCATCGAACTCAGCATCTCATCCTGGTCAAAGCCCATGTCCTCCACCGTGTCGATCACGGCCTCAGGATTCCCCATGAATTCATCAAACCCATCCGCTGGCATCCGTGTGAATACCAAAATCTTCTCTTCCTGATTTAAGTCACCCATCTCCCTATCCTTTATCATCAACGTATTTCCACTGACCTTTATACTTTCTGAAGCGAGAGTTCTCTTCGATCTCACTAAACTTTCCATCACAATGATACTGTGCACAGAACTCCACTTTACCCTTTTTATCTTCAGCCGTTCCCTTGCTCTTACTCAAGATTACTAAATTTCGCCACAACATCGTATCCACCATATTATCCAGCTCCTCTTGCAGATTCTTCTCCCTTACATCAGGATGCGTAGAGCTTACTAAGTAGTCCACTAGCCTAAAGAAAAATGCCGAGTAACGAGCACGCATCAGCAACTCAGCAGTCGCTGGCTGCGCCTTCCCGATATGATATGGCCGGCAGCAGTCAAAATACATCTTCTTACTCCCACAGGGGCAATCCGTCCGCGAGCGGATCTTCAGCATAGGTTCGTCGTCGATGTCCATGCACATTTCCTAACAAAACACCGACGCTTTGCCTAGCTATTTGCAGTGATAATTTCAGCCCAATTAAGCTCAAATTCTTTTGATGCTATTTAAAAATTCCGCCAGCCAACTGAAACATCAGCGCATTATCAGAATCTGGCTTGTAAAATAATCCTTCCAACTCAGTAATACTCTTGTCCAGACCATCACAAGTAGTGTGCCGGAGGTCTACAGAATATTGGGCAATCTGAGAGTTCACGACTCCACCATGAGATGCCTATTGGCTTGAGCTAAGCAGTATAAGCATTCATCTAAGTCCGCTGCGCCAGAATCCGTCTAGCGGTTTCTTGCCCTGAAGTGATGGCTCCTTCGATGGAGGTCGTGCTGTGTTGGTCTCCGCAGAGAAACACTCCCTCTAGAGCATTTGCGGGTTGTTCGGTAGAAGGCGTTTGCTCTGGAAGAGCACGCCCAATGCGATCAGTCCGCAGGTGACTCCAAGTCGTAACTTCTTGCCCAAACCACGAGCGTAATTCACTGAGAACTCGTGCTAGAAAATCATCCTCATCGTGAAGTCCAAGAATAGAAACTGATACCAGCGACTGTCCCTCGGGTGCGTAATCACGTGATAAATCCGAGGGCACAGAGACATTGTTAATCAGGCTATTGGGGTCACCAGAAAGGGCAATGATGGCTTCGTTAAGTGGAGAATGAGCTGCCGAGAAGTAACAGTTCGTGACCGACCGCCACTTTACCACAGGCAAGGCGAGCGCAGGAAGCAGCTTTTGCGCGGCATCGCATGGGACGGCGAGAACGAGGTGATCAAAAGTAAGTCTCACGCCTGATGCTAAGATGACCTCACCGCCTATTACTTCAGACACTTGGGTGTTGCAGTGTAAGACTCCAGCAGCTAGGCGGCCCGATAGCTGACGGGGGATTTCCTCCATTCCTCTGGCTGGTAATGAAGCCGAACCCTCGGTGAACATCTTGAAGGTAAATTCAAACATTCGGCTGGAAGTGCGGAGTTCGTTTTCTAGAAAAATGCCCCCATAAAAACTTCGGAAAAACCGATCTATCATACCGTCACTAAACCCAAACTTCTTGAGATAGACCTCTGTTGCTAGGTCTTCTCGTTTCTGTATTTTATCGATCGAGGAGAACTTGAGTGAAAAGCGAAGCTTCGCAACAAGTATCTTATCCATAAGATTACCAATCGGCGAAAGAGCACTTGAAAAGAGGCTCCTTGGTCGGCGGAAGACATCCATTAGGCGATATTTCTTTCCCTTTTCAAAAATAATCGCACCAGGCTCAAAAGACTGAAGATCCAGTGCCGCTAAATCTAACAGCTGCCCGGCATTTGGATAGGCATCTAAGTAGACCTGAAAGCCGCGGTCCAGGAGGAAGCCCTCTACCTTATCGGTGCGGACTCGGCCGCCAGGTGCATCATCTTGTTCAAGTACTTGGACGCCCACTCCTTCTTTGATGAGCTCTAATGCGCATGCGAGGCCTGAGAGACCGGCACCGATAATGATGACTTCTTGAGTGTTTGAGGACATGATGAGTTGCTTAGAATAGTTGTTAAAAATTTAATAGAGATCACATCACTAGCTTTGACGCTTTTTTTTCCTACTACCGTGTTTGATGAAGACGTCTTTCGCTTCCATTCTAGCCGCTAATGTTTGCTTCACTGCATGCACTTGTTGTTGTGCATAATGGTAAGCCTCGATGTGTTCAACGATTGGTGATGGATAATCTTTTCCAATCGTGCAGTCACAAAACATCTGCTCCATTTCCGGCATCTTACTAGGATTATGTATATATGAATTGGGCACATTCTTAAGTTCTGGAACCCACCGTCTGATGAAGACACCCTCAGGATCTTGATCGATTGATTGCTTGTAGGGAGAGTAAACGCGTATTGTATTTATCCCCGTAGTCCCGCTTTGCATCTGTACCTGACTCCAGTGAATACCTGGCTCATAATCTAAAAAGTAACGCGCCAGCTGCTCACCAGTTTTTTTCCAGTGCAGCCATAAATGATAACTCGCAAATGACATCACCATGGCACGCATTCTAAAGTTTAAGTATCCAGTCGCTTTTAACGCGCGCAGGCAGGCATCAATAAATGGGAATCCTGTCTGCCCATCACGCCATGCTATATATTTTGTCTCATCCCAAGAACCAGAATGAGAGCGCATTCCATCAAAGGCACGTGAGATATTAACTTCATTGATATTCGGCTGATCTTCCAGCTTCTGCATGAAATGACAGTGCCAGCTCAGCCTCGATAAAAAAGACTTCATACTTGCCGCCCAAGCTCCGCTGGCACGTCGCTTCACTTTAATCTCGGCAGCTATAATCAAAGCTTCTTGATAAACTTGCTTGATAGAAATACAGCCCCAGCTCAAGTAAGGAGAAATCCGGCTACAGGAATCGAATGCCGTCAAAGGGCTGGACATTTCCTTTCGATATTGAGCACCGCGTTCTTCTAAGAATGACTTGAGATAATTTCTAGCCTCAAGCTCACCGCCCTTCTGTCCAATTTGTAACTGCCGTTCCTTTAAGTTTAGATCTTTTGCAGAGTGGATCTTGCCATAGTTGGGCAATGTCGGGCTTGAGAGACTCTCGGGAGTCGGGTGGATCTCTTGACGCATTTTCTTCTCCCACCTTTTTGCCCAGCCATCTCTAGATTTTAATTTCCTGATCACTCCATTTTGCGAAAATTCCTGCCATCCCACGTTGTGCTCACTTGCCCATTTCGCTACTGCCAGATCTCGCTGAAAGGTAATCTCTGTACCCACTTCTCTATGGCTCCATAAGTCCGACATCCCATAAACATCATAGAGACGTTGGAAAATCTTTAACGCATCCCCTTTAACTATCGCGATCTTACCACCTAATTTAGCAAAGCCCTCCCGCAGCTCAACAAGTGATTCATTAATAAACTGAAGATGAATCGCGTCAAAGTCAGGCTGATCTATCACCTCAGATTCATAGATATATATACCCAAAACCTCTCCATTTTCGCTAGCTCTGAGTAAAGGTAAGTGATCAGACAACCGTAAATCACGTTTGAACCATACTACATTCATCATATTAGATTATGGTTTTGCGTAGCTTAACTGAGCGACTTTATTGATTGAGAAGTAAGTATCAAGGGCCGTAGATGCTAGTGAACCGCTCTCTATCAAATCGATACTACCATCGCTATGGAGAGCATCCTCTGGCATCTCAATCAACTGCACACGGCCGATGATCAATTTAGTATTATTAGCTTTGATATCGACAATATCTTCCAAGCTGAGAGCGTATTTGATGCGACTTTCTTTGACGAATGGTGCAATCACATTTGGATGGAAATACTCATTTATCCCTACTGCAGAAAATTCTGAGGTTTGCCCAGGATAGCGTGCAGAACACTGGTGAGCCTGTTCAAGTATCTCTCTATGCACATGGTTAAGTGTCCATGACTCGGTATCTAATATGTTTCTCAAGGTATGTCGATCTACAGTATCTGGACGAGTTACCATGCCTATCAGCATTGGGTTAGAGCCGAGATGTGTAATACTAGAAAACGGGGCAAGATTTGTGGTTCCGTTGAGCGATTGCGTTCCGACAAGACAGATGGGTTTAGCCCCAGGCAGAGAAGTCGCAAGCTGCACTCGCTGAAGTTTTTCCATAGCATCAATGTCCGCCGAGTTGATAATCATGCCTCATCATAGACCAAATGACGTAGTCTGCAAATTTATAACAATTAGATCTGCTCCAGTGCCTATCAAGAAGAAGAATAAAATAAGTCTGAACCGTTAAATTCACTCGGAATAACAACCCAATCCCACAACCTCAGTTTATAAGATTACGACTCAAACTCACGATGTTACTCTAATAAGCAGTTGAACATTATTTCTGGGCTATCCGGCCTAAAGCTCTAAACCAAAGAAGTCCCGCATCACTTCTCGGTAAACTTCTAATTTAAATCCTGGCAGCCAGCCAGCATCGAAGTCCTCTGGCATCACCCAATCAAAATCTCGAAACTCGGGGTTATTTTTACCTAGGTCTGGTCCTTTCGCTTTTTTCTTCAGTCGACATAGGAAATAAGTCTGCTCCTGGCCATCCCATTTCTTATTCGATCGGATATGCGCTGGGTAAAAATAAAAATAACCATCACGGTATTCGGTCGTCTTATAGTCCTCGGATGGGATTCCCACTTCTTCCATGATCTCGCGCTCCAGAGCCTCTAGGCGAGATTCTTCACCATCCACCCCACCCTGAGGAAACTGCCAAGCCCCTCGGTCATTCTTCCTCTCGCAGACTAATATCTCACCCTTTTTATTCAGGATGATCGCGGCTACGTTAGGACGAAATTTAGGCATGACAATAAATAAGCATCTTTTTTCAATTCTTGCAATCTAGGTTTTGACGAATTATTGTAACTTATCACAATGAATATCCTATACCTATTCATAAGCCCAATCATAAGCCCAATCACAAACACTATGAAATCACTAATCAAACCAGCTCTATTCACGGCCCTCGCCTCATTCTTAGTCCTAGGCCAGGTTAGCCACGCTCAAGACAAAGATAAAAAAGAGAACACTGACGTCACCACTAGCTCTAAAAGATTCTGGGAGGCTAATCTACCCGGAGGTAACTACATGGTCGCGCTCGATAGAATTTCAGCAGTCAGCAAGCACTCCTACATCGTCAGCAAATCACTGGTCGTCCACGAAGTCAATGTGCAGACCAGCGGGTCAGGGTTCGTGAGATTCTATGCCTTCGACGTTCCTGGTGAGAACAGCGAAGCCAATGTAGCGAAAAACCTTATTGAACGAGGTAAGGGTATCATAGAACTCGGCGGTAAAAGAGCAGGAATAGATACCAATACCACCGTAGAAAAAGAATACCCCGTCACGACCCATGCCCACACCATCGAATACAGACTCTTCGATAACGGCGACCTCAACCAACTCTACAGCTCACTCAAGCGTGCCTGGAGAGAAAACAGAGGCCGTAAATTTAGCGTTAGGTAAGCTCCTGTGATCAACCAAACCGTCTTCACCGCCATCGACTTCGAGTCCGCTGGCACCTGCGCTGGGGATACTGATACACCAGTCCAGATCGGCACTGCCACATGGTCTCTAAATGACCCTGAGCCCGAGTCAAATCTACTCTCGGACACTTGGATGTCCTACATCCACACAGATCGAAAAATCACTTGGGCGGCGCAGCAAGTCCACGGCATCACCAAGGAGCAACTCACTGATGCCCCAAAGCTCATGCTGCTCTGGCCAGACATTAAGCGCCGCCTCCACGGGAATGTCGTGGTTGCTCACGGTCACGGCACAGAGAAACGCTTCCTCAGAGCCTTTCCAGCCCATGGATTTGGACCATGGGTAGATACTCTCCACCTCGCCAGAGCCGCCTACCCTAACTTAAATGACTATTCCCTAGGTAGCATCTGCTCCACACTCGAACTAGAAGAAAAAATTTCTACTTTATCCGCAGCAGCATCACCAAACGATCAACTCACTTGGCATGATGCCCTCTACGATTCTATCGCCTCAATTGTACTTCTCCGACACATCATCCAGACCTTTTCCCTCCAAGACTCAGCTATCACCCTCCTTACCAGCCCCAACACGACAGCTTGGCGCAAAAATAGAGATTCTAGCTAAATTTAAACTTTCCTTACTTTCTCCATTGACATGTTCTCTCGAATAGTGTTCAAATAGATACATGAATGACAAACTCACTAATCGCCAACAAGAAGTCTATGATTATCTCAAGCGTGAATCCAGAGTCACTGGAGTCATGCCTTCTACCAGAGAGATCCAGCATTTCTTTGGATTCGCTAGCCAAACTGCTGCCATGAATCACCTCCGCGCACTGGAGAAAAAACAAGTCATCCAGCGCGTTCCCGGTAAGGCCAGAGCCGTCATCTTCCCAGAGGAGCTAGATCGCGAAGAGATCGTGGATATTCCTATCTACGGAAATATCGCCGCGGGTATGGGCCAAGACGTGGACCACGAGAAAGAAGGCTGCCTCTCTATCGATATCCGTAGCCTAGGCCTCAGACATAACGCCCGCACCTTCGCCCTCAAAGTCCGTGGAGAATCGATGGTAGATGCCCACATCTGCGATGGTGATACCGTCGTCCTAGAATTCCGTGAACCTAGAAAAGGAGATGTCGTCGCTGCTCTCATCGATGGTGAGACCACTCTCAAACGCTATGTCGTAGAAAATGGTAAACCCTTCCTCCGCGCTGAGAACGAACTCTTCCCAGACCTTATCCCAGCCCGAGAACTCATTATCCAAGGCGTCCTAGTAGCACTCGTGAGAAACGCTGCATAGGACAACATCCATAGATCAAATTGTAGCAGGCTATTCGTTTTTAATAGTCTATTACGTTTAGATTAGATCATTTTTGAGAAAGTGCAGCCAAGGCTTAAGTATTAAAATGATGATGAAATGTTTAACACCTATGGCCACCTTAGAATGCATCAGAGGAACCGCGACGGATAAACACCAACAATGGATTCGCCCAGAAATCAAGATTCCAGGAAAGCCGTCAAGCAAAGGTAAGTGGCAGCCCTGGCAAAAGCAATTCAACAAACAGGACTTCTCCAAACCCTTCAATCGCCCTAAAGCTAATAAAAAATAAACATTACCAATTGCAGGTCACTATCTAGCGGCCCAAAAAAGCATTATTTCTAGCGCATCTGCTTGACAGTTAGCTGATTTTCTGCAATCTCCACTACCTTGCTGCGTCGGAAACGCAGAATAACCAATTAATCATCATGAAATCAGAAATCCATCCAGAATACAACCCAGTCATCTTCCAAGACATGACATCAGGTAAGCGCTACTTCACTCGCTCAACAGCGAAGTCCGCTAAGACTGAAAATGTTGACGGTGTTGACTACTTCGTCATCTCAGCTGGTGTTACTGCTGATACTCACCCATTCTTCACAGGTAAATCTACCTTTGTGGATACTGAGGGACGTATCGACAAGTTCACAAAGAGATTCGGTTCGGTTCGCCGTGCCAAGAAGCCATCACTCAGCGAATAACATTCCGAGACTGGCTTGTTTTGGCTTTTTATTAAGCCTCCACAATCATCAAATCACTTTAAAAATAAAGCCATCTTGCTTAGCAAGATGGCTTTTTCTTTGTTTAAATTGTAGTGCTATACCATTTTAAGGGCTCTCACTAAAGGTTCCTTCGGTCACACCTAGTTTCTCCATGACATCGAGGTCTTGCCAGAGCATGTGGCCGTCTGATCTACCGTCCATGAGTTGTTGGTATGCCTGGATGGTCATGAGTGCTTCATCTTTCGTTTCATCGAGTAGATCGATACGGTATTTCCCCAGCCCAGCCTTGGCCAAGTCGTCATGAAATCTCGCTCCTGTCTGTGCTCTTCCATTGAACAAGGTATTTCTACAACCTACATCTGCTGTGAGTGTGTGCAACTGCCCTACTCTATCCCTGAGCTGGACTTTATGCTTATCACAAGGTCTTCCACAGTCCTTAGCACTAGTGCCTTCACTCAAGAAAGTACAGAACACGCAGTGCTCCATATGAAACATCGGCATGTGCTGGTGAATCGTTAGCTCATACCAGTTTTCAGGAGACTTATAAAGCATCTGCTTCACTTGGCTGATATTCAGATCATAGGAGATGGTAAGGTGATCGAGGTTACCTTGCTCCTTGAGTATCCTTGCCGTGATAGGATTCGCACAGTTAAGCGAGAAATCTCCTGTTCGGTAGAAATCTTCCCGGTCTTTAAAATACTCAATGGCACCTAGATTACGGATCAGCACCCCATCAGCTTGTGCCTTGTCGATGAACTTAAAGTAACCCACCTCGCTCGGTTTCTGGATCCGTGGGGTGGCTAAATGGATCGTAGCGTCAAGACCAGAGTCTCTCACTATTTTCACCGCATCCTTGTATCTACGGATGTCTTCGAAGTCTGCATAGATACGTTTGATCCCAGCCTCTAATGCCGCCTCCACTTGATGTGGATGACGCGTTAAGATACTGAGTTCATTTACCACTTCTTGTTCCTCCCCCATATCAGCAAATAGGTCATTAAGTTGGTTTTCTGATCGTTGATAAACATCCGTGATAACCACTCGGTCATCTAGTTCGCTAACCAGACTTCTACGCAGTCTATTAAGTGCGGACACCGGCATCATGACCTCTCCTATTAGGTTATTTTCTACTACAGACAGTTCATAAACAGTTTCGCCTAAACGTGAGAGCTGTTTCTCTAACAGTTCAGTATTCACTGGTCTGTTCTGAGCTTGTTCTAGTAAATCATCTGATTTAACAGAAATGCCGCTACAGGATAACACCATTGGCTCACCGACAGCTCCACTCACACTGATGCTAAGCTTTTCTTTGTTCAGCTTTGGCTTCACATTCTTCCAAAGTGCTTTCACCTCGGAATTAAGTTTAGGATCATCTGTTTTCCAGATCCCCTGCCCTACACGGACGCGTGTCCAGTCAACATTTGAGTGCTTCTCATGAAATTTTACTGTATCACCATCGACGCGGAAGATTCTACCTCCTTGCTCATCGTTTCTATCCTCACCAGCATCAAAGACAATACCATCGCCGGATTTAAGATCGGTATTCCCAGTCCACTTTACCTGCACATACCCCTTACCCACTTGAGTGATCTCACCGACATAAGCACCTCGCTTTTTACCGAATTTACCATGAGTTAGATACGGATGGTTGGTTCCCTCTAGCCAACCAGTTGATAGACCACGTGAGAAAGTCATTTCGAGTGCGTAGCGATCCCGCTCAGTCACGGTGGACTCTCGCTTTGCAACAGCATCGTCAATCGCTTTACGATAGACCTTAGTGACCGCAGCCACATATTCTGGATTTTTAAGTCGTCCTTCTATCTTAAATGAAACAATCCCCTTCTCGATAAGCTGTGGGATCACATCCACTGCAGCTAGATCCTGTGGGCTGAGCAGATAGCGAACTTCTTCCATTTCCTTTGTCTCGCCATCCACAACTAACTCATACGGCATCCGACATGCTTGAGCGCACTCGCCACGGTTCGCTGAGCGTTTCCCTAAGGACTCACTCGTGAGGCACTGACCAGAATAAGCCACGCAAAGTGCGCCGTGAACGAAAACCTCAAGTGGCACACATTCTTTGGGTTTAAATTTACCGATCTCATCGATCGATAATTCCCGCGCTAACACTGCACGCTCTAATTTATAAAGTGAATCTACAAATTCTAATCCCTCCGGCGAAGTGAGTGTCATCTGAGTTGAAGCATGAATCTCTAGTTTCGGCGCCACATGCCTAGCAATACGGGCAAGCCCTAGGTCCTGAACAATAATGGCATCTACTCCGCTCTCTTCTAGAAGCCTCAGCTGAGCCTCAGCAGCCTCCAGTTCACCTGTGAAAATAAGGGTGTTCATGGTGACAAATCCACGCACTCCGTGAGCATGGAGGAACTTCATCAGCTCTGGTAGATCTTCTTCAGTGAAATTATCAGCACGTAGACGCGCATTAAATTTGCTCAGCCCGAAGAAAATGGCATCTGCACCATTGATGACAGCAGCCTTAGCACAATCCCAGTTCCCCGCTGGAGAGAGCAGTTCAGGGTCACGATGATACTGAAGGGATTCTGGCGTTACTTGAACTGGGTTTGACTGGGACATGTGAGCGACACCCTAGCCGAACCAACCATCAAGGTCAATCAATCTGAATGATCAAAACAAAAAATTGTTTTACTAAAATATAAACAATAATCTATTTCTAGTTCGCTTTATGTTGAATAGGTGTCACAATTTTAAATAATTACTAAAAATAAAATGAAATTAATCACAACTTTTACCATCACTTTACTAGCGGCATTATCATTCAACCTCAAAGCCGAAGATACTGATAAAAAATTATCAGATTTCAAATTTTCTGAGACGGTCATAGGAGAAAAACCAACCAGCAAATACCTCAAAGGCAAAGTCGTCGTTATTGAATACTGGGGAGTGCGCTGACCCCCTTGTATCGCAGGAATGCCCCATCTGGTTCAGATGGACAAAAAATTACGTAAGAAGGGACTCGTCATCATCGGTGCTGAATCACAAGGAAGTAGTGATGAGCAGATCAAAAAAGTAACCGATAATGCTAAGGTAGAATTCACGATAACAAAGGGCGTTCAAGGACCAGTGCAAGTGCGTGGTATCCCAGTAGCTCTCATCTTCGATGTGTCAGGGAAAATGATCTTCCAAGGCCATCCAAGTGGAGATGAGTTTGAGAAAACAGTCAAACAAGCTCTTAAAGACGTGAAACTTAATGATGATGCAGACAAAAAGAAACCGAGAAAATCAAACAAGCCTCTCGTTTCTCTGCGCAAATGGACGAACGCTGAAGGCAAGAAAATAACCGCCTCAATTACAGCGGTAAACGGTGACGAAGTAACTTTCAAGTTATACAACAGTAAAGTAGTGAAATATCAACTCAGTAACCTTTCTGATGCAGATCAAGAAGTGATCAAACTAGCACAAGCAGCTATTCTGAAAGAAACTGAAGAATAAAATAACCACCTTTTTATTACATCATTTATCAATATATTTCACCTCGTTCTGTGTGATAGGACTGCTAATAGGCTCCAGTTCACACAGGACGGGTATGATGACTCATTTCACTTCAGCCCTTAGCTCTCTTGCATAATTATTTGGCCAGTTAGCAGGCGCTATCCCTTGTTCACATTCATGCTGCGGGTCTAATACTAACCTTGATGCTACGGTGACAGATTGATTACTTCCACGATGCATATTCGACTTAAGTTTATCAATTTCGTGTTCACCGAGTGATACCCACTCAAATGACGTGAATTGTTTTCTAGATGGGTTCCAAGCTGCCTTACCAAGAAGCTTACCAACGTAAGACTCTTTGCACCATTTAGAATCGGCATGCATATTAAATGTTCCTCTGTAATAAATAACTACTTGCTTACTAGTAGAAGAAACCACTTTCATTTCCATTTCAGCTTTCTGAATATGCTCAGCCCACCATGCTGAGCGACCTGTGATAAGGTGGCTGTTAAGTAACATTGTATTCAACGCCTTTGGGGCAACTTTTTCGAGAGTGCCTTTGGCTGTATTGCTTGGAACAAATTGAAGTTTCTCTAGCCCAGAGAACCAAAGTTTATCCACTGTCACAAAAGCAGGATGGCGGATATCGAATAAGTTCATTTCAGAAAATTGATAGCTTCGCGTGGTATTACGGAGCTGAAGCCAAGGTCTAGGTGGGGATAAACTAGACTCAACTGGCATTGATCTATCCTTTTCTGTTAAAAGCACATCCCCCAGCCTTTCAGCTCTAGACATCATTTGATATTCTGTGATGCTTTGCTTTAGCTGAGCGTTTATTTTATCCACATCTGGTAACGGCCAGCCCCAGCCTATCTGTTTGATAAGCTTTCCCGATGGAGTGACTATATAAACTCCTTGATGAATACCATGTTTCCCTTTTGAGAGTGATTTCTTCAGAAACTGATATTCACCTTTGGCTTTGAGAGTGTCTGACAGATTCTTATATGCCACATCACTACTCGCTAGACTCACAAAGTCAGAATTAAGCATTTCGATGAATTTTTCACTCTGTAAGGCAGACTGCCTTATCTTAACACCATTCTGTCAACAGTTAGATCGATGATCACCAAAGAACAGGATCATCACGATGGGTTTATCCTTTTGGTATGCCTCACGCTGGGCACCGAGCACATCGTTTTTCCAGTCTACTTTAAAATAAAGAGTTTCCTCAAGAGTCTGAGAAGCATGGGCTGATACGGCATCATAGGTTTTCCAAGTTAGCTCCCTGGGAGAAGCTTCAGTGAGAGGATCAGCAAAGGAAATGCTGGTTGAAATACTGGCGAGAACCAGGCTCTGGAATAATTTCTTCATAAGAGTATTTAAGGGTGAATCGATCATAGGTTACAGCGCTAAAGTGCGAACCCAATCCCTATTCCCGATAGAACGACAAGCCAGACAGGAACCCATTTCTTATATATAACGATAGCTAAGGCAAGCGCTACGCTAGCTTCAAGGACATTACTAATCGCACCAGCTCGGAGCATGTAAACGAGAGCAGCTAGGATAAGCCCGACCACTGCCGCGCTAGCACCTTTGAGCGCAGCTCTAACATAGGTAATGTTTTTATAGGTATTCCATATGGGCATCCCAATCGTCAATAAAATCATCCCAGGCAGAAAAATAGCGATGGTTCCCAGTGCTCCGCCCAGCCATGGATTTCCATCGACTCCAACTAAGGACCCGATATAAGTTCCAAAAGTAAACATAGGACCAGGCACTGCTTGGGCAAGACCATAGCCTGCAAGAAATTCATCCTGCGTCATCGGGCCCTTCTGCGTCATCAGGCCCTTCCCCACAGTTTCTGCCTCTAACAGCGGTAAAACTACATGCCCCCCACCGAAAACCATTGAACCAGTTTTAGTCAATCCAGCTAGCATCGTAGCCTCATTGTCAGTAAATCTCACCGATGAGATGATGACCACAGCTGCAACGAAACATCCCAGAACAACAAGGCTCACCCATGGATGGTTGAGCTTATCTTTAGCCTGATTGTCTGAAGGAGTAATCTTTCTAAATAATACAATACCTAGCATCCCGCCTAACAGAATTAATAGAGGTTGCAGCAATGGAACCTGGAAAATAATCAGTATAGCAGCAACTAGCACCGCGATCGATAAGCCCTTAGCATTTGGGCAGAGGCTCTTCTGCATTCCTAGAACAGCATTTGCAACCACCGCGATGGCAACAATTTTCAACCCTTGAATCCACCCACTGCCAACCCATCCATCAAGGAAATCCATGCCACTCACGAAGAGGATCATTAGGATAGCTGAAGGCAGAGTAAAACCGAGCCACGCTCCGAGCCCACCAAGCCATCCACCTTTTTCATAACCTATCGCTGCTCCTAATTGACTACTTGCAGGACCAGGCATAAATTGACATACTGCAAGTAGCTCAGCAAATCGCTCCTCACTAAGCCATTTCAAACGTTCCACATACGCATTTCTAAAATAAGCCAAATGCGCAACAGGCCCACCGAACGATGTCAGCCCTAGTTTCAGCGACTCTAAGAAACAAATCAGAAAATTCATACCCCGTAGTCAACTTTTTCCACATGAAAGCAAAGCAAAAAATCTGTTTAATAGGCGGTACTTTTGACCCCATCCATCTGGGGCACACCTATATCGCTGAGAAATGCTATCGTGAGCTAAATATGGACAAGATCATATTTCTACCGTGTAAGCAATCTCCACACAAACTCACCAAAAAAAATGCACCTGATCATCATCGATTAGCGATGTGTCAGCTTGCTGTATCATCATTTCCATGGGCGGAGGTGGATGACTATGATCTCACCGCTCCATCGCCGTCTTACTCATGGAGGACGGCAGAGGTCATAAAGGAAAAACACCCTAATGCAGAGCTCTTCTGGTTAATGGGAACAGATCAGTGGGAGGCTATCTTGCGCTGGGATAGACCGCAATATTTAGCCAGTCTGGTAAATTTCATCGTCATTTCTAGAGGTGCCGAGCCAGAATATATTGATGGATTATCAGCCCTTAAAATAGGAGGTTCACATTCTGCATCATCTACTTATGTAAGAAAAAACACCTCTTCTTGTCAAACTCGCGCTTGGCTCAACCCTCCTGTTTTGGCTTACATTCAAGAGCACAATGTTTATTGAATTGCATTCTTGAAAAAATCGTAGAATATAGTTTTAATTAAATACTCTTAAATCCCCATGAAATACAAAAACCTACTTATCACACTCTTAATCACTGCATTTACTAGCCTCACAGTAAAAGCACAAAACGAAGCGGAAGCACCAGAAGATAATCAGAATGTGGCAAAAACAAAGATTCTCAACACACGCTTCAGTAATTTGCCAGAGGAACAACGTAGAAAATACCTTACGACCAGAGCAGACGCACATCGATTTTTCTCTAACAAACGCACTTTTGAAACCCTGATGGCTGTATTTGAAATGCGCACTATTTTCGAGGGAGACCCTGTAGCATACAATCTCTTGGGTGCTATTTATGTAGAGTTTAGAGATTTCGCAAAGGCTAGAGAGGTCCTTAGTAAGGCTTTAGACATGGCTGGAGAAGATCCTAAGATTTTATTCAATCTCGCCGAACTAGAGTTCTGCGATAACCAATGGATCTCATCAATTAACCATTTCGAATCACTACTCAAAAAAATAGCATCTCAGTCCGATTCAGAATTCGCAAGACTCGTGGAATTCAAGATCATGCTCTGTAAGCTAGCCTTATCAAAAACAGATAATAAGAACGTTACTGATGACCAGAAGAAAGAATATTTAGCACAGGCCAAACAACTCGCCCACAAATACACTTACCTACTTGACTCACCATACTACTATTATGCTAACTCAGCCTTAGCATTCTACGATGGTGATAAATCAACTGCTTCAAAGTGGATTATCACTGCTAAGAAAGTCTATTCGAGTAACCCAAGTTCAGTCACATCATGGGATGACACCATGGTCGAGTTCGGATACATCGAAGCTCACTACGGTAAACACTATACAGAGACTACAGATAATCTTGTAAGACCTTAATCTGAAAAAATAGAATCCTAGAGATTTCGATAATCTATTTCTCGCTTTTTCTTAGTCGGATTCGCTGGCTTATCCTCGATTCCCGCCTTTTTCTTTAGTTCCTTGATCTGATCTCTCAGGTGCCCAGCACGCTCGAACTCCAACTTAGTAGCAGCCTCTCGCATTTCGGTCTCTAACTCAGAGAGCACTTGCATGACGTTGTAATCCATTTCTCCCTCGGCCACTAAACTCTGATTTATCAGCCCAGCAGCAGCTTTCGTCTCCTCCGCCATGCTCAAGCTCTGCTGCACGGCACGCACCACACTCTGTGGAGAAATCCCATGCTTTTCATTATGCGCTATTTGGACGTCGCGCCTGAAATCCGTAATATCGATTAGTGCCTGAATACTATCCGTCACCTTATCGCAGAACAGCACACACTCGCCATTGATGTGCCTTGCAGCTCTACCCGCAGTCTGTACCAAACTAGTTTCATTCCTCAAAAAACCTTCGTTATCCGCATCAAGTATACACACTAAACTAACCTCCGGTAAATCTAGCCCCTCTCTTAGCAGGTTAATCCCAACCAAAACATCAAACTCCGCAGCTCTCAGCTGACGCAAAATTTCCACCCTCTCGACAGTATCTATATCAGCATGGATATAGCGCACTTTCAGCCCCACCTCTAAAAGATACTCCGTAAGCTCTTCCGCGGTCTTCTTAGTAAGCGTGGTCACCAGCACGCGCTCATTTTTCTTCACCCTATCGTGGCAAAGCTCAATCGTAGAATCGATCTGTCCATCCAACGGCTTCAGCGTCAGAATAGGATCTAACAAACCAGTGGGTCGGATGATCTGCTGTACCATCAAGGTGGATCCCCTGCTAGTCACATCAAATTCATCCACAGTATCCAGAGTATTGCTGGGAGTGACTTGCTTGCGGAGAAGCTTGATCGCTTGGTTCGCGCTCAGTTCACCCTTCACCCATGGAATATAAGTCTTATTATCTGGACGACAATTAATAAACTCAAACGGTCCTGGTGTCGCTGTCACATAAACACGCTGATGCGTTTTCTTCATGTATTCTTCAAATCTTAGCGGCCTATTGTCCAGAGCACTCGGCAAGCGGAACCCGTGCTCCACCAATACTCCCTTACGGCTTTTATCTCCCTCAAACATCCCACCCACCTGCGGCAGCGTGGCATGACTCTCATCAGCTAAAAGCAAAAAATCATCAGGAAAGAAATCTAATAGCGTGTAAGGAGTCGCCCCCCTTTCCCTACCAGTGATATGTCGCGAGTAGTTCTCTATCCCTTGGCAAAATCCCATCTCCTGCATCATCTCAATATCATACTCAGTTCGCATCCGTATCCGCTGCGCCTCGATCAGTCTGCCATCTTTTTCAAATTCTGCCACCCGCGCCTTCATCTCCTTACGGATTTCAACGATCGCATTCTTCATTTTAGTCTGACTCGTCACGAACTGCTTCGCTGGGAAAAAGATGAACTGATCCATCTCCCCCATCTTATGCCCAGAACGGGTGTCTATCTCAGATATTTTTTCAATTTCATCACCAAAGAACTCCACCCTAATCGCCGTCTGCTCTAGATACGCAGGACGGATCTCCACCACATCCCCGCGCACCCGAAACCTACCTCGACTAAATTCCACATCATTTCTCTCAAAAAGCAAATCCACCAGCTGAGCCAGAAATTCATCCCGCCCCACCTCATCTCCCACCTTCACAGGAAGCATCATATTCTGGTAGTCATCTGGCGACCCCAGACCATAAATACAACTCACACTCGCAATCACAATCACATCCTTCCGCGTGATCAGACTCCCCATCGTGCTCAGCCGTAACCGCTCGATCTCATCATTGATCGCAGAGTCTTTCTCGATAAATGTATCCGAACTCGGGATATATGCCTCCGGCTGGTAATAATCAAAGTAACTCACGAAATACTCCACCGCATTATTAGGAAAAAACGTCTTGAATTCCGAGTAAAGCTGAGCCGCTAGCGTTTTATTATGACTCATAATCAGAGTAGGTTTCCCCACCTGCTGGATCAGATTTGCCATCGTGTAGGTCTTACCCGAGCCAGTCACACCCCACAGCGTCTGGTGCATATTCCCTGCGTTGATCGACTTCATCAGCTTATCGATCGCCTGCTGCTGATCCCCCGCCGGTGTGTATTTACTCTCTAATTCAAACATAATCTTCTCTCCTCCACCTTATTCCCTCTCACGATCACAGACAAGTAACTTTCATGAAAAAATCCTATCCCTGACTAACTCAGATGTGTTAATAATCCCCCATGCGAACACTCATCAAAAACGCCCTCAAAAGCGAAACCGCCCAAGACCCCATCACCCTCAAGGGCTGGATCAGGACCCGACGCGATAACAAAGACTTCTCATTCCTAGAATTAAACGACGGCACCTCACTCGCAAACATCCAATGCATCGCAGACGCAGGAATCCCCGGCTACGATGACATTACAAAAATGTCCACCGGCTCAGCCATCGGCATCACTGGTAAACTCGTAGAATCTCCGGGAAAAGGACAACAATGGGAAATCCACGCCGCCAGCATCGAGCTCATCGGTGAAGCACCCACCGACTACCCACTCCAGAAAAAAGGCCACACTCCAGAATTCCTCCGTTCCATCTCCCACCTCCGCCCACGTGCTAACCTCTACGGAGCCGTTTTCCGCATGCGTTCAAGGATGGCACAGGCAGTCCACCGCTTCTTCGTTGAGCGAGACTTCACCTACGTCCACACCCCAATCATCACAGCCTCAGATTGTGAAGGTGCAGGAGAAATGTTTCGCGTCACCACCCACAACCCTTTTACTACTTCCACATCCAGCGCCGCCTGCGGAGGAGCGTCAGCGACTGCAAGCCCTGATAACGACTTCTTCAACAAAGCCACCTACCTCACCGTCTCCGGCCAGCTAGAAGGCGAAGCCTTCGCCACCGCCCTCTCTAACATCTACACCTTCGGCCCCACCTTCAGGGCAGAAAACTCAAACACCAGCCGCCACGCCAACGAATTCTGGATGATCGAACCAGAAATGGCATTCTGTGATCTAGAAGGCGACATGGACCTCGCAGAAGAGTTCGTAAAATACCTCATCACAGACGTCCTCGAAAACAACGAAGGCGACCTCGAAATCTTCAACAAATTCATCGATAAAGGCCTCCGCGCAAGACTCGAATTCGTTGCAGAAAAGCCCTTCCAACGCGTCACCTATACCGAAGCAGTAGAAATACTCACCAAAAGCGGCAAAACCTTCGACTACCCAGTAACCTGGGGCGTAAACCTCCAGTCCGAACACGAGCGCTTCCTCACAGAAGAACACTTCAAATGCCCCACAACAGTCTACAACTACCCCAAGGAAGTAAAACCCTTCTACATGCGCATCAATGACGACGGCAAAACCGTCGCCGCCATGGACCTACTCGTCCCCGGCATCGGAGAAATAGTAGGCGGCGCCCAACGCGAAGAACGTCTAGATATCCTCCAAGCAAACATGGCTCAACATAAGCTCAACGAAGAAGACTACCAGTGGTACACTGACCTCCGTAAATACGGCACCTGCCCCCACGCCGGCTTCGGCCTCGGCTTCGAGCGCATGCTCATGTTCGCCACTGGCATGAAAAACATCCGCGACGTCATCCCCTTCGCCCGTACCCCCGGATCCTGCGAATTTTAAAACTTTAAACTTAAATATTAAATCTCTAAACTATAACTATCATGATCGTAAAACCAAAAACAAGAGGATTCATCTGCATCACATCACACCCAGACGGCTGCGCTGCACACGTGCAAGAACAGATCGACTACGTTAAATCTAAAGGACCAGTCGAAGCCGGCCCCAAAAACGTCTTAGTCATCGGTTCATCCACCGGCTATGGCCTCGCCTCACGCATCGTCCCAGCCTTCTCATCAGGAGCAAACACCCTCGGACTCTTCTTCGAAAAGCCAGGCACAGAAAAGCGCACCGGCACCGCAGGATGGTATAACTCAGCAGCCTTTGAAAAAGCCGCCACAGCCGAAGGTCTCTTCGCTAAATCACTCAATGGCGATGCCTTCTCACACGAGATGAAAGCCAAAGCCGTCGAAATCATCAAAAACGAAATGGGTCCCATCGACCTAGTTGTTTACTCACTCGCATCCCCACGCAGAATCAACCCAGACACCGGAGAAGACCACCGCTCAGTTCTCAAAACAACCGGCGGAGAATACGTTAATAAAAATCTCAATACCGATAAAGGCCTCATCGAAGAAGTCACCATCGGACCAGCAACCCAAGAAGAAATCGACAACACCATCAAAGTAATGGGCGGCGAAGACTGGGAACTCTGGATGACCGCCCTAGATGAAGCCGGAGTCCTAGCCCAGGGAGTCAAATCGGTTTCATACTCCTACATCGGACCTGAGCTTACCTGGCCCATCTACACCGACGGTACCATCGGGATGGCAAAAAAAGATCTAGAAATCACCCGTGCAAAACTTCACAAGAAACTCGGAGAAAAATACAACGGCTCAGCTTACGTCTCCGTAAACAAAGCCCTCGTCACCCAAGCCTCATCCGCCATCCCCGTAGTCCCACTCTACATCTCCATACTCTACAAGGAAATGAAAGCGAAAGGACTTCACGAAGGCTGTATCGAGCAGATCCAGAGACTCTTCGCAGAACGCCTCTACAACGGTGACCTTCAGCTAGACGAAAGCGACCGCATCCGCATCGACGACCTCGAAATGCGCGAAGACATCCAGTCAGCAGTCGCTAAATCATGGGACATCATTTCCAATGAAAACCTAGCAGACCACGCAGACTTCGACGGCTACAAACAAGAATTTCTCAAACTCTTCGGCTTTGGCATAGACGGCGTAGACTACGATGCTGAGACAGACCCCGAAACAGCACCTCCCTCAATCTCGTAAGACACTTAATTCAAAGTAAACTCACCTCTAACAAATTAAAAATTGTTAGAGGTTTTTTGTTTCTACCTCCAGTTATCTCTAAGTCCAGCCGTCTTATTAAACACAACCTTGCCATCCTTACCATGATCTTCACTATCAGTGCAGAAATACCCCACACGCTCAAACTGGCAATGGTATCCAGCAGGGACATCAGCTAAAATTGGCTCCAGCTTCGCACCCTCTATCAGGCTCAATGAGTCCTCATTCAGACAATTCATAAAGCCACCCTCGGCCGCATCCGGATTCTCTTCCTTAAACAAGCGATCATAGACCCTGACCTCAGCATCCACCGCATACTTAGCGCTGACCCAGTGGATCGCCGCCTTGCACTTGATGCCCTCAGGCGCGTTCTGCCCGATGGTATCCGGAATATACTCCACCATCACCTCGCTGACATTCCCCGCTTCATCGTAACTATGACTCACGTATTTAACAATATAACCACCGCGCAATCTAACAGCACGCTCAGGCCCTAGTCGGAAATACTTCTTCGGAGGTTCCTCCATGAAATCATCGCGCTCGATATAAAATTCTTTAGTCAAAGGCACCTCACGCGTCCCCGCACTCGCATCCTCTGGATTATTATTACAAATCATCATCTCCTCAGTCCCCTGAATCGATTCATCCCAGTTCGTGATCACTACCTTCAGTGGCTCCATCACCGCCATCCGACGATCCACGATCTTGTTCAGATCATTCCTCACCTCAGCCTCTAGAATAGAAAAGTCCGTCACCGAGTTCACCTTCGTCACCCCACCGCGCATGATAAATGCCTTCACCCCGGCCGCAGTGTATCCTCTACGCCTCATCCCAGACAGCGTGGGCATCCGTGGGTCATCCCAGCCAGACACCAAGCCTTCTTCCACCAGCTGCAGCAGCTTACGCTTACTCATCACCGTGTAGGAAAGATTCAATCTTGAAAACTCTATCTGTCTCGGAGTCGAAGCCACAGGACAGTTCTCCACCACCCAGTTATACAGCGGTCGATGATCCTCAAATTCCAGCGAGCACAACGAATGTGTCACCTTCTCCTTAGCATCCTCCAGCGGATGAGCGAAATCATACATCGGGTAAATCTTCCATGCGTCACCCGTATTATGATGCTCCGAATGCAGCACCCGATAAATAGCAGGGTCACGCATATTCATATTCCGAGACGCCATATCTATTTTAGCCCGCAACACCGCCTTACCCTCGCCGATCTCGCCATCGCGCATCTTCTTAAACAAGGCCAAATTTTTCTCAATAGAAGTCTCCCTAAAAGCACTATTCACCCCAGGATGAGTCACATCCCCCCTACCCGCACGCATCTCCTCTGGGCTCTGCTGATCCACATACGCCAAGCCCTTTTCAATCAAGCTCACCGCACAGTCATAAAAATACTCAAAGTAATCGCTCGCAAAATACAAGTCCTCGCCCCAGTCAAACCCAAGCCACTTCACATCCTTCTGGATGCTCTCCACATACTTCGTATCCTCCTTCACCGGGTTCGTATCATCGAACCTCAAATGACATTTCGCCCCAGTCCCAGCATTCTCCTCAGCCAGCCCGAAGTTCAAACAAAGAGCCTTCGCATGTCCAATATGCAGAAACCCATTTGGCTCTGGCGGGAAACGCGTCACCGTAGTCTCATGCTTCCCAGCAGCCAGATCCTCCGCGATGATCGTCCTGATAAAATCCTTGCTGTCATTACTCGTTTCCTTGCTCATAAAATTTCTGTTTAATTAACTGCCAAATACATGTGGCAAATCCACCCCAAGTGCAACTCTAATTCACTTGCAATTCTGCCCACCCACGCTTCACTACAACCATGCTTATTCTTCTTTCGCCCGCCAAATCGCTCGACTACGAATCTCCACTACCCACCAAGCGTCACACCGAGCCTCGCCTTCTCGATGATTCAGCAATCCTCGTCAAACAACTCCGCGCCATGACCCCAAAGGCACTCGGTAAACTCATGTCCATCAGCGACAAACTCGCCGACCTCAATGCCGAGCGCTACACCACCTGGGAACCAGACTTCACCCCAGAAAACAGTCGCCAATGCCTCTTCGCATTTACCGGTGATGTCTATCAAGGCATGGAGCTATCCAACTGGAAAGCACCAGACTTCACCCTCGCCCAAAAACAAATCCGCATCCTCTCCGGACTCTACGGCGTCCTCCGCCCGCTGGACCTCATGCAGCCCTACCGCCTAGAAATGGGAACCAAGCTAGCCAACGCACGCGGCAAAAACCTCTACGAGTTCTGGGACGAAAAAATCACCAGCCTCCTCAACACCGACCTCAAAAAAAGCGGCTCAAACTTTGTCGTCAACCTCGCCTCAAACGAATACTTTTCCTCAGTCAAAAAGAAATCACTCGCCGGCGAACTCATCACCCCCATCTTCAAAGACGAAAAGAATGGTAAGTATAAAATCATCTCCTTCTACGCTAAAAAAGCCCGCGGCATGATGGCAGACCATATCATCCGCAACAAAATCACCACCACCGCCGGACTCAAAAAATTCAAAACCGCCGGCTACAAATTCAGCAAAGCAGACAGCACCGACACAGAAATCGTCTTTTTAAGGAAGGAAAAAGGTTAAAGGAGAAAGGTTAAAGTCCAACAAGCACCCACCCAAGTCCCGTGTAATCCAGCGCCTTTTGAGTTCATTCCATTCAGTCTCTGCAGACACTCACTCTCTCCTCCAAGAGTGATTCTAGGACAGCAGTGTGGTTCAAAAAATCCATCAACCCCGCGTAAAACTGCAACGCTGCACGCGGTTAAATAGCGTGATCCAAAGGCTCTATACGCGACAGAACAAGCAAAAATCCTGTCCATTTTGTTAATTCTGTCTATAAAAAGCAACAACCAAAGCCCACAACCCAAGTTCCATTTCATAGCAAAGGTTCCGTGTAATTCCGCGCCTTCCATGGTCAAAAAAATATCCAACTACCCAAGCAAAAATTCGTGTAGATTCGTGGTCAGCCACGCAGAGCACAACCAAAACCACCATCAACCAAGCCTTTATCCTTTAAACTTTCCCCTTTAACCTTAAAAAAAATGCTATCCGCCAAAGTCCTCATCGACGGTCCTGCTGATCTAGTCTTCGACTACTTGGTTCCCGAGAGCCTTGGTGTCGTCGCAGTCGGCTGTCGTGTCCGCATTCCGCTAAGAAACAGAAATTCCACCGGCACCGTCCTAGAAATAGGCGAACCACCACAGAGCAACTTCACCCTCCGCCCGCTCCACTCCCTCATCGATCCCGAGCCACTCATCACCCCCGGACTCATGAAGCTCGGAAGGTGGCTGGCAGAGTATTACGGCAGCCCGATGGAACAAGTCATGCGCGCCCTGCTCCCCGAGTCTGTTAGACAAGACGCCCACTCAGAAAAAGTGCGTAAAGTCGTGGTCTTAGAAAAAATGCCCGATGAAGAAACCCTAGAAAAGCTCGCCAAGCGCGCCCCAAAACAACACGTCATCCTCACACTATTAAAGGGAGCCTCAGGTCAGATCTCCATGAAAGACCTAGGCGGAGGATCAGCCACTGCCTCAGTTAAATCACTCGAGAAAAAAGGCTACGTTATCATCAAACATGAATCTGTCCGCCGTGACCCAGATGCCGATCAAGAATTCCTAGAAACCAAACCACTCAAACTAAACGACGAACAAGAAGTTGCCCTAGCAGAAGTCCTCAGAGAACCAGAAGGAGACGAACCTAAAAAGCCTATCTTACTCCACGGAGTCACTGGCTCAGGCAAGACTGAAGTCTACCTCCAAGCCGTGCAAAAACACCTCGACCAAGGCAAAACCGCGCTCATCCTCATCCCAGAAATTTCCCTCACCCCGCAAACCGTCCAACGCTTCAAATCCCGCTTCGCCTCACTCCAGGACCAAGTCGCCGTCCTCCACTCCCACCTTTCCCAAGGCGAGAGGTTCGATGAATGGCACCGCATCCGCAAGGGCAAGGCCCGCATCGTCATCGGTGCTCGCTCCGCAATCTTCGCCCCGCTGAAAGATCTAGGAATCATCATCGTGGATGAAGAACATGAGAACACCTACAAGCAAGAAACCTCCCCCAGATACCACGGCAGAGACATCGCAGTGCTGCGAGCGCACATCGAGAAATGCACCGTCCTCTTGGGCTCAGCCACCCCTTCACTAGAATCATTTCATAACACCCAGACCGGTAAATACCAACTCATCCACCTCACCAAGAGAGTCGATGACCAAACCATGCCCATCATCCGCGTCATGGACATGAAGCTCGAAGCCCAGAAGCAAAAAGGCCGCGATGCCATCCTCTCCGACAAACTCCGCGTCTCCATGGAAGCCAAGCTCAAGAATGGCGAGCAAGTCATCCTCTTCCTCAACCGCCGAGGCTTCGCCCGTTCGCTCCAGTGCCCACCCTGCGGACACGTCTGCGAGTGCCAGCACTGCGCCATCCCCCTCACTTACCACAAAGGAGACGAGCGCCTAGTCTGCCACATGTGCGGCTACCAGACCATCACCCCCAGAAAATGCCCAGAATGCGGAGACAAAGCGATCCGCATGCAAGGCTTCGGCACCGAAAAAGTAGAAGACGTCATCCAGCGAGTCTTCCCCAAGTCCCGCATCGCCCGAATCGATGCCGACACCATGCGCCGCAAAAACGCCCTACGCGACACTCTCGCGAAATTCAAAGCCAACAAACTAGACATCATCATCGGCACCCAGATGATCGCCAAAGGACTCCACTTCCCCAATGTCACCCTAGTCGGAATCCTCAATGCAGACCTCGGCCTCCACGTCCCGGACTTCCGCGCCGGCGAGCGCACTTTCCAGCTCATCACCCAAGTCGCGGGCAGAGCCGGCAGAGGAGAGCTAAAAGGTGAAGTCATCATCCAGACCTACACCCCCCACTCCCCCTCCATCCAGTTCGCCCGCCACCACGACTACGAAGGTTACGCTGAGCAGGAGCTCCAGTTCAGAAATCAATTCAGCTTCCCCCCTTTCTCCCACGTAGCATTACTAGGCACCCGCTCCACCCACGAGCGCCGCGCCGAGTTCACCCTAGAAAACCTCCACAAGCGCCTCAAAAAAAACCTCCCCGCCCACATCGAGCTAGGCGAGCCACTCCCATCTCCGCTCACCAAAGCCCACGGCCAGTTCCGCTATCAGCTCATGCTAAAATCCACCTCCGCCCGTGCCCTCTCAAAATACATCCGCGAAGTCCTCAAACAAACCCCACCCCCCGAAGACGTCAACATCATCTTCGACATGGACGCCCTGAGTTT
>CAWVXI010000007.1:0-104529 GCA_963934155.1 uncultured Verrucomicrobiales bacterium | reverse complement strand
GCATTAATAAATATTTCTTTTTCATAGTTATGTGTTTGTTAGCTTTGTTTGTTAGCTTTGTTTGTTAGTTTTGTTTGTTTCCTGAGAGGAGCATAATAAGAGTGGGATACTATTAATTATAATTTTCGCTTCACATTATTAGTGTTACTTAGAAACTAAATAATTAGGGGTTACAGCTAAGTTTTTTTATTTTTACGGGGTTTCTAATGAGAATCACAACTAGCTTTACAAATTAGTGAGTAGCATTTAATAGATATTTTATTATCGATGGAGAATTTCAGTCATAGTTCTAAACACTCACTAGCTAATAAGATAGCTAAATTATTTTGCGTGTTGGCCGCGATGGGGGTGCTTAATGTTCACATTGCAATCTACCAGGGCTATGCGTGGGTCACCATGCTGAATGATCGTATCCCAGATCAGGGGATCGAGAACGCCGTTGCTATGACATTTAGTGGAGATCATCCCTGTGAGAAATGTATGGCTGTTGCTAAGCAGCTTGCAAAGGAGCAGCAAGAGCCACTTCCAGAGCTGAAGCCTAGCTCTGAGATACCGCTTATTTGTTCAGTATTTACGCGGTTAAATCTCTGCCCAGTTGTGGGCAAGCGCCTTGCATTTATGGCGCCAGAAAACTTACCTCTAATGGGGATTTTTTCTCCAGTATTCGGCCCTCCGCCGCAGTTTGTGTTATAGATTTACTTTTTTATTACTCACTTTTCTAGTGAGTTCCATTTATCTAATCCGAGTACCTGTATGATCAGGTGCTTTTATAAACACGATTACACAACTATATTAATATGAATACTTACACTAAATTATCACTCGTAGCGGCAGCACTGCCACTGGCTTGTATTTCCACCTCATCAGCAGCCCCTCGTGCAGACGCTCACGCGCCTATAGGGGTCATGGGTGATCACACTCACTCTGCTGGAGAATGGATGGTATCTTACCGTCACATGCAGATGCAAATGAATGATCTCTTTCAGGGGTCTAGCAAGGTGGGAGCGAACTTAGCTGACTCTGGCTATATGATGACCCCAAGAGAGATGACCATGAATATGGACATGCTTGGCATCATGTATGCGCCCACTGATCAGCTGACGCTCATGCTCATGACTTCTTATATAGAGAATGAAATGAGTATGAATAATGCTGCAGGAGTGGAGGCCATGACGATGAAGTCAGATGGTATGGGTGACACTAGCCTAACTGCCTTGTATCAGTTCCACAAGACAGTAGATGCCCGTGCTCACATCGGTCTGGGGTTCTCTCTCCCCACTGGTGCCACGGATAAGAAAGTTACCTCAGCGCCGATGCCAGCTGCGATAGGACGGGATCTCCCATACCCGATGCAGCTAGGCTCTGGGACGGTAGATTTCATCCCATCTGTGAGCTACAGTCACTACATTGATCGTAATTGGTCCTGGGGTGCGCAGCTGAAGACTAGGCTCCACACTGGCGAGAATGATGAGGGGTATTCACTTGGGGATTCGCTGAATTTCACTACCTGGGCTGCCAGAAATGTGAATCAGAATTTTTCAGTCAATGCGCGCATCAATACCAAAGTATGGAGTGGGATAAATGGTACTCAGACCAATGGACTGCACACCTTAAACCCAATGCTCTCCTCACCAGCAGACCCTACTAGCTCAGGTGGAACTAGCTTAGATGCCTTCATGGGAGTGAACTATGTATTCGACTGTGGAGTGCGCGCTGGGCTCGAAGCGGGTAAGACTCTGTGGCAAGATTTGGATGGCACTCAGCTAGGCACTGACTGGTCGCTCAATGTGGGTTTCCAGTTTGCTTGGTAGTTTCTGAGTTCTATTTCGGAAGTTAATAAAACTTACCTCTAGCGCGTCCACGGATGCCGTTAGAGGTAAGTTTTCTCTTTTCAAGTCAGAGATGTTGAGTAGCCTAGTATCATATGAAATTGAAATTTTGTGGAGCGGCGGGAACGACGACGGGGTCTCAGCATCTGTTAGAGGTGAATGGGCAAAAGATTCTGTTAGACTGTGGATTGTATCAGGGGAGAAGAAAAGACGGGTATGAAGTGAACTGTTGCTTCCCTCATTTCAAACCAGAAGAGATAGATAGTGTGGTGCTGAGCCATGCGCACATTGATCACAGTGGCAATTTACCTAACCTCACGAAGAGTGGCTTTAAAGGAAATATCTACGCATCATTTGCCACGCGAGATCTCTGCCAAATTATGCTCGCGGACAGTGCACGTATTCAGGAAAAAGATGTGGCTTATCTGAATAAAAAGCGCAAAAGAAATGACCTTCCACCGGTGGAGCCCCTTTATAAAGAGGTAGACGCGGAGCTCTGTCTTAGACAGTTCGTCAATATAGGATATAATAGGCCGATGCTTATAGGAAAGGGCGTAACGATGCAATTTGTTGATGCTGGTCATATCTTAGGCAGTGCTCAAATAGTGCTGGATATTGAAGATGAGGCCGATGGTAAGAAGAAACGGTTGCTGTTCTCTGGCGATGTGGGTAGAGGGAATAATGATATTTTACGTGATCCAGTAGCGGTCGAAAATGTGGACTACGTTCTGATGGAGAGTACTTATGGTGGGCGTGAGCATGAGCTGGGAACGAGAGCTGATGCGCGGATCGCAGAGATTGTGAATAAAGCATTAAAGCGCGGCGGTAAAATTATCATTCCTTCATTCGCAGTGGAGCGAACTCAGCAGCTACTTTATGTGTTACATCAGTTATTTGAGGATGGGTCTATCCCGGATGTGCCAGTGTTTGTGGACAGTCCTCTGGCGGTAAATGCGACCGAGATTTTTCGTCTTCACCCAGAATGTTTCAACAAGGATGTTTATGATTTTCTATTTGAGAAATCTGATCCATTTGGTTTTGAAGGTCTGACATTGATACGAAGTATCAATGGTTCTAAGGATCTTAATAAGAGTGAGGGTCAGGCGATTATTATCTCTGCGTCAGGCATGTGTGAGGCGGGGAGAATCCTCCACCACCTAAAGAATGGCATCGATGACCCTAAGAATACGATTCTCTTCGTGGGTTACTGCGCGCAGAACACACTGGGCTGGAAAATCCGTGAAGGTTGGGATGAGGTGAAAATTTTCGGTGCGCCATATCCGGTTAAGGCGCATGTGGAGATCATGGATTCATTTTCTGGTCACGCGGATCATTCTGAGTTAATCGACTACTTCAAGGCAATGACAGGACCGAAGAAAAAAGTCTGGCTTATTCACGGCGAACAGAGCAGAAGTGAGAACTTCTGTGAAGCACTAAAGGAATTCCATGATGGCGATGTCAGTGTGGGTGTGCTTGGCGAAACAGTAGAATTTTAATAGCTTACAAGAATGATGTCTGAAAAAAAGAAAGTGCTATTTATTTGCACGGGTAATACCTGCCGTAGTCCTATGGCAGAAGGGCTTTTTAGAAAGTTAGTGATAGAGAACTCGGACTACGAAGTGCTGGGTTCTGCTGGAGTCTCGGCCTATCCAGGTGATAAAATAAGCCTAGAAACTGCGGCGGTGCTAAAGCAGCAATCTGCTGACGCTGGAGTAAAAGAGTTCAGAAGTCGCTTAGTGGATGCAGAGATGTTAGCGAGTGCCACTCATGTTTTTGCGATGACAGAAAGCCATCTAGATACGCTAATACATGCGTTCCCAGACTATGCTGATAAATGTAATCTAGTCTGTGATTTCGTCTCGTTTAATGGCAAGGTTGGTATTGATTTGCCAGATCCTATCGGCCAGGGAGCCAGTGCATATGATGCCGTGGCGCAAGTCTTTGAGCACGCGCTCCCAGCACTCGTTATGTTCATGAATGGTGAACTAGATGAAGAAACTAGTTAAAATCTAAATCATGAATGGGTAACTAGTATCTGGATGATCTAAAACCAAATCAGGACCGGGCTGAAAGTAGCTTATGAATACTATCTTCACAGTTATTCTGGATTAATAGTAATATTTTAGGTCTTTGAGGTTAGCGGAAAAGCTGATTTAAAAGAGCGTAAAACAAGATAGTAGGATTAGCTGCTTTAGTCGTCAGTTACATAGCCCACTGTGCGCCTCCCTCCTGCTTTACTAGTCTCACTATTTTGTTTCGCTATTAATCCGCACTAACCATTTCAAATGGTCTAATTGATTTTATCGTCTGAATCACCGCATGTATAAAGTCTCAATAGCTTGAGATCATTCTAACAGATCTGGTCGATTCAGTTTGGTGCGCTCGAGTGCTTGTTGCTTCTTCCAAGATTCTATTTTTGCATGGTTCCCGCTGAGGAGCACTTCTGGGACATCGAGGTCTTTGTAACTACTAGGTTTGGTGTAGGCGGGGGCTTCTAACAGATTTGGATCTGTGAAGGACTCTTGTTGGTGTGAGCGTTCGTCTCCCAATGCCCCTGGAAGGAGACGGATGATGGCGTCAGAGACGACTGCTGCAGCGATCGCTCCATTGGTGAGAACGTAGTCTCCGATGGATATTTCATCATCGATGAGTTCGTCGATGACTCGGTGATCTACACCCTCGTAGTGTCCGCAAAGGATGATGAGGTGCTGCTGCTCGGCATAGTTCTGAGCCATTGATTGCTTGAATGGCTTACCTTGTGGAGTCATCAGTAGGATGCGGCTGTGCTCGGTGCTTAGCTCGGCGATAGCGGCAAAAATAGGCTCGGGCTTGAGCAACATTCCTTGGCCACCGCCGCACAGGTAGTCGTCGGTTTTCTTGTGCTTATCGGTAGCCCAGTCGCGTAGGTTATAGGCAGATATTTCTACGATGCCTGCAGCTTGTGCGCGCTTGATGATACTCTCATTTAGCGGAGCCAGAGCGATTTCTGGGAATAGTGTGATGATGTCGATGCGCATATCGGTGATTTAAAGTTGGTTTACTCAGATGTTATACTATGGTTTGCCTCATGAAGAAAGTGCTTATCTACACAGATGGGTCATCGCGGGGTAATCCTGGTCCGGGTGGCTTCGGAGCCTTGCTTATGAGTAGTGGTCATCAGAGGGAGCTGAGCGGGGGATATGAGAAGACAACGAATAACAGAATGGAGCTGATGGCTGTGATCGTTGCGTTAGAGGCTCTAAAATTGCCATGCAAGGTTGAGGTGATCTCAGATTCTAAATATGTGATCAATGCGATGGATAAAGGATGGATAAACGGCTGGCGCCAACAGGGCTGGGCGAAAGCGGATAAGAAACCTTTGAAAAACACTGATCTATGGAGACGCGTCTATGACGCTACACAGACGCACGATGTGATTTGGACATGGGTGAAAGGTCATGCAGGAAACAAATACAATGAGCGGTGTGATTATTTGGCCACCTTCGCTGCTGAGGGAGAAAACTTACCGGTAGATGACGGCTTTGGAGATGTCGAAGGCAGTCCAGACTTATTTGGGAGTGAGTAACGAGAAGACAACATTAGTGAATGCTAAGGGCAAAAAATTAGCGACCTATGGTAAAACAGAATCTTAAGCCCCCTCCCAAAAGCTTAAGACCAAAAACCATAGGTCGCTGATGGGTGTTATGATCTATGATATCCTATAAATCAAGTTATTCCTTTGATTATTATGCGAGAGCAATGAAAGCATACAATGTAAACACACAATCACTTTTTCTATGCGCTGACTCAAGACATAGTTTTGTGAGATGCTTTCTGTCTATTAACGGGATTTAATAATCCCCTCAACAATACCACGAGCGGCTAATGTCTGATACCAAGATTGGGCACAGCGGCGTCTCTCGTATGGATTGCTGATAAATCCACATTCGACTAATACCGCAGGACATTTCGTCTTATTTAAAACAACAAACTTTAATCCGGATTTGATACCGCGATTCCTGGTTTTTGTATAGTGGGCGACTTTACTCTGGATATTGGCGGCTATTATTTTTCCTTTAGCACTGGCATAGAAAGTCTCTACTCCTTTGATGGTGGTATTGGTATGGGCATTAAAATGAATACTTACGAATATAGCATTTTTATATTTGTTAGCCATTGTAGCACGCTGTGAAAGTGAAAGAAAAACATCACTTCTACGTGTCATTCTGACCGGTATATTTTTTGCCTTCAGAAGAGTTTCTACTTTCTTAGCTACTTTAAGATTGAGATAGGCTTCGCTGACGCCACCCCATTTAGCTCCTCTGTCTTTACCACCGTGTCCAGGATCAATGATGACGGTGGTGTATTTGTTTGCTAGAGCGCTGGAAGCAAAGCCAAATAGCATGATGAGTGAAATTAGTTTATTGATCATAACTTCTTATATAGCTTAATTTTTATTAGGGGAAGTATTTTTTAAAAAAAGTGAAAAGTAAAAATTAACTGATAAGCAGCTAACCACCAATAGTTTCGCTGAGTGAATGGCGAAGTTTCTTCGAGAGCAGCGGACGCACTAGGCCGTAGATTAGATAGAGAGTGAAGATCACAGCGGGAGTGTAGGAGCGAGTTGTTTCGTTGAATATGAGGCCTATCGACAGGGTTCCCAGTAAGATTCCCCAGACAGATCCTTTGGTGCTCCAGTCCACTTTTTTGAAGCTAGGGTAGCGGACATTGGTGATCATCAGAATGGAAAGACCTATCGTGACGCCTACTAATACATAGTTCCATGCACCGAGGTCTTTGCCTACCTCGTAGAAATTTGATAATAAGTATGTGAGCGACGCGATGAAGCCGGCCGCCATCGGGATGGGGATACCGAGGAAGTCTGTGTGGCTATCTTTACTTTGCGGTATTGCCGCTAAACAGTTAAATCGCGCTAGACGCATCGCTCCGCAGAGAAGGTAGGAAAAGGATACAACCCAGCCGATCCATTCGATTTCCTTTGGTAGGTCAAATAGAACAGCCTTTGACACCAATAGAGCAGGAGCCATGCCGAATGAGATGACATCCGCTATCGAATCGAATTCTCTTCCGAAAGGAGATTCTTGTCCGCCTAATCTAGCTAGTCTGCCATCTAACAGATCAAAGATACAGGACCCAAAGATGAAGAAGATCGCATTTTCATAAAATTGATGGATTGTTGCAGTGGTGACGTTATCGACTCCCTGAAGTAGCTCTAACTCACCATGCATTCCTTTGAAAATAGAGAGCACCGCGAGAAATCCACAGAGTAGGTTACCCGCCGTCATGAGGTTGGGTAGTAGGTAGATCTTTGGCTCTAGGTGTGAGTAGTCGGCGCCTTCTGTGGGCACTTTTGCTGGAGTTTCCTCAGGCTTTTTAGATGGTTCATGGCTCATGCTTGGACAGATGAGCATAATTTGAGCGAAAGAAACAGTGGAAAATTTCTTAGAGCTGATGTATGAGTCCACTTATGGAAAAGTTGGAAAAAACAGAGGGTATCAATGAGCAAACCACGATGGGGGAGGTCACCAATCGTTATCCGGGTGCTAGGCGTGCGCTTTTTGCGCGGTATCATATAGGAGGCTGCAACTCATGCGCCTATCAAGATACTGAGACATTATTGAATGTGTGTGCTAGAAATTCGATTACCCCAGAAGAGGTGATGGTTCATGTTTTGAACAGCCACGCGGAGGATAAAAAAATGCTTATCGATCCACCGGCGGCGAAAGAGCTTCTAGATCGAGGTGGAGAGGTCAGATTTGTCGACACTAGAACAAGGGAAGAGCATGAGGCAGTGGCGATACCAGATTCCTACTTCATGACGCAGGAGCTTCAGCAAGAAATTTTTAGTAAATGGGATAGGTCTGATAAACTCACTATCATCCTCTATGATCATAAAGGTAAAAGCGCCCTGGACACTTGCGCATGGTTCATCGGTCACGAGATGAAAAACACTCTTGCTTTAGTAGGCGGAATTGACGCTTGGAGTGATCAGGTGGATCAGTCTATTTCACGTTATAAATTAGAAATGTAATTTGTAATGATGTCGCAAATTGACGAGAATTAATGTGGCTAAACCATTAAGGTAAAAAACTAAATTGGTAAAGTTGTTTTTTTAAAGTCTGTTAGATTGTTCTAAGTCTAGTAAAATAAATGGATTCTAGTTTCTTTCAACGTACTTTAACCTTGCTGAAAATGATTTTTATCAAAAAGTTTCTTTACTAGAGGCGCTAGATTCGCAGTATGTGTAATTATTATTATTATCCCCAACCACACACACACACACACACTCGATTATAAATCATGAAATATCTAGCAACTAGCCAGCTTAAGACTGCCAGCATCACCTTATCCACGATCCTACTAACTGCCGCGCCACTTCTTGCACAAGAGGCCGCAGCTACAAAAGAAGAAACCAGCGCTCTTGAGCAATACCTGCTTCAAGGTGGTCCACTTACGATATTTATCGTAGCATTCGGTCTCATTTCCTTGATTGGTTTATCAGTTTATAATTTCATTAACCTTTCAAAGACGAAGTATTGCCCAGATGATCTTAAGGGAGCCCTCTTGGATCACATGATAAACTGCCGCGTTAGATCAGCCATCGAGCTCTCTGCATCACATCCATCATATCTTGGTAGAATGATGGCTTATTCTTTGCCAAATGTGGACGCAACTCGTCCAGAGGATCTCGGTAGAGAAGGGGTAGAAGATTCCATGGCAGACTTCTCCATCAGTGAAAGCAGAAAAAACATGGTCTGGATCAATATGATTTCACTTGTAGCGCAGGTTGCTCCGATGTTAGGACTTTTCGGAACAGTGTTCGGTATGATCGGAGCCTTCTCCAAGCTTGGTGATGGTGACACAGATCCATCAGCACTTGCGGGAGAGATCTCAGTAGCGCTACTCACCACCATGTGGGGACTGATCGTTGCTATCCTAGCTGTGTTTGCTTACTTCTACTTTAAGGGACGTTACCAATATCTCGTGGCAGAATGTAACCAAACTGCTGAGGAACTACTCAATGCATCTGTGCAAACTGTCAATGGCGACGCACAACTTGCTAAGATTCCTGAAGGCTTAGCCGTTTAAGTATTAAGATCAGAGATCTGGGGGCTGAAAGAGCATTCCTCGGATCTACTTTTCGTAAATCTAAATCACTCTAAAAATAAAGTTATGGCATCAAACAAACTCAGAGCCCTCAACTCTAAAGAAGAAAAAGAAGATGAAATGGATATGTCTCCAATGATTGACATGGTATTCTTGTTGCTCATTTTCTTCATCGTAGTATCTACTCCGTTAGTAGTAAAAGTGGATCCGTTAGTGAAGCCTGCAGTAGCTTTTAACTCCACTAAACCTATAGACAAGAACGGTAGAATCGTTCTCAATATCAGGGGCGAAAAGGACTATTACAAGTCCGACTACAAGGGTGCAGATGCTAAGATGGAGACCGAAGATGAGATCGCTGAATACATCGAGAAAGAGGTCAAACGTATTAATGCGATGAACTCAGAATATGTACCAAAGCTCCATCTCCGTGGTCACAAAGAAGTTCTTTTCGAATTTTCACAGATTGCCGTGGCGGGAGCGGCTAGGGCAGGAGTTAATCAGATCGTTTTCTCCGTTTATCCATTTGCTAGCAAATAATCTAACAGGCTTTCAAATCAACCATTTCAAAAATAATATAAATTATGTCAAGACGTAAAAGAGGCCTACCAGCTGAAGAAGATGAACCAGCATTGGACATCTCATCATTGATTGATGTGTGTTTCCTACTTCTCATTTATTTCCTAGTGACTTCTACCATCCAGCCACGTGAGCAGGATCTGCCGATGACTCTGCCATCAAGCCAGAAATCTGACGCGCCACTAGAAATAGAACCGATGCTTATCGCTGTGAAGAAGACCGGATCAGGCTTCTCTATCGTAGTGAATAAGACTGAGGTGCTTGATACTGCGGTAGAAGGTGAGCGCAGAGTGCTGCCCAGACTATTTGAAAGTCTAACCGCCTACAGTAACCTAGCAAATGCTAATGATACGAAGCCATTGGTTCAGTTGTTCATCGATCCAGGTGTGGAGCAGCAGACTGCTATGGACGTCCTGAACTGTCTTAAAGGTGCGGACATCAACAGTGTTACTTTCTCTCAAGTAGCACCATAAGATCACTCTAAAAATTCATCATAAAAAAACCTAATATTTTTGCAGAGTTACACGTCTCATACACTGTGGAGAGCGAGGTCTATGTAGGACGTCTTTCTTTTGGAAGCCGTCCTTCTGGGTTTTAAAAACAACCTATTTAACTAAGAAATCTAAAAGCTATGAAAAACAGAAAATCAATCACACTGGCGGTCACAATCGCTGGATCAGCATTTTTCGGTCTTATGCCGCAGACTGCCAGCGCGGGTATTGCCGAAGACGTTCCGGCTGGTTTCGAAGCGATGCAAAAAAAGGACTGGGTAGAAGCTAAAAAGCTATTTGACCGCGTAATCAAGAACCATGGTGACCGAGGCAAGGCGATGTATGGTGGTAAGTTTGGCGAAATTTATTATTATAAAGGCTACTCTGAGCTAAATCTTGGTAAGCAACTAAGTTCAGCTGGTGATGAAAAAGCATTGGAGCAAGCAGATGAGATGTTCAACGCTGCCAAGGAATCATTTACTCTGTGCAGAACATTTCCTTCTGATGATAAAGGCAAGAACGGATTCTATGTTAAATCCCTACTCTACCTAGGACAAGCTGAGCAGTCACTTAATGAGTGCAAGTCTGCCATAGCGAACTACAAGAAGTTCCTCGCAGAGAGAGCAAAGCAACAGGTTAAGGATAACTTCCACCCTGGGATGTATCATATAAACATAGCGATTTGCCACTTTAAGCTAGAAAAGCCAGCACTTGCAGAAGGGCTTGTATATTATGAGACAGCGCTGAAAAATAAAGATAAAATGCGCGTCCCAGATGCTGCTATCGTCTCAGCGTTTAAGGATTTTGCGGCTGCCGCAATCGTCGAGAAAAAGGAGGCAATGCTGGTGGATTTCGTAAACAATAACCGAGGAGTGCTCACGCTTGACCCTTACGAGATGTATCAGTTCATTCCATTCTTCAGGAAATATGCGGCGGAAGCATTTTCAAAAGACATGCTTAACGCGGCCTTCACACTCTATGCCCTGATGCCAGGGACATCTGAGACTGAAGAAGACCTCAGTGTGATGGACAAAGATCTAATAGGCTTCACTAGACCACTGTTGGCTGATGGATTTATCAACAAGAACGCCAGACAGTCAGTGACTCGGATCCAGAATGATCTCGCGCATATCCAGAAATCAATCAAAGCCGGCGAGCCACATGAGCTGCTGGCACTGCGCTCGCTCGCTTTCACCCATGAAAATGAGGGTTACACCAGGGGTGCTTACAATGCCTATAAGACCATGGAAAAGCACTATAAGAAAACTAAAGGGCGCGAGGACAACCTCTATAACCTAGTGAGAACTTCTTCACTGATTGGTGAAGTGATGGAGACGGAGAAATTTGGACGTCTCTTCCTGAAGAGATTCCCAGATAGTAATTATGTGGAAGCGGTGAAGAATATGATGCTCATCTCATTGTTTTACTCTGGTGAGTATGAAGTGGCCTATAAGGTAGCAAATGAACTTATTGTAGACCTTGCCGAAAATACCAAGCCGCATGACCTCTGTCTCCATGTTCTAGGTGGATCTATGTTTTATCTGGGTAAATTTTATGATGCAGATGAGTTTCTTAAGAAGCATGTAAAAATGTATCCTGAGAGTGACTACAAGGTTGCAGCGCGCTATTTCGTGGCATCAAACTTCTCACGCTTAGAGGATTGGGAAAAAGCTGCCACTTATCTGGATAAGTTCCTCGCAGACTTCCCAGATCCAGGACAGAATGCTTATATCCCGTTTGCGCTCTTCGATAGAGCCAACACTCACTTTGCAGAAGAAGAGTATGAAGATGCTGTTGCTAAACTTGATAAGATAGAGAAAGAATTTCCCTCATCTGCGGTTGAAAATATCTCATACAATCTCCGTGGTGATGTGCACCGGTCCAAGAAAGAAAAGCCATTGGCAAATGAATACTATGTTAAAGCACTCGAGCTATCGAAGCGCCAGGGAGCAGACGTTGTCGCAGAAGAATCTCTCTACAAGCTAATAGCGCTTCACGGAAATGAGACCGTAGATAAGGAGCCAAACCCAAAAATTCAAGATGCGATTCCTTACTATGATGAATTTTGGAAAGATCGGCAACAGTCAGTTTATAAAACTCAGGTTGCAGTAGCTGGTGTGCCAGCACTCATCGCCGCAGGGCGTAGTGATGAAGCACTTAGTAATGTCCAGAGTGTCATTTCTGAAATGGCTAAAAAAGAGCGCGCGCCAGGAATGGAACAAGCGATCAATACCTACGGAAAGTTTTATATAGAATCTGGTAAGACCCCTGAGCAGCTAAAGGAGCACTTTGAAAACTTCCCTGGTGTGGATGCTGGAGACAAGAGAGCGCAAGCCCTGCTCCGTATTGCCGTCATTGGAGTTTACGAAGATCTCATCAAGATAGCCGAAAAAAGCGACGACCAAGATACTACTGATAAAGTGGGACTTCTTAAAGCTAAGATTGATGCGATGTTTAATGATATCGACCAGAGATTTAAGAAAGACGAGCTTAGTGACTTCATCCTCATGCGTCTTGCAGACTTCATTGCTGAACGCACTGGTAATCCGCGTAAGGCACTACCATATTATGATGAGGTGCTCGGTAGAAATTCTAATCAGTTCCGCACCATGGCACAGTTTGGTAGAGCCGGTATTCTTTCTAAGAGTGACCAAGCCGCTGAACAGAATCAGGCACTGGATACACTCAAAGATGTGCTCGCTACCAAAGACGTTGGCAGAGAGACCCGGGAGAGAGCCACATACAGCATCATTGAAGTTTATAGCAAACAAGAGAACTGGAAGGGTGTTATCGAACAAGCTGTGGCCTATAATCAAGCTGGTTTTGCTTCTAAGAATAAAGCACACGTTGGTCTGTTACTGGGAGGAGCCTATGAGAAAGATGGGAACAAGTCTAAGGCACTCGCCATTTATGCCAGTGTTTACACTCGCTACAAGACTGACTGGGCTATCTCTATCCCAGCACTGACTAAAGCAGCTCAGTTTACTAGGACAGAGGGCAAGGAATTCAAAAGTAAGTCACCGAAGCAGATCGCCTACGATATGGCGGCCCAGTTCATCAGGGACTCCACCAATGCTTACAACGAGAATAAGTTGAAGATGCCACCAGAAGTACGTAAGTCTTGGGAAGACCTCAGAGAACAAGTCCTCAGTTGGGAAAGCGATGCAGGAATTAAGTCGCTTAAAAAGCAAAAGGAAGAACTAGAAGCCGCAAGATAAACGAGTGAATAGGAAAACAACGAACTAAAATCATCATGAATATTCTAAAATTAATCACTACAACATTCTCAACTTTGGTATTCAGTACGATGTTGGTCTCCGCGCAAGCAGGCGCGCCAATGGTCTCTGGTTATTTGATCAAGGCAGATGGAAAATACCAGCGAGTCCTCGTAATGGGGTCTAACAATAAAGGTAATATTTTCTATAAAGAGGATAAAAATGCTGTGAATACGATGAGATCACCTATAGATTCCTTCTCAGGTATCTGGCTATTCGAGCCAAAGGACTTCACCGCTGCTAAGAACCTTTTCGAAGCGCGCAAATACCTAGAGGCGAAAGACGCATTTATTGCCCTGCAAGAGCGCTACAAGAACTACAAATACTTAGATGATAGCTACTTTGAGCTCGGCCAGTTCTATGAAATGGAGTGCTACCGTAAGCTTAAGGACTACGAGACACTCGCTACTAAACTCGAACTCTACCAACCGGACAGGCTAACTAGACCAGGCCAAGTACAGCAGACTAAGCTCTATAGAATGTATGATGCAGTGCATAAAAAAGACTGGAGTAGACTCGATATTATGTGCAAGGACTACAGTGAAGATATTCTTACTTTAGGACAGCGCGCCCAGGTAGCATTCTGCCAAGGGCTGGCATACGAAGGGCTAAAAAGAGACAACGATGCTCTCAACTCCTACGCTACGGCCATGACCGTAGACTTTACTAGATCAGAATCTATTATTCGCGAAGCTGCACTGAACTCACTGCGTATCTTCGAAGCAGACAAGGAGATAAAAGTAGCCATCTCTCTCTGGGGAACACCTGAGGAAAAAAAGGGAAGTGCTGGCTACCGCAAGCTCAAAGAAGCGAACGCCTTAGCGCGTCTCTATGACAAGGCGGGACTAGGTTCTGGTGTGCAACTTCCAGCTAAATATAAGAAGTTTCAAGGGTTTACTTCAGAAGAAATGCTCAAAAAATTAGCGAAAAGAGATGCGGCAGCCTCTGTTCTTAAGAAGAAGGCAGCTCCAGAAAAGAAAGCAGCTCCAGAAAAGAAGGCAGCTCCAAAAAAGAAGGCAAAAACTAAATAATTTAGATTCAGGATATTTATACCTATTTAGCCCTCTTGATTCATCATCAAGTAGGGCTATTTTTTTGAATGAGAAATTGAACCAAAGCCACTTTGCTATTGCTAAATTTCAACTCCTTCTCTAGATTGTATTCACTGCTATGTTCGTCCACATATAGAACAAGCCCAGACCGATGATATTATAACGGGAGCATTACCTAGAGGTGCAATGTCATGCCTTTTCAGGAAGACAGCGTGCTAAAAGGCGTTCCCACTTACTGAGCTTTCGGATTAGTGGCTTACAGTTCTATGGACGGCATGGTGGTATTTTTATTTAAATCCTTATCTCCATGATCTAGGCTTGATTTAAGCATGAAAACTTACCTCTACCAACACAGCGTTCCATTCCAAGATACCGATATGGCTGGTGTGGTGCATTACACCCGGATACTGGGATATGCGGAATTGGCTGAACATGCGTTTCTTACGAAGCTGGGTATCCCGCCGATCTCTAAGAGTGGGGGATTACCCAAAGTTCATGTTGAGTGTGACTACCAAAGCCCACTCAGATTTGCAGATGATGTCACTATCGAGTTGTCGCTTATCGAGTTTTCCACGAGATCGATCCATTGGGCGTTTAAAATCACTACGAACGACAAGATTGCCGCTTTAGGTAAGTTCAGCACCGCCTACGTGGGTGCAGACGGGAAACCTAGCGAAATGCCTTCTCATTGGCAGAGTTTATTGGGAAAGTAAGCCAGAGATCTCTAGTTGGCTGAGTCCCTGCATTAATGGCGCATCGTCGTCCCCACCGTTTTCACCCAGTGTTGAGTTAATTAAGCCTTGTTTAGCCTGCTGTAGTCTCACTATCTTTTCCTCAACGGTTCCTCTGGTCACTAGTTTATAGACTGTCGTGGGCTTAGTTTGGCCTATTCTGTAGGCTCGATCTGTAGCCTGTGCTTCTACTGCTGGGTTCCACCATGGATCAACATGGATTACTGTATCCGCAGCTGTCAGGTTCAAGCCGTATCCACCAGCCTTGAGACTGATGAGGAAGGTGTCTGGCCCGGTGGGAGATTGAAATTTCTCAACCTCCTTGGCTCTGTCTTTTGTAGAGCCATCGAGGTAAGCGTAGGAAATGTCAGCTTCATTAAGTGCTACCTTAATAAGGCTTAGCATACTGGTAAACTGGCTGAAGATGAGCACCCGGTGATCTCCCTCTTTTGCCTCGCGGAGTAGCTCTAATAGTCGCACCATTTTACCAGATGCCTCATCCATGCTAATGTCCATTTCTGCATCTAGTAGGCGAAGATCAGTCGCTGCCTGACGGAGTCGGAGCAAAACGGTGAGAATCTGGATTCTGGCTGGGCCGGCTTGGTCATCGCTCATCGCATCTACCTTCTCTGCTCCTTGTCTGAGTAGCTTAGCATAGGTCTTTTGTTGGCTGGCACTTGGTTCGCAGTAGATGGTCTGAAGTATTTTTGGTGGAAGATCCTTTGCCACCTTAGCCTTTGTGCGGCGCAGCATGAACGGCTCGACCCGCATCCTCAGGCGCTTCATGATGGCAGGGTCTGAGGTGCTATTAGAAAGTGGTTGCTGATAGTGCTGTTGGAAATCTTTACGGCTCCCTAGATAACCGGGGAGGAGGAAGTTGAATAGTGACCATAGATCACGCACAGCATTTTCTACGGGAGTTCCCGTCAGTGCAATTCGGTGATCTGCGTTCAGTTTACGTAGTGCTTTTGCCGCTTGTGTGTCAGGATTTCTGATTAGCGATGCCTCATCGATGACGAGAGTATGAAATTTCTGGTTCGAATAAAATTCAAGATCACGCGCGATGAGTGCGTAACTAGTGATGATGATATCCGCACTATGCGCCACGTCGAAGTAGTCCTTACGTTTCGGGCCGTGAAGGATCAGTGAGTTAAATTCAGGAAAGAATTTCCTACATTCAGCCTGCCAGTTCCCTAGTAACGAAGTAGGGCAGACCACGAGTGTCGGTTCATGAGGCCCTTTTAGGAGATGAATAAGTGAGAGAGTTTGTAGCGTCTTACCAAGTCCCATATCATCTGCGAGAAGCGCACCACCGTCGTTTCTGGCGCGGTCGTAGAGCCAGGCAATCCCTTCTTCCTGATATGGGCGTAGCGTTTCCCTGATCGCTAGGGGTAAGTTTTTGATGATGCTTAGATCTGGTTCTGTTAGAGGCTTGTTAGTGTAGTGTTTTTGGAGCCGTTTGAGATAAGCTGCTTGTGCCTTTGGCGCGTAATATAGCCCATTTTCCTGCTTAGGATTTGTGTCGCGTAGAACTGTTTCGACAGTGTCCGCATCAAAGTTTGAGATGATCACGCGTTTGCCATTCTTTGATGTACCACTTCGCTTACCGCTGGCAAGCATCCGCTGAATAACCTCCTTTGGGATTTCCTTGCCTCCGTCAGTTTTGAAATTCACATCGAACGCTAACCAATCCTGTCCAGAGCGTTGTGCGGGATCGCCTTTGAAATCAAAGCTAGGGGTAATTCGAACAATATTGTTTTTAAGGCTATTGAGCTTCGTTGTGGATTTAATTTCCCAGTTATTTTCTGATTCTAAACTAGGGAGAGTGGCTATCAGGAACTCAATGACAGCATCTTCATTGGCCATCTGCCAAGTCCCACGTGGATCGATGATTTGGAATCCAGCCTGCATCAGTATGCCCGCTGCGATATCTTCTGACTCTCTATTTCTTGTTAGGTAATGATCTTTTTTATTTGGATCAGCGATGGGGAACTTAATATCACAACCATCGTGTAATCCAATGGTATGAGTAAGTCCATCAGCCTTGGAGTAATTAGCTTTAAGTTGTGCTGAGAGCTGCTGAGTAGAGCCATCCAATACCAGTGTGAAGCTAGGGTTTGCGGCTGAAATGGGGATGTCTGAGAGTAATGAATCATCGTTCCAGATAATAAGATCATTTTGCGCTTCAAGACTGCTGAGAAATTCTGTTAGGGGTAATGAAACGGGATTTCCAGCTACGATTCTCTGCCAGTAGCGTGCTTTCCATAGCTGACTCACATCATGGATGATAAGGTAACATTGTTGCGTGTCCCAGAGATAGAGTCGGTCATTAGCGTGCCAAGCGATGCCATTTTCAAACACAGAAGGAGAGAGAGACACACTGATGCGGTCATCGTAACGTGTCAGAGACATCGGGATGCGGCTACCAGTATTATTTATGGAAGCCTGTTCGCCAGCAACAAAGATTCTCTGATGATCCGTGATGCAGCTTAGGAAATCTAGTGCTTGAGAAGCCCGAAGCCCTAGTATAGTGGGAGCAACTTTGCCTGTAGCAGTGACTAGCCAATCTGTAAGACGCTGATCAGATCTAGAAATGGACTCATCTTCAACTCGTGAAAGTTTCACACTGATGCCTCCCTCACCACCATTGATGCTAGTGGGAAATGTGGGAGGCAGATCTATCCTGAGTGGGATACTGGTATTTTTGATTGTATTAGAGGTAAGTTTTTCAGGAATTCTTTGCTGAGGAGGCTCTTCGGAAATAGAATGCAGCATCAGCGCCACCGCATGGCCACAGACTTCGCCTGTTCTACGGCATTGTATCCTTGGGCATACGGTATCGATGTCTGTATCAGAGTGGATCTTGACGGTCACACGAGTTGGCTTTGCTCCTGAGCGAAGCGTCCCAGTGATGATAGTTCCTTTCTTTGTGGAGTCTTGCACCGCACCTTGCTTAAAGAGGTCTCTACCTTCTTTGTTTGCTTTCCAGCCAGCGGCTTTTGCGATCCATTTTTCAGTGATTTCCATGTGTTCAGTTACTTCCTGCGGGGAATTCCTACACCTTCGCTGATCATGACGCAATTTAGAAAGAAAAAGTTTAATTTATCTGCTCTTGACGCATCTCACTATAAGACGCTATTTTTGTGCTCCGCTAGTAACATCCGAGGCTAATCTCAAACGCACAACCAACAACCATCATTTATCGTGGATCTCAAAGACATTAAGAAAATCGTAGAGCTCATGGATGAGCATGAACTTTCCTTCTTTCACCTAGAAAAGGAAGATTTCAATCTCAAGCTCAAAAAGGGTGTGGATGCTGATGCCATTATGGCTGCAATGCCAATGCAACAAATGGCAGCTCCCGTAGCTGCTGCTCCAGTTGCATCAGCCGGGGCACCAGCTGTTGATGCCGGTCCTTTGATCGATGGAAAAGCTATCGATTCTCCGATGGTGGGAACATTTTACAGAAAATCATCACCTGATGCTCCTAACTTCGTAGAAATAGGCACCACCATCAAGGAGGGCGATACCATCTGTATCATCGAGGCGATGAAAGTAATGAATGAGATCAAGGCTGAAACAAGCGGCACGATCACGGCTATCCTGGTAGATGATAGCACACCGGTACAGTTCGGTGACACAATGTTCACCATCAAGTAATCTAACAGATTTCAACAGATTTAACAAAGGCTGATAATTCAGCTTATTTCCCAAGATTAATTTATGCTTAAGAAAGTTCTCGTAGCAAACCGTGGAGAGATTGCTCTCCGTGTCATCAGAGCCTGCCGTGAGCTAGGCATTCCCTCAGTAGCCATCTATTCAGAGGCGGATGTGGACTCCATGCATGTACAGTTGGCGGATGAAGCCGTTTGCATCGGTTCCGCCGCCAGCAAGGACTCATACCTCATGGCGGATCGCATTATCGCGGCTGCCGAGATTACAGAGGCTGACGCCATCCATCCGGGCTATGGATTTCTTTCTGAAAATGCACGCTTTGTGGAAATTTGCCAGAGCTGCGACATCAAATTTATTGGACCAAGAGCCGACACCATCACGATGATGGGAGACAAGAATACTGCTCGTGCCACTGCTCTAAAGAGTGGCGTGCCGGTCACTCCCGGATCAGATGGGATACTTGAATCTGCTGAGCACGGACTAGAGTTAGCCACTGAGATGGGCTTTCCCGTGATGATCAAAGCCACTGCGGGTGGTGGTGGCCGAGGAATGCGCCCATGTCATAAGCAGGAAGAATTTATCAGCCTCTACAATGCGGCGAGCCAAGAAGCCATTGCGTGCTTCGGGAATGGTGCCTGCTATCTAGAAAAGCTCGTGCTAAATCCGCACCATGTAGAATTTCAAATCATGGGTGATACCCATGGTAACTATATTCACCTCAACGAACGCGATTGCTCGATGCAGCGACGCAACCAGAAAATCATCGAAGAGTGCCCCAGCCCGCTACTCACTCCAGAAATGCGCAAGCGCATGGGAGATGCCTCGGTCAAGCTCATCACCGAGATCGGTTATGAGAACGCTGGTACTATCGAATACCTAGTGGACTCAGGAGGAGAAAATTTCTACTTCATGGAAATGAACACTCGAATCCAAGTAGAACACCCAATCACTGAAGAAGTCATGGGCTGTGAGCTCATCAAGGAACAGATACGCGTCGCCTCAGGCGACCCTCTCTCTGATCACGTACTGAAGGCGACCCCACGAGGGCACTCCATCGAGTGCCGTATCAACGCGGAAGACCCCTACAATAACTTTGCACCCAGCCCTGGTAAGATCGACCTTTGGTTTGCTCCTGGTGGGAAAGGTGTGCGGGTAGATACCCACGTTTACTCAGGGTATTCAGTACCGCCGTATTATGATTCAATGATAGCCAAGCTCATCTGTACCGGAGCTACTCGAGATATCGCCATCACGAGGATGAACCGTGCGCTGAGGGAATTCATGATCACTGGCATCAAAACTACTATTCCATTCCAGATAGAAATCATCAATCACCAAGACTTTAAGGACGGTAAATACAACATTGCGTGGGTAGGTGAGTATCTAGAAGAAAGAATGAAAGAGCTGAACGGTTAAGTAGCAACGGCGCTCTGTCGTTTATCAGTTTACTTGATTAGTGGTGACAAAGTGACGCTACTAAAGTGGGAATATCTATTAATCCTTAGCACCTGTCTTATTCGGAGTCACGGCTTCGATGCCAGCACCCGCAACTTTTCCAGCCACGCCTACTGTTGTAGTGGCGATTTTCCCGACCACTTTCACTGGGACATTGACGAGTGCGCATGAGCTGATGAAACCAGCTGAGATAATTAAAATACTAAAGTAACTGAATTTTTTCATTATATTATTTTTCTGAGATAGCCTTGATGACTCCGCGTTTTATCTTTGGCCAGGTTTTGGTATGAAAAAGGGCGATGGGTTTTTCAGTCTGTCCATATTTACCATACTTTGGGTTATAGCGTTTATTCTGCTTCGCCGCCAGCATAGATATATAGGCTTGTTTATGACTGTAATTATCAAAATCCTTCGAGTCCTGAGTCTCGCCAAGAGAGATCATACCTAGCTCGGTGAATGTTTGGTTTAGCGCTGTTTTAGTTTCGTTATGCTCGGGGTCATGAAGAAACGGGAACCTGAAATACCTTGCGCGCTTCCAATCAGGTCTCTCTATACGATATGCTTCATCTAGGCATTCTTCGATAAACTCGATCCCCATGATACACATCTTGTATCGGTCTGATTCTACTGTTAGCCGGCTCATGTTCTGATGGAAAGCTGTATGATTAAAGACATCACAAGCATACTCAGCATTCCCGTCTTCATCAGCGGGAGACTTAACACGGATTAGTTCACGGATGATCTTGATGAATTCGGCCCTTTTGCTTTCCAGTAGTTTTTTGCAAGCTGCGAGCCGTTTCTCAGATGTGCTATTCCTGGCCATGATGCCATTCACGCTCTTGCCGGATACCATCGGCACGTTAGCGAAGAAAATAGCGCGTGCATTGAGCGGAGCTAGATCTTTCACAATATCGATCGCATTGCCTGAAGAAGGGTTGTCAGCCACAAGCTGATCGTCAAAGGTCAGTGTGCAACCATAGCTGGGGCGTATTTCGGTAGGCATGAGCGTGCGCTGGACTAGTCGGCGGTATGGAAGTTTTGGGCTATCTTGAACATTGCCGATATCTTTCCCTTTCGTAAATAGATCAATGTCTGCCTGTTCTGTTAGATGAGCGGTGCCTCCAGTAGGTATAAAAACTTCCAGCTCTGGCTGCTTATGAGGATATTGTTTAAGGAGTTCGTCTGCTTTGAGAAACATGGGGAGATCTTTGGCTTCTTCTCTTACTTTTTTGACTTGGACTGGTGTGATTACGCTGGCGCTATTTCCGAATGTATTTCTGACATAAGTGAGGACGGCGGCTACTTCCCTATCATTTAAAAGACCTTCGAAGGCAGTCATTACTCCGTTGTATTTCTTGCCTGTTACTTCGATCGGACCCATGAGCCCTTTGAGTGTGAGTTTGATGAGTCGCTCTGGGTTTTCATTCACCCATTTTGTTTCTGCGAGTGGGGGAAATCCTCCAGCTGGTAGCCCTAGTCCACTTTCTTGGTGGCAAGTAGCGCAGTGAGCATCTCGCATATAAACTTCGTGTCCAAGCTTATAGAGTTCGATCGCTTCTTTGTTTCCCGCTAGCTGTTTCGGCAGTTTTAGCTTTTCTACAACTTCTATGACGTTGGTGTCCTCTAGTGCAGCGCGCGCGTGGGTGATAGGGGCTTTCAGCCAAGCATCAACTCCGGTTTTATCAACCGTATCTAAAATGGCCAGTCCTTCGCTTTTTGGCAGCCAAGAGGCTGCGGTGAGAGCTTCCAGACGAACACGACCATGGGGATCTGCGGCAGCGATTTTGAGAAGTTGCGCATTATCCTCCATTTGATGTTCATTGTAGCGTACCGCCCGGGTAGCGGAGGAACGCACGCGATGGTCTTTTGATTTAAGTAGCTGTCGAACAAGTTCTTGGTTTACTTGATCATGTCCCCACGTCACCCACATCGCTTCAAGTAGGTGGTGCTCGTATTTGGGGTCAGTTTTATCGAGTGAGGCTATCCATTTCGTGGTGGCTGTGAGGACTTCTGCAGTATCGCGTGCACGGAGTTCTCTGCGGGCGCGATACCTGGTGCGGTCTTCATGGTGCTTGAGATTATCGAGTAGTGTGTCGATGCTCGCACCGTGGATTTTTGCAGGTGGAATGAGTGGTCGTGATGGGTAGGTGATGCGGTAAATACGACCGTGGACATGATCACGCTTAGGATCACGGGCGCTGTGCTGCATGTGGCCGATAAGGACATTGCTCCAGTCCAGTAGATAGAGCGAGCCATCTGGTGCAAATTCTAGATCTACGGGGCGAAAATTCCCTTCAGATGATTGAAGTAAGTCTTGGCGGTAAGTAAGTTTATAGCCTGTTCCGTCTTCCTCTTTTTTGTGCTGTTTGATCCCTAGAAAGTTAATGGTGTTACAGAGTAAGATATCGCCCTGCACCTCATCTGGGAAGTGACGGCTAGAGATGATTTCGATTCCTGATGTGGGTCTTACTTTGTTAGAGGTAAGGAGGTCGGTTGAGTTTTTCATCGAGTGACCGTAACGAGTTTTTACGGTGCCTGGAGTCATCCAGTTTAACCTAGTGTCGGAGGTATGGAGGAAAAACGGTTGGCCCCACCTATCAAAGATAGTGCCCCAAGGGTTTGGGATTTCGAGTTGAGTGGTACGCTCTAGGTGGTGGCGTTTTGGATTATAGCGGAAGTGTCCGCCATTGGTGCCGCGGTGAGTTCCGTAGACGCTTTCTACATTGGAGTGGAGGAATACGCCTTCGCCCATATAGATGGCTCCAGAGGGATCTGCACAGAATGCTGAAATCGCGTGGTGTGTATCGTGGTCATCAAACCCGCTGAGCAGGTATTCTTTTGTATCATACTTATCATCTCCATCAGTGTCTGTGAGTAGAATAATAGAATCGGCCTGTGATACAATGACGCCTTCTTTCGTTAGCTCGAATCCAATACAGAGATGCAGGTCATCAGCGAAAATGGTACGTTTGTCTGCGACACCATCGTTATCGGTATCCTCGAAGATGAGGAGTGAATCCTTAGGTTTGGGGTCACCAGGGCGCCAGTGAGGGTAGGAGGGCATGCATCCCACCCAGAGACGACCGCGGTTATCGAACGACATCTGCACTGGATTTGCTAGTTCCGGGAACATTTGTTCATCAGCAAATAATTGGATTTTATAACCCTCTGGTAGCGTGAGATGCTTAATCGTTTCTTGGCCGCTTAAATAACGGGCTGCACCATTTTTTTTCGATGGTTTGTAGTTGGAAGGAATTGGCTTTAGCTGGTGAGTGAGAGCATCTTCTGTCTCATAATCAGTTTTCTCTCCCTTGAGTGCTTTCCAGATTGCTTTGTCGCGTAGTTCCGTCATTTCAGCCAGCTTGATAAGCTCATCTGGGTAGTTCTGTGGCCCGAATGGTCTGTGTCTGCGACCGTAAACGTGCACTCCGTTGGGAATCTTATAGAGGTTATGCCAGACCCAGTTTTTCTCTTTTACAGTAGCATGCACGAGTTCACGAATTCCCTCTGCATGATCTACTTTGGCTTTCCCATAGAGATCATTTGCCAGCTGCTTCGCAAGCCATTGATATCCGTTGCTGTTGAGAAGTGCACCATCGACAGTTTGAGGTTCTTTTTGCGCGCTGAAATAAGCTTTTGATGGTGCGAATAGATCGATGAAGAAGACACCTTTTTGCTGACAAATGTCAGCCATCGCTTTGGTGTAGAGAGCTAGCTTGCTATTGAGCTCCTTGCCGTCTGGTGTGTGATGCGTAGTAGAGAGATCCTGAATGGCAGTGGGGGATACCAGTGCTAGCTGAGGAGGAGTGTTGCCGTTGTATTTCTGTGAGAGAGAGTGGTCTATAAACGCAGCTAGTTCTTTTTTGTAGCGTTCCAGATCTGCTTGCCCATTTTGCGCTGAGTTATACCCGAAGAACGCAATGACTGTGTCTGCTTTCAAGCGCGTCAACCACTGGTCAGGAGTTTCGAAACTCCCTACGGCTCCTTTTGTCCAAGGGCCAGATTTCCCAGATTCGTGATTTGGGTAGTATTGCTCAGCGCCCTTAAATGCTAGCTGCTGAGGCCTGCCTGGATGTGGACGGAATAAAGGTGTGTTTCCCTCGTCGGCAATATTGCGGATGGTGAGTTTTTTGTCTGGAAAGCGCAGCTGCATCTCGGTCTCGAAATGGCTATACTTCATCATGCGCGATGCCAGCCCAGCTCCAATAATGACTATTCTCTCATTGTCTCTTACATTGAGATGAGTAGGAGCAGTGCTAGCATCCTTTGCTGATACGAGAGTGGTAAGACTGAGGATGTTGATACTCAGTAGTCGGATAAATAAGAATGATCTGTTCACGTGATATTGTAGCGAGTTTAAGTGTAAAAATGAGGGGATAAGCGAATTCTACAATGATAAAATATCAGAGCAATCCAAATATGCCGATCATAGAGACCAAAGCAGAGGGAGATAATTCTATTAATTAGAGAATTCCAACCGCGTACCTTTCTTACTCATCGCATCTTGGATTTCTTGTTCTAGTTCCTCGTATGTGCGGTCTCTGAGGATGTGCTTCTTGAACAGAGCGTTGAGATCATCATTTCTCCTGCTAAGTATAGCCGCACGGTAACCATGCATCCATTGGATCAGGTGGTGGCCGTCACCTTTCCCATCTTCATGCATAAAGAAATACATGAGAATCATCGAGCTGCTATAGTTTCTAGTAGCGGTAACCGGATCTGCCATGGTGGCATTCCATTGCTTCCTGCTCATGGTAAAGAGGATCTCAGCGTGCCGCATCTGGTAGACACCTTTGGGTAAGATACGGCTTTCGACTGTGGTATTTTTATACTCTCTAATGCTACCTGAGACAGCTGCGCCTGGATTCGTAAACAGGAATCTACCAGACTGATAAGGCATGGCCTCCATGTAGTCGGCAAGACCTTCTTCAAACCATGGTGGCATTCCCCACCAGTGAGAGGTAGAGTGGTGTGTGAGCTCATGGATGAGTGTCTTAAAGGACCGCTTCTTGCCATCGAACACCCAGTTATTTCCTTTTTTAACGATGCCTAGCGAGCGGAGGGGGATCACAGTCAAATTACGACCAGGAGAGAAAAATCCTGCACTGTTAACAATACCACCCATTTTCATATATTTCTCTTGTGAGGAAACTAGGATGGCTTGATATCGAGGTTTATCTTCAGATGGAATGGTATTCATTTCCATGGGGAATGTATCAATGGCTTCCACGATAGAGTCAAATACAGCGACACATTTTGAGATAGTAGCATCACTTAACTTCTCATCTGAGTAGAAGTCGAAGTGGGTAGTCTGGAAAAGGTGGGCGTTACGCTTGTCATCAAATTTCACATACTCTACTTTCGGAGTGTTACTACCGTTATGTTTACTCGGCCAGCTGTATGGTGCAGATGGCTTTGCTATTCCTGTAGGGTTATTTTTAAGCCAGTTTTTGAGCTCATTCTGATGTGGCTTCGATAAAAGTTCGGCATTTAAGGTGATTTTTTTCCCAGTTTTGAGCTTAAAAGTGACATCAACTCTGAATTCACTATTTTTTTTTTCACTCTTAACACGAGTGATCCTTGCCAAGCTCGCAGTGATATCTTGATTTTTTGTATTTGTCCATTTACGGAGACCTTCTGCACTGGCTGAAGTTTCGGGAGGAGACTGGGCAGATAATATAGGAGTAATCAATGGGCAGGTGATGACAAAAAGCAGTAAATGAATAAGCAAACGCATTACTTCGAGATAGAACTTAGAGTTACAAATGCAAGAGGTTTTTTAGGTTTTGGCTTTAGGTTAGATACCCAGATTTCACTCCTGAGCTTGAATAGAATCTATGAAGTGGTGTTAGCGGATGGATTCTAGGCATCTCTAAACTAGTCGGGAATGATAAGTTTAGCGTTTTATTCCCTCATGGATGAGTGCTTAAGGATTATTTTTGAGCAATGATTTAGCCATCGCGATAGCCTGCTTACCATCTCCACCACCGAGCATTCTCACGAGTTCATCGATACGATTTTTGCCAGTGACCTCGCGGAGGCTAGAAGTAGTCCTGCCGGCGTCGACTTGCTTTTCCACCACGAAATGCTGTCCAGCCACCGCCGCGACCTGCGGGAAATGCGTGATAGCGATGACTTGGTGCTGCTCACCGAGAGTCGCCATTTTATCTCCGACTGCTCTGGCTATCTCTCCGCCTACGTTAGCATCGATCTCATCGAAGACCATCAATGGAGTGGCGTCTTGATCAGCAAGCGAGCTTTTGACAGCGAGCATGACTCGGGAAATCTCACCGCTTGAAGCGATCTGCCTCAACGGCTTTAGCGGCTCGCCAGGGTTAGGTCCGAACTGGAAATCAATACTCTCCATTCCTGTTGCAGCGGGTTTAGTCTGTGGGATGATGCTGAGTTCAAAGGCTGCTTGTTTAAATCCGAGTTCCTTGAGGTGAAGCGCGATGACTTTGGCTAGTTTTGGTGCGGATTTCTTACGGATTGAAGTAAGTTTTTGCGCGGCTGTGAGGACTTTATCGAAAAGACCATCGACTTCTAGCTGGAGGTCATCGAGCACACCATCACGGTTTTCTATTTCCATCAGCCGATGTCTGGCGTCATCTCCGTGGGTGATGATATCTGTAAGTGTGGCGCCATATTTTCGCTTCAGTGTCTCGAAAGTATTGATTCTGTTAGAGAGCTGATGTTCTTCCTCTGGGTCAATATCTAGACCTTCTGAATACGAGGTCATTTCACGCTCCAGATCCTGAAGTTCCAACACTGCCTGCTCTAATCCAGTGAGTCTGTCTGCCACACTTGGATCTAGTGCCTGCAGTTCTTTAGCCGCTCTGAGAGTTTCGCCGAGAGCATCGTTTACGGTGTGCTCTAGAGTGCCAGCTATTTTTGAGGACAGTTCGATGAGTTTGGAACTGTTAGAAACCCGCTTGAATTGTAGCTCGATGTCCTCTTCTTCATCTGGTTTTAAATCAGCACTGTCTATTTCATCGACTTGAAATTTCAGTAAATCTAGCTCCTGCTCGGTTGCGCGTTCGGAGTTCCTGAGATCCTCCAGCCGCCTAGATTTCTCATGCCATTCGCTCCAGATCTGGCGGTAGGCAGCGAGAGTATCCTCACTGTTAGCATAGGCGTCTAGCATACTGAGCTGGCGGTCAGTAGAGAGCAGGGACTGGTGGTCATGCGGGCCATGAAGATCTACGATTTCGGTGCCTATCTTTTTTAAGACAGTGAGTGTGGCTGGGCTATTATTGACAAATTGCTTGTTATTAGAGTGGCCAATAATGCGCTTGATGATTAGCTGATCGTCCTCGCATCTATCGAGTCCAGACTCTTCTAAAATATCATTTACGAGAGAGTCAGCAGAGATAGTGAACACCGCTTCGATGGTGCAGGCAGATTCACCTGTGCGGATTAACCCTTTATCCGCTCGCTCGCCTAGGATCAGCTTGAGTGCACCCACGATGACGCTTTTTCCCGCGCCTGTCTCACCCGTAACCCCCACTAGTCCAGTCCCGAGCTGCCAGCTTAGCTGATCCACGAGCGCTAAATTTTTGATTTTTAGTAAACTAAGCATATTATCTGTATCATTTGTTTTATGAACAAATGAACACTTAGCAAAAGTACACATTCTTAGCAACCTAAAGAAATTATTTTATCGTAAAAAATGCTAGGACTCGAATCGACCGATAAAGGGAATGGAAGGAGGCTCTTCCGAATGAGGATCTTTCGCCATTATGGAGGAGGAATAGACGATACTGGCACGTTTTTCCGTTATCTGACTTGCACTAGTGGAAAAAATTATTGATAATTCACAGCAGAGCAGTAGCAAACTAAAATTTTATGATGAACGAGCGCAGAGTAGTAATCACAGGAATCGGGACGATCAGTCCACTAGGGAATGACCTTCAAAGCACATGGGATGGACTAAAAGCCGGCCGTAGTGGTATCAGCAAGATCACTAAGATGGATACAGAAGGTTACTCCGTAAGCATCGCTGGCGAGGTTAAGGGCTATGACCCTAAACCTTATTTTAAAGACGCCAAAGATGCGCGGCGGGCTGATGAATACACACTTCTAGCATTCGGTGCTTCTAAGATGGCGATGGAGGACTCCGGTCTAGATCCAGATGCTGTGGATAAAACCCGTGTGGGTGTGATGGTAGGTAGTGGAATCGGCGGACTCGGGACACTAGAGCGAGAGCACGAAAAACTCATCAAGCGTGGACCATCAAGAGTCTCCCCATTCGTGATCCCAATGATGATTTCTAATATCGCCAGCGGAATGATCAGCATGGAATATGGTTTTGGTGGCCCAAATATGGTCATCGTCACTGCCTGTGCCACAGCAAATCACAATATCGGTGAAGCATGGAGAATGATTAAATTCGGCGATGCTGACGCATTCATCGCAGGAGGAGCAGAGTCCACTATTTTACCGATGGGACTCTCAGGCTTCTCTAACATGCGGGCACTTTCTACCAGAAATGATGATCCAGAGCGAGCTTCACGTCCTTTCGATGTAGGCAGAGATGGCTTTGTCATGGGTGAAGGAGCTGGCGTAGTAATTATCGAGGAACTGGAACATGCTAAGGCACGTGGGGCCAAAATTTATGCCGAGCTCACTGGTTACGGTGTCAGCTCAGACGCTTATCACATGACCTCTCCGCACCCAGAAGGTGAGGGGGCAAGCCGCTGTATCGACATGGCGCTCAAGCACGCAAAGCTCAACCCAGAAGACATTTCTTATGTCAATGCTCATGGGACATCGACCCCGATGGGAGACATCTGCGAGACCAAGGCGATCAAAAAAAGCTTCGGTTCATATGCTAAGGATGGACTGATCGTCAGCTCAACTAAGTCAATGACTGGTCACTTACTCGGCGCAGCTGGTGGGATAGAATTAGCCGCCTGTTTGATGGCGATAAAGGACAGTATTATTCCACCTACCATCAATCTAGAAGACCAAGACCCTGAGTGCGATCTCGACTACTGTGCCAACGTGGCGCGGGAAGTAGAAGTCAATGCCGCGCTGAGTAATTCCTTCGGATTCGGCGGTCACAATGCGAGCTTACTTGTCCAGAAATTCAGCTAAATAATAATCATCATAAATTCTCGCTTGCGGTCAGCGGTGAGATGAGACAAAGTGTACCTAGTCCATGAGTAAAAACACCAACAAAACATTCGACAAGCACGCTAGTAGCCAGCGACTTCAGAAAGCCCAAGAGATAGCATCAAACCCTTCAGCCTACAAGGTCTGTGAGTGTTGTGATTCTATCGTGGGAGCAAATTCTGTGACGTGTGCAAACTGCCATGGATACAGATTTGATAAATCTCAGACCCGCGTAGTGGACCAGGCCATCTTCCTAGGTACCCGCAAGAAAACATCCGTTACCGCTTCAGACTTAGTCTGAAACGGAAGCCTATAACGGCAGGGATTGATCGCCGAGGAATCCACGAGCAATGCGAGTCGAAAAATCAGTGCTCCATTTACTCAGTTTCAAGAAAAGTAGCCCAGTTCCTGTAATTAAATGACTCACGTAGTTAAAATATTTACCAACTGATCAAGTAGGAAAGTAGAGAGTAGTTAGCAACAGCTAATCGTGAAAATTAGTGGCAAAAGAATAAAACCTTCAACAGCAGTAATCAATCATCTTGAAAAAAATAGGCATCACACTTGGCGATCAAGCGGGCATCGGTCCAGAGATTGTGGCTGCCGCACTGGCAGACCCGCGCATCGTTGAGTGGTTTCCTGGTGAAGTGGAGTTTCGTATCATCGGCGAGCGGATCGATGCGCAACCAGGAAAGCCAGACATCACATCCGCACAAGCGGCACTGGACGCGCTTGAGGAAAGTGTCAGGCTGCTACAGTCTGGCGAGATCGATGCAATCGTCACCGCCCCCGTTGCCAAGGAAGGCTTGCATAAAGTAGGGTTCGACTACCCTGGGCAGACAGAATTTTTCGCTGAGAGGCTCGGCTGTGTGGATCACGCTATGTGCCTCACTGGTGCCAAGCTCACCGTCGCGCTCGTGACCATCCATGTGCCTATCTCTAGCGTGGCTGGCTCACTTAAAGAGAGCGAGATCATACGCGTGGGGAACCTGTTAGAGAAATTTTGCCGTCAGAAAAGAATATCTACTAAGCGTGATGGAGAGCCAAGAATAGCAGTCTGCGGACTAAACCCACACGCTGGCGAGAACAGCGCGTTTGGCAGCGAAGATCAGCAAATCATCGCCCCCGCCATCGCTAAACTAAACCAACTCCCCAATGGCGACAGCGGCCAAAAAAGCCAGATTTTCAGTGGTCCACACCCCGCCGACACTATCTTCAAGCCTGCCTCCGAGGGCGAGTATGATGCCGTGCTCTGCATGTATCACGACCAAGGCCTGATCCCACTCAAACTGCTAGATTTCGCCACCGGGGTTAACACCACCCTGGGTCTCAGCCACCCCCGCACCAGCCCAGACCACGGCACTGCCTTCGACATCGCCGGCAAAGGCCTAGCAGACCACGAATCCATGCTCCACGCCATCAAACTGGCAGTGGATTTGGTTAAGTAAAATATCCTTGATCAAAAACAAACAGAAAACCATGAAACGTACGCAATGCGATAGCGAAGATAATTGAGGGGAAGATAAGCCCAAGGGTAATCTATAGTAAGGATTTCAGTTAAATTCTGACGCTTTTAAAACCAAAAATAAAACCAAAAATTCAGACTAATAAAGTGTCTCAATCGAAAGCCCGCACTAGATGGCACGTCGAAAAAGCACTAGCTAGCATTCAGCCTAAATACCTAGCGAAGATAAATCTTTGACAACTGAAATCAAAGCTAGCATCCTGATTTTAAGATGAAATTGTCAATCAATGCGTTGTTGCTTTTTTTAAGCCTGATTTTAGCTGTATCTTTTGTCGCTGAAGGCAAGCCCCCAGAGATGGTCTACCTTGAGAACCGACACATACGCGTTGGGATAAACTTAAAATGGGGCGGCGCGATCACACACGTCTCGAAAGCAGGCGGCCCGAACTTGATCAATTCCTATGACCTAGGTCGTCAAATCCAACAATCTTACTACTCGGGTCCACCCAATTACCAGAACGCGGTCAAAAAGAAAAACCCGAACTGGAAAACCTTTCCATGGAACCCTATCCAGACTGGCGACTCTTATAACTTCGGTTCGCGAGTGATTGAGCACAAGATCCAAGGCGATAAACTTTATGTGAAAACGGTACCGATGCTATGGCCGATGCAAAACGACCCCGCTGAATGCACGATGGAAACCTGGATTTATCTTTCACCTAGTAGTCCAGTGTTTAGCTATAAGGCGCGCCTTACGAATAGCCGTTCTGATAAAACGATCTATGCCGCGATGCCGCAAGAGGTCCCAGCTATATACACCAATGGCCCGTGGCATAAATTAATTACTTATAATGGCGCGAACCCCTTTAGTGACGGAGCCGTGACTGAAATACGTAACGATCACAAAGAGCCTTGGCCTTGGGTTAACATTTTGGCCACCGAAGGATGGGCTGCTCTGGTGAATGAAGACGGAACGGGCATTGGCATCTCCGTTCCCAATGCGTCCGAATTTCATGGAGGGTTTAATGGCCATCGCGGGCACGGAGGCGAAAAGTCCACAAATACCGGCTATATGTCACCGATCACCCATGAGATTTTAGACCACAACATCGTCTATGAATACACACGTCGCTTCATACTAGGAAGCATCCAGGATATTCGCAAAGAAGCTAAAAGGTTAAAAAATAAAGCATTACCGGCATGGGATTTCAACCAAGCGCGGCATGGCTGGCATTTTGAAAATGGTAGTGATGAAGGTTGGCCACTCTCAGAGAAAGGGCTGGTGCTCAAAGCAAAAAATAGCCAAACACCGATTCGGCTCCTTAGCCCGATCACTTTTTGGCGGGCCGAATCAGCGCAAACATTAGCGATTGAACTGACATCTGAAAGCTCAGGAATCATGACTGTTTACTGGCGAGGTATGCCGAATGAAGCGGCATCGACGAAGCCAAGCCTATGGCATGCGTGGAAAAAAACATGGTGGACAAATAAACGCTCCACCACCAAGCGCATCACTAAAATAAAAAAACGATGGATTAAGGTCCAGCTGAAAGGCCTTCCCCATTACGAAGGCGGACTCACAGGATTAGCCATCCATTTACCATTTGATGCCGTCGTTCATCAAATACGTCTAGAAGCATTCTGATCGAAGATGCCTCTTATTATTATGCACTGCGTGTCTCGGGTGAATCGACGGTAAATGTTGTTTGGAGATGAGGAGAAGAATGCATTTGTAGGGTTGAATAGTTTTTTTTTAGCTATGGTAAAGGCTCTGAATAGCACGGAGTTAAGGATTCGTGAATCCGATGGATTATTCCTTGTGAGTCTAGTCCGATGTAGTATTGTGTTTTCATGATGAATTTAGGTGTTCTATCTATGTTGGATAGATCTTCCTGACCTCGTGTCAGAGAAAGAGTCCCCTAAAACCCTGGGCTCATCATGTTTTTTAACCAAGGCATAGCTCACAACGAGCTTCAGCCATAGATTATCTACAAAAAGTATGAGTTTAGAAAAAGCATTACAGCAAGATTATGGAACTGTTCGGAGGGCGGATCGATTTTATAAAACCCAGATGCTTGATTGCTTGAACGATATGATGATGGAGTTTGTTCCCCGGCAAGAGATGATTTTCGTGTCAACGGCTGATATAGAAGGTAATTGTGATTGTTCGATTCGCGTAGGCAGGAAGGGGTTTGTGCATGTTGTGGATCAGAATACTATCGCGTATCCTGAATATCGCGGGAATGGCGTGTATGCTAGCCTTGGTAATATTTCGGAGAATCCCCATATTGGTATTCTGATGGTAGATTTTTATGACTCAACAGTTGGACTTCATATCAATGGTGTGGCTTCAATCGAGACTGAGATTGATTGGGTGGATGATCCATTAGCAGAAAGATGGGTTAAGGTTTCTATTGAGGAAGCTTATATACAATGTTCAAAGCATATACCGCTATTGGAGCCTAAGGATAAGAAGATTGTCTGGAATACTGATGACGAAAAGTTGAAGGGTGGTGACTATTTTAAGGTCCAATCGGGCGGAAAACAAGCCGATCAATCAAAGCCTAAAACCTGACGATTTTTTTGAGTGTGTGAAGTTACTGAAAGTAATTTTTTTACCTCGATACAAGTGCGATTGTGGCTTGAGTATCTCAAGCGTTCTCCTATTAAAAGACTGAGGTTAAATGAGGGTTTCCTAGCATCGATTTTACTGCTCTTTCTTCGGCATGATAGGGCTGTTCATGTCTTGTAGGTCAGCAGGCCTCACTCCTTTGACGTGGCCAGCAAAGTTGAATGTTGTCGGTTGATACTTTCCTACAAAGCTAATGTTATTATCGACTTTTATATTTGCCTCATCGCTAGCTGCCCAGAAGATACCATTGATAATGAGTCTGCGGTAATCTGGATCGATTAGATCTTCAGATGCCCCTTGAGTGGAGTGAAACACCCGCGCTTTTTCACCGTTTTCTGCGGTGTAGTGACGTGTCCATGTGCATGGCATTGGCCTCTTCTCGGGATCAGCAGCTGCGTCTCTTTTCATTGTGACCAGTGGCTGGCTATTGGCGAGCACAGTGAAGGTTTCATCGGCGATTCCGGTGTATCCTCCTGCATAGCAAAATGCATTGTCCTTCACTCCTGTTAAAATAGGATGATCTTTCTGTTCAGGAATCAGCTTGATACGGGTGCCTTGCTTGTGATTCCTACCATAGTGGCCTACCCAAGTATTGCCTAGAATTTGATGACCGAAGCCTTTTTCGAACTTCGGATCTTTAGATTTAAAATCATATTTTGAATAGGTCTTTCCTTTTGGGATTTTGAATGCGTGCGAAGAGGTGCGGAGTCCTACCACTGGTCCACCACGTTTGATGTAGGCATCGATATGCTTCATCTGGTCATCGGGTAGATCTAGGAAGCGTGTGAAGATGACCATGAGATCTGCTTTTGCGAGAGCTTCTAGCCCTTTGATGTCAGAGGCTCCAGCGGTGATCTCTCCCTCAGGGTTTACTCCATAGAGCACGGTGCAGTCGTAGCCATTGTGCTTTGCCAAGATTCTGGCGAGTGCAGTGCAGGATTCTTCAGCTCGGTATTCATGGTCTGATGCCACGAAGACGATGTGCTTCTTGTCTTTAGCCTCAGATTCACTCTTGTAAGTGATCTGTGCGCTAAGCGAGAGGATGGAAAGGAATAGGATGATGAGTATTTTCATGCTTTAAGTTTTGTTGATCATATTAAATGTGCAAGATTATAGAGTGATTTTCTAGCGTTGGCTGGGCAGCGGAGTATGCGCCTCTAGAATGATCTTCTCGATGCGATCCATAATTTTAGGGTACTGCTTTGCTACATTCTTGGTTTCGCTGATATCATTCTTGATATTGTATAGCTCCAGCTCAGATTTCCCGTTTTTCTTTAGTTTTACCGCCTTCCAATCGCCCATGCGAACTGCTTGTGAAAAGATCTTTTGATCTTCTCCTTTGGCAAACTCCCAATACAGATATTGATGCTGTTTCTGTGCAGATGCTTCCCCAGTTAGAGTTGGTAACATTGAAAGTCCGTCGACTTGCTCAGGGATGGGCTGTCCGATGATCGCGGCCATCGTTGGGAGGATATCCCAAAATGCGCTGATATGACCGCTGGTCGTGCCAGACTTGATGCGTGCGGGCCAGCGGGCGAGGAACGGGCTACGAATACCGCCGTCATAGACATCACGCTTTATCCCGCGGAAGTCACCATTGGAATTCCAGAAGCGAGGGTCGTGGCCTCCTTCACTGTGGGTGCCATTATCGCTAGTGAAAATGATCAGCGTGTTGTCATCCACTTTGAGTTTCTTGAGCAAGGCCAGTATCTCGCCAACTTGGTTGTCGAGGTGTTCTATCATTGCAGCGAAACCAGCGATTGGATTTTGCACATCCGGGCAAGGCTCGCCCTTGCCAGCACCGTATTTTCCGATCTTGTTGTTAAACTCCGGAAAAACCTTACACCATTTTTCGTGAAGCTCCTTCGGCCCATGCATTGCGGCATGCGGAATGGCTGTCGGAATATAGCAGAAGAATGGCTGTTTGTCTGCGACGCTTTGTTCAATAAATTGATACGCATCGGCCATGATCAGATCGTGGATATAGGTTCCTTTCGCCAGCGGAGTCTCTTTGCCATCGCGGACGATACTGGTAGGATAATAGGTGTGCGCGATCCCCTGGCTTTTCCAACCGGAATAGTGATCGAACCCGTGGGTCAATGGGTTAGGTGCTCCGCTTTCGGAGGTCACACCTAGCCCCCATTTTCCATAGGCGCCGGTCGCGTAGCCTGCGTTTTTGAAGAGACGCGGCAGGGTGGTCATCGCCGGGTTAAGAGCAGTGTTATTTTCTGATCTCATGTTCCCGCGGCAGTGCACATTGCCTGGGTGTTGCCCAGTCATGAGAACAGCACGCGATGGAGAACAAACTGTGTTCCCCGAATAATGCTGAGTGAAAATAATGCCCTCGCTGCCTAGCAGGTCAATATTGGGTGTCTGCAATTTCTTCTGCCCGAGGATAGACAGGTCGCCATACCCTAAATCATCAGCGAGGATATAAATGACGTTCGGTTTTTCTGCTGCTTGTGTCGTTGTGGAAACTGCGGCGCAGCAGATGGCCAGCGCGATTGTTTTGATTCGATTCATACTATAGGATACTGTTGTTTAATTTGTTTCTTACTTTTATTTAAGATCCTTGTCGCAAGATCATGTTTTATTTTTAGGATATCATTGAGTAAGGATAACTCAAGTCCGCTATTTTCAACATTCCCATGGGAGTAGCGTTCTGAAATTGTTGAGTCATCGAAATTACTGGACAGTAATGCCCACTAGTTTCTGAGAGATTACCAGACAGCTCAATTAATGTTTAAGAATCTGGTTGGAGGAGTCAGAGATACAAAAATCTAAGACCTAGCATCACCTGTGTTGAATCGGTTTATTATTGAGTTCGAGAAAAAGACGTGCAGAATTGGATAGCAGATTCCATCATAGCATGGCAAAAGGGAGGAAGACAATTAACTAGATTATACCTCAAATCGACCAAGTGATCGCAGTAGCCGAATCCCACGGAGTGTTTTCTGCGGAGCTTTCACGCAACTAAAACATCAACCACTTCGTCAGTGTTCGCGGGCTGGCTGTAACAGAAAGACTCACAAAAATGACCAATAGATCTCTATCCACATTCATCATCCTGTTTGCGGGGCTGAGCACTTCGGCTTTTGCTGAGGAGACCCGCTATGTAACAAAGGAGAACATCCACTACTATAGTGATGCCGCAAATCGCTCGGATGCCTACATAGATGAACGTTGCGTTCTGGATATTTATCATCCCACAAACAAAAAGGGGTTCGCTACGGTGGTTTGGTTTCACGGCGGCGGCCTCAAGGGTGGGAATAAAAAGATTGCTGATCAATTGAAGCGTCAGGGTATTGCGGTGGTGGCTGTCAATTATCGCCTGTATCCAAGAGCAAAGGCGCCGAGTTATCTTGAAGACTCCGCCGCCGCAGTCGCTTGGACGTTTAAAAACATCAAATCCCTTGGTGGAGATCCGAAGAAGATCTTCGTTTCCGGTAGTTCCGCCGGTGGCTATCTCACTGCAATGATCGGCTTAGACAAACGTTGGTTGAAAGTCCATGACATCAATGCGGATCTTATTGCCGGGCTTATCCCACTGGCCGGGCAGATGCTCACTCATTTCACGGTGAAAGAAGAGAGAGGGATTGGTAAAACTAAGATGGTCATCGATCACCTAGCTCCTATTTCGTATTTGAGATCAACAGCTCCTCCCGTTCTATTGGTAACGGGCGACCGTGAAAAAGAGATGTTAGGTCGCTACGAAGAAAATGCGTTTATGTATCGGATGCTCAAAGTCGTCGGTCATCCGGATGTGCGCCTCATAGAGCTCAGTGGTTTTGGTCACGCTCCCAGGAAACCATTCTACCCATTGCTGTTAAAAGAAGTGGCTCGGGTTTTGAAGCCGATGAAGGATTAGATCTGTTCTTCTTGACTAAACAACCATGAGCGAATAAATCGATCTATTCAGTAGGTAAGTCGCTGACTAAACAGTTATTTATGGTAGTTTAAACTAGGCAAAAAAAGGAAACTTTATGAATCGATTGAATATACTCATTCACTGCAGCTGCTTTTTGGCGCTGATTACCACTTCCGGGGCTAAACCTATAGTTAACAGCGGGCTTCCACATATTATTCTGATCATGACCGATGATATGGGGTGGATGGATCTGTCCTGTCAGGGAAACGGGAAGTTACGCACTCCGAATATCGATGCGTTTGCTAAACAGGGGGTGCGCTTCACCGATGCCTATTCCGCCTCGCCAGTCTGTTCGCCCACTCGTGCTGCTCTTATGACTGGATTGGCACCGGCACGGCTGAACATCACCCAGCATGGAGCTGATCGGCCAATTTTCTGGCCGAAGGACCGCAAGGTTCAACCTCCAGTGATCGAGCATATCCTGCCGCTCGAGCGAGTGACGATGGCTGAGCGACTCCAGGATGTGGGTTACGCCACAGGCTTCTTCGGTAAATGGCATCTTTCGGGTTCCGCTGTGAAGCAGGAAGATCCGTCTACTGGCGGTTCGGCTTATTATCCTGATCAGCAGGGCTTTGACGTCAACTTCGGCGGCTGCGGCAAGGGCGGACCTCCGACTTACTTTGATCCGTATCGCATTCCTACTCTTAAACCGAGGAAGACGGGTGAGTATCTAAGCGATCGGCTGGCTGACGAGACGGTTACGTGGATGCGCGTAAACCAAGAAAAGCCGATGTTCGTATGTCTGTGGACTTACAATCCCCATTACCCCTTCGAGGCTCCGGCGCACTTGATCCCAGCATACAAAGGAAAGGAAGGTCTGGGACTAGTGAATCCTATTTATGGTGCTCAGATCGAGGCTACCGACATTGCGGTGGGGCGCGTGCTTGATGAAATTGATCGACTTGGCATCGCGGATAACACGCTGGTGATTTTTACCAGCGACAACGGTGGGTGGAGCGGCGCTACTGACAACCGCCCGTTACGCAAGGGGAAGGGGTATCTCTACGAGGGTGGGATACGTGTCCCGCTGATCATCCGTTGGCCGGGTGTGACAAAGGCAGGGGTGACCGATCCCACGCCGGTGATCTCTATGGATCTCACAGCGACCATTCTTGATGCAGCCCGAGTTTCGCGGGACAAGGGAAAGGTTGTTGACGGTGCGTCACTCAAGCCAGTTCTCGCGGGAAAGAAGTTGTCTCGCGAGCCACTCTTTTTCCACTATCCGCATTGGGCCTTCCACAAGGAAAACTGTCCGGGATCGGCGATCCGTGATGGAAAGCACAAGCTTATTCTAAGCTATGACAACGACTCAGTGGAGCTCTACGACCTGAGTGAAGATCTCGGTGAGAAAAACGACTTATCAGGTGACTTCCCAGAGGTGGCCGCGAAGCTCAGGAAACAGCTAGAGGGTTGGCTGAAAAAGACTGGTGCTGGGATCCCGCAACGAATCAAGTAGGCGCTTTCGATGTACCCTAATGATCGTCATTTTATTTGACTTAGAATAATAATAAGAAAATAATCTGTGATGATTAAATATGTGATTATGATTTGTACCATTATTCTTGCTGTGACAGATGCTAGCTTCGCCGCCGAATCTCCGCTGCCTGATCCGCTCACATCTTCGGCAGGTGAGAAGATCACGAACGCGGAACAGTGGCAGAAGATGCGACGTCCAGAGATACTGGAACTGTTCCGGACTCACGTTTATGGTCGGGCTCCCATTGATCGACCAGATGACCTTCGTTTCGAGGTGAAGGAGATCAACAAAAATGCTTTGGGTGGGGCTGCTACCTTTAAGCACATCAATATTCACTTCTCTGGTGCTGGTGGAAAGGGGTTGATCGAACTGTTATTATTTATACCTAATAAGGTCTCTAAGCCTGCTCCTGGATTCCTTTTGATCTGTAATCGTGACAAAGAGAACATTGATCCAACGAGGAAGAAGAAAAGTCCGTTTTGGCCGGTTGAGCGCATCGTTGAGCGCGGTTATGTCGCGGCAACCTTTCATAATTCCGATCTCGATCCAGATGAATATGATGGTTTCAAGAACGGGGTGCATGGGATATTCGACTCTAAGGATTCCAAGCGACCGGCTGATGCATGGGGAACGATTGCTGCCTGGGCGTGGGGCGCAAGCCGGGTGATGGATTACTTCGAGACCGATAAAGACATCGACGAAAAACACATTGGTGTCTTGGGTCATTCTCGCGCTGGCAAGACTGCGCTTTGGTGCGGTGCTCAAGATGAGCGTTTTGCCTTAACCATTAGTAATAACTCGGGTAACACTGGTGCTGCCCTGGCGCGTAATAAGACGCTGCGCCAGCAGAAAGGCAAGAACAGAGGCGAGCGAGTGAAGGACATCAACAAAGGATTCCCTCATTGGTGTTGTACTAATTACAAGAAGTTTAATGACAACGAAGACGAGTTGCCTGTCGATCAACATGAATTGATAGCATTGATGGCTCCCAGGTTAGTTTACGTGGCGAGCGCCACTGAGGATACTTGGGCTGATCCGGAAGGAGAGTTTCTGTCGTGTGTCCACGCTGGACCAGTCTATCAACTGTTTGGTCTGGGTGGAGTGGGTGCGATGAAAATGCCCAAGCCTCAGCAGCCTCTGCACACTGGTCACATTGGCCACCACATTCGAATTGGTAAACATGATTTGGTAGAATACGACTGGAATTGCTATATGGATTTCGCTGATAAGCACTGGAAGAATATCGGTGTTGAAGTTGAGAAATAGTATGGTGTAGATGGCGTGCTAAATAAGGTACTTCGTGCGTTATCATGAGTGGTTTTTGGGTTTCTTACCGCTGCATTTTTTTGAACAGTAAATGATTTGATCCCAGATGCCCCTGCTGTCCCATTTTTTACGGTTGTGAAATGGTCGCTCACAGACCGGGCATTGTTTTATCTGCTTTTTTAGATCGCTCATGTTTGGTGATGATTAAATTCCTTTATTAGTTTGTTTTTTGGCGGTCTTATAATATTTCGAGAAGCTGGGGTAGTATCCCTGTGTTTTAGGGGATATCCAGGATCTGGGCTCTTCCTTTCCTGGCCAGTGATTGGATAAGGGATATTCTTTATAGGTTATTTCCCCATTATATTCATCTGGAAGCAGGTCATCAAGCTCCCCTACGAAAATCTCTAAGCCTGCAATCTGCGATGCCCATAGCATAATGAATTCCCATCGTTTTGGACTCATCGGGCAACGATCATAGACTGATGGCTCAATCACCAAGATCCTTCTAGCATCTGAGGACCTGTGCCAGTTAGTATCCAAATTCCAGATACTGTAGAGTAGTAAATGATCGGTATTATTTACCTTCTCAACAGTAGATTCTGGATAGTGATTCTCTAGCTGTAATACGCATCTCTCTGAGAGCTCACGAGGGAGATCTCTTTCAGCAAGTTCTTCATAGCTCATATCTAGCCAAGTTCCTTGCTGTGAGGTTTTAGAGTATTGGTTTAGGTTTTCCTGATTAGCGATATATTTTTTATGACTGAAACTACCTGCTACCCATTGCCATGAAAGTGTGTTACTCGCCAGGTCGCCATCTAATAAATGGTAGAACATCCATGCCGCGGGCTTCTTCCAATGGGTCCTGCCAATATTGGTAACTACCCCAGCTATCCACATTCTTGAATGATTATGCAAATATCCTTTAGTGACTAGCTCTCTGACTGAATCGTCTAAGACATCTATTCCACAGGAGATATTGGAGTCACTGATGGCTTCAGGCATTTGCTCATACTCTACCATCTCTTGTGCTTGCTTCAGATCCGCGAAGATCTCGTCTCCTCTACTCTGCCAAACCCGCTGGAAATACTCTCTCCATGCAAACTCACTGGCTAACTTTCCACACTGCTCTGCTCCGTGTTTACTCACGATTTGATCTAGAATATCTACTGGAGACAAAATACCGTGCGTGAAATAGGCGCTCAGATGAGTGACTGCCCCATCGAGATGATTTCTAGTTTGGCCATAGAGCTTGGGATCAATCTTGCTGATCTGAGAATCTAGTTCCTCCATAGTCATCGCTAATAAGTGATTATTCACCACGCATACTCGGGGAGGATTTGAAAAAAGCAACTGATCGCTGTTAAACTTAGTGGCATGAAAGTTATTCTATGTTAGTGTTAAAAGTTGCCAATAAATAACCTTTACTGAAAGAACCCGGCTAAACATACAAATAAAAATGATGAATCAAACGACTACAATTAATGCCTACGCTGCCAAAGAAGCTGGTGGCTCACTAGAACCTTTCACCTACGAAGTGGGAGAACTTCAGCCGAATGAGGTTGAGATCGATGTCCTCTACTGCGGACTCTGTCATAGCGACCTGAGTATGGTGGGTAACGAGTGGGGGATGTCTGAGTATCCTCTCGTTGGCGGGCATGAGGTCATTGGAAAAATTTCGAGTGTGGGTGCTAATATCGAGCATCTTGAGATAGGTTGTAATGTGGGGCTAGGTTGGCATTCAGGTTATTGCGGGCACTGTGAGTCCTGTCATTCTGGCGATGAGAATCTCTGTGCCACTGCGGAGGGAACAATCGTGGCGCGTCATGGTGGTTTTGCTGATAAAGTCCGTGCGGATGCAGCGAGCGTGATCGTCGTGCCAGATGGTATTGATCTGAAATCTGCTGGACCACTTCTCTGCGGAGGCATTACCGTGTTTAACCCACTAGTTCAGTTCGATGTGAAATCGACTGATAAGGTGGCTGTGATCGGTATTGGTGGTCTTGGCCACATTGCGCTTAAGTTTCTCAGTAAATGGGGCTGTGAAGTTACTGCTTTCACCTCCAGTGAATCGAAGCGCGAAGAGGCGCTCCAGCTCGGAGCTGACAAGACGCTGAACTCGAGAGACGCCGCAGAGATTGAGGGTGCTGCGCACAGTTTCGATTTCATTATCTCGACCGTAAATGTAAAGCTCGATTGGAATCTTTATATCAATACCCTGAAACCGAAGGGACGTCTGCACTTTGTAGGAGCCGCCCTCGAACCATTAGATATTGGGGTGTTTTCGTTGATTGCGTCGCAGCGATCAGTTTCTGGCTCACCAGTCGGTAGCCCGGCGACCATTGAGAAGATGTTTGATTTTGCCAACCGCCATCAGATTCAACCACAGGTAGAAATGTTTCCGATGAGCGATATCAATAAAGCCATCGACCGGCTCAAATCTGGTGATGCTAGATACCGGGTTGTGCTAACGAATGATTAGTCGAAGCGCGGTGCTCTAGCGAAAAAGACGCAGTAGTTTAATCACTGAGTCGATAGGCTGGAGATTAGCTGCCTGTAGCAAAGCCTTTGTCTCAGTAGCAGGTAGCAAGTAGCGATTATTTTTCTAAAATGATTAAGAAATGCTAACGGCTGATATCTCGAAGAGGGCTACTGGCTACACTTCGATTCACCTCTGGGGGCATTTCAATGAATAATGTTCCTTAGCGTAGGTTCCCTAAAGTCCAAGCGCTGTTTTTATAATGATCAGTTGTAATTTTTTATTTATATTTCACGTATATCGATTAGATTCTCACTATTAATATGAAAAAATTACTATTTTACCTGCTATCTATTGTTCACCTATTCACTCTTACTTCTAGCGGAGATGAGGCTGATGGATTTAAACCGATGTTCAATGGTAAGGATTTGACTGGCTGGGAGACCAATGGGAACTGGGTGGTTGAGAAGGGTAATGTGATTACTCTTATGCCGCGGGCTGGTGAGAGTGGATGGAAGCGGTATGATCATTACCTGAGAACGAAGAAAAAATATGGTGATTTTGTATTGGACTTAGAGTTTAAATTTAACAAGAGAGGCAATTCTGGAGTCTTCATGAGAATTGGTGATACTAAAGACCATGTGGAGAGTGGCTTTGAACTGCAGATTCTGGACACACACGGTAAGAAAAATCCAGGGCATCACGATGGTGGTGGGGTGATTAGAACCAAGGGGCCGTCTAAGAATATGATGAAGCCTGCAGGTGAGTGGAATCGCTACACGATCACCTTAGTGGGGAGTCAACTTAAAGTAGTTTTGAACGGGGAGCAGATTCAGGATTTAGATCTTAGTAGAACCGAAATGAGAGACAGGCCACTCATGGGATACATCAGTTTTCAAGATGAAGCGAAGAGGGTATGGTATCGGAATGTGAAGATCAAAGAGGTCCATACCGATAAGAATACTAAGGTGGAGTCAGATCCTGAGAATGAAACACTGGCTGAAAAGTTCAAGGTTCCCGAGAATTTCAAGGTGAAATCATTTGCAGATAGTTCACTCATTAATAACCCGCTCTCGTTGGCGATAGATAGTAACAACCAGGTTTATCTTGCTGAGGTCTGGAGGTTTCATCGGGGTGTTGAGGACACTAGGCAGCATAATTACTGGATGGAGGATGAGGTCCGTATCATGAACCTCACCGATAAGTTAGCCTTGTTCACGAAGTGGACTGATGCGGGTAAGTTTAAACCTGGTCATTTTACAGAATTCTCAGATCGAGTTATGAAGCTTCATGACGAAGATGGCGATGGTGTCTGTGAGAAGGTGACGGAATTTGCTGGTGGTTTTAACGACGCGCTTGATGGCATCGGGTCAAGTATTCTATTTGATGAGGATAATGTTCTCTACTACACTAATATCCCGCATGTTTGGAAGCTTAAGGATAAGGACGGTGATGGAGTAGCAGAGGATCGTGAGAAGCTGGTCTCAGGTTTTGGGCTTCGTATGGGTGTCAGTGGTCATGATCTGCATGGTTTAGCTTGGGGAAGTGACGGGCGCCTCTATTTTTCAAATGGTGACCGAGGATATGATATTGTGAGTAAAGAGGGGAAGAAATTTTATTCTGCATCGGAGGGTGCTGTCTTTCGCTGCGAACCAGATGGGTCAAATTTAGAGCTCTACACAACAGGAAATCGAAACCCTCAAGATTTAGAATTTGATCAATACGGGAACCTCTACACGGTTGATAATAATCGAGGTAATGGCGATCGCTCACGCTTGTGCTATTTGGTAGAAGGCGGTCATTATGGTTGGAGTTCCGGTTACGAAAATCTTACTCAGTTTAGGCGCGCATTAAAGATAAATGAACGCAAGGGACCTAGATACGAAGATCCATGGATCAATGAAGGGGCCTGGCGCACTCAATTCGAGGGACAGCCACCCTTTTGTATCCCCTCATTAGAGCATATCGATGGGGGTTCTGCTGGCCTGTTGTTTAACTCAGGTGAGAGTTTAGGTGAAAAGTATAGAGATAGCTTTATTTTTACAGCGTGCACCCGTGGTGTGTATTCATTCAGAACGGAACGGGAAGGAGCCGGGGCTAGGGCCACGAGGCTACACGTTATTTGGGAAGGTGGCTATCTTGTGGATGCAGAGCTTTCTCACGATGGAAAACTCTACATAGTGGACTATGTCACGACAAACAATACTCCCAAAGGAACGGGAAAAGGTAATGTTTATACAGTGATAGATGAAGAAGCTAGAAAGAAAGACAGTGTCATAGAAGCTTCAAAGGTTCTCTCTGGAGATGTTAAAGAATACAAGATAGATGATCTTGTATCTCTTCTAGGGCATGTGGATCGACGCGTTCGCTTGAAGGGTCAATTCGAGATCGTTCGCCGTGGTGATATGAAGTCGCTTACCAAGATAGCACATGACACCAAGCAATCATTACTTCCCCGTTTGCATGCGATCTGGGGGTTAGGTCAATTGAGCAGAAAGAATATTGCGGTCAATGAAGCGTTATGGATTTTACTTAACGACAGTAAGAATGAAGTTGTCTGCCAAGCGGTGAAGGTCATTGGTGAGACATCTGATCCTAAAGCATACGATCAATTATTGGCTCTGATTGATCATCCATCAGCGCGCGTCATTTCATTCCTAGCTCCAGCATTAGGAAAATGTGGAGGGAAAAAGAGTCAGCCAGTTTTGCGCCAGTTTGCGCTAGATAATAAGAAGCAAGATCCATTTCTGAGAAATGCCATTGTCACAGGTATGCACCACGCTGGAGATGTTGGGGCACTGTTGAGCCTGGCTCAAGACAGTAGTGAGGCAGTGCGCCTCCATGGTCTGTTAGCCTTACTTAGAATGGAAGAACCGCGATGCGGTATAGTTTATCTCAATGATCCATCTGAGATGGTGCAGCATGCTGCTGTGAGGGGGATCACCCGTCACAACCTAGAGCAGGCGATTCCTGCACTCGCTGAATACGCTAAAGTCTATGCTCAGGGTTCAACAACGGCAAGCGAGCAGATCGTCGCAAGAGTCATTCAAGCTAATTTTCGAGTCGGTGATCTGGCTTCAGCTAAACGTATCCAAGCGATGGCTCTGAATACCGAGTTGCCAATGAAGGTGCGCCTTATCTGCCTCTATGAATTGACCCGCTGGGAAGAGCAGAAGAGCATTCAACCAGTTGATCCTGTCGTGGGGCTTATTCGGAGCACCTCAAAGGAGCGTGCTAAAAGTAACACCTTAGTATTGGAAGTTTTAGATAAAATGGGCGAGGAAACACACAAGGATTTAGATTTTCATCTTGTTACTTTAGCTTCTAAATATGGCTTAGAAGTTGATAATAGCCGATTGTCAGCTCTAGCGCTCAATGGGGGGAATTCCATTCCAGATCGCCTGAAATACTATCAGTCAATTAATGATCAAGTGATTCGTGGAGGAGTGAGAGAGAAGTTTCTCGATGAGAAGGAAAGTGCCTTTGTGGAGATCGCGCTATCGGAGATGATGGAGTTATCGCCTAAGGAGGCCTTAGAATATAGTCTTAAGCGCGTTGAAACAGGAACCAACCTCAGAGGTGTTTATGCAGTTTTAGGAGCGCTCAAAGACCCTGTCTCACTCAAGGCTATTTTATTGGGAGCCAAAAAACTATCAACAAAGAGCCATGAGGATGTCAGTGTGTTAGATCTTATTACGGCCTTAGAAAACCGCCCCGAAAAGCAAGCTAAGCAAGCATTACTCAACCATAACAATAGTTATCCTAAGGAAGATAGTCTCGGAGTTTACCGTCATACATTAGCAGGCGGAGAGGTTAGGCTTGGTAAAGATCTGGTGGATAGTGGTAAGGGCCAATGTGTTATTTGTCATAATTTTGGATGGCGTGGAATGAAGAAAGTGGGACCACATTTAGCCGGAATAGGTAAGAAGAAAAGAGCGACAGGTGAATATCTTATAAGGTCACTCATTGAGCCCAGTGATTTCGTTGTCCAGGGCTATGGAGACGCGAAAGTGTCGGCAATGCCCGATATGAAAAATCTCCTCAATAAGAGTGAAATGAGAGACATTGTCGCGTATTTAAAAACGCTCAAAATGAGGGATCATTAATCTGAATATCGAAAGGTATATTTTTCGACGGTAAATTAATTGTATTAGTGAAAAATAATCGTCTTTTGGGCTAAATGATGGCTTTACAAGTGGCTAGATTAGTACCATGTTCCTGCGCTCATGACAATTTTAGCAGAAACAGCCGGTTGGAACTCAATCATTACAAACGTGCTACTCGTAGTACACGTGGTAGTATGCATACTTTTATGCCTAGTGGTTCTTATGCAACGACCTAAGCAGGAAGGCCTAGGCGCTGCCTTTGGTGGTGGAATGACTGATCAGGCCTTCGGTGCGCGCACTACGGATGTTCTCCAGAAGGGCACCGTTTATCTCGCATCACTTCTCTTTTTGGTCACTTTAGTTCTCTCTATACTAGTAGGGACTAAATCTCGCGACGCCTCTATCTCTGGTGAAATCGAGACTAATGGAGCAAGTGCAATAGAAGAAAACTTAGACGCAGCAGCAGCGTTAATGGCAAATGACGAGCAAGATCTTACAGCAGCTATAAAAGCAGCTACTGGTGTGGGTGAAGATAAAGCAGAGTCTGAAGAAGGCGCAGAAACTCCGGATCCTGTAGTTCCTACTCCAGCATTAGAGCCTAATGATCCTGCACCGCCTCTCGACCCGAAGGATCCTGCAACTCTTGGTCAATAAATTGACATTACTATAGATCAAGATACTCATCATGGCCAATGAGCTACATTCACCAGTATGGGCTAAGGAGGATGCATTTTCCTCTAAGCCAACATCTGGTTTGTATGGGTTTATGAACAGGAAAAGTAATGAGATTCCTGCAGAGGATATTGATGATCTGGTTAAGAAAATTAATAAAACCAGAACTAGCGTGGACCTCATCTGGACTCCTAGCCATCCCTCACTGCAGGTTCCTGAAGAAGTACCTGAGCTGAGAGCAGCACTCTGGAAGAGACGTAGCCACTGGGCAGAGGTAGATCTGGATAATGGCAAGCGGATGTGTTTGTTATTTGGTGCAGTGATGCTGTGGAATCTTTATGCAGGCTACAGTAATACCAATGGAGAACTAGCAAAGATATTACTGTCTCCATCTTTAGGGATTTGTGGGATTTTGTTGCTTATTTTCGGGCTGATACCGCTCTATGAAGGTTGGAAAACTCTAAGAAAAGGCAAACCTAGTGGCGAAGAAGAGTGGCAAGCGGAGGCTGATGAATCTAGATTCGATAGCTGGATGTATCGGCAGAGATTGTCTGCCACTTATTTTCTCATCGCGGTGATGATCGCTTCCGGGCTAGTGCAGTTTTTCATTGAGCGAGGGCTGAACTGGTTCGAGTATAGCGTGGACCGAGCAGGTCTGCTAAAGCATGATGATGTGGAATGGTGGAGATTCCTCACCGCACCCTTTCTACATGGTAATCTACTCCACTGGCTGATGAATACCGCGGCTATTCTCTACCTCGGGCGGAGAGTGGAGTTACTTGCAAGATGGCCGCACGTGATTATCGTGATATTTGGCTCGGCATGGCTAGGTGGGATTGCATCTAGTCATTTTCTAGCTGCTCCCACTGTTGGTGCGAGTGGCGGAATTATGGGGCTTCTTGGATTCCTGTTAATCTTTGAGACTCAGCACAGGAGCCTGGTGCCTAAGTCTTCACGCCGGAGGTTGTTAGCCGGCGTCATCGTCACAGCGATGATGGGAGTGCTCGGTTATCAGTTTATTGATAATGCCGCACACGCTGGTGGATTGGTCGCGGGGATGAGTTATGCTTTTATCGTATTCCCGGTATCAAAGTCCCCCCACAGACCAGCCATCCTCAGGCAGGATCGCTGGATCGCCTTTGCTATGGCGGGGGTGATTTTGGGAGGGTTAGTATTAGTTTTTTCTAAGCTGCTTGCTTAGCAGGCTACCACTCTAGAGTGACACCTGCATGGACACCGAGTCGGCGTGCGGGGAAGTCAGAACCGAAGCCAGAGAATTGGCTATATTCTGTATCTGTGAGGTTTTCAATTCTGCCGTGGAGCTGAACGTGGTCACTGATTTGGTAGCTACCGAATAATCTCACTAAGAATACATCACCTAGCTGGTCTCCTCCGTATTTTCGCAGGTCTAGATACTGAGCTCCGAAGCCAAGCTGTAACTTGTCATTTGGCTTGAATACCACTTGGGCATTGGTTTGCTGTTGTGGTTGATCATTGAATGATTGATCGAGCCATGTGTAGTTTAGCTTGTAGCTTATTTCATCAGTGATGTCACCATTGAGAGCTGCTTCGATACCGCTAGCAGTTGATTTGCCGGGTGTGTTAACGTAGAGGGCTAAGTCTCTATCTCCTGTAATGCCGTCATCTAGATCAGCCTGGAAAAATGTTACGCTAGCTTTATGCTTATCAGTGAGCTGATGATCTACGCCCAGATCCCAGCTGAGGCTGGTCTCTGGATTAACGTCTGGGTTACCTGCTAATCCAAAGGCAAGGGGGCTGAAAAGCTGAATTAGATTTGGTGTCTTAAATCCAGTTGCTATGTTGGCTCTGAGCTCTGTCTTTTTATCATTTAAGTCATAGCGTAGTCCTGCTTTCCAGCTGGTGTGTGAACCGAAAGATTGGTAGTTTTCATGTCTTATACCTGACTCGACGGTGAGGTTTTGTAGATCGTAAGCATGGTTGAGATAAATAGCTGAATAGTGATCTTTTTGACCATTAGGTGTGCCGTAGCCACTATAGTCTTGGTTCTCATATTCGATTCCAAAGTTCAACGAGCTAGTCCCTGAATACTGATAAGCATTTTCTAATACAATACCGAATTGATCGTAGTTAGCGCCAGATCCGCCGCCAAAATCAGTGTCTTCAGTGAGGTAACTGAAGGTGAGTTTTGAGTGGAGTTTGTCGGTAACTTGGTAGTCGGCATAGATTGTACCAAGATAGAAGTCGCTTTCAACACGGCTGCCTGAGGAAGAGCCCTGAGGAGTTTCGGTTTCGCTGCGATTACTTCTGAAGGTTAATCCTAATTCTAAGTCATCCCTAAGATCATAGCCCAGTCTGAGTGCGTTGTTCTGATTAATCGAGTCGTTATCAAATCCACGTGCTTCTGAGTTATCTCCGAAGGTGTCGTTATCAGTAGTGGAATATTTAGATGATAAATAATAGCTAAGTTTTTTCCATCTGCCTCCTCGTTCTGTTTCTAGGGAGAGAGAATTAAATGATCCGGCCTCTAATGAAAAGCGATTTTTCATGTCGCTAGTTCCTCGTTTAGTTGTGAGGCTGATTACTCCAGCGGTGCTGCCACCCCCGTATAGTGCTGCTTGTCCCCCTTGGATTAATTCTATTTTTGATAGTCCATTGAGGGCAGTATTAGCAGAGAAAATGCTTTGGTTGGCAAGTCTGTTGCTCAGACGGATGCCATCTATTCTTAGTTGAACGTCACCTGAGCGAAGGCCTCTTAAGCGAATTGCTTGCCTGACGCCTTGCTGACCAGAGCTAGCAATGATAACTCCTGGGAGCTGTTCTAGCGCGTCTGTAAGGTTTAGGATGCCAATAGACCTCAGGGCATCTGGTTCCATCGAGTAGATGGTGGAGCCGGTGCTTTCTATGAGCTGATTGGCTCTTCTAGCAATAGCTGTAGTAGAGTCTAGCTCTTCTATTGTGTGTTTGTCATCGCCGTGGGCGAAGGCATTTGTGGTATATAACGACGTACTTATGAGTGCAGTGATGACTGCACTTCTCTTTATTTGGTTCATTTAGTTTCTTTTTGGATGCTTACCCGTAATTCCGCGGGTAAATTTATCTCGCTGCTCAGGCTGGTGATCTGGCTTTGTTTACTTCTGTTAGGATCTAAGATCTAGGATCTTTAATTTAACATTTAAGAAATAAACTTACAGTGGCGGTACCGCTCCAGAATAGAATTTCTTCATCACTGGATTCTCCATCTACTAATGTCCTTCCGAGGACTTCCTGAGAGAGGTTTGCAAATTAACTCAAAACACTAGAATGACAACCACTATTTTCGGCAGATTTTATGCTATTGGCAAAATAGATTTTTACGTTAACTTAGATACTAATGATCGAGGCGAAACAGGTTGGTAAGATATTTAGGACAAGCAAGGGGAAGGATGATGTGAGGGCTGTGGATGGAGTGAGCTTTCGTTGCGAGCCGGGGCGCGTGTTCGCGCTACTCGGTCCGAATGGGAGTGGTAAGACCACGTTGCTGCGGATGATTTCTACGCTGATGAGTCCTGATGCTGGGGAGTTGAAGGTGTTGGGTTTCGATTGTGTGAAGAAGAGTGAGGAGGTGCGCAAGCGGATAGGATTTCTAACGGGAAGTGCGGGTCTGCATGAAAAGCTTAGTGGCAGGGAGACGCTCGAGTTCTTTGGGAAGTTGCATGGGATTCCGAGTGCTACGTTGAAAAAGAAGATAACGGAAATGGTAGAGGAATTCGATCTAACAGAATTTATCGACAGGGCTACAGGTAAGCTTTCGATGGGGCAGAAGCAGCGAGTCATGATAGCACGGACACTGATCCATGATCCAGAGGTGGTGATCTTCGATGAAGCGACTACTGGGCTGGATGTGCTCGCTGCGAAAGGTCTGATCGATATTATCCGAGCTTGTAGGGACGCGGGTAAGACGGTGCTGTTCTCTACTCATATTATGGGGGAGGTGGCGCTGCTTGCAGATGATGTGACGGTGCTGCATAAGGGGCGGCAGATTTATTCTGGTAGTATAGAGGATCTAAAAGAGAGTCAGGTAGGGGAGAGCATGGAGGAGAAATTTATTAATCTGTTAGAGACTGCAGATTCGAACCTAAAGAAGGAGATGGCATCATGTTAGCGGTGATGTGGGCTTCGCTGAAGAAGGAGATCCGTGAGGTGATGAGGGATAAGCGTACGCTGTTACTGACTATTCTCGTGCCGCTTGGTTTCTACCCTGCGATGAGTCTGATGACGAAAGATTTAGAGCAGAAGCAAAGTGCGAAGATGAGTGAGCGTGTGGTCACGATTGCAGTCTCTGGATGGGAAGATGATACGGAGCTACGTATGTATAATTTAGTGGATAGTAAAATGGCCTGGAAGTCAGCAGAGTCAGATCAAATGCAGGGTCTGTTAGATTCAGGTAAAGTGGATGTTTTTCTTGAGGTGGAGAAAGAAACGGTGGAGGGGTATGATCAGAGGAAGGTAAAATTACATTATTTCTCTACGATACGAGGAACGATCGCTTACCAGGATGTGATGGTTTTTCTGACTGCATTGAAGACTGCCGAGGTAGAAAAGCGGCTAAAAGGGAAGGAATATTTGATCAACCCTATCGAAATCATTGGCGCGGAAAATCATTTGACCGCACGCGAGATCTCAGGGAGTAAGTATGGTGGGATGGGGGCTTACTTCATTATTTTCTTAGCATTTACTGGCTGCATGGCAGTGGCGGTGGACACGGCTGCCGGAGAAAAAGAGCGTGGCACACTGGAGGCAATGCTGGTGACTCCAGCATCATTTATGGGAGTGGCGTTTGGGAAGCTGGTATTTATCATTATCATGGGTTTGATCTCGGTGCTTTCGACGATTGGAGGGATTGTGATTATGGTGATAGGCTATGGTGGAGACTCAGGATTTAATCTCTCACAGGTAGGCTTTATTTCGCTACTTGGAATTGCGGTCCTACTGCTCGCGCTGGTGTTATTTTTCGCAACGATCTTGTTTACATTTTCTATCTTAGCGAAATCGAATAAGGAGGCGCATGTTCGGTCATCGATGCTGATGATCGTGGTGGCGATGTCGCTGGTGTATTGCATCATTCCAGGGGTGGAACTGACGAAGAGTATTCTCTGGGTGCCGATTCTAAATGCTGCAATGTCGATCAAAGCCCTATGGGGCGGCGCGATGCCGTTGGCCGATTATTTTCAGGTGCTGGTTATCTTGCTAGTGCTTTCGGCATTAGTGTTGCTCTGGATCAGCAGAAAAGTGAATGCGGATAGGGAGAAAGTATTACTAAAGCAGTAATGTGAGTTTCACATTGGTAGGTTGGGTTTACCAAGCATACCTAGTTATGGCATTTAATGTTGAACCATTTTCCCATGTTCAGAGGAAAATGAGGTGTTTTAATAGGCGGAAGAGTTTTATTTCCTATTAAAGAAATTCAAGTTCTAGCGTGTGTTGTCCGGCGATCAAACCCCGTTCCAATCAGGCCTGGCGCTCTAAACAAGAAAAACCCACCTCAGCGTGAGCCGAGATGGGTTTTTGAAAAACGTAGAGTTGACTAGCAAGCTTTAACGTTTGTAGCACAAGGTCCCTTAGCACCTTCGCCTACTTCAAATGTTACATTTTGACCTTCATCGAGTGAAGCGTAACCTTCAGCTTGTATTTCTGAGTGGTGGACAAATAGATCTTTGCCGCCTTCGTTTGGTGTGATAAACCCATAACCCTTTTCTGAGTTAAACCATTTTACTGTTCCTGTATTCATATAATTTATATTGTTAGACTTAAGTTAAAATTCACCTAAGCGACACACTCTTAGACTAGAAATATTGATTTGTCGCTCTTTTTTTTATTTATTTTTTCCTTTCTCTGTATTTAACCATTGTGAATGATTTTCTCACTGACTGGGTGGGTGCTTGACGTGGGGCTTTAGAACGCGTTTATTGGGTTTATTAAAACAACTTCAAAATGAGCGAAACGAACGAATATATTAACAGTAATAGGCCATACTCTTCAAAGGTAGTGGATGGAGATGATAGAGCACCGAGCAGAGCTATGCTATATGCAGTAGGCTTTGAGAAGGAGGATTTCAAAAAACCACAGATTGGCATCGCTTCTACATGGAGTCAGGTGACGCCTTGTAATATGCACATCGATAAGCTCGCTGTGGAAAGCGCTAAAGGGGCGGATGCTGCTGGGGGAAAGGCACTTATTTTCAATACAATCACTATTTCTGATGGAATCAGCATGGGGACCGAGGGGATGAAATATTCTCTCGTGAGCCGGGAAGTGATCGCAGATAGTATCGAAACGGTGGTCGCGTGTGAGGGGATGGACGGTTTGGTGGCTATTGGTGGATGTGATAAGAACATGCCAGGGTGTATGATTGCTATCTCACGGTTGAATAGACCGGCAGTGTTTGTTTATGGTGGGACGATTCTTCCCGGTTGCACGAACCTCAAGGGTGAGGATGTAGATCTGGATGTGGTGTCTGTATTTGAAGCGGTTGGGAAACATGCTGCTGGAGAATTTGATGATGAAGAGCTGGAAAGAGTAGAGGGTTGTGCTATCCCAGGTGCTGGATCTTGTGGCGGTATGTATACAGCGAATACGATGGCGAGCGCGATCGAGGCGCTTGGGATGTCACTGCCTAGTAGCTCGGCTCAGGCGGCGGTTGGCGATGACAAAATGATTGATTGTTTCGATGCTGGCGCCGCTGTGGTGAATATGATCGAGAAAGGAATCAGACCAAGCGATATCCTGACTAGAAAGTCCTTTGAGAATGCGATTACTGTGGTGATCGCTCTTGGTGGATCTACCAATGCGGTGTTGCACCTGCTAGCGATGGCACATGCGGCGGATGTGGAGCTATGTATTGATGATTTCACTGAGATCGGCAAACGCGTGCCGGTGGTGGCAGATTTAAAGCCAAGCGGCAAGTATGTGATGGCTGATCTCGTCAGGATAGGTGGCACAGTGCCGCTGATGCGTCGTTTATTGGAGGCGGGTATGTTACATGGAGACTGCCTGACAGTGACCGGTAAAACGATGGCTGAAAATTTAGCAAACTCACCACTTGAGTATCCAGCGGATCAGAAAATAATCCTCCCATTTGACGCTCCCAAGAAAAAGGATAGCCACTTACGGATTCTTTACGGAAATCTTGCTTCGGAGGGATCAGTAGCGAAAATTTCTGGTAATGAAGGGACGAGCTTTACAGGTAAGGCGAAGTGTTTTGATAGTGAAGAAGACTCTTTGAAGGCGATTCTCGCGGGTGAGATTTTAGCTGGGGATGTTATTGTGGTGCGGCATGAGGGGCCGAAAGGTGGGCCTGGTATGCGTGAAATGCTAGGGCCAACTGCCGCAGTGATGGGTAGGGGGTTAGGCGATAGCGTGGCACTTATCACGGATGGGAGGTTCTCTGGTGGAAGTCATGGATTCGTGGTTGGACACATCACTCCAGAGGCAGTTGTAGGTGGAGTAATAGGGTTACTAGAAGATGGGGATGAAATCACTATTGATGCAGAGCTAAATCAGATCGATGTAGCGTTAAGCGATGATGAGATTTCAGCACGTAGAGCGAACTGGCAAGCACCTGAACCTCGCTACCGTAGAGGAGTGCTGGCGAAATTTGCAAGACTCACTAATTCCGCGTCACTCGGAGCGGTAACTGATGCTGGACTTTAGGGTGTTTATGGTGTAAAGGTACACTGTAGAACAAATGATCTATTATATACAAACCTATGAAAATAAAATACATATTCAGCATAGCTGCTGGCCTTATTGTTCTGGCCACGACTTCATGCTCAGAGAAAAAAACGACGGAGACGGACGCAAAAAAAGCGCCGTCTGAAGAGAACGCAGAAGTAGTAGCTCCAGCTCCAGCTAAAGCGACAACCATAGCGACAGCAGAAACACCAGTGGCAGCAGTCACCCCAGAAACACCAGTTGTAGCAGCACCCAGTGCCTACTACGTGATGTTCACAGGTAAGGGCTGAGGCATAGGAAATAGAGCCCGTGCGGCTCTCAAGACAGTAGACGGTGTGAAATCCGTTGTGCTATCAGGCCTTCGCGCCACAGTGAAAATGAACGATGGAGCAATGCTTGATGAAAAGACTGTGACTGATGTTCTTGTTAAAAAGGGGCTATCCTATGTCTCAACATCCACGGTAGCATCAGACTTACCTGTGGTAGTCTACGTGCTGAGCGTCGGCGGTGTGGGCTGAAGTGACACAGAAGAGAAAGCTCGTGTAGCTCTCGGAAAAGTTGATAAGGTCACTAACGTCTATGTCGGTAAGAAAACTGAAATCTGGATGTCTGAAGATGCCACCCTTGATAAGGATGCTATCACAGCCATGCTCGATGGATTTGGTTTCAGCCTAGGAACAATGGAGAAAACTGATAAATCAGCTCTTTAATGTAACTTAGTTCTACTAATAAATATCAATATTGAGCCAGCGAACACCCGCAATCATGCGAGTTTCGCTGGCTCATTTTTAGTTTAAATCCGTGACACGGAGAAAATAGTAGCCTAAACAGAAACTATGAAACTCACCTTGTGTAAAATTCTAACAACAATTTTTGTAGCCGCTCTATTTTCTAGCTGCGGAAATAGCTCCAGGACGGCATCAAAATCTATAGCGCCTATTCCAGTGCCACAGAACCGTAAATATGTAGCACCCACAGTCAGTCTGCCAACTCCGCTTAACCCGGGTAATAATTTCTCCCGTGATATCTCAGGTAGCAGCCAGATTAGCTGGAGCCGTGGCTCATCAGATAGCCGTAACATCGCCCTGACCTTTGATGATGGCCCTGTAGCATCTAATACCACTCGCGTGCTTGATATGTTGAAGCGTAGAAATATCAAGGCCACATTTTATGTGCTTGGTAATCGTGTTCAGAATAATCAAGCGCTCGTAAGGCGCATGGTGGCTGAGGGGCACGAAATCGGTAATCATACCTGGACTCATGGCAATCTCACTACGATGAGCGACACTAAAGTCCGCTGGGAACTCGATAAAACGCGTGATGCAGTTGTCGCGGCAACAGGGGTGAAGCCTCGTACGATGCGGCCACCATACGGAGCTCTCCTCAGTAGACAGCGTAACTTGATCTTCCGCGAATATGGCTACCCGACCATTCTCTGGGATGTTGATCCTGAAGACTGGAAAAAGCCTGGTGTATCGGTGGTCAGGAATAGAATTCTCAGTGGGACGAAGAATGGCTCGATCATTCTGCTCCATGATCTTCATAAATCTTCAGTGGACGCGGTTCCATCTACTATCGATGCGCTACTCCGCAGAGGATATAAATTCATCACCGTTTCGCAGCTCATCGCTCTTAAAAATAAAGGGCAGTAATTCTCATGCTGGGGGCGGAATATCTAGAAACTAGGAAGAGGTTAGAATCGATCACGGGGCAGATAAGGACGCTCGCCCTGAGAACAGATACGCCCTCAGACGAGCTTGAAACAGATTCTGTTAGAAAGAGTCTTAAAAGTCCGTTTAGAATTCTCGTCTGTGGCGAAAAAGAATCTGGAAAGACTGCGTTTCTCTCATCAATAGTGGGTCAAAGCCTCGCTGTTTCTGAACAGAAAGCGATCCATGTCTTTGGCTCTAACGTCCTCTCAACAGAGCAAGAAGATGAGGTGTTAGGCTACCATCGGGTCACAGAAGTTGGTGAGCTAGAGCTGATCGATACTCGAGGAATCAGTGAGCTAAACCAGCAGGAGTTAGAGCGAATCAAGGAGCTCATGCCGACATGTGACTACGTCTTGTGGATCGTTTCATCAGGGAATCCATGGGCATCTAAAACTTGGGATTTCCTGACTGAGACCCGAGAGTTAGTGGGCAAGTGTCATGCCATTATTTTACAGCAGATTGATCTGCGCCCGGCCGATGATGTTCCTATTTTACTAGACCATCTGCGCTCGCTAAGCGTCCAGCGAGTGGGTCATACCTTGCCCATTCACTGTGTCTCAGCAACTATCGCGGCCGCGGCATGGAGTCAGACCTATAAAGATCCTAAGCGGTGGAATATTTCAGGTTACGAGAGTTTTGAATCTATTTTAGATAAGCAGATCAGCACTAGCCAAGAGCGTGAGCAAGCTCTGCGTCATGCCTTTAACGGTGCGAAAATAGTCATTGATAGGCTAGAGGTGAGGATCCTGAGTCGAGCGCGTGCCCTGCGAGGCGATAAGCATGTGCTCCAAGCGGTGGAAGCCGAGGTGGAGCGTGCTAGAGAGACAGAAGTCAAAAATGCACGAGAAAATCTCAATAGACTCGGCAGTGTCGTCACTGAGCAAGTCGAGCACACGGTGAAGTATGCGAGCAAGAAGAATGGAATGATTGGCACTCTCATCTCTCTCTTCACGCGTGGTGATGGTGCCGTGGCGGTAGAGAAACGACTGCAAGAATTAGTCAGTGAGTCAGCATCTGTTAGAGCGCGTGAGATCGCCTTTTCTATGCTGCGCCAGTGTGAACAGCATTGGAATATCATGCGCCCAGAGTTACAACGGAAAATGGCAGTTAATGTTGTGGATTTCGATGCCCGTGGTTTTGAGAGAAAAGTGGATGAGTTCTCAATCAAGATGGAGCACAGTACACGCCACGCGATGGTGCTTTTAAAGCTGAGGCGTCTATTAGACAGAATGATGGTCGCCCGGCAGCAGGTGCTAAAGCGTATTCTCATTCTGGTCCTCGCCCTCGTCAGTACCGCTGGAATCATCGGTTATCTTAGCGATGATTTACATAACGAGCTTCCCTTCCTAATACTCGGTATCGCTGGTTTGTTAGTGCTGTGGATGGTCTGGTATGGCAAGAAAACTAAGGACGCGCTGATTGATGATTATGCAGATACTATTGTGGATGCACGATTACATCTGGCTGAGATGATAGAGAATGACTACATCGATGAGGTGAGGGATTTCTTCAACGGCTATTTCCCAATGTTTGAAAACATCAGGCGTTACATCGTAGAAGCGGAATCAGATCTAGAGCCCAATCAAAAGGAGTGGCATGAACTATTCCTGAAGTTAAAGGCTATCGAGCAGGATTTATAAATGAACATCGACAGAATAGAGAATGAGTTCCAGCGGAACTTCCTTGAGCACGGTGAACTAGGTGCCTCGCTCAGCGTCTGGCAGGGTGGTGAGCCTGTTGTTTACCTCTCTAAAGGCTGGTGTGATAAGTCGCAGCAGCGCCGGTGGGATTCACAGACCATTGTGCCTATCTACTCTGCTACTAAGGGGCCAGCAGCCTCTGTTTTGTTGATGACGCTCGATGAAAATGGACTCACCCCTGAGTCGCGTGTCTGCCAAGTATGGGAGAATTTCCCGAATGAGCAAGCCACCTTTGCCGAACTGATGTCTCACCAATGTGGGCTGGCGGCACTTGATGAAATAGTAACCGTCTATGACTTTGATTCCGTTATTGAGGCGATTGAAAAACAATCACCGAACTGGGAGCTTGGATGTGCTCAAGGCTATCACCCCCGCACGTTTGGTTTCCTGTTAGATAAATCTGTTAGGATACTTGCCGGGAAATCTCTTGGTGAAGTTTGGCGGGAGAAAATTGCGGAGCCATTGGATTTAGATCTTTGGATAGGCTTACCAGAGAGCGAGCACCATCGGGTCGCAACTCTTTACCCAGGCAAGGCTGATAAAGCCGAGTTAGAAAGCGGTTTTTATAAGGAATTTAATCAGCCTGGTTCACTTGTTAGAAAGGCGTTTAGCTCTCCAAAAGGACTCCACGGAGTGCATGAAATGAACACTCCAAAGGCCTGGGAATCCGCGCTCCCCGCCATGGGTGGTGTAGCAACTGCGCATGCTTTGGCGAAGTTTTACCAAGCCTGTATAGGGCAGATAGAATGTTTCTCAGATGATGTCAGAGAATGGATGCAGACCAGCCAAATCATGGGAGACGACCTCGTCCTTTGCACTCCTACGCATTTCACTTGTGGGTTTCAGAAAGATCCGTTAGGCGGGAATAGCCAGAAAATGAGACATCACTATGGGCCATCGCTGAGTGCATTTGGTCACCCTGGTGCAGGGGGTAGTCATGCCTTTGGCGATCCTGAAAACGGTATTTCATTTGCCTATACGATGAACCAAATGGATCTAGCGGTGCTACCAGGAGCGAAGAGTCTGAATATGATACACTCTTTATACTCGTCTTAATAACTCATCCATTCTCGTAAATGTTTTCTCATTAAATCCCATTTTCTGTTTCAGCTGATAGTCACGCTCGATGATGTTCGGTATCTTCCCAGTAGCTTTATAATCACTCCAAGAAAGCTTACCCATAAGCATCGGTCCCAGACCTGAGACTGGCACCGGATAGTCACTGCCATGGATGATACGACTCTGTATTTCTTCGGGAAGAATATGTTTTAGGGTTCGTGCTCGGTTCAGACTGCTGAGCGCGCTGTTGTCTCCGTAGAGATGTGGGAACCGCTTAAATAAATCTAACAGGTCGCCCGTCCAGTCGCCATCGAATAGACCGCTTCGCCCAGCTGAGTGCGCCGCTATGGTCGTCACGCCGCAGTCTAACAGGATTTCTAGTTTTTTAGGGTCACCGAAGCTAGGATCATAGACTTTCACCGTCATTTCACCACCGGTGTGGGTGAGTAGGATCATGCCCGCTTCCTGCATGCGCTCCCAGAATGGGATGTATTTCTTATCCATGTAGTCGATGTTGAGGCAGTTCGGCAGCAGTTTTAGCACCGGCATTTTTGCCTCGATACACTTCTCAAGCTCATCCATCGCATCTGGCCTTGCTGGATGAATCGAACAGGCTGGGATGAATTCCTCATGCTTCCGCGCTAGTTCAGACACGTATTCATTAGGAACATAGAACTGAGCCTCGTTAGGCATTTTTTCGCCAGTATGAGAGTAGGGGATATCCTGTGCCAGAATCACCGCTGCATCGATCTCGCTCTCTCTAATATTTTCTAACAGGTTCTTCACGTAGAGTTCATCTAGCCCAGTTTTCAATGAAGACGTAGGAAGGCCTAGCCCCTTGACCATCATTCTCCCCAGAAATTTCTTCCATAAGCTGGGCAGACTAAACCAGCAATCACTCTCAGATGAGCCATCGCCGACAATGTGAACATGGCAGTCAATTTTTCTGAGTATGTTTGTTTCAGTATTGATGACTATGGTATTTTCTATTGGATAGGATTGAAATAGATGAGTCCTTTAAAGCGTTTAAAGTCATCATCATTTGAGCAGAGTGTTGCACCATGTTGAATGGCGTATGAAGCTAGGATAGCATCTGATAGAACAGGTCCTTGAGATTTAGATTCAGACATCAGATTGAGCACTCGACTGTAGTGGTCTTGATCTGGAGTGATGATTTTTGTGTGGGACATGTTTAGCCATGAATCAACGGTGTTCTTGGCTTGTTTAAGTGAAACACATGCTTCGCCTAGACGTTTGTTAGTCGCAATGCGAATAAAACCAAACAGGATTTCGTAAGGCAGTAGAATGGCTTGTTTTGAGTTGATCACATTTTCCCACCATGCCATTGCTTTCTTATATTGAGGTGCTTGAGGATTATACGCGTATAAAAGCAGATTCAGATCAGGTAGAATCATAATGCTAGTTTGCTTAACAGTTCATCGTTCTCCAAGGTGTCAGCCAGATGGTTAAAATTAGTATCTGCTAAATTCTCCGGAAACGGTGCGTTAAATAAAGGCTTGATCTTCAATGCTTTATTCTTGCTTGATGGTTCTGATTTTTGAAGAAGCCCTTTTTCAAGAGCTTCGGCAATGACATCTTTGATCTTACGATGTTCCTTGGCGGCACGGATTTTTATCTCCGTGAGCAAGTGATCAGGCAGGTCTAAGGTAGTTCTCATGCCATAAATATGACATATTTATGCTTTTATGTCAAAAACATCCTCTAATTCGCTACAATATTCACCAGCTTTCCTGGGACGACGATGACTTTTCGGATGGTGTTACCATCGGTGAATTGCTTTACGTTTTCATCGGATAGGGCGAGGGCTTCCATGTCCTCTTTGCTGATATCTTTAGCGACGGTGAGCTTGGATCTGAGCTTGCCGTTGACCTGAATTACGACGGTGACTTCTGACTCCACGAGGAATTCTTCCTTATAGCTGGGCCAACCGCGATCACTGAGAATTCTTCCTGTTGAACATTTTGCTGATGGGCAGGCTTCGCTTAAATGCTGGTGAATTTCTTCCGTGATGTGCGGAGCGAATGGGTTCAAGCACTTGAGGAAATCGCGTAGTAGCACAGCAGGGATCTTGTCGGCTTTAGTGAAGGCATTGGTGCAGATCATCATTTGAGAAATTGCGGTATTGAAGCTCATTTTCTCGATGTCTTCGGTTACTTTCTTGATGGTCTCATGGGTGACTTTAAGTAGTGATTTATCAGTCGGGGTATCGTCAGTGATCTTGTCTGAAAGTTTCCAGCCATCGTTATCAGTCTGGGTCATCGCGACTCTCCAGACTTTAGCGAGGAAACGTGAGACTCCTTCCACGCCTTTCATCTGCCAGGGCTTCACCTGAGTGAGCGGTCCCATGAACATCTCGTAGAGACGCAGTGAGTCGGCACCATATTGATCCACGACTTCATCTGGGCTGACGACATTACCCAGAGACTTAGACATTTTCTGTCCATCTTCTCCGAGGATCAATCCTTGGTTCACTAGTTTCTTGAATGGCTCGTTGGTGGTTAGGTGCCCGAGATCGAACATTACTTTATGCCAGAAACGTGCGTAGAGCAGGTGGAGGACTGCGTGCTCGGTGCCGCCGACGTAGAGATCTACTGTTGCGCCATCGCTACTCCAGTAATCTTCTGCTTCTTTGGAAATGAATCGGTCCTCGTTGTTGGGGTCGCAGTAGCGCAAGTAGTACCAGCATGAACCAGCCCACTGCGGCATGGTGTTGGTCTCGCGTTCGGCGTTCTCGCTATATTTGATCCAGTCAGTCGCCTTGACGAGCGGTCCACGTGGGTCGCCAGTTGGCTTGAAATCTTCCATTTCTGGCTGGAGCAGCGGGAGTTCGCTTTCTGGTATGGTGCGATGCTGGCCATTTTCCCAGATGATAGGAAACGGCTCACCCCAATAGCGCTGACGTGAGAACAGCCAGTCGCGGAGTTTGAAATTCGTCTGTGCCTTACCTTTTTTGTTGTCGATCAACCATTTGATCATCGCCCGCTTCGCATCCTTGGTTTTCATGCCGTCGAGGAAGCCAGAATTGATTGATTGACCATTGCCTGTGTAGCCTTTCCAATCTGATTGATCATTAGGCTCGACCACTTGAAGGACAGGGAGGTCAAATTTGACTGCAAATTGATAGTCTCTTTCATCGTGACCGGGAACGGCCATGATGGCTCCAGTGCCGTATCCCATCATCACGTAGTCTGCGATCCACACTGGGATTTGCTCGCCGTTTACTGGGTTGGTGGCGTAGGCTCCGGTGAAAATGCCAGTCTTGTCTTTATTCATCTCGCCACGCTCCATGTCTGACTTGGAGGCGCAGTCTTTTATATAAGCTTCAATAGTGTCTCTCTGCTCGGCAGTGGTGATCTGTGAAACGAGACCATGCTCAGGTGCGAGCACCATGTAGGTGGCGCCGAAGAGGGTGTCGGGTCGGGTGGTGAAGACGGTGATTTCATTCCCCTGAAGATCAAAACTTACCTCTGCACCGATCGATTTTCCGATCCAGTTGGTCTGCAAGAGCTTGATCGATTCTGGCCAATCGAGCGGACCTAAATCATCAATGAGTCGCTGAGAATACTTGGTGATGCGGAGCATCCATTGCTTGAGTGGGCGGCGTTCTACGGTGTGACCCTTGGCTTTCCACTCTTCCACTTCTTCATTTGCAAGGACGGTGCCGAGGTCTGGTGACCAGTTCACGGGTGCCTCAGAAATGAATGCTAAACGTTCGTCGTCAATTTCCTCGCGGCTCATCCCCTTAGCTTCTAGCTCAGAAATTGGCTTGGCTTTCTTCTCTACTTCACAAAAGTAGGAATTATAAAGCTGGATGAAAATCCACTGCGTCCATTTCATGTAACCAGGGTCAGTGGTGTTGATTTCTCTGTCCCAGTCATAACCAAATCCGAGTGACTTTAGTTGACGACGGAAATTATCCAAATTCTGTTCTGTGGTTACGCGTGGGTGTTGACCAGTCTTGATCGCATACTGCTCAGCGGGCAGACCAAAGGCATCCCATCCCATTGGATGAAGAACATTATGACCGTTCATTCGCTTGTATCGGCCGAGGATATCCGTGGCCGTGTATCCCTCTGGATGACCCACATGGAGGCCTGCGCCCGATGGATAGGGGAACATGTCTAAGACGAAATATTTTGGTTTAGTGGCATCGAAGCCTTCTTCGCCAGGGTTAGCGACGCTGAAGGTCTTATTGTCTTCCCAGTGGGCTTGCCACTTAGGTTCAAAGGTGTCGAATGGAAATGGTTTCATAGTAAATTTTGCGAGACTGTAGTGAAAGTTTTTGGAATGAAAAGTATCACCCTTAGCTTGTTTGACCAAACTAAGGGTAGGGTGAAAAAAATTCTAGTGATTAGTTTGGTGTGGTTTATTGGAAGTTGGCGCGGCTTCCCAGTGATGCGAGCGAGCTACCTGCTGGCCTAGACTGTTGGAAATGGAGTTCGGCCATGAAGTTAAGTCCTTTGATGATCTGATTGAGCCAAATGATCTGCCCGATGATGGGGATCAGCAACAAGCAAATGAAGGCGCCCATAGAAAGCTTTGGAGCGTTTTTGGTGTTGGGATAAGATGAGGTAATTGTATTCCATTGTTTAGGTAATCCGCCAATGGCTTTGAAGAGCCAGTAGAGGTTAAAAACCGGGATAAACAAGAATCCTATAGCGGCGCCTGGTGAGACCTTAGCTCCGCCAGGTTGTAGGCATTTCCAAGCACGGTAGAGGTAGATATAAATGAGGATACTCGAAAAAAGAAGGCCGGCAGCTCCTGTTCCGATTAATCCAAGACCAATTTTCAAAGTAGAGCCACCCGCAGAGGTTTCTAGTCCTTGATTAAGCAAACCAGCAACCATTATTCCGGAAATGATGCAGATTATTCCTCCGAAAAAAAACATACTCCAGAGCCCCATGCTGCCACCTTTAGTGATGGTTGCTGGGTAGAGGCCTGAATCCAACTGTTGGGCCTCAGATATTGGGCTTTGCTGAGGTTTTTCTGCTTGTTGTTGCTCCTGTTGCTGCTGTTGTTGCTGCTGTTGTTGCTGTTGTTGCTGTTGTTGCTGTTGTTGCTGTTGTGCGAGTGATGAGGGGATGGAGACGCCGGTCACTGCCTGGGTGGTAGGGGTGCTAGGGATCATTGGCGTGGTGGCCGCACGCACTGGCTTAGGTAACTCTGTTGAGTCCTCAGGCGTGGTCACTAGAGTGGGTGTTCGCAGTGTTCTTAGTGTCGGTACTGCGACTGCTGCTGGGATAGCTGGAAACAGTCCCTCTACATTTGCTGCTGGTATCCATTGCTCTCCGAGTGCCTCTGTCCATAATTGAGTATCAGCTGTGACTTCGCCATTCTCAACGTGTTTCTGAAGCTGAGGGATGGTAATGGGGCCGTTCTGGGCGCCGGTGCCATCGATGAAATACCAGGTTTGATCACTCATAATGTAGTTTTTGTTAGGTTCTCTTAGTTGCGATTGTTAGAGGTTCCGCCAGCGTAAGATTTGTGCCCTTACGTTTTCGATGCTCGGTGCGCCTGGATTTGTTCTAGCGGCGAGTGCGGTCTGGAGATTGAAGACGTCTTTAGCATCAGCTCCATAGTGGGTGGAAATTTCTGTCAGATCGAGCTGATCGAGCGGTGTGGCAGTTTGTACGCTGACTGCCACTGCTTGCCCTACTAGCTCATGAGCACTACGGAAGGGGACGCCATTTTTCACGAGATAGTCTGCAAGGTCAGTAGCGAGAAGGAGTGGGTCGCTTGCAGCGGCCTCGCAGGTCTCAACGTTGATGACCATATCGGCGATCATTTCTGTGTTCACACTGAGCGCGATGACGAGGGTGTCAATGGAGTCAAATAAAGGCTCTTTATCTTCCTGAAGATCACGGTTGTAGGTGAGTGGTAGCCCTTTTGCCGAAGTGAGGAGCGAAACGAGATTTCCGTAGAGCCTGCCGGTCTTGCCACGAGTAATCTCGCAGACGTCAGGGTTCTTCTTCTGCGGCATGAGTGATGAGCCAGTAGTATGGGCATCACTCAAGGTGGCGAAGCCAAACTCGCTAGAGCACCAGAGGATGAGATCCTCTGAGAGACGAGAAAGGTGGGTGCCTACGAGTGCGAAATCAAAGAGCAATTCCATGATGTAGTCGCGGTCAGAAATGGCGTCCATCGAGTTCGTGGTGATGCTATCGAAGCCTAGCTCAGCGGCAATCTGTTCGCGGTCGAGATTAATCGTAGAACCTGCCAGTGCGCCGGAGCCGAGAGGGGAGACGTTGACACGTTTTCTCGCATCGTTGAGTCGATCCAGATCCCGCGCGATCATTTCCACGTAAGCCAAAAGATGATGCCCCACAGTCACAGGCTGACCGCGTTGGAGGTGGGTGTAGCCAGGGATAACGGCGGCTGCGTATTCATCAGCTTTATTGAGTAATGCAGTCTGGAGAGCCTTTAGGTGGTCAGAAATGACGGTGATCTGGTCGCGGCAGTATAGTCTAGTATCCGTGGCGACTTGATCATTTCTGGAGCGAGCCGTGTGAAGCTTGCCGCCAGCCGCGCCGATGCGCTTCGTGAGCTCAGACTCGATGTTCATGTGGATGTCTTCAAGCTCGATGGAGAAGTTGAAGTTCCCCGCATCGATGTCTTTCTCGATAGCGCGAAGTCCTGTTTCTATCTGTTGGAACTCATCCTCAGTGAGTAACTCGGCTTTCACCTGAGCGCGCGCATGAGCGATGGAGCCTGCGATATCGTGTTTATAAAGTCTCCAATCATACGAGATGGACTCTCCATATTGTTGCACTAAGTCTGCTGTTGCCTGAGCGAATCTGCCTTTCCACATAGGGCGACTAATACTAGTGTAAGACAAGTGATGCACGCTTTTTTTTAATTCGGGTTCAGTAGGAGGTAAATGATTTAGATATAGGTAATAAATCAAAGTGTGCTCAAGTGCTGTTAAGTATTGATTTTAAGCGTATAGTCAGACTTTGTGAAAAATTTCACAAATTGGCTTGATCGAAATGGTTGATCAGGTTATTGACCTGCGACTTCTATAAGTTAACGCACACAATTTACACAGAAATGGGCAAAATTTCCACATCAATTCTATTATTCTTCATCAGCATGAACGGTCTTATGGCTGCTAGTGGGCCAAGCGCAAATGTGCTTATCGGTGATAAAGATTCATTCGCGATCACGAACTCAATGCTAATGGTATGGATTGCCGCGCTGTTGATCGTTCTTTTCTGCAGGGCTGCCACCAAGAAAATGTCGATGGTTCCAGCAGGATTTCAAAACTTCGCTGAGTGGCTCGTAGAGACTCTTTATAATTTCTTCGGTGGCGTTCTTGGTGATCATCTCGTAAAGCGCACTTTCTGGTTTTTCGGTGGAACCTTCATGCTCATCATTCTAGTCAACTACCTCGGTCTTTTCCCAGGAGTCGGCTCTATCGTGACTTACCATGCTGACGGCACTTACCATCCAGTTCTTCGTGGAGGAAATGCTGACCTCAACATGACTGCAGCGATGTCCGTTATCTTCGCTATTCTCTGGTTCTACTGGGCATTCACCGAAAATGGTGTGAAAGGATTCTTCACTCACATCTTCGCACCCAAGGGTGATTTTAATGGTGCGATGCGAGTTGGGATGATCGGTATTTTCTTTCTTGTAGGTCTTCTTGAAATCATCTCTATCTTTATCCGCCCAGTGGCCCTGAGTTTCCGTCTCTTTGGTAACGTCTACGGTGGTGAAGTAACACTAGATAAACTCATGCGTCTCGCTCCTTATGACTGGCTGAGCTTCCTGCCTGCTCTCCCTTTTATGTTCATCGAGTTGCTCGTTGGCTTTATCCAAGCACTCGTATTCACGTTGCTCAGCGCGGTATTCCTCAAGCTCATCTGCGAGCATGATGACCACGACGAAGAGCACGCTCACTAAAATAAATTTCTAAGCTTTTAGAAGTCTGACCATAACAAGAAAGTGGGGGCTTCTGGAAAAAACAACAACTAACTAACTAATAATATGCAAGAAACATTAATTACACTAGCTCAAAACTCAGAAGCTCTTCTTGAGATAACTAAAGCAACAGCTAAAGGAACATACGTAGGTTACGCTGCCCTCGGCGGTGCTATCGGTATCGGTCTTCTTGGCGCTAAAGCAGCTGAAGCAACTGGACGCAATCCAGGTGCAGCGGGTCCTATTCTTACAATCGCAATTATTCTAGCTGCTCTCATCGAGGGTATCTTCATTCTATCAGCATTCGCTGTATAATTAAGGTTCTAAGTAAAAACTATTTTGTGCGCCGTCACTCACTGTGGCGGCGCGCAACATTCAACTCGAAAACACACACAGGAAAATGTTCACAATTTTAGCAGCAGAAGGAAACGTAATCACGGAGCTTACCGATAAATTTGGTATCAGCTGGCCTCTTTTCATTGCACAGGTTATCAACTTTATCATCGTGTTGTTCGTGTTGAAGAAATTTGCTTTTGGTCCTATTCAGGCAATGCTCGAGCAGCGTAAGAATAGAATCTCTGAAGGTGAGGAGAAACTGAAGCGCATCGAAACCCAGCTTGCTGAGTCTGAGGAACGCACCGCAGCAGCCATCGAAGAAGCCAATAGCACTGCTAAGCGCCTCATCGAAGAAGCTAAGGACAGCGCGGCAAATCTATCCGAGCAGAAAACCCAAGAAGCAATCGCTTCTGCACAGGGGATCCTCCAGAAGGCAGAAGACGCAGCTAAGGCAGAACGCACTCAGATGGTGGCAGAACTCAAGCAGGACTTCGGTCGTCTCGTGGCAGCCACTACCGCTAGCGTGACTGGTAAAGTTCTTAACGATGATGACAACAAGCGCATCAACGAAGAGGCAGTAGCATCTATCGAAAGCGAAGCGGTCTAAGCGTTCAGCTTCTTCTCGAAATCAAAATTTCTCAACGTCCGATCACCACACAATCACATGAAAGTAACTAAAGACGCCGCCGCAGCAGGAAGACGCTTATTCAGACTTTGCTCTAGCGGCGGAAGACTGGATGAGGACAAGCTACGCACTGTTATTAAGAGACTAGTAGAGAGAAAGCCTAGAAATTATCAGGGCATTTTATCCACGCTCCACCGTCAAGTGCGTCTTGATCTAGCTAAACGCCACGTGATTGTAGAGAGCGCCAAGCAGCTCGATGAAGCCACTGGTCAGAGCATCGCAAACAAGATGATCTCTCAACACGGTGATGGACTCACATTTGAATACAAAGTAAACCCCGCTTTATTAGGCGGAATTCGCATCCGCAAAGGTGACGATGTTTGGGATGGCTCAGTAAAAGGCCGCCTCGATAAACTCACTAATGCATTTTAATTGCATCATTATTTAACAAAACGAATCCGCCAATCAAGGCAACATTAACAAATCTAACAAACAATAGATATGAGCAGCATTCTTCAGGAACTAGAACAGGAAATCGCGAACGTAACGACTTCAGTAGGTAAAACAAACGTAGGCACCATCCGCGAAATCGGTGACGGTGTGGCAAAGGTTGAAGGTCTTAGCGACTGTCAGCTAAATGAGATGATTTCATTCCCTGGTGGAGTGATTGGTCTTGCGATGAACCTTGAGGAAGGTGAAGTCGGAGCCGTTCTACTCGGTGAATATCTCCACCTCAAAGCGGGCGACGAGTGCCAGACTACTGGTAAGCTCCTCTCTGTGCCAGTAGGTGAAGCACTTCTCGGACGTATTATCGACACACTCGGTAACCCTATCGACGGAAAAGGCGACATTGCTGCTTCTGCAGACTACCCAGTTGAGAAGCTAGCTCCTGGTATCATTAAGCGTAAATCAGTATCTGTCCCAGTGCAGACTGGTATCATGGCGATTGACGCAATGGTTCCGATCGGTCGCGGACAGCGTGAGCTCATCATTGGTGACCGCGCTACTGGTAAAACTACCATCGCTATTGACACCATCATTTCACAAGCGAACCAGAACAAAGCTGCCGAGCAAGGCAAGCTTAAGGGTCACGCACCACTCTACTGTATCTATGTAGCGATCGGTCAGAAAGCATCTAACGTAGCACGTATCCAAGCGACTCTCGAAGAAGCAGGCGCCATGGAATACACCACCATTGTAGCGGCCACCGCTTCTGACTCAGCGGCTAACCAGTATCTCGCACCTTACACGGGTTGTGCGGTAGCTGAATACCTAATGGATCAGGGCAAAGAGTGCCTCATCGTATTTGATGACCTTTCTAAGCACGCTGTAGCATACCGTCAGGTATCACTCATTCTTAAGCGCCCATCAGGACGTGAAGCATATCCTGGTGACGTTTTCTACCTTCACTCAAGACTTCTTGAGCGTTCAGCACGTCTCTCAGAGAATGCTGGTGGTGGATCACTCACTGCGCTTCCTATCATTGAGACCCAGGCTGGTGACGTATCTGCCTACATCCCGACTAACGTGATCTCCATCACAGACGGACAGATTTTCCTTGAGACAGATCTATTCTACCAAGGCATTCGCCCAGCGATTTCCGTTGGTCTATCAGTTTCTCGAGTTGGTTCTGCAGCGCAGACTAAGGCGATCAAGAAAGTATCTGGAACCACTAAGCTAGACCTAGCTCAGTTCCGTGAACTTCAGGCGTTCGCTCAGTTTGGATCAGATCTTGATGAGCAGACTAAAGGGAAGATCGAAAAAGGTCTCCGTATTGTTGAGCTATTCAAGCAAGACCAATACGCACCTAAATCGATGCAGATGCAGGTAGTGGTTCTCTTCTCAATGCAGAATGGATACTTCGATGATGTTGATGTTGAGCGCATCAAAGAATGCCAGACTGGACTTGAAGAATTCATGGACACTCGTAAGGCAGACGTTCTGCAGCTCATCGCTGATGAAAAGGCAATGACTGACGGAGTAAACGACGCTCTTCACTCAGCACTTAAAGACTTCAAGGGTTCTTGGAAGTAAGTAACTAGATCAGGCACTGCGCAAGCAGTGCTAAAGCGTTACTACTCACTACTACCTACTCACTACTGAGTAACTAACTACCTCAAAGAAAAAATGGCAAACCTCAGAGACATCCGCCGACGTATCAAGTCGGTAAAAAACACAGCACAGATCACGCGTGCGATGCAACTTGTTGCTGCGGCCAAAATGAAAAAGGCCCAGGACCAAGCACTCGCTGGTCGTGAGTATGCTGATCAGCTGAACCAAGTTCTCGTAAACCTCAAGGATAACGTGGATGAAGAATCTCATCCACTGCTAGAGAAACGTGAAGGAGAAAAAACTCTGACCCTCGTCATCTCCACTGACAAAGGTCTCTGTGGTGGACTTAATGCAAATCTTTTGAAGTTAGTAAGAAGAGAGCAGAATGAGCACACTACCTACGCTACAGTCGGTAAAAAACTCCGGATTCAGCTAGAGAAAACTGGTGAGACAAATAAGGCCGACTTCATTGTGGCTGATCCCGTCGCCTTTTCTGAAGCTCGTCCCATTGCTAAATTCCTCACTGAACAGTTCTTAGAAGGCAATTTTGACAAGATCAAAGTCTGTTTCACGAACTTCGTATCCACAATCAGCCAGATCCCACACGTTTCACAGCTTCTTCCTATCGACGCTTCTACGCTCGCAGAAAAGCAAGATTACGAAGGTGTAGGGAAAGACGAGATCAAGGAAACTGATCATGCCTCAGCAATGTCTAAGGACTACGAGTTTGAGCCTACCCCAGAGGTAGTTCTCGATACTCTACTTCCACAGTATCTAAACTTCCAGATCTATCAGATGATCTTAGAGGCTCGCGCTTCTGAGCACTCAGCACGAATGGTCTCTATGAAGTCTGCTACTGACAATGCGAACAACATGATCGATGACCTCACACTCGACTACAACAAGCTCCGCCAGGCGGCCATTACCTCTGAGCTTCTAGAAATCACCACTGCGATGAAAGCAATGGAATAATAAATGATTTCAACCACTTCAAAATAACAAAAAATTTAAACATACAAACCAACTAAATATATGAGTAACTCAGGAAAAATTGTTCAGGTGATCGGCGCTGTTATAGATGCTGACTTCTCACAGGCTACTACACTACCAAGTATCTATAACGCTCTAGAGATCAACTTCGATCTCAACGGTGTGGCAACAAAACTCGTGCTCGAAGTGCAGCAGCACCTCGGAGATGGATGGGTTCGTGCTATTGCAATGAGTTCTTCAGACGGCCTTAAGCGCGGTCTTGAAATCACTGACACAGGCTCACCAATCACAGTGCCAGTAGGTGACCAAGTTCTAGGGCGTATTTTCAACGTCACAGGTGATATCGTGGATGAAAACGTCCCACTCCCTGACGCCAGCAAGCGTGCATCGATTCATCGTCCTGCCCCTAAGCTCATTGACCAAGCATCATCCACAGAGATCCTCGAAACAGGTATCAAAGTGATCGACCTTATCTGCCCGTTCCTTAAAGGTGGTAAAGTGGGTGCATTCGGTGGTGCAGGTGTTGGTAAGACAGTGGTTATCATGGAACTCATCAACAACATTGCCCTCGGGCACGGTGGTTATTCAGTATTCGCTGGTGTTGGTGAGAGAACACGTGAAGGAAATGACCTTTACTGGGAAATGATCGAGTCTAACGTTATCCAAACTGAGAAGGACGACAAAGGTCATCCAAAACTCGACGAAAATGGCAACCCAATCCTGGCTCCAGGATCAAAGGTAGCACTTGTTTATGGTCAGATGAATGAGCCTCCAGGAGCTCGTCTCCGTGTTGCACTTTCAGCACTCACCATGGCTGAGCATTTCCGCGATGAAGAAGGACAAGACGTTTTACTCTTCGTTGATAACATTTTCCGATTCTCACAAGCGGGATCAGAAGTATCTGCACTACTCGGAAGAACTCCATCAGCAGTTGGTTACCAGCCGACACTTGCTGAGGAAATGGCAGGACTTCAGGAGCGAATCACTTCTACTAAGAAAGGTTCTATCACTTCACTCCAGGCGGTTTACGTTCCTGCGGATGACTTGACTGACCCAGCCCCAGCGAACACCTTCGCTCACCTTGACGCGACTGTTGTTCTAGAGCGTGCACTTGCTGAGCAAGGACTATTCCCAGCGGTTGACCCACTTTCCTCTACTTCTAAAGCACTCTCAGCCGATATCATCGGAGACGAGCACTACAGAGTAGCGCGTGGCGTTCAGAACATCCTTCAGAGATATAAAGACCTTCAGGATATTATTGCGATTCTTGGAATGGACGAACTCTCAGATGAAGATAAGATGAGCGTTTACCGTGCACGTAAAATCCAGCGTTTCCTTACTCAGCCGTTCCACGTAGCGGAAGTATTCACAAACGTTCCTGGAGTTTACTCTAAGCTCGAAGAGACTGTTAAAGGTTTTGCAGAAATCCTTGACGGTAAGTGGGACGACGTGCCAGAAGGTAACTTCTACATGAAAGCCGGCATCGAAACAGTGCCACGCGACTAGTCAGATTCAAGGCGGTGCTAAACACCGCCTTGCACTATGTAACTTTAAACTGGCAACTTTAAACTTTTAACTCCAAGCACATGCTTCAACTAGAAATCGTAACTCCAGAGAAGAAGATCTTCTCAGACACAGTCACAGACGTTTACCTACCCGGTGCGGGTGGTGAGATGGGTATCCTAGAGCTGCACGCGGCTCTCGTCACAGCACTCCAACCTGGCGAACTTCGCTACGAGAAGGATGGCAAAGTTCATGAGCTTGCGATTGGATCAGGATTCGCAGAGGTCACTCAGGAGAAGGTATCCGTCCTCACAGACTCAGCCTTTGGTGAAGGCGACATCGATGAAGCGGTTGAAGAAGCAGCCATGAAGCGCGCAGAGGAGCAGTTAGATAAAGTATCTGCAGAAGATGCCGAAGAAGCCGCCCACCTCCAAGCCACTATTGCAACAAACGCCGCCAGACTTCAGCTCAAGCGCAAGCGCAGCTAGTAAGCACCCCTGCAGAGCTTCTTAGCAACACACATTTTCAAAACCCCTCAGCAAGGAAATTTGCTGAGGGGTTTTTGTTATTAGGCGACATCGATATGAAATTTTACGCGGTGCCTTCACTATGGCGGAGTCTTTCCCCAATCAGCTTTGCTGCACTTTCAAATAATTCCATCAATCTATTAATCCAGTATAACTGTGAGGATGTTATTAGGAGCGTGCAAATGGGGATAAACCCCATGCTTTGCAAACTTTGTCGCTGAATGATATGCTAGTCAGGTTATGTCAGTGGGACAAGTGTCTCACTAATAACGTGGGGCTGGCGTTAATTGTTCTGACTTACTTTATCTCCTCAAATCCAACATAGGGCACAAGTGCCGCTGGGATCTTGATGCTGCCGTCGGGCTGTTGGTTTTGTTCGATGAGGGCTACGTACAGTCTTGGGAGCGCGGTTCCTGATCCGTTTAGGGTGTGGCAGAATTGGTTTTTGCCATCGGCATCCTTGTAGCGGAGTTTCATGCGGCGGGCTTGGTAGTCGCCAAAGTTTGAGCAGCTTGAAACCTCAAGGTACTTGCCCTGACCGGGGGCCCAAACCTCAATGTCGTAGGTCTTGAGCGCGCTGAACCCGATGTCGCCAGTGCAGAGCTCGATGGTGCGGTAATGGAGGCCAAGCTTCTGAAGCGCTGCTTCAGCGTGACCAGTGAGTTCCTCTAGCACTTGCATTGAAGTTTCTGGGAGAACTGCTTGGACGAGCTCTACTTTATCAAACTGGTGGGTACGGATGATACCCTTATTTTCTCGCCCTGCACTGCCAGCTTCACGGCGGAAACATGGGGTGTGGGCGGTCATCTTGATCGGGAGTTCGGTCTCGGCGAGGATCATGTCGCGAAGGAGATTAGTGACAGGGACTTCAGCGGTGGGGGCGAGGAACATCTCGTTGTCCTCGATGCCATACATGTCGTCCTCAAACTTAGGTAGCTGGCCAGTACCTTCCATGCAGTTACGTCTGATGATGTGTGGGACGTTAACTTCTTGGTAGCCGTGTTCTTCAGTTTGTAGATCTAATAGAAAGTTGATCAGCGCGCGTTCAAGTTTAGCACCTTTTCCGCGATACATGGCGAATCCAGATCCTGAGATTTTAGCTGCAGCTTCGAAGTCGATCAACCCATGCTGCTCCGCGAGCTGGACATGGTCCATGGCCTCTGTGATCACTGGCTTCTCTCCCCAGATCCTTACCTCTGGGTTATCATCTTCATCTTTACCGATCGGGCAGTCCTCGTAGGGGACATTGGGAATGGTCATGAGCAGGTGGTTCTGTTGGCTGGTGACTTCATCGCTCTGGGTTTCCAGTTCCTTGATTCGTTCACCTATGTCCTTCACCGCTGCTTTCGCCGTCTCAGCTTCTTCCTTTTTACCCTGACCCATCAGCGCGCCGATATTCTTTGAGGCAGTATTGCGCTCAGATTGGAGAATTTGTTTCTCGGTTTCTATCTTCCTGCGTGACTCATCATTGATGAGAACCTCATCGATTAGGGTGTGTGCATCGCCTCCACGGGTGGCGAGTCTGGCTTTGATGGCTTCTGCGTTTTCGCGGATATCTTTGATGTCGAGCATGGCTAGTAGGTTGTGAATGATTAGTTTCCGCGCAGAGCAATAACGTAATGGATAGAAATTACCAGTGCGGAGAGAGATTTTTTTGACAGATGCAGGTAATTAGGTAAGTATCTGAACGAAATGAAATTACTTAACGCAAAACTTACCTCTCTATTCGCACTCTGTGCTCTTATTCACCCACTCTCGGCTCATGATGATGCCGCTGGTGCGAAACATGAACATAAAGAGGTGATTAAATCACCCACAATGACGGGGAATGGGCAATACACTTATATAGCAGACGCGCAGTGGGGGAGCCTGAAGGATGGAAAAATACTTGGGCCTACGCATGGTAGTGTGGTTGTCGATAGTAAGGGATTGATTTACGTTTCTTCTGATGGGGCAGAATCTATCTTCGTGTTTGATGCTGCAGGTAAGCTCATCAAGACGATGGCACCAGAAACTCGTGGACTCCACCACATGGCGATCAATATGGAAGGCGATAAGGAATATATCTATGGGGCACAGTTAAAGGGAAATCAACGTATTGTGAAGCTAGACCTAGAGGGTAAGCTCGTCATGGAAATCACCCCAGAATCGGCAGCAGTAGAAGGTGGCTATAAAGGGCTGACCGGTGTGGCTGTAGCTGCTGATGGCTCTATTTTTGCCAGTATGGGATACGGGTCTAACTTGATCCATAAATTTGATAAGGCAGGTAAGCATCTCAAGACATTCGGTGGAAGAGGTAAAGAGATGGAGAAGTTCAGAACGCCACATACGATTACTGTCGATACGCGGTTTGATGAGCCAAGACTACTCGTTTGTGACAGAGAGAAACGTCGTCTTGTGCATTTTGATCTAGAGGGAAAATTCCTATCAGTCTACGCCACTAACCTTCGCCGTCCATGCGCTGTTAGCATTCACGGCGATGTCTGTGCCGTTGCTGAGCTAGAGTCTCGCGTGACCATTATCGGTAAAAATGGAGCACCTATTTCATTTCTAGGAGATAACCCGAACAAGAAGCATTGGGCTAATTTTAAAGTGCCAGCAACCGATCAAAAGGTGGGCATCTTCTCCGCACCTCACGGCCTATCATTTGATAAAGATGGAAACCTCTACGTGCAAGACTGGAACATAACCGGTAGAGCGACTCAACTGAAGCTGGTGAAGTAGTGCTATTTATCTCCTGAAGGGAGAAAATCTACAAAGCCTAGGACTTCAGTCCTAGGGAGTATCACCAAAATGAATACCGTGCTGCAGGCACGGAGGAAATGGAAAGTAATATAAGCGCCTCTCACGCTGTGCCTTCAGCACAGTATTTTCATTTTAAAGAAGACCCAGGACTAAAGTCCTGGGCTATGGGCATTTGCTCCTTTCAGGAGCGAAACGACTAGCTCAGGACCTTCTTCACGAAGCAGGCTTTCAGATTGATGGCGATGCCGTTCATACGGCAGGAGATTTCGTGGTCGCCGTCTTGCAGGCTGATGGGCTTTGATTTCGTGCCGCTTTTTAGAACGTCTGATGAGCCCTTCATCTTGATGTCTTTGATCATCTGCACCACATCACCTTTTTCGAGGACGTTCCCATAAGCATCTTTTACAATGCGTTCTTCTGGTGTGTCCTCGTCTGGGACATCGGTCCTGTTCCATTCATGACCACAGGTCATGCATTCGTAAATTTTATCGTGAGTGAGGACATCGTCCATGGTGCACATTGGGCATGATAGTTCTGACATGCCTTGATCTAATCCCAGCGGGTTGAACTATGCAACTACGCAATCGGGTCTGGGCAGAATTCTCTACGCTGGCATAGCAGGCAATGATCGCCGAGGTAGAGTGAGTCTATCCACTCGATGAGCGGCTCGAGGTGTTGCTTTTCATCCGTCAAGATACCTGCTTCGAAGTTTCGCTTATGCGGTGATTTAGCACCCAGCCCAGCGCCTGTTAGATTTGCCGAGGTAATGAATGCTGACTTTCCATCGATGATGATCGCCTTGGTGTGGATGCGCGGGCAGAGGATGCGCTCGAAAAGATCACTTTCAATCAAAGCGGGGTATTTATCAAAATCTTTACGGAATCTCGGTCCAGGTTCCTTGGCATGCATGAGGCGGATCGCTACTCCCTGCTGCACAAGGTCACTGAGGATCTCCAGAAATGGTACGAAGCGTTGGCGCTTTCCCTTGAGCCCTTTCCCTACATGCAGATCCTTGATGTCCGCAGTGACGATCCAGAGAAATTTCTGCGTCTTCGGCACCAGATCAGCGATGATACGCTCATAGATGGTTTCATTAAGTAGGAGTTCAGTCACTGGGGTAGTATGACTGAACTTTCGTTTTAAGTCAGTTAAAATCAAGCTATTCAGAGCGAGTTTTTTGGTGTAGTAAATAGGATATGAATGAGGGTAGTAACACCATAGAAATCTCACTTCGAGTCATACTGGGCTCGCTGTTCATCTGGGCTGGTACGATGAAGATACTGGATGTGGATAGCTTTGTCGAGACGGTGGGGTATTTTAAGATCGCGCCCTTTGATGCTGATCCATGGGATATGTGGCTGGGCTACATGCTGCCTGTGTTTGAAATCCTCGTGGGAGGGGCGTTAATTTTAGGAATACTTCTCAAGGGAGCAATCACGAGCGTACTGCTACTCACGGTGGGATTTTTAGTGGCAGTGATTTCTGCTCATCTCCGCGGGCTGAATATTGAGTGCGGTTGTTTTGGGAAGGCGCTATCCTTTACAAACTACCATGCCCACATCGGGGTGTTGGTGGTGATGACCTTGATGGCGGCGGGATTAGTCTTGCTGGAATGGAGAAAAGGGAACGGTGTAGATCAAAATAATCTAGCGTAGCGCTCTTTAAGCTGGGCTTGCCATTTTTCTAGAAAGGCGAGATCGCGTGCAGCATTACCTAGCAGTTTTGCGAGTTCCTCTTTTAGAGATGCCTTCTCTAACGTGGAAGATTTTTCTACCTCAATGGAGTCGATCTGCGTACTGATCAGTTCCTGGAATTGCTGAGATTCACCTTCTAACAGCGCCATCGCTAGTGCGGAAGTGGTGGTAGACTTCTTGCGTAGAAAGGCGTCTGTGTCTTGTAGTGTTTGGGCTGTGGACATGAAGAGATCCATTAAGTGGTCACTGACTGTGCCCCGTTTTTCATAGTGAATACCTTCTAGTTCCATCAAGTGCGCTAGCCTCTTGGACGGAGATTTAAGTGTTTCATAGGCGGTGTTGATAAGCCGGTAGCGGCTATCATCGGCATTGTTATCAGGGTGGTCAGGGTGGTGTTCCGCAGCGAGTTTTTTATGATGATCAGACAGCGTTTCTAAATCTATTTTTGTCGCTTGCTCAATATCTAGCAATTTGAAATAATTTTCCATCGGTTCTTGGTTTATTTAGCGAGTTGATTGATGGCTCTCTGTGCTGCGAAGAGTCCCAGTGTGGCGGTCATGTGCGTGACGCTACCAAATCCTGATGCACAGTTTAGTCTCATGCTCGTGTTGTCAGATTCGTCAGTATCACACTCCGCAGCAGCTGGGAATACCGCTGGCTCATCGTAAAAGATAGCCTCTATGTTAAACTTTGGCGCTTTCAAATTCACCGCCTTTGGGAATCCGAAGTGACATCTGAGCCTAGTCCGCACTTTATGAATCAGTGCGTCACGGGTGACTTTAGATAGATCGGCAACTCTGATCCTTGAGGGATCCATTTTGCCGCCAGCTCCACCACAACAGACTACAGGAATATTGCGCTTCTTGCACTCTGCAAGGAGCAGCGCCTTCTGCATCATCAGATCGATGGCATCGATGACAAAATCAAAATCGTTAGCGAGTAAGCGATCAGAAGTCTTCTCGTTATAAAAGGTCTGCTCACAGACAACTTCACACTCTGGGTTGATGAGCTTGATGCGCTCAGCCATGGCGTCTGTTTTCTGTTTGCCTATTTCACCATCCATCGCATGCAGTTGGCGGTTGATGTTAGTGACGCAGACTTCATCGAGATCCACCATGGTTATCTTCCCAATACCAGATCTAGCGAGCGATTCTACCGCCCAAGAACCCACACCACCAATGCCGATGACTGCGACGTGTGCACGAGAAAATTTCTCTAATGCGGCAGTGCCGTAGAGACGTGCTATTCCCCCGAATCGATCGATGGTAGTTTGAGGTAATGATTGGCTAGACATGTGATCTAGTAGTTAAAAAGCCTCCTAGGTTGAGTAGGAGGCTAGGTGAAAATAATGCGTTATAAAAGTGATTAACTTCTTCTGCGTCTGGTAGATGACCTGTTGTTGCCGCCGCGCCCTCCGGAAGATGAAGGCTTGCCTCCTCCTTGACCGCGTCCACCACCACCGCCACCGCCGCGTGGGCTTCTTGGTCCGCGTTGTTGTCTGTTCTGCTTCTTGCGTTCAGCATCCTCTCTCTGCACCTCTGAGGTACTTGGCATGCGGTCTGGCCAGAGGTCTGGTGCGAACCCGTCTTCAGTGAGAAGGGGGATTTTTTTGCTGATGAGTTTTTCAATATCCTTCAGAAAAGCGCGTTCGTTATTACAAACAAGTGAGAGTGCCTCGCCGCTTTTGCCTGCTCTTCCGGTGCGTCCGATGCGGTGCACGTAGTCAGAGGGTACGTTAGGTAGCTCGTAGTTGATGACGTGAGGGAGGTGGGCGATGTCTAATCCGCGCGCCGCAATATCGGTAGCCACAAGAACTCTCACAGAATTATTTTTGAATCCCTGAAGTGCGCGTTCGCGTGCTCCTTGAGATTTGTTACCATGGATCGCGCTGGAGGTGATGCCTGCTTTATCGATCCTATCACTGAGGCGGTTTGCTCCGTGCTTGGTTTTTGTGAAGATCAGCACTTGGTTCCATTCGCCTTGTTTGATGAGATGGATCGCTAAATCAGCTTTCGTGCTCTGATCACAACGGTAAGCACGTTGCTCCACGCGCTCAGCAGTGGTATTCTGCGCCGCTACTTCCACGGTCACTGGATTCGTGAGAAATTGCTTAGCGATCGTTTTGATCTCCTTTGAAAACGTGGCTGAAAAGAGCAGTGTTTGACGTTTCTTGGGAATGTAGTTCATCACCTTTTTGATGTCGTTGATGAAACCCATGTCGAGCATGCGGTCTGCCTCGTCTAGGACGAGAATTTCGACATTACTAAGATCACAAGCACGCTGTTGACACAGGTCTAAGAGGCGTCCAGGAGTGGCGACTAGCATATCGACTCCAGCCCTCAGCTTATTGATCTGAGGATTGATGCCCACGCCGCCGAAGACCACGAGGCTCTTGAAATCTAGGTGGCTACCATATTCATCGATATTAGCCTTGATCTGAGCTGCGAGTTCACGCGTAGGGGTCATTACTAACGACCTGACGACTCTCCTGTTATTTCTAGATGGATTCTCAGATAGCTTGTGCAGGATCGGAAGCGTGAAGCCAGCGGTTTTTCCTGTGCCAGTCTGGGCAGCGGCAAGTACATCTCTTCCTTCCAACACAGGTGGGATGGCTTGAGCTTGGATAGGAGAGGGGATTTCGTATCCCTTGTCCGTTACGGCACGCAGGATTTTATCAGATAGGCCTAAATCGGCGAAGGTATTCATAATTCAAAAAAGTTAGAAAATGGCACTCATCAGCTGCCAATTGCCGCTGAAGGTTTGATTGCTATAGCTTATTCTAGCCTAATTGATAGTAGAAAAGTTAATTTATACAACTAGCGACAGATTACGAGTATTGGGACTGATTATCTTCATTTCAGATTGTTAGCATGCCACGTTGCTATTTTCTTTTTCAAAGCGTTAATTTTTTCTGGGTGAGCTGCTGCTAAGTTTTTCTTTTCATGGGGGTCTTCTGACAGGTGATAGAGTCTGACAGGGAGCTTATCCCATACATGGAGGTTGCGATATTTAGTGGTGTCGCTCCCATGATGGCGGATCATTAGCTTCCAATCTCCATCGATACACCAGAGGTATTGTAGCGTGTCATCGGGATTGCCGTGAGTCATATTATGTACCGAATGGCAAACTCCGAAAACAGTGCTGCGTTGTTGCCTTGCTTTTTGATCCAGTAGATTGATCCCAGGTAAAGAGTCAGGGGATTTTATCCCTGTGATGGCTGCGATAGTGGGGAAAATATCTATGGAGTGGGCTAAATCATGAGCTTTCTGTGGCTTAATTTTCCCTGGCCAGTTGACGATCATGGGGGTGCGGATTCCGTTTTCAAACGGGCTGCTTTTGGAGCGCTGTGCATAGCCTTTCCATAGCTTCTGGGTGGGGTCATCTGCTCTGGTGCTTGTCGCTGCCCAGCCGTTATCACAGCTGTAGATGACTACCGTGTTTTCGGTGAGTTTTTTCTGCTCAATGTAACCTATGAGGTCCCCGCAAGTTTGATCAAACCACTCGCACATCGCGTAATACTTTGCGACATCCTTGGGTCTGTCTTTTACCGAGTATTTTTTAAGTAGGTCGGCAGGTGGATTATGCGGGGTGTGGGGTAGAAATGGAGCATACCAAATGAAAAATGGCTTGTCCTCAGCGATGGCCAGATCAACAAAATCAGTGATTGGCTTGATCCCTTTCCTGCCGATTTTTAGCCCTTCATCACCATGTCGTCCACCGCGCTTAGGGTCTCCATGTGTCATGCCATGGCTGAAGCCACCATCTTGATATGAGCCTTCCCACCATTTGCCGGACTGAAAGGTGAGGTAGCCACTTGCTGTCAGCGATCTTACGAAACTGGGAAGTTTGTGAAACTTTTCGCGGAAGGCAATGTCTTTTTGTGCCCGGTTATTATTTCCATCCGCATCATTTCCCGTGATTCCATGAACTGTGGGAGATACGCCAGTGACGAGTGATGCTAACGACGGGCGACAAAGGGGCGCTGTGACATAGCCACGCTCAAAAACCAGCCCTTGTTTGGCTAATTTATCTAGGTTGGGCGTTTTAATTGTTTCATGCCCCATGAACCCGTAATCTGTCCATGCTTGATCATCACTCAGGATGAAAACGATGTTGGGCCGACTTGGTTCGGGGGTCTCTGCGCTCGCGGGTGATACGGCAAGAAATATAATGATGCTCAGCGACGAAAGCAGTAGCGCCTTAGTGATAGTTAACATTACGGAATGATAAACACTGAAGGTTGTAAGTCAAAACTATCTGGATGGCGCTGGAGAGGTTCCTGTTGAAAAAACTAAAGATATTCTACAAAGCTATTTCCTCACTCAGCGAGTCGCGCCTTTTCTGCTTCTGAGAAGTCATATGGCTCCACTTTTGTTGCTGGAATTTGCTTTTTGGGTGGTGTCCCTGAGGAAGTTGTTGGAGAGATCGGATAGGGGGAGAAAGGGGGTGTCGCTCGCATTATTAGATTCCCGAGACCCAAAATAGCTTGGCCGCATTCAGCGTGAATTAGGGGTCGTGTTTAGCGAGATTTGATACAGTTGCCCGAAGGTTACTTCACCTCTTGAGCGGCGAACTGGAAAACTGGCCAGCCATTTTTGTCGGCCAAGTTCGGCACTGAGACTTCAAGCCATCCCATTCTAACGAACTTCGGTGACTTCACCGTCTCTGAGCTGACGATCACCGTGTTGCCCTTGATGGCGGCTGCGGCAGGAGAAAACACTTGATCTTCTCCAGCTACTTCGAAGTGTGACGGCGCTTTGTTATCCGTGGTGGTGAGGCCTTGGTTGGTATCGCTAAACGTGACGGTGACGTTGCCAGAGCTTGCTTTTGCAGAGGCGAAGGATGGGCCGGTGTGAGCAACATCTTTGCCGTAATCATTCTTCAGGGCTAGGCTAGCAAGACGTTCACCAACAGGCTTTTTGTCCCATGGGTGGATGTCCATGATATTGCCGTTGATCGTGTCATGGATGGGAACAACTCCGCAGTTTTTAATTTCTTTGGCTGCTTTGAATTGGGATGCCCAGATGTTGCGGCATAGAGTTTCGTCATCACCCGGTTTCTTTTTGTTGTATTTGTAGGGCGCGATTTGAACTTGATAGAATGGAAAGTCACCAACCTGAAAATCTTCTCTCCAACCAGTGATGAGAGCATCCATTTTGGTGAAGTATTCAGGGAATGGATTTCCGCGATTGGATTCTCCTTGGTACCAAATTGCACCTTTGATGGCAAATGGGACGAGAGGTGCGACCATGCCGTTGTAGATGCTATTTTTTCGCTCTTTCTTCAGATAAGTTTTATATGCCTTATTTGAGATCCATTGGTCGACGGGGGTTCCACCCCATGACGTGTCGATGAGTCCAATTGGGATATCGAGGTCTTGCTGCAGCTTGATGCCGAAGAACATGCCACAGCCAGAGAAAGACAAGCAGTCGGCCTCATTTTCAGTCGTTTTCCATGTGCCTTCGGTGTCTTCAGCTGGTTCGTTGGACTTGATGTGTTTGGGGATTCGGAATAGGCGCAGCTGTTGGTTCGTTTTCTGCGATGCTGCAACTTCCTTGGCCTGTTTCGATGACCTGCTCAAAGGCCACTCCATATTAGATTGGCCCGAGCAGATCCAAATGTCGCCAACTAAAACATTGTTGAGTTTGATTTCATTGCTGCCTTTGACGTTTAGCTCCCGTGGGGCTGCAGAAGCGCTGAGTTTGGCCAATTTGGCGGACCATTTACCGTCCTTGTCTGCAACCGTGGAGGTTGTCTTCCCGCCGAACGAAATACTAACCTTTTCTCCGGCATCCGCCCATCCCCATACTGGGACTTCGACATTACGTTGTAGTATCATGTGGTCGCTGAAAATCGCTGGGAGTTTGACTTCAGCATGCAACTGAAGAGATGAACATAGAATCAATAAGAAGCTGAGATGTTTCATGATGTGTTTATTGCTAGGAATTTGCTATTTGGTTGGTGCCCCTGTGGATGTTGTTGGAGAGATCGGAACAGGGGAGAAAGGGAGAATAAGTGGACAGTGACGAGTGAGCAGTGGTCTGGCAAGGGGAAAAGCTAAAAAAGGGGGGTGATGGGTTTATCAGGGTGCCGTTTTTGTTTTCACGGGCGGATTAACCCTCCAGTTGCTTTGGTGAAGCAACCCTAGTGCCTCGTGGCCGTGTATTTACCTTCGATACGCAGCGTGCCATTTTTCTGGATGATGTGGGTGTTGTTGCCTTCGATCACTGCGGTTGTGGCGGATGTTACGGTGAAGGGCTTGCTCCACTGCACGTTTTTACTGGAGGTTAGGGTGCAGATACCGTCGGATTTAAACTCGCGGGTGTGTGGTCCGTATTTCCAGGTGCCAAGGATGGCGTGGCCTTTGACGGGGATCGGTTTGGGCGGAGTGAAGTCGGTCTTAGTGCGGGTTTGCAGGGCACGGAGTGCCGACCAGTCACGCTTCGTGGTATCAAAATTAAGGATGCGGATTTCCTTCGATTCCAAGGTGAGTGTTAGGGTGTCGCCGTAGCTGTATTTTTTCTTCAACCCTCGAGTACAATCGTCGATGGGGGAGCTGAGGTGGAAGCTTGTTTCAACGGAGCCGGGGTGGAGGCCAAATGAGCGGTTGAGTTTGATGGTGTATTCTTTTGCGATAGCCGACGGATTGTGGATGGAAATGTAGCCCCGTTCTTTAAGCCAGGCGGTGTAGCCATAGACTGCTGATTTTTTAGGATTGCCACCGTGCATACTAGCGCGTTTGAAGGTGGGGAAGGCGTGGTGCACCCAGAGCAGTCCTTCGGCGAGCACATCCCAATCGTAGTCCTTGAGCGCAAACGGCTTGATATAGAGTTCCACAAACCCGGTGCCTCGCGACATATTCATGTAGAGGTAGCGGCGGAAAATTTCCTTGGTTTCCTCACTGCTGGTTTTCTTTGGCTCGTGGTTGAAAATCGAGTGCAGGGGGAACTGGGTTTTTTCGGTCACGGAGAGATCGTGATAGACGTTGTCGCGATAGACTAGCTCTTGGGTTCTGTTGGATCCGCCCGCAGCGTCGCCCGCATTGATCATCCAGACGGCATCGATGTGCTGGAGCCAGAAGGGAGAAAGCCAGGCACCGTTGGAAATGACGATGTAAACGTTTGGATTGGCTTTGTCCATAGCGGCGAAAATTTTTATCAATCGCTCGCTGCCATCAGTGAGGTATTGAATTTTTTGCGGGTCGTATTTTGGGTCGTTAAGTGCCTGTTCAGAACCCTTAAAACCGGGCACATCAAAGTTGCGGGTATTGAGGTGGCCAAAGACTCCATCGAGCTTGAAGTAGGTAACACCTTGTTCTGTTAGCTCGACCATTCGCTCTTCTAGTTTGCCCATGTACTTGGGGTCGGCCATGGACATCCACGGATCAAGCGACCGGTGACCAGCAGCTTTAAGCTTTTGGATGGCCCTCTGCCCGCCGAAGATACACCCTGGGCTGATCCAGAGGCCGAGATTGGATTTTGCGGCCTTGGTGGCGGCGAAGCTATTCTTGAATTTGGCATCGAACTTGCCGTTAACGGTCCAGGCCTTTTTCGACCAGTCGTCGCCTGTGTTTTGCCAGCCATCGTCGATGACGTAGGCTTTGAGTGGTGGCACGCCGCGCTTGGTGTTCAGTTCGTTACTGATGTGCTTGATGCTTTTTGCCATTTTCTCGGCACTGATGCCACTGCCATAGTCGAACCAGGAGTTGTACTGGGTTTGCAAACGGAGAGGCCGGATGCGAGTGCGGTCGATGTAATCAAAGAAGGCGTCTTTAACAAAGTCGGGGGAATCGGAGACACCTAACACGGATGAGTAAGTGGTGTAGGTTTTGCCGATGGGAAGGTTTTTTCCAACCTGGTAGGAACAGGTCAGCTTGCCGTCCTTGACTGTGTTGACGGAAGCGGGAAACTCGATACCCCAGAACGTTCCGGTGGTCTTGGTGTAGAGTGGCTGACCGAGTCCGGGCCGCCACTTGGATGATCCCCTGGCAGTGATTTGGGATATGATATAAGGCTGATAGGCCTCGGCGAGCTTCATCGATTCGAGATCGATTTGCTTGACCTTAAGCTCCGCGCTTGGGGTGAGCGTCAGTTTTTTCCGGGTGTAAAAGTCTTTATCATCGAGTGAGTATTCGAGCGTGGCATTGAGTGCTGGTTTTTTGCAAGAGAGCTCGAGAATCACCTTGGCGGATTTCGCTGACTCATTTTTGGTAACTTTTTTAACTGTGAAGCTCTTGTCGGTCAGGATATTTCCATTGTCTAAGTGAATGACAAAGCCATGGCCTGAGGTTGGGGTGAGGGATTTGCCATCGAGTTTGTTATGGATAGCACTGGTGTGAACGCCCTCTGAAATGGAAATGACCCGTTTGAGTTGATTGTTTTCAAGCGTGATCGATTTGTCCGGAACGGTAGTGATCGTGGCGGCATTGATCGAAGTGAAAGCGACGAGAGAAAGAATCAGGTATTTCATGGATTGGATTGCTAGGAAGTTGCTTTTTGGGTGGTGATCCTGAGGGCGTTGTTGGAGAGATCGGATAAGGGGAGATAGTTGGTGTCTGGTTCTTAGTCTGGTTCTTCTTTTATTTATCTGACTACTTATTCCACTTACGCTACTTGCCGGAGCTGCCCTTAACGAAAATGTTAGCTCGTAATTTAAGGCTCTTCACGCGCTAAGCATGACGACTTTTCCTATTTCCGCAAGGGCTTACCCGCTCGGTAAGAATCCAGCTGTTTACTGAGTTCCTGTTTACCGGCATCATCAGCAAGCTCAAGCGCTTTGGTGAGCCAGCGAATGGCATCGTCAAAACGACCCACCTCCGCGTAAGCCGCCGCCAATGTGTCCAGTGTGCCGTTTAGTTGATAGTTTGTCAGCTTGCAGCAGCGCTCGGCGAGATTGACCGCTTCGGCACCATCACGGAATTCCTTGTTGAAATCAGTAGCCCGGATCCAGGCTAAATTGTTCAAGGCAGGGAGAAGGTCTGGGTTAATGTCCAATGCCCATTGATAATGTCGCACCGCTCCCATAATCTCCGCCTGCTCTTGAAGCGCATTGCCTAGGGCAGCATGCATGGTGGCAAGGTCAGGTTGGCCATCTTGAATTTGAAAAGGCTCGCCGAGAACTTCTTTAGCGAGCGTTTGCAAGCTGTGCCCGAGATTAAAGCGAGCAGCGGACAAGTTGGAGTCACTTCGCAGCGCCTGATGAAAATTCTCAATCGCTTCATCGAGCTTGTTTTGTTGGAGCAACGCGACGCCCAAGCTGTTGCGTGCCTCCGCATAGCTTGGCTGAAGCTTCACTGCTTGTTGGAAATGTTTGATGGCCTCTTGTGTTTCGCCCTTTCCATACAATGCCAAACCATAAGTATGTTGTGCCTCGACATCATCCGGTTTCAGCCGCACCGCCTCACCCAGGTGCATGATGGCCTCTGCTTCCCTACCTTGTTTATGCCGCATCAAACCTAGATCGAAATATGCCCGGGGACCGTCGATTTTCTGCCCACTTTCATCATCCTTCACCGTAACCTCCGAAGCGCTTCCGCCAGAGGGTGATGCCTCATTGGTGTTGTTCCATAGTACCAATCCCGGCAATCTCCCATTTGCCCAACTTTCCAGATAAGAGGGCGGCACTTCACTCGGTCCGTTCATAAACGACCCAAGCACAATATCCTTGTCTCCGTCGCCATCCAGATCGCCCGTGTCCATGCACATCCACCTGCCGTCCCTGACTCTTGATATCGTGCTGGCTTTAAAATTGAAACCTCCCTCGTTTTCCAAATAAACGAAACCTTCCTCAGCTCTCTCATCCAGGTCGGCAAACATGGATATGGCGGCTATATCCAAGTCACCATCCAGATCAAAGTCTTCAGCCAGAGCCTTGTAGGCTCCGTGCATGGGAAAGAAATAGCGTTGATGAAACCCGTTGTTCCCATCATTCAGGTAGATGCGCACTCCGTGGAATGGCTTCAAGATAGCCGGGTAGTCGCCATTATCGCCATTGGTCGCTAGGATGTCCGGATATCCATCGGCATTGAAGTCGTAAAAAGCGATACTAGAACTCCCGTAATGAGCTGGAAGAGGTAAGGCGTATGACAAGGTAAAGCTGCCGTCGCCGCGGTTGTAGAGTATATGCACACCTTCTTTACCTTGCCCGTTGATGACCGCCACATCAGGCCAGCCGTCATTGTTAAAGTCGCGAATGTGAGAGACCATGCTGCCGGGCTCTTTCATCAATTCAATTTTTTGATACGTCCCATTTTTCTTCGCTTGATAATATGTTAACGCACCCAGTCGATTTCCATATTCTGACATCAGAATATCGGTTAACCCGTCCTTATTCATATCTGCATAGGAAGAATGGGTTGGCCGGCGCAATTGGGTAAGTTTCACCTCTCCATCTCTCGAGTAATAGCCGCCTCCTTCCTTGAGCACAACCAACTCTCCTTCTGGGACATCACTGGGGTTGAGAAACCCAATATTCGTCAGCCAAAGATCATCGTTGATGATTTGTGCGTGCACCGGAGCACTGCGCATGGTGATTTTCTGAATCCGGTTTAAATTAGAATCCAAAATGGATAACTGCTTGGTTGCCTCCTCCCCGACAAACACTCGCTTACTGTCTTCATCAATCCGAACCATGGTGGTATTCGGATTCTCCTGCTTGTAGCCGAAATTTTCTTCCTGAAACAACTCAGAGCGCGGCGAGATAGGCCCAAGCTCCGCAGGTTTTTCCAGATGATCCGGTGCGTGATCGAGGAAATATGCCATCAATACCTGCCACTCGTTCCGTGTCATTTCGACTCTCGGCGAATAGATTCCTGCGGACTCGACAATCTGCCTTTCAGCTTGGTTTCTGTAAGGATCGATCTTGGTTTTCACTCCTGCGTGATGCATGCCTATGTAGGCGCCCATACGCGGAAACACATAACTCTGCCAGACTGTTTTGGGTATTGCCGCGGGCTCTACGAACACATGGCATCGCTGGCAATGCTGAATGGCCAACCGCCGGCCTTCGATACCTTCATCATCTGTCACGTAGTGTTGGCTATGGATGAGCCGGGATGAAATATTGAGCGCCGTATCTGCTTTTCCAACGCTGGTGGCATCCTCCCCCGGTTGCTCTTTAGATACCTCCTTGTTACACGCCGTGAGAGAAAGACCAACGGTCATGACAAGGAAAAATGGCAATTGCATACGTGTAGGCATGTTGTTCTTTGGGCAGATCACTTGATTAGCGGAACTCGGAGGGCAGACATGGTTTTCACCGGGGAGCAAGCGAAATGAATGAGTTTACTAGATAGAGTAGCCCCCATCGGTGTCTATTATCAAACCAAATTCCATGCATGCTAGAAATTCACTATAAAAAACCCACTCCCCAATGATGGGAAGTGGGTGAAATGATTTAATGACTAATGAAGTAGGGATTACTTTCGGCGGCGGAGGATGAGTGCAAGTCCTCCAAGGCCGAGTAGGGCAGTGGACGAAGGCTCGGGAACTGCCACAATCTGAAATCCAGTGAGGGGCGCGCGAGCTACGCTTGGGTTTTCAGGAGAAGAATTGATCAGTAAGTTTGCACCCGACACGTTTCTGAACACCATGTAGTTACCCGTTCCAGGATCGGCTCCAGTCGTTTCCTCAATAAATGTGCCAGCGTATGGGATGTTATAGCCACGTAATAGACCTCCCCCTGCTGCTCCGGTTCCGCTAGGAGTCACAGAGTAGTCACCGTAACGATCACCAGAGTTCTTGAAATAGACATATACGTCATATAGATCAAACGTGATACCCGTAACTGTTGCCGACATATCACCACCACCTGAATCCGTTCCGCTACCCATCAGGGCATGGTTCGGTGTCGCAGCAGCAGCACTAAGACCGCCGGACCACTGAGTGTTTACTGATACGGTGGTCGCTAGAAGTGTGCCGCTATCATCGGTAACTGCCGCCGCTCCAAAACTGCCAAGTTTATTATTCCAATTATTCACAGCCACGACACCAGCTGTATCTGTTGCGCTGATGTTGTTGTTTGCGCTGCTGTTGCCTATATTGACACTGATGACTGCCGCATTGGCCGAGATAACGAACGCTGCCATTGCCGCCGCGAAAGATGTGATTAGTTTAGTCTTCATATTGTTGGTTATTTTCATATTGTTGGTTTTTTTCATATTGTTGGTTTTTTTATTGCTAGGAATTTGCTTTCTGGGTGGTGTCCCTGAGGACGTTGTTGGAGAGATCGGATAGTGGGAGAAAAGGGGTTGCTGGGGAAAGAGGGGGTGGAATTAATGTATTATGGAGTTAATATATAATATATAATATATAATATATAATGATGAACTTGCAGTGATCTGGCAAGGAGAAAAGCTAAAAAAGTGGAAACTATTTAATGAGAAGGCACTTTTGGGGGCGAAAAGTGCCTCCGCACAGCCAGTTCGTTGTCCTATTTGGTGCTCGTGGACGCAGTTTTATTGCTAGAAATTTGCTTTTTGGGTGGTGTCCCTGAGGAAGTTATTGGAGAGGGCGAGAGAGAACGGAGAGATTTCTATTAAAAAATAAAAAAGGGTCTGTCCCGAATGGCGCTCACTTAAGGGCATTTATCGCTAATTTTCTGTTAGAATATACTGTTAGAAAAAGCCTGTCTATGGTTGTTTAATATGTGAACAAAAAAGAACCATTTCTGACAGGCTTTTCCCCCAACCTTTTTGGCAGACCTAAGCGATCAACTCAAGCTATTTTCAAAGATTCATTGCATGATCTCGGCTCCACCACCATCTCAGGTTTATCCATGCTTTTTGAAGATATTCTCCCTCTCTCAAAAATTAATCAATGGAGTAACGATGAGCGTAAACTTATCTATGACTCCCCGACCACCCTTTGGGCATGGTTCTCTCAAATCTTAGAAGCTAATGCTAGCTGTCACAAAGCAGTAACAAAAGTTCAAGCATGGAGAGAACACTTAGGTCTAGAGCCTCCTTCTCCTATAACAGATGCCTACTGCAAAGCTCGAAAAAGACTCCCTAACAATCTCTTAGAACTAGCCAATGATCATGTTCTTGAGTAGTTAGACTCCTCTATTCTAACAAGAGATCGCTGGCAAGGTCTTCAACTTAAAGCCATTGATGGAAGATCCATGCAGCTCATGGATACTGACGAAAATCAACTAGCTTATCCCCAGCCTAACCAGCATAAAAAAGGCTGTGGATTTCCTGTGATGGGAGTCTGCGGTGTAGTGAATCTTAGCCACGGAGGCTGGGAAACACTATCTACCTCAGCACATACCCAGCATGATCTTTCCGCTACCTATGACGAGCTTTGTAGTCGTTACTATGAAAGATGGCACATTGAGCTGAAATTTAGAGATATCAAGACGATACTCGGCATGGAATTCATCCGAGGTAAGATACCAGAAATAGCAGAAAAAACCATCCGCGTCCTACAGCTCAATTACAACATGATTTACGCACTTATCCAAGAGGCAAGGCGTGACCATTTAGTGGGAAATTTCCAAACAAGCTTTAAGAGCTGTGTTGATCAAATATTGAGTCAAAGTGGTAGCTATAATGGCCATCATAAACATCGCTATAAACGCGAAGAGCTGCATGAAAAACTACTAGTTCACCTTGCCTCAGAAACTCTTATAATAAGGAAAGGTAGACATGAGCCGCGAGCGAGGAAACGCCGCCCTAAGAAGTCTCAATTACTAACCCAGCCAAGACACAAATTTACAGAAATCCATCACCGAAATAACTACAGAAAATCTGCTTAAGTGAGTGCCATTCGGGACAGACCTTCTAAATATATTTGAGTCTAAGTAAAACGATTAACTACATTTCAAAAAGCGAAGGGCTCACGCTCTTCGCTTTTTTGTCCCTTTAAAGGAAGTAGAACAGCTCTTTCCATAGCAAAAGCCAAAGACTAGAGCATGGGTTTACTATTCTGGAGAGCGATCGATAAGAAAACCAATCGTCCCAGAGCACTTCGTGGCTCAGGTAAAAGTGATCCGCGGCAGGTGCAAAATATTGAGCGTATCCTCGAACCTCATCGCCCGCCTACTGCTGGAGTATCATTTTACGCCGTCTTTTCATGTATTCGACACCCTTTGGATAAGTTCCTTTTTGGGAAACGATTTTCCGCGCCAAATCGATATTACCACTCAAGTAGGCAGCCCATGCGTAAGAATCGATCACCTCAGGTGTATTGGGAGAAATTACATAAGCCTTTTGGCAGTAGATCAAAGCCTCTTGAAAGTTTTTTTGTTGAATGAGAGCCTCACCCATACCCCGCAATGCTTGGATATCCTTGGGGTGGTTTTGAAGAATGATCTTGAAGTGCCTGATTGCATCCTCATTCATTTTACTAATGAGGTAAGTATCAGCTAAGCTGTGTCTGTGTGTAAGCCCCTTTGGGTCTAGCCGGAGTGAGGTCTCATATTCTCTTAGCGCTTCCCGTCCGCGCCCTAGTACCATGTAAGCGAATCCTAATTGGTAGTGAGCATCGGCATCGTTAGGCCATGTTTCCACTGATTTGCTGAGATAAATTTCCGCTCTTTTCCAATTCTCATGCTCCATAAGGGTCTTACCGGTCTTTAAATAGTGTGGGTAGATGTGATGTCGGAGGTGCTGATTATCCGGATCAAGATCCAGTGCCTTGTCGAAGTAGTTTTCTAATTCGGCTCGTTTGGTCTCGGCAAGCACGAGCCGCTGCCCGAGAAGATACAAACCTTCTGCCTCGTGAGCGACCTTCACACGGTCAGGCATCTGGCTTAGGATTTGCTTAATCTTCCCTTGCCCACGTATGGAAATTAAGAATTCTAGATTTTCCTGCTGGGTCTTAATCACAGGGGCTTGATAAGCCGCCAAGTCGTAGAATTCGATAATGGGCTTCTCCATGCTGTTTATCGAAAGTTCGTGGCCTGAAGCCGAAAGATCCCTGATGGCATCCTCGTCGCCAACCAGCTGTGCTATAAGCGAAGCCGCAGAACTGATGCCGAATTTGCGTAACCCGTCATAGGGCTGACGCGGGTCGGATAATTTCTGATCTATCGCTCCCGGATCCAGAGTAACCGGCTCATTAGATCCCACTAAAAAACAATTTTTTTCTGCATAAAAGACCAAGGCATGTGGAAAGGTCTGACAAAACGTGTTAAGCACGGTCTTAAAAATCTCTGGCGGGTAATGGATAGGGACCCATTGAATGGCGACTCCACCCGGCGCGAGGTGATCCCGCATCAAGGCATAATATTCCTCAGAGAAGAAGACTCCGTTAACCCCATATTCCGGCTTGGTTTTTCCGTCGGTAGAGATGATGTCGTATTTATTTTGGCTGGTGAGCAGGTAGTTCACGGCATCGTTAACCACGATTTCAACCTTGGGTGACTCAAGCACGCCATAGTTTTCTTCCTTAAAATAGGCAGCACCTTCCACCACACTGGGAGCTATTTCCAGACAGATGATTTTCTCCAATCCCTCATGCCGGGCGCTTTCGCCTACAAGAATTCCTGAGCCCAAGCCAACCGACATCTCGGTTTTATACTCATTCAGCAGAAGCTTCGGGAGATGAGCCAACCACTGCTGCTTATAATCCAGACCCGGATCAGAACCCCCAATCTGAATCCCATCCACAGAGATATGTTTGTACCCGCTTGAGGGCTTTTGGAAAACTTTGGTCGTAGCCGCAATACCTTCCTTATAATAAAGAACTCTGTCTCCCGTTTCCTGCGTATTGGAAGGGAATTGGGGTGACTTTGGAATACCTACTGCAAGCAAAACAAGAACGACCAGGGCCACCGGTGCCAAGTGCCGCAATGGGGAACCGTTGGATTTTCTATAAGCAAGAATCAATAAGCCAATACCGACGTTGACCACCGCCATGACCATAATGCTTTTATGGATGCCCAGCAAAGGGATGAGCAGGAAAGCTGGTAAGAGTGCACCGACGATATTGCCTAATGTATTAATGGCATAGATCTTGCCGACTTCCTCTCCAGAACGATCCAAGTTCCGGACCAGGATCTTTCCTACTAGAGGAAAAGTCATGCCGATCAAAAGGGCAGGAATCAACATAACCACAAATGAGGCAGCGAACCTTATGACCATAACGGAACCCCATCCGGCATTCGCTATGCCAATCCACTCCTGCTCTACAGCAAGACTCACACAAACGTCCAGAAGCGGCATGGCAGATACCGCAGAAACTCCTATGGCCAGCTGGACCCAGGCGAAGAAACGTATGGGATCCTTTAAGCGATCTACAAAAAAACGAACCACATAACCTCCAAGGGCGATACCGACCAGAAACGTGGTCAGCATAACAGTGAAGGCATAGGTGGAATTGCCCATGAAGAATATTAGCGAGCGTGTCCATAACACCTCATAGGCAAATGCGGTTAGACCGGAAAAAGCGAACCCCCAGAGCAAAAGAAGCCTCAAACGTTGTGGCAATCGCTCCCCGGTCTGATCCCTTTTGGTATTGATTGGCTTACTGGCTGGTTCCTTGTTCTCGGGCAGTTTAAATTTCTGCCGTGAGGCAAGCAGCCAGGAGGCAACGCCGACACAAATATTCAGAGAGGCCGCGACATAAATGGAGTTATGAATGCCTATGCTTCCGATCAGAAAGAACCCCGCCAAAAGACAGCCAGCCACAGCACCAACTGTATTGGTTGCATACAGAGAGCTCAGGCCACGTCCCACGGAGTTAGGACGAGTCAGAATCAACTGGCTTAGGATCGGCAAGGTTGCCCCCATCAGTGTGGTGGGTATCAGAATGAGCAGAAAGACTACGATGAATCGTAAGCTATGAAAGAGGTGAGGCGATGATCCCAGCAAATCCGTCATCCAGATGCTCAGCGGGGTAATGTGGTCTAGCAGAATGAGAACAACCAGGGCTCCGCCACCAATGCCAAACTCATACATCGCATAGCGCTTCATGGGCTCCGTGGAAACATGGCTCCGCTTACCCAAATAATAGCTGCCCAAAGCCAGACCCGCCATAAAAGCCGCCAAAACGGTGCTCACGGCCAGAACTGTCGAACCAAAGACATGCGTCATCATCCGCGTCCAAACCACCTGATAAATCAGGCCGCATGCTCCGGATACGAAAAAGAGTAGGAATATATACGGATTCATTCTATTGATTGCTAGGAATTTATTTGAGTGAGGTGACAGCGGACCTCATAGATCAGCAAAGTTTTGACTTGGTGGTTATGGTTGTCTTCAACTGCAACAAGAAGTGCCCATATGATGGAAAGATGAGCGACAGCGATGAGGGGTAAATTGTTGATCTTTGTTGTTGAAGGTAGTCTAGACCCACACGCCATTTTCAGTGGAATTCTCGCAGTTCACTCTCCCTTCAGTCAAGCCCATATAACCTGATTTCCATGGTTAAAAATGAATCTACAACTGAAGCGGGAGTGATATGGAATGATCAGCGGCATTACCGGGCTGAATGGCATCCGTAAGGGGACTTGCTTGGACGAAACCCTTGGTGGCCTGGTGAGTGTGGCTGGCATTGCGCGCGCCTAAGACGATGGACAGGAAGGGCTTCGGGTTCTCACGGCACTCGGCCAGTGAGACCGCCGCCAAATCAGTTAGAGGAGGGTACATACTGTTCGCTTCAGGCTGTTGATATCGTGTCTCAAGCCATTCACTACCACCACCGGCAACCCATTGCCCGTAGACACCGCACAAGGAGTGACTCCCGGTATCGAAACTGGCTTTCTCCACCTTGATCATCGTCCCGCCGGCCAATTCTATTTTGTTGGGATCATGTGCCTGGCCACTTCTTAGAGTCTTTGGGTCAAGTATCTGGTTAAGGGCTACATAAAATCCGCCTCCAGTTCGATAGTTCGGCTTCATATCGATGGACGGATTGTGGCGATTAAAAGTAGACGGCCTCATATCCACAATTTTATTGGCTTGGGGGCTGAATACCTTAGTTTCACCCGGCTTGAGTGTGAAGTTGTCGGGAAATCTAAAGATCATGGTCCAAGTGTCCGTGATGGTGTTATCATACGTTCTTGATTTATGAACAGCCACTTGCGGGTATGCCTGTCCCGCGATGTTATATTGCAGAGCCAATGGCAGTGAATTATCTATCCTGAAATAGGGTCTGCGATTCTCGGTGATTTCGACATTATAGGGATTCCACATGGTGATCACCGGAGTATAAAGAATACAGGGTATAAGTTTATTGGGATCAACTTTACCAGGAATAGCGTAGTGGGAGGCAATAAATTGAAGTCTCGCAATTTTCTCGAAAACTGCTATATCATGAAGCCTGTGGTAATAGTCTCTAGAGTTATAAGAAGTGGTACTAAGGCTCAGAGCACTAGGTGACGGACTCATTTTCTTGTATATGGTAGCCCAATTCACAAGAGTGGTCCAGCTGCCGATCGCACCCGGTGCAAATGTGGCCGGCTTGCCCGGAGCATTCAGATACTCAGCCCAGTGGTAGGGCATGCTGTGAGGCACGCTGTGGGACGCGGAGCTGCCAGTCGTCATATTCGCTTGAGTTGGTCTATTAAATTTCAGGCTTTCATCAGGCAAGAGCTGGAAAAGCTCAAGTTCATCTTCCGCTTGCTCATCCCACCTCTCCGTGAGCAGGGAGAGATCCTTGCGCCAGCCACCGGTCGCCACGTTAGTTAGCAATCCAATGGAGCTGGGCGAGAGGTCGTGAAAGGACTTGCCCGGTCTAATATCGGCATTGGCGTCAGTGTAAATATCGGCCGTGCCAAGTGTGTAGGTCTTCTCGGCTGGTGACGCATCGTCCAGAAAAGACTCTAGACCGAAGACCCCCGGATCACTCACGGAATGGTTGCTGACTAGAGTCGACCAGTCCGCGACGGTATCGTTTTCCGGATCTTGGGGTATCGGAAGACGGGCTTTCTGGTTTTCAGGACTCACCCACCAAGCGTATTTCCCACTGCCTGTCACTGTTTGCAGCGGCACATGAACCTGCCGGTCATCGTCCTGTGCAAGGCTGCCCTCGCCCACAAGCGCCACCGAACCAGGTGTAGCTGTTTTACTGACCAACGTATTTAGCTGGTCCAATCCTACTTCTGGAGTCGCCCCGGAAACCAACCATGAAATGAGCCGCCCGCCAGATGCCTCCGATATTTTTTTAGAGGCGTAGTCCGGCACCGTCGGGCGACCGGTCATGGATCCTGTCAGCGTGTGGTTCGTTCCTTCCCAGCTGCGCCACACCCCGGTGAGCATGGGCATATTCTCGTCAATGATATCAGCCGGAGCGGTGATCCTCATATCGGAACCTGCGTGAAGCTGCAGCTTGCCGATGGCTATCGTAAGAGCCATCCGTGCATTCGCCCGGGCCTCCGCCATCGCCCGGCCATTCTGGCTGGCCCGCACCTCGTTGGTGCTCAGGCTCAGCATCGCCAGCGCGATCATCACCAGTAGCACCATGATCGAGATGGTTGCAATCAGGGCGAATCCACGTTTGCATCGATGCTTTAGGAGACCCCGTAAGGAAGGAGAATGCAAGGGGGCATGTGGCAAATAAATTTTCATAGCAGTTTGATCAATGGGTAGAAATTTGCGTTTTGGATGGTGTCCCTGAGGACGTTGTTGGGGAAATCGGATAAGGGGGAGAAAGGGGGAGAAAGGGGGAGAAAGGGGATCGACTGTATCATTTAGTCCTCTCATTCCATCGTTTAAGAACGGAGTTCATCATTTTTCCTTTCACTTTAGGGGCTAGATCCTGCCAGTTTTCCTCAAGCAGCTTCATAAAATGACCGAGGCGCAAGCCATCAAAGAAATGAAGGCAGTGGGGCTCAAACACGTCCGCACAGATACGTTCCTCCCCTGGCAACATTTGATGATCTTCGAAAAGCCTTAGATTACTTACGTCTGCGAATCAATAGACAACTCCCAACACCTAATAACAAGAGTGCAGAAGAGCTAGGCTCAGGTATCACTGACGCATTCTGAATGATCACAAAGTCGCCCGGGCCTACTTCAGAATCATCAAGCACACTATTATCTAACGGAACCTCTTCAAACGGACCAGATATAAGGTTTGTTATATCAGCAACGAACGTCTCAGCCATAATCAGATCTACCAAGCTCATATTCTCAATGAAACCGAAAACCGTAAACCCACCATTTAGGGTATCTAGATTGTTTGCTGTGGTACCGTCATTATCAACTAGATTAATAAACCACCCAGATGTGGCAGAGTCAGGATCACTACCTGACTGCGCCATCGCGATTGTTCCTCTAGTGTTTGATATTCCAAATTCATTATCTACAGTACCCGTTGTCACTACAGAACTTATCGTCCCACTATTTATCTCGAAACCTCCGCCTTGCAGCACAAAACTTGGGACAGAACGGTGAAAAAATGTATCATCGAACGCGTCAGAAGTTATATAGCTAAGAAAGTTAGCCACCGTAAGCGGCGCATCATCATCATAAAGCGTGAGATAGAGGTCCCCGTAATTTGTTTCCAACTGCACCCGTGTTTGAACAGCCGAGCTGATATTTAGCGAAGCAATGAAAGCCAATAAGCTGAGACGAATTTTAATTTTATAGTCTGTAAGAGATTTCACGGTATCTTTTTAATAGGAACATCACTTAAAATCAACTCGAAATTTCGCCTCGAGTATCTAAAATCAACTTCTCGCACGTGAGAGCATGATTTGGTTCCCATTTGTGTCCTCGCGCATCGCTAAGTGAGGAGGTTCACCATCTTCTGGTTGAGGTTCGCGCTCGCACTTTCCTCCATTTGCGATGATCTAGGTAGCTCCCGCCACCACGTCAGCGACCTGAAAGGTAATCCCAGTCCAGGTTTTCTTACCCTCCCCTCCTCCGTGAATGGCGAGGTAACCAGAGTCATTGCTAGGAATTTGCTTTTTGGGTGCTGTCCCTGAGGACGTTGTCGGAGAGATTGGAGAGGGGAGAAAGGGGGTTGCGGGGGAAAGATGCTTAAGCTTTCTTGATGACCTGAATCGTTACTTTGGGGGGCCATCTGCAACGCAAGTTTCGAGCGCGTTCATGCCCTTATCAATCGACGCTTACGCCTTCGACTTTCTTTTGTAGTGTGATGAGTAGATGAAATATTGGCTGACTCCATATTCTTCATCGAGGTTCTTGATAGGGATTACTAAGAATTAATGTTCAATTACTTGTGATTTTAAATTCGCTGTATATTGCTTCCGCATTATCACTGGAATTGTGTCTTATGATTAGTTATCCGTTTTTTATAAGGTAACTTATATAATATAACATCAATGACATTTTATAAGTAGTAATCTATAACCTACAACCCCTGTTGAGCCATTTATAAATGACACCGAAGGGTGTGGGTCGTTGTGCCATAATTCATGACACCCTAGGTTCGGTTATATTGTAGGTTGTTTTAGCGGGTTTTGGCAAGTTTTTCCGTTTTTGAGGAGGGATCGGAGCCGGAAGGAGCGATAGCGACTGGAGGCGCAGAGCCCTCCTTAAAAACGGTCGCGCCGCCCTCTTGGAACTTCCCTGTCTGCTCTTTTATCCACTCGTTTTCTTCTGCTCTTTGCTCTTCTATTTCATTGATTATTTCATAGATCGATTTGAGTTTTATTTCGATCATTTTTGCTAATTTATAGGGGTCTAAACTTGCTCTTGTTTTTCTTAATTTTTCTTTCGTTTTATCACTCACTTTATCGCAGTTTAAAAGCCTGTCACAGGGGGTTTTTGGCTTGTCATAGACTTTTTTGACTTTGCTGCCAATGCGTGTTTTTTCAACGAGCTTCATGGCTGGGGTGAAGTAATTACGAAGTGGTAGCTAGGCGCTCTCGTAGAGGTCATTTACTTTTTCAACCAGCTCAATTTTATCGTAGCGCCCGTAGCCTAAAAGTTGTCTTACGTGAGTGAAGTTTTTTTGTTCTACGTGGGCTTGATCGTTTTTCTTGTAGGGTCGAGAACGTGTCCATTTTACGTTTCTAGTTTTGCTTAAAAGATATTTTTCGAGAGTTTCATTTAGAAATTCGCTGCCATTATCGCAGTCAACACCCAGCATCGTCATGGGCATTCTTGCCTCTATTTTCCTTAGCCCATACAGACTTCGCTGCCACTATTGCCCCAAAGCCCATAGAGCTCTGTCCAGCCTGTATGAAGGTCCGTTAGAGTTAGACTCCACATGAATGCTCCAGTGCTGCTGCCGCCTCCGTGGGAGACGGTATCGGCTTCAAACCAACCTGGACGATCCACTTCTTGTGGTCCACATTGGACTGGAATCAAGGTCTTGAGGCGATGACTTGTGCGTCCTGTCTTTCGACCATATCTGTTAGATTCTAGCTTGTGAGGTTTGGTGATCCGGTCGAGTTGTCTTGGGCTACAACTGACGACTTTAGAGAGGGTTTCTGCGCTTAGTTTTCCGTTATTAGATTGGTAGCTGTCGAGCCATAATGGAATGGTTTCTTTGAGCAGAATTCCGCACGGCTGTTCGCTAGATTTCCAGATGTCGATGAGAACTGTTTGTTCGGCATTTCCATAGGTGGCTTTACGCCCTCTTTTTTTAGCTTTTTTGCCGAAATTCGCTTTCCCGTTGAGAGCCTTAATTGTGTGCTTTCTCGTCCAGCCAAAGGTGTCGCTAATTTCGCTGATCATTTTGCCTTTACCTTGGCGATTTCGGCTTGAATAACGTGCACGTGCGCTTTCCAAATACTCTTGTTTGCTTTGATTGCTCATGATTCCAGATAGTGTTTTCATCTGGTGTCATTCTATTTGGCTCAATGCGCGCGACTGCTTTTGTTGATTTAAATCTTGCCAGGTTGTAGCCGGTCTGATTACTGTAATATGTGAATAAAAAAAATACTTCATCAAGTTCGGACTGTGCACAGCGGATTGCTTCAGTCGTCACTACCTCAGCTCTCTCCTTGACGCTGCTTAGCTGCGTAGATCCTTCATACATCAGCAATAACCCAGGCTCACAGATGGGTGGTGCTTTCTCGCCGCCTCCGAGCACGCGTGTTGGACAGGTTCAATTTTCTGATCAGCAGGCGTATAACAAATACTCCGCAAACGGCTACAACTACATCGATGCTAAAGTCCTCGCGAAATACTGGGGTGAGTCCTCTCCGTCCGATGCAAAGCTTCGCATGGGTCGCAAGATGCTCAATTTCGGAACACAACAAGGTCGTGCTAACATCAATCCCGCCAGATCATATGCAACGAGGGGAGATTTCTCCAATTGGCCGGTGCTCTATATTGATGGAGGTTATTCCTTTGGGGATGCTGAAATCGTTGGCGCATACTGGGGTGGTGATGTGGCTCTCGGGAAAATGAAGCTCGCCCGGAACTTGATTCAGGGACATGACGACTGGAATCGCTCCGCTCTGGCAGCTGCTAGATAAAATTCACAATGCCTGAAACTGCCTTGAAAGGCTGTTCTATGACCACTCTAGGTAAGCTGGGAGTGGAGATTGAGTTGTTGGCACCTGCTGGGAAAAGCCGAGAGGATCTTGCCAATGCCATCGCGCTCCGAAAGGGAGGAAAAGTGCGCCGTTTTTTCCATCCACAGGGTGAGCCAAGCAAAGTCCCGGGGACACCGGTTTTTGACAACCTCACCTTAGGCTTTGCAGTCGAGGACGATGCTGGGAATACCTTGGCCCAGTGTGTGGATGATCTGACCTTACAGGCGGATCTCAACCAAAAACAGGCACCTCTTCCGGGGTGGTACCGTATCGTGAGCGATGATGCCCGGTTTCTCCGGCTGACTATGCGTCACTCGGATGCGGTTGAGCCTCTGGATACAGTTCTTGATCCATTGGCGGCGTTGTTTGGCTCTGTCCCACAGAAAGGGCAGGGAGGTATGATGCGAGTGGCCGATGAATTGGGGACGCCTATCGTTCTAGGTGCTCCGCTTCCTGGAGAGCGGGAAAGGCCGTGCGAGCTGGTATCCGCGCCTATTTCTGAAAATCATCTTGAAGAGATTGAATCCCTGTTAGAGCCAGCACGGGAGCTTGGATTTACCATCCCAGCAGAAGGGGCGATCCATCTTCATTTTGATGCGGAGCCGTTGTGCTCAGCGGCGACGTTTGGTAATTTGGTTCGCTATCTGGGAGTGCACTCGGATGCGATCAAGAATCATTTCGAGACAAACCCGCGCTGTGTGCGCTTGGGGCGCTGGCCTATCGAGATTTTCGATGTGATTTCTGCTCCGGGCTTTGCCCAACTGAGCTGGGAAGAGGCAAAGGAAAAGCTCCGTGATGTGAAGCTGATTAAATTTTGTGATTTCAACCTCTTCAACGTGATCCACGCCCCTGCAGGAAAGCACACCTTTGAAGTGCGGATTTTCCCAGTATGGATGGAAGGCGAAAAAATCCTGGAAGCCGCACACTTTTTCAGTCGGATACTTGATTGGGCGAAGGATAATGACGGTAATTTCAAGCAGGTGCCGGCTAGCTATACGGAGCTCTTCAGTTGATGCTTATCAATGATCGCTAGGAATTTGCTTTTGAGTGGTGTCCCTGTGGATGTTGTTGGAGTGATCGGAGAGGAGCAGAAAGTGGGTTGATAACTTAGTGAATAGTTTCATGAATGGACGGTGTGCTACAATAGTGAGATATCATCAAGCCACGGTAAGTGACAATCTCTATTCGGTAAAATAGAGTTTCTCTTGATTAGACAAATGATAATTTCTGAATTAGTTATTTAAGTATTCGAGTCTTTTATCAGGTGCAAAAAGAGCTTTCTCACCGTCGTTTCGTTGTCATATTTGGTGCTCGTGGAAGCAGTTTTCCCGAGCCGCTTTATCAAAGGGGCGTTTTTTTTGGCTGCGGTTGTTCTTATTTCATCCATCATTTGTCTGTCTCTTTATTTTATGTCTCTTTATTTTACCTGTTTTTATTTTACCCCACATGTAAAAAAATCGTTTCCAACTATTTCTTGCCTGACTCCACGCTCTTGTTTCCCGGATTCTCAAACCATACTACGCCGATTATCGTGTTCTTTTTATTGTCGTAGTGCTCTTCGCAGTTGGCGACGATGTCCAGGTCGCCGTCTCGATCGACATCGGCGAAACGGCAGTGGTCCCATTTCTCGCCTCGGTAGGTCTTTCCACGCATGGTGGTAACGTCACCCCATTTGATCACATGGGTGGACCAGTTATCGGCGGCAGGCTGCTTCCCGGCATAGGTCATCAGGTAAACAGCGGCCTTGTTCGGGGGCAGGGGGCCGATGCGGGGTTTGTTGTTGCCGTGTATCAGCATCCCTACCAAGTCCATCTTACCATCGGCATTCAGGTCGACCATCTCCAGAGGTCTCTGCCGCCAACGCGCCTTCTCGTCTTTCGGTATAGTGATCTTATCCCACTTCACCGGGTTGAGACCTGTTTTCCTGAAATAGAAGATCTCATCCGTCGTGGGAACACATATGTCTACCAGGCCGTCACCATCCAAGTCGCCCACTGCAACACTAGGTTTTGAGTAAAACTCGCTTCCTTCGTAGATGACGTGTCGCTTCCATTCCGCCTTCTGCGCAGCAGAATCGCTGCCCGGATTCTCGTACCACACGAGATGTTCGTCCTTTTCGTAGGTGTTCCAGTCCGCATTGCAGTTGATGATGTCTTCGTCCCCGTCACCATCGACATCACTGGAGCTATATAGAGGGCCAGACCCGATCGGCACGTTATTTTGGGCGTGGAGCTGATAGGATTTAGCTGTGCTCATAGAACACCTCTATATGATACAAGGATCTATCTATATACCTTCTTCATATTTTATAGTCTTCATGCTTTGGAGGCCGGATTACTTACGGCGACGAAGGATCAGTGCGAGTCCAGCAAGGCCGAGGAGGGCGGTGGTGGAGGGCTCTGGGACTACGACGGTGTCGAAGGTCACACCGCCGATATGTGCCCAGCCAATAGATACATCTGTGTAGCTCAAGACAAAGGTGTCCCCACCTTGAATGCCGGTAATATCAAAGAAAGCGACGTCTACACCATCACCTCCGAGTGTCAGGGTCGGTGATGTAACGGAATCGGTTCCAACGCCAGCAGTCTTTGTCAGCGTAAAAGTCTGAGTGCCCCAAGCAAGGCTCCAATCGGAGTCGTAAAGGACGCCAAGACGCAAGGTTTCCGTGGCCAAGGTGCCTCCCTGGAAAACGAAGGTTCCAAAAGTCCCACTGGCACTATTCCCTCCCGACCAGCCTCCTGCGATATCGGCACCCGTTGGATCCGAGGGATCATCGACAGATCCTCTCGTTTGGTTGTGACCGCCGCTAATTGTGGAGGAGAAAACATAAGAGGGCAGAAGCAATGGAGCGCTACTTCCTGAAAGATCATAGCCGTCCGTGCCGAGGATATTGTCGCCGTCGCCGTCCAAAGGCTTGGCGGTCGTTGTGTTTCGCCAACCGTCCGTCGGGTCGTTCGTATGCGCTTCAAAGTTGGACTGCCCGCCTACGTAGGATATCGCAGCACTAGCGGAGCCGGTGAAGACAGCCACGGTGAGCGCGGCGAGAGTTAATATGGTATTTGTTGTCTTTTTCATTGGTTTATTATATTGCTAGGAATTTCCTTTTTGCGGGGTGTCCCTGAGGACGTTGTTGGAGAGATCGGATATTGGGAGAAAGGGGGGTGCGGGGGATAGAGGGGGTGGAATTAATGTGTAAGGGGGTGGAATTAATGTGTAATTAAATTTATAT
>CAWVXI010000006.1:0-116583 GCA_963934155.1 uncultured Verrucomicrobiales bacterium | reverse complement strand
AGCAAATTTACAACACCACGCATCCTTCCGCGAAAAACAAGCAAGACAAACCAGAAAAACACTGTTAATCTATGAACATGAACGCAGAAACTATCATCAAAAAAAACACACGCTTTGACCGAAGGGGAAGCCCTTTAGAAGTAGTTATTCCTTACGATCAATTTATTGACTTCATCGAAGAACACGGACTAGATCTAACAGAAGACGAAAAGCAATCCATTAAACAATCTCAAGCAGATTGGGCAGCAGGAAAGCGTGATCAATTTATCAGCTCAGAAGAAATCAAAAAAGAATTCGGCATATCCTAAACCCTTATGCACAAAGTCATTTACGCCCGTGCAGCAAGGCGTTCTTTGCGCCGTATTGCAAAAAACAGAGTTGCCCAAATCATCAGCTCTATTGATGAAATGGCATAACTCAAAAGCCCATCAAGCCATCAGAACGTCAAAGTAATGAAAGCCGAGTGGGCTGGACATTACAGACTGCGCATAGGCAGTTATCGCGCGATATTCTCACTCAATGAAGATTCAGAAGCACCGCTCGAAGAGCAGCTGTTATTGATCAGCATCGAGGCTGTTGGATCTCGTGGAGGCATTTACTAAGCTAAGAAATAAAGCAACTTTCTCCTTTTAGCCGCCCAGAAAAGCCGCTTTAAGTCGCGTATCGAAAAAAGCATGAAGACAGACAAGTATGAAGACAGACAAGTATGAAGACAGACAAATATGAAGAAGAAAGTATATAGATAGATCCTTGTATCATATAGAGGTGTTCTATGAGCATAGCTAAATCGTATCTGCTCCGCGCCGACACTCCACACCCCAAAGCCCTTCCATGAGAAGGTATGTCAAGTTTAAGGAATAAATAGACAGACAAATAGAGGTTTTCCGTAAATAGAGGTTTTCCGTAGGCTTATGTCTTTGATTTGGTTAGTTGTAAATATCTGAATGGAGTCTGGCTAGATTCATTTAATTTAACGATCTTGAGGTCTTTTCATACTTAAGCTTCTGACATTAACGATCTTGAGGTCTTTTCATACTTAAGCTTCTGACATTCACTATTCCTTACTCGGGTTGGTGGACTTTTTGGTCGGATTAACAGGATTTCAAACCATTTGGCAGAATTTCGTGCAAGATAAGTGCTTGGTGCTGCTGAACACGCGCTGGCCGCACTGTGCGGCTTGCTCGGCGAGACAAACCCTACCGATCACCGATCACTACTCTCCTACCTGCAAACTTCCAGCGGATCCAAGCGACTCATCGTTCTCTAAATCACGCTTATGAATAAGGTGAGTGATCAGTGAGGTCCAGCCTGTCTGGTGAGAGGCTCCAAGTCCTTCTCCTGTCTCGGCATTGAAATACTCATGATACAGAACCAGATTATTCCAGTGCTCTTTCTCCGCATAGCGGGTGGCATCACCGAAGCATGGACGACGACCATTTTCGTCTGGCGTGAAGAGCTTCACTAATCGGGCACAGATATCGTGCGCAACTTCACGCAAATTACACTGCTTCCCTGAACCTTGCGGATACTCCACGGTAAAAGAATCTCCATAGTAGAAATGGTAACGTTCTAGAGCCTCAATAAGAAGATAATTTGTAGGGAACCAGATAGGTCCTCGCCAGTTAGAGTTACCACCAAACATATCAGTCTCTGACTCCGCCGGGGTATAGCTAACCTCATTGGTGACTCCTCCATAGGTGAAAACAAACGGCTCCTTTTCATGCGCTTTACTGAGAGAACGGATACCAAATGTGGAAAGGAATTCATCAGGGTCAAGCATCCTTTCTAGCGTTCTACGCAGCTGATCCTCAGATGCTACGGAGAGCAAGGTAAGTCCTCCCATTTCTCGATTTACTGGGGTGCGGCTGGAAATGTATTTTTGCAGATCCGGTCTGCTTTTCAGGAACCAATCCATACGCTCCCTGAACCCAGGTATTTTATTTATGACCTCATCCTCTAGCGTCATCGTCGCAAAGAGTGGTAATAACCCAACCAAAGAACGAGTCTTCAGAAGAATCGGCTCATCATGGTTAATCATCAATTGATCATAGTAAAACCCATCCGTTTCATCCCAGAGCCCAGTGCCACCAATGCTATTGATCGCATCAGTGATATTCACAAAGTGCTCAAAGAACTTATGCGAAATATCATTGTAAGCTGGGTTATTAGGAGCGAGTTCAAGTGCCATCGAGAGCATGGTGAGGCAGTAACTTGCCATCCACGCAGTGCCGTCTGCTTGGTTCAAGGTAGAACCATCAGGTAGCGCATGTGAGCGATCAAAAACCCCGATATTATCCAAGCCAAGGAAACCGCCACCAAAGACGTGACGACCCTCGCTGTCCTTATGGTTGACCCACCAGGTGAAGTTTATCAGCAGCTTCTGGAACGCTTTTTCTAAGAATAATTTGTCGCGCTGGCCACGTGGCGCGCCCATTTTATAGACCCTCCATACTGCCCAAGCGTGGACTGGTGGATTCACGTCTGAAAAATTCCACTCATAGGCAGGAAGCTGACCATTGGCGTGCATGTAATACCCGCGTGTCAGCAGTAGCAGCTGATCCTTTGCAAAATCAGGATCGATCGTGGCAAATGAAATCATATGAAACGCTGAGTCCCAGGCGGCAAACCACGGATACTCCCATTTATCCGGCATCGATAAGACGTCTTGAGCGTAAATATGCTCCCAATCATGGTTCCGCCCCTCTAGCCTTCCCTTAGGGAGTGGCGAGCCATCTGGGCTATGGTGCAGCCAGTCCTTGACCACAAAGTGGTAAAACTGCTTGGTCCAGAGCAAGCCGGCATAGGACTGCCGACAAATGAGCTTCTCCTCTACGGGTAGGTGCTTAGGTATTTTTTCTTCATAAAACTGATCCGCTTCCGCGACACGAGCGGCCAGAGTCTCCTCAAACTCTTCAAATGCCTGGAAACCATTATCCTCTTTGACACGGTGCAGACGGCAGCGGATAGAAACAGACTCGCCAGCAGGAATCACAAACTTAAAAACCGGAGCCGCCTTGGTCCCTTTCTGCTCAGGATTGACGACCTCTTTCTCCTGCTGAATAAGGTAACGATGAAAAGCATCCTTGGTATAGGCATTCTTACTTTTTCTAGCAAATATTGCCTCCTCATTAGTATCATTCTCAGTAAATAACCAACGTTGCATTGCACCTTCATCACCACAATCCACGTGGAAAGAAAAATCACCCAGAGTCTCGTGTTGGATCTTCAGAACTCCATCTTCAAGTTTCATACTCGGCTTCTCAGTCGGTATCTCGCTCTTATTACCACCTTCCCAGATGTTACGCAGCCATACCATAGGCAATACGTGGATAGGCGCCTCGTCTGGCGCCCTATTTGTCACCGTTATTTTCCACAGAATATCCTCAGGGGTGCGCTTAGCCACCTCCTGAACCACATCAAAATACCGATCATCATCAAACACCCCTAGATTCGCTAGCTCGATCTCAGGATCTTTACGCGTCAACTTACTATTCTCCTCCAACAACCTAGCGTAGGGATACTCACACTGCGGATACTTATAGAGCACCTTCGTGTAGGAGTGAGATGGAGTGGAGTCCAGATAGTAGTAACACTCCTTGCAGTCCTCACCATGATTCCCTTCGTGCCCACCGAACCCGTAAAGCCGTTCTTTAAGAATAGGATCTTGCCCGTTCCATAAGGCAGGGGCAAAGCACAGCCGCCCACGCCGATCAGACCAGCCATTCAGGCCGTCCTCACTCCAGCGATACACCCTACTCCTGGCCTGATCATGTGGAAATGCTGTCCAACTATGACCATGGTCTGTGTAATCCTCTCGCACCGTTCCCCACTGTCGCTCACTGAGATAAGGTCCCCAGCGTAGCCAGTGCTTTGAGCGTTCACGGTTTTCTTTAATGCGTAGATTTTCTGGAGTCATCATGATTTTCGGTAATTAATGGGCTACGACTTAACGCAGACCAAGCATTTCTCAAGCCATAATCAGTTAATTATTTTAAGTGCGTCGCCCTTTATTGGTTCATTATGGAAAATCATATTAATTCTGTCGAGCGCCGCAGCCACCAACCAAGAAAGTCTCCTTGGTGTAAAAGCCCAGATCACCTCTCTGCGTCTTTAGTCGTGATCTTGTGCAGGATGTGTCTGCCATAGAAAATAGTGACGATGGCAACGGCGATATTGATCACCACGGAGCTCCACCAAAAGGTGATGAGATCCACATGCCAGACTCTCACTAAAAGATAGAAAACTCCAAGAGGGAGAATAATTTTACGCACAATGGATTCCACGAAACCATACATCGGGCGTTTTACGGCCTGGAGGAACCCGATGAAAATGAAGCCCATCACATACGCCCACTGCACCGCGGTCACGATCCTTACATAGCTAGTCCCGACTCTGATCACTTCGGGGTCATCGGTGAAGAGACGCACTAGTGGAGTGGCCAGGCAGAACATCGCGAGCGAAGAGGTCACGATAAGAATGAGTCCGTAGCGAGCGCATAAGCGGACACATTCGTTGACCCTGCCTAACTCCCCCGCTCCGTTATTCTGACCAACGATGGAAACAATCGCCGCACTGATCCCAATCGCTGGGAGTAACACCATCTGCTCAATCCGCGTACCTACCCCAAAGGCCGCAACAGCTACCTGTCCGAAGCTGTTCAGATAATAAGTCATCACGAAAAATCCGAGTGCGATCGACATCATGTTAAAACTCGTCGGGACTCCCTGTTTTAGAATTTCTCCATAAACCTTAAGCTGAGGGATAAAGAAGCTGATATCACATTTCTTGAGATACCCTCTGCGCAACACCGTCATCAGGAGATAAAGACTGCTTAACCCCTGGATGAGAACCGTGGCGAGTGCTATGCCGTGTATCCCCATCGCGGGCAACCCGAATCCACCGTAAAGGAACCAGGGATCGAAAATAAGATTAAGGAAGAATCCAGTCACGATGACCTTGCCAAACGTCTTGCTATCACCATGCGCGAGCAGGATCGCATTACACATACTGCCGAGTAGAAAGAACATCGATCCCCAGAAAATGGGGCCAATATAGTCGGTAGCAAGCTGCAAGTAAGTTCCGCTGGCACCCATGAGGCGGTAAAGTGGTTCGGCTGCAAAAACGCCGACCATCATCAGACCAAGAGCGCAGAAAAATCCTAATGAGAACAGCTGCGCGGAGTAGGCACCCTCCTTGTTCAGATCTTTTGCACCGATGGCATTGGCAATCAACGCTGTGGCTCCCCTAGCGAGGCCTTCACTAACCGCAATGATGATGAAGAATACTGGGAATGATAATGCCATGGCAGCAAGTGCCTCAGTAGAGATTTTCCCTGCGTAGAACGAGTCCACCACATTATACATCGTGTTAAAAAAGAACCCAATACTCATCGGCAAAGCAATCCTACGAATATGTCCCTTGAGTGGTCCAGTGGTGAGTGATGTATTTACCGTATCGGATGCCATATTAAATGAAGTTCAACAATTTGATTTAAGAAACCACCGCCTCGGCACATTTCATTCCGTCAAGAGCAGCTGAGACGATGCCTCCAGCGTAGCCTGCTCCCTCGCCGCAGGGGATGAGATTTCTGATCTCTGGATGGTGCAGAGTCTTCTCATCACGTGGTATTCTTACCGGGCTGCTGGTCCGGGTCTCGAAGCCTAACAGATTCGCCTCTTCACCTGCAAAGCCCTTAATTTGGTTAGAAAATTTCTTTAAACCAAGTTTCATTCGGTAACTCACATCATAAGGTAATATTTCATCCAACCGAGCGCTAGTCAGTCCAGGGAAATAACTAGTATCTGGCAGTGTGTCCGAGAGCTTACCGATAATAAAGTCCCCCACCCGCTGAGCAGGTGCTTTCTGCAAGCCACCGCCTGCCATACTTGCTTTGATCTCCAGATCCTTTTGGTAAGCCATTCCCGCCAGCACGCCGTGTTCTTTTGAAAATTTCTTCGTGTCCTCAGGCTCGACAGTGACCACAAGTCCGCTGTTCGCGAAGGGTGAATCTCTCCTTGCAAGCGACATCCCATTCACTACTACTTCATCATTCTCGGTAGCCGCTGGCACGATAAAACCGCCTGGACACATACAAAATGAATGCACTCCCCTGTCATCTATCTTAGTCGCCAGCCTATATCTAGCCGCTGGAAGTATCCGAGGTCTCTCAGTGCCACGCTCATATGAATACTGACCACTATCAATCAACGGTTGCGGGTGCTCGACGCGCATCCCTACGGCAAATGGTTTCTGCTCTAGTAGAATTCCTTTCTTGTCTAACAATTTATAAATATCACGCGCCGAGTGCCCGGTAGCCAGGATCACTGCTTCACCAATAAATTCCAGTCCATCCTTAGTCGCTACACCCCGCATCTTATCTCCTGTTTCATCTAACAGAAAGTCAATAACCTTGGTATGAAAGTGCACTTCGCCACCAGCCTTCAGGATGGATTCACGCATCGCTTTAACCACATTAGGCAGCAAATTTGATCCCACATGTGGGTGAGCATCAGTGAGGATCTGCTGGGGGGCGCCATGCGCCACGAGCGTCTCATAGACATCTCTAACAGGCCCACGCTTCGTCGCCCTGGTATAAAGTTTCCCATCCGAGTAAGTTCCAGCCCCACCTTCGCCAAAACAGTAGTTTGAATCTTCAATGACATTTCCTTTCTTCAAGATCGGCCCGAGGTCAAACCTCCGTGCAGAAGCATCTTTTCCGCGTTCCAGAATGATCGGTTTTTTGCCCAACTGGATGCAACGAAGTGCGGCGAACATCCCCGCGGGGCCACAGCCTACGATGATCACTTTTGGAGAATCTTTACTAACAGAAATATAGCTTGGCACCGGTGCCACATAGTCTGGCAGGTCACAGTCAATGCCCACTTCCATCCGGAGCTGGATACGGATATCCACTTTACGGGCATCGATAGAGTGCTTGATCAGGCGCATGGATTGGATGCGGTCTGGCTTGACCCTGAGCTTCCTAGAGACCGCTTTCTTCCTCGCTGCGTCGTCTTCAGATGTTTCCAGAGATAGAATGATGTCCACCACCTCTACCCGTTCCCTGCCAGTTTGCTCACTCATGATTATTCTTTAAACCACAGTCCGAGAATAGATACAAAAAAAATCTGTTCATGAAGCTAAATAAAGGTATTAATTTGCTCCCATGTTTGAAGTAAGAGATAAGCCAGAAATGGTGGAGAGAGCATTGCTCGTCCGCCTATCATTTAGTAAGCGAGAAGAAGATGAGGACATTAGCCTGTTGGAAGAGCTACAGGAACTCGTGCGCACATTAGGTATCGGGGTGGAAGGTATGCAGCTCGCTCACTCCCGCGCCAAGCATAGAAAATACCTTTGCGGCACTGGAAAAGCAGCTGAAGTCGTTGAATACGCCAAGGCACATGAGTGTGACTGCATCGTCATAGATAATGAACTCGCGCCATCTCAGCAGCGCGAGTGGGAAGAACTAGCGGGAATCTGTGTGATCGACCGCGAAGAAGTTATTCTCGATATTTTCGCCCAGCGCGCACAGACTAAAGAGGCGACTCTCCAGGTAGAACTCGCCAGAATGCAATACGCCCTCCCCCGCATGGCGAGGATGTGGGGACACCTTGACCGCGAAGGCGGAGGTGGTACCGGTGGCGGAGGATCCGCGGCCAGAGGCATGGGTGAACAACAGATCGAAGTGGATAGGCGACTCGCCCGCAAGCGGATCGACCGCACCAAGCGCGAACTAGAACAGGTCAGAACTCAACGTGCCACCAGACGCAAAGACAGGGAAAAGCTAGACATGCCGCATGGCGCAATCGTCGGCTACACTAATGCGGGGAAATCCACCTTGCTCAACCGCCTGTCCGGATCAGACATTATGGCTAAAGACATGCTCTTCGCCACCCTAGATACCACCACAAGAAGCATTGAACTCCCGGATGGTCAGACCTTACTGCTAACCGACACCGTAGGATTTGTTAGAAATTTACCGCACCGTCTGGTAGAGGCATTCAAGGCGACACTGGAAGAAGCGGTCCTCGCGGACTTCCTCATCCACGTGCTTGATGCAAACTCTCCTGAAGCTGAGAAATTTTTTGATACTACCATCCATGTGCTTAATGAGTTAGGAGCTGAAGGCAAACCGATGATCACCATTTTGAATAAATGTGATCTTGTGGAAGACCCACAGACCATCGTCAACCTAACAGAAAGGCTCAAAGAAAAATCTCCCGCTATCATTGTCACCTCTGCTTATAAAGACATCGGCATGGATGAACTTCTCGCCGGCTGCACCGAAATCCTGAGAGCGCGCGTACAAAAGAACACTTACCGCATTCCACAGTCTGAAGGCCAGCATATGAATCTGCTCCATTCAGAAGCTAAGGTGACCGATACTCAATACGAAGGAAATGATGTCATCATCACCGCCATCGTCCCGGTCATCATTGCTGGAAGGCTCGAGCAGTTTCTATTGAAATAATCCCATCAGGCAAGGCAAAATCAACTCGACAAGAATCTGTTATTTCCACCACTCCACTAATCGTTAATCATATACCATGAAAGCAACGCTTTATTTATCACTTCTATTACTCAGTTTTTCGTTTCAGAATGCATCATCCGTTATGGAACGGGGCGAATACCCTTGGAACGTTGTATTGAAGAGCACCGAGGACGAAGAGATGCGCAAAACGCTGGGCACTATCCCCTGGCTCCTCAACCTTGGTCCAACCGGAATCCGCGCCCGAATTTACCCAGACAAACCCAAACACCTTGTCGTAAAGTATGTCTTTCAGGACAAGGATTCACCCGCCAAGGACCTGATAAAGATCGGCGACGTTATTGTGGGCGCCAACGGCAAGAAATTTAAAACCTCCCACCGCTTTGGCAGAAACCTCTCTGGTGGTGGCGGCTGGGATGGCCCCATGATGGAGCTGGCGGGTCACATCGAAGACAGCCAGGGAAATGACGGCAAGCTAGAGCTCATTGTCTATCCAAACGGTCAGGAGCAAGATAAAAAGACGGTCATCGTCCCGATGAAAGTAGTGGGTCGCTTCGCAGAGACCTTTCCCTACAATTGCGAACGTTCCGACATGATGCTAGAGGAACTGTGCGACTTTATTGCCGATAAATACAAGGAATCTGGAAACAAGTTCGGCAGACCGCACAGCAACGCCCACCAAATGCTGGCCCTCATGGCGAGTGGAAATTCCAAATACAAACGCATCCTAAAGGACAACATAAGCAACTACTACGGAAAACGCTACGATCCCTACGCAGGTGGCTTCCAGATGTGGAACTGGGGATTCGATAGCGTGGTTATGGGGGAATACTACCTGCTTCATAAGGATCGTAAACTGCTTCCCGCCATCAAGTCCCTCAACGAAGCCATGCCACTGGGATCCCACATGCAAAATGGTATTTATACTCACAGATCCTACCTCACTATCATGACCGAGGGCAAGAAACCCTACGCCTCAATTGCCGCCATCTCAGGTCTCCTAAAGCTAGGTATGAGTCTGTTTGACAAAGCGGGACTAAAATATGATAAACCGCTCCACCAGAAAATCCACCAGCACTACTTAAACAGCGCGACACCAGATACCGCACAGATCGCTTACGCATTCGGTAATGCTGACCGGTTCAATGACAGCAGCACCCACCACCGCCACGCCATCATCTCAGTGAATAAAGGCTCCAAATCACCGACTGGCAAAGGCCCTGGACACGTTCTATCAGTTGGCATGCAATATATCACTGAATACGAAGTCTTCTGGCCTACCAAAAAAGACCCCCGCTGGAAGCCGCTCGACTGGTTGAGGAAAGAAGCGGATACCAATATCGTCACCGAACTCATCACCAAGGGCTCTTACCGAGTTGACCGCGCTAACCCTAAATACGAACAAGCCGAGGAACCCAAGAAGCCCTACAAGACCACTCGCACCGGCACACATCTTGCCCCAGTTGGCATAGGAGCACTTTCCCACCTGATCGGTAGCGACGTCCCTAAATCATGGGAATACCTCGGTCACCACCTTGCGAACACTTGCGCGCTGAGACCCGGTAATGCTTTCGATGGCCATGCATCATCCAACCTCTCCGCCTTCTGGAGTGTCGTCGGTGCTGGTAAATCAAATGACCCTAAGATGCTGCGCGAGTATCTCGACTATATGAAAACATTCCTCATCCTCTCCGAGACACACAACGGCGGACTCATCCTGCAACCTTGGGGCCGCGACCGCCCTAACAAAAACTCGGATCCACACTACGGTGCGCGCACCCTGCCCACCGCCACTGGCGCCATTCTATTAGCCCTAGGAAAAAAACACCTCCAAATCACCGGAGCGAGTTCAACAGACGATCTAGCAGACAAAGGTTCGAAGAGGGATCTAGGCAGGCTCAAGCGCAAAGCACGCCCACTCTCCGACGAACGCCACGCTCGACTTGATAAAGGATTGATAAAAGCGCTCGCCGCACTCAGCCGCAACAACGAACTAAAGCCGCACCCAGTCAGTTTATCAAAAGCTCGTGGTAAAGTCTGGCTAACTAAAGTCGAGAGCCCCACCAAGCTTACTTTCCAGGCCTTAGTCGGCGATAAACAGGCTGCCTTTGACTTTACGGATCTGACCACTAAGGATCATGCCGTGCTCGCCGCTCTGATAGCCACTCATCAGCCCGAGAACAAGGAAGCACTGGCCTCCGCCGGAGTTTACAGCGAAATCATCGGTGACACCAAGACCGCCGACGCCTATTACCAAAAAGTTGACTCTAAGGTGAAGGAAAATATCGACCAGTTTTTCGAATAGCAAAGCAGCACCTAATCTAATATTGATTCCAGAGCATCTACTAGCAACGCTAAATACACCTCTCTGGGCACCTCGTAGCCACCGAACTGCAACAGGTGCTCAGTCATCCACTGGGTGTCTAACAGAACTGCTTCTTCATCTCTTAGCCATTCGACCAAATGTACTAAAGCTATCTTGCTGGCGTCTGTCTTGCGGCTGAACATGCTCTCACCAAAAAATACATTCCCCAGCTTGATTCCATAAAGCCCACCTTGCAGACCTTCACTATCCCAGCACTCGAACGAATGGCCAAAACCTAGCTGATGAAGCTCCACGTAGCTGTCCTTGATCACGGGATCGATCCATGTTTCCTCGCGTTCCGAACAACCATCCATGACTTCTCTAAATGCAGTATTATGCCGGATCTCGAAAGCCTCCTTACGCAGTGCCTTTCTCAGTCCTCTGGAAATATGAAACCTCTCGTCCAGCGGGATCAACCCACGTGACATGGGCGAAAACCACATTAACTCGCCATCCTCAGCCATCGGGAAAACTCCTTCGGCATAGGCTCCTAACAAAATATGTGGCGGTATCATTTCCATACAGAAAATATCTATGCACCGAGATCACCGAATGATCAATAGAGATTTCTATCAGCTGTCTCATATTTTACGTGCATTATGGGTGGAATACGCTTTTATTTAACTATGCCAGAAAGACTCAAATCAGCCATCCGCGATATCCCTGACTTCCCTAAGCCAGGAATTCTCTTCAAGGACATCAGCCCTATCCTTTCTGACCCCGATTTACTCCAACATTCTATCGACTTACTTGTAGCGACTGTTGAAGGAGAAAAAATTGACAAAGTAGTGGGTATCGATGCACGAGGATTCATCTTCGCCGCTCCCGTCGCTCTGGCTCTCAAGGTCGGCTTCGTCCCGGTTAGAAAAGAAGGTAAGCTCCCATGGAAAACCTTTGGCGAATCCTACACCCTTGAATATGGTGAAAATACCGTAGAGATCCATCAGGACGCCATTGCCCCGGGTGACAAGGTCCTTCTCATTGATGACTTACTTGCGACTGGTGGCACAGCTTCTGCTGCGGTAAAACTTATCAATAAACTCGGAGCGGATCTCGTCAGAGTCTCATTTCTTATCGAACTAAATGGTCTCTCAGGAAGAGACAAAATCGACGCCCCTGTAACATCGATCATTCACTGCTAATAAACAAAAACTAATCTTCATTCAAAAATTATAATTAAAAGAAACTATGCCAAACTGGGAAAAATACACCGATTTACTCCGCTACCAAAAACTCAGGTTTTCACTCGATCTATCACGTACCGATATGGAACCATCATACATCGATGCACTCCAGCCTAAGATAGATAAGGCTTATGCTGACCTCGTGAAGCTAGAAGCTGGGGAGATAGCTAATCCAGATGAAAACCGTATGGTTGGGCACTACTGGTTGAGGAATCCTGAGCTGGCACCCACCGAGGAAATTAAAGCTCAGATTACTGAGCCTATCACCCAGCTAAAGCAGCTAGCGCATGATGTCCATCAGGGTAGGATAGCACCTCCCGCTGCTGGCTATTTTGAGAATCTTCTGATCATCGGTATTGGCGGCTCTGCTCTGGGTCCACAGCTGGTCTATGAAGCACTTGGAACTGACAGCAAGCTCACCACATTTTTCTTCGATAACACTGACCCAGCTGGCTGTGATGCTACTCTGAAAAAGATCCGCAGATCTGGCGGACTCAGCAAAACCTTATCCCTAGTAGTTTCAAAATCTGGCGGAACAGCAGAAACTCGTAACTCGATGCTAGAAGCGCAGCATGCCTACGAAGAAGATGGGCTGAACTTCGGAGCACACACCATCGCTATCACCGGAGCAGGCTCAAAGCTCGACCAATACGCTGATTCTAATCACTTTATCACCCGACTTCCTATGGAAGACTGGGTCGGAGGTAGATCCTCCGTTATGTCTACCGTAGGGCTCGTCCCAGCAGCACTTCAGGGAATCGACATCGATTCATTCTTAGAAGGTGCGAAAGAAATGGATTCCCGCACTCGCATCCCAGACACTTCAAAAAACGCCGCCATGCAGCTCGCACTCGCTTGGCATCATGCAGGAAATGGTAAAGGTGAAAAAGACATGGTCGTCCTCCCATACAAGGACTCACTCGTGCTCTTCTCCAAGTATCTACAGCAGCTCGTCATGGAGTCGCTCGGTAAGGAACATGACCTGGATGGCAACGTCGTTAACCAGGGCATCGCCGTCTATGGTAATAAAGGCTCTACAGACCAGCACGCATACGTGCAGCAGCTCCGCGATGGAGTGCATAACTTCTTCGCCACATTTATCGAAGTCAGAAAAGGCAGGTCCGACAGTAGCATCGAAGTCGACCCAGGGAACACCAGCGCAGACTACCTACAAGGGTTCTTACGTGGCACCCGCACCGCGCTCTACGAGTCGGGCAGAAAATCCATCACTATCTCTATCCATGAGGTCACACCACACTCACTCGGGATGCTCATCGCACTCTTCGAGAGAGCCGTTACCTTCTACGCATCATTGGTAAACATCAACGCCTATCACCAACCAGGTGTGGAAGCAGGTAAAAAAGCAGCTGGGGATTTCCTAGAAATCCTCAACCAAACGCGCGGCGCACTCACTGGCTGGCAAAAGACCGCTGCTGATATTGCAGAGGCAATCAGCCACGCTCCAGAGGACGTCTACCACGCCCTCGTGCACCTCGCAGCAAACTCAGAAGCCATCCAGAGCGAGGGAGAAAATCCGAGCGAGGACACCTTCATGCTCTAACAGTCTAACTTACTAATCATGATTACGTGCTAAGATTCGACCGCTACATCGGAAAAAATATATTTACTACGACTCTGTTCGCAGTAGCTATCCTGAGCGGTGTATTCATGTTAGGAAATATTTTCAAGGAAGCTCGCCCACTCTTCGTGGGCAAGCATCCTTCCCCCATACTCGTCCTCGAGTTCATCCTCAGTGTGCTCCCCTTCTCACTGATGTTCACCATTCCTTTTAGCTTTCTAGCTGCCGTTATGCTCGTCTTTGGGAGGCTCTCAGCAGATAATGAAATACTCTCTATGCGGATGTCTGGACAAAGCCTATCCCGTATTGCAATGCCTGTTTTCATCGTTGCAGTAATGCTCTCTGGATTTTGTTTCTGGCTCAATGTAGAAGTCGCCCCGCAAGCAAAAGCCAGAGTAAAGACCTTGCTATATGAAGCTGTAAAAGAAGACCCTAATAAATTTCTAGACCCCGGAGTGGTGCAGACTCAGCTCAAAGATAAACGTATTTATGTCAGGGATAGAAAAGGCAATACCCTCTATGGACTCCACATCCATGACGTGGGTGCGGTGGATAAAAACTTCGCCTCAAATTTCTATATCTACGCAGAATCAGCTCTCATCTATGTGGACATGGAGACCAGCCAGATCAAGCTCAAGCTAGAGAACGCCTTTGCTCTATCAGACGATACCAATGGCACTAAAATCCCAACCACCGTCGGCGATGTTGACCCTGTTTTATTTAGCTTCGACAGCAATAAGAAACGTCGCATCAAAGCTTCCGCCATGACCAACAATGAAATCCGTAATTACCTCTCTAGCGACTCAGAAATCTCTACTAAAGACAGAGCTAAATTATCTAATGCCGTCACCTCTAGGCAGTCATTCTCACTCGCCTGCTTAGCCTTTGCCATCATCGGAGTGCCACTCGGGATAGGCACAAGGCGCAAAGAAACCTCCACCGGCTTTATACTCAGTATGGCAATCGGCATGGCTTACTTCCTATTCCACATCTTCGCTGGGCAGATCAAAGACGACACCAGTAACGTCTCTACAATTCTTTTCTGGCTACCAAACGTCTTAGCGCTTATCATAGGGCTTTGGTTATTTAAGAGAGCGCGTTCGAAATAATCGAAATGAAAACTTACCTCTAGTAACTGCCAAAAATAACGATTTTAAAATCCCCATGCCGTCCACCCGTAAAATCTTCAGCAAAGCCGCTACCGCTATCAAAAATTTCTTCACTGAGAATAGCATAGAGATTTTGCCTGTAAGACACGCGATTAAGGATTACAAAAAGAGCGAGATCAAGTACGACATCAAGGCGGCATTTAATGTGGCATTACTCGCACTCCCACAAGGCATGGCCTACGCAGCGATCGCCGAATTACCCATTTACTACGGTATTGTAAGCTCGGTGATTGCCTCCATTGTCGCACCACTTTTCTCCAGCTCGCGCCACACCATTCTAGGACCCACGAATGCGACATCACTGATGGTGTTCACCTTTTTCGCCTCATCAGCAGCGGCCACTATGGATAAGGCGCCACTAGTTTACATGCCGTTACTCGTCTTCCTAGTAGGCATCATCTCTGTCCTTGGTGCATTATTTAAAATTGCGGACCTACTTCAGTTCGTATCTCGTAGTGTGCTCGTGGGCTATATCTCAGGCGCTTCTTTCCTGATCATGAATGGCCAGTTCAAACACATTTTCGGAGTCGCTGACCCTCTCAACCACATCATCCTCACACACAGAGAGAACAACCAGTCCGTCAACTTTTTCACCAACTTCTTCGATCTAACTAGCCTCTGGGAACAATTTCAATGGCAGCCAATCATACTCGGAATCTTTACTCTCGCGCTTTATCTCCTGCTGATCAGGAAGCTGCCCATGCTGCCAAACTTCGCTCTCTGCCTCGCAATCTCATCCCTCATCGCATTAATTTTTAATAAGCTCACAGGTAACTTTGACCTCGCATGCTTCCAGCCCTTCCAGCTCGATAACTTCTCCCCAGCAATACCAGATTTCAACTTCAACGACATCGCCACTCTCGGCAGCGTAGCCTTCGCCATCGCATTCCTCGCATCACTTGAGAATACCGTCATGGGCAAATCTCTCGGCAGCCGCACCGGCGAGCGACCCGATGTCAACCAAGACATGTTCTCCGTCGGTATGGCTAACATTGCATGCTCAATGCTCGCCCCCATGCCCGCTTCTGGCTCACTCACCCGCTCCGCACTGAACTTCGAGTCTGGTGCTAAATCCAGGTTTGCCTCCATCTATACTGGCATCCTCTGTATGTTCGGATTCTATCTTCTCGTGAAGCTTCCAGTGGTGGAAAATATTCCCAAAGCCACTCTCGCTGCTCTCGTCGTAGGTATCGCCATCTCACTGATCAACTGGAAGAACATCCGTATTTGCCTTAACTCCACCCGCGATGACGCCATCGTCGTCATCGTCACCTTCGCAGCCACACTCATCACCCGGCTGGACTCCGCCATCTTCATCGGCGTGGCGCTTTCTATCTCACTCTTCCTCAGAAAAGCCTCACGGCCACAACTCGTGGAATATGAAGTCAATGATGATGGCGACCTCCGCGAGCGAGACGCAAGTAGCGCCAGACCTAACCCCGCCATCTCCATCGTCCACGTAGAAGGAAACCTCTACTTCGGAGCAGCTGACCTCTTCCGCACCCAAGTCCAGCTCACCGCTGCCGATCCTAATTTAAAGGTCATCATCCTGCGCATGAAGAACGCCCGCCACCTGGACGCGACCTCCGTCATGGCTTTAGAGGATCTTATCAAGCATATGCGCAAGCAAGGTCGCCACGTCATCATCTCCGGTGCCACGAGAGACGTCTATAAAGTCCTCAAACAATCCGGGGTCCTAGCTACCGTCCTAGACGGTTGCGACCGCTCCCAAGGTGAGACTAACCTCTTCTTCACCTCCCCAAGCAACCCAAACCTCTCCACCCGCGACGCCCTCCTCAGAGCCCAAGAACTCCTAGGCACCAAAGACGCAGACATCAAAATTTTTTATGATTCGAGTCGGGATAAGAAGTGAATAGTGAATAGTGAATAGTGATTGGTGATTGATAAAAGCATACAAAGGCCGCATCTGCCAGGTCGCAGCACTCCGAAGTTCACTCACATGAAACCTTACCCATGGTTCTTAATCACCTCAATAAAATGCTCCAGATACTGGGCAGCTTTTGCTTCGCCTACTCCTTTGATACGCATCCCTGCTTCCATACTTTTGGGGCGCAGTCTGGTGAAGTATTCTAGGGTTTTGTTAGAGAAGACTACATAGGGGGGGACGGATTGGTGTTTGGCTATATTTGCACGTAGATCCTTGAGAGCAGCGTAGAGCTTGGGATCAAAGCCCATTTCTTCTATCTCCACATCCAGCCCAGTCTTAATCGGTGACTCATCTCGCGCTGTTCTAGCATTTGGCCATGCCATCATCGCTACCGCTTTCCCTTGCATCACGGAGTCACCCAATGGGGTGAGTGTCACCAGAGGATACTCGCCTTTCTGGGTATAGATCAGTCCTGCATCGTGCATGTATTTGAAAAGTTCATTCACTGTAGCAGTGCCAGCTTCTTGAAGCATCCCGTAAGTAGTCAGCGCGTCTAACCTATTCTTGAGGATGTCTTGTGAGCGGCTTCCCATGAGCATCTGGACGATCTTTCCCCTACCAAATCTCCCTTCCCACTTACCCGCACTATTCCTGCTCATGCGTGCTACTCCACTGAGTGCCTTGCGTAGCATGAGAACTTCTGACTCTGTGCCCTTGCGGGAATCGCCGCCAAACTTGCTCTGACAGACATCGCAGCTGCCGCAAGTTGCTGGATTTCCCTCGCCGAAATAATCCATGATCCACTGCTGGCGACACTGCCGCGAGTAACACATCTCAATCATTGAGTTAAGTTTTTCACGATCGCGAACGTTTTTTTCTTCCAGCGCCTGACGGTTGACCGGAACCTGTGAGGCCAATATATTAGGCTGTAACAATCGAGTCCCTTTCGCGCGTGAACCAGCAATGTCGAATCTCTCAATCAGTCTATTTTTAGCCAGCACGCCCAGCGCGCTACCCACTGCCATCCCATTCTTGATATCGGCTCCCTCCTTGATCTGATCAAGTGTTTGTCTCACTTCAAATTCTTGGTTCGCCGCATTCAGCAAGTATTGATAGATACTACAAATGTCTGGATAGCTCGGGTTCACTCCATCAATGAAAAACTCCTGGGTGCGGGTGTCAGCGTAGTTGAAGAAAAGTTCGCAAACGGAGGCCTCGCCATCACGCCCAGCTCTTCCCGCTTCCTGGTAATAGGCTTCTACACTTCCGGGGATTTCAAAATGGATCACGAAGCGGACATCAGAGCGGTCAATGCCCATACCAAAGGCATTTGTCGCCACCGCCACATCCTTGCGCTTGCTGATGAATTCATTCTGCGTTTTCTCACGCTCCGTATCACTCATTCCACCGTGATAGGCAATGCAAGAAACGCCCCAACTACAAAGCATTTCAGAAACTTCATCCACTCGTTTGCGTGTGGCACAGTAGATGATCCCGGTCTTCTGATCCGCAATGATTTCTTTCACGCGCTTGTATTTTAAACTGTGTTTCTCGGTGGCAGTGATCGCTAGTGAAAGATTGGGACGTGCGAAGCCGCTGACCATTTCAAATGGATCACGTAGCTTTAATACGCTAAGAATATCCTTTCTAACGACCGCAGTCGCGGTGGCGGTGAAGGCCACACATAGTGGGCTACCGATGCGCTGTAGTGCAGCACCCAGCCGCATATAGTCTGGTCTGAAATCATGCCCCCACTGGCTGAGACAGTGGGCCTCATCCACCGCAAAGAGTGAGATATTCACATCCTGCATTGCTCTCATAAATGACTCTGATCGAAACCTCTCTGGCGCGATGTAAACCAACTTATATTCGCCTTTCCGCATTCGTGAAATCCGATCTTGCTGCTCACCATGGGCGAGTGAGGAATTGATCATTGTAGCGGGAATATTCCTCGCCTCAAGCGCATCGACCTGGTCCTTCATCAATGCAATCAAGGGACTCACCACGAGCGTGACTCCTTCAAGACAGAGCGCAGGAAGTTGATAGCAGAGAGATTTACCACCACCTGTGGGCATCACTACCAGGCCATCCGCACCACTGAGAATACGCTGCACAACATCATCCTGACCATCAAGGAAGCCATCAAACCCGAAATATTCCTTGAGGGCATCGAGCGGTTGTTTGATCACCTTGCTCATGAACTTAGCCTAACAGGTCTCCAATTGAGCCAAAGTCTGGCACCATTAAACGTTTGTATAATCGAGTGGCTGAGCCGTCTGTTAGACTTGCCAGAAAATCACACAGTAACCTTCTTCTCTCCGCAAGAGTCTCACCCTGACGCATCTCATCAGCCACCTCTTTTGGAAGTAGATGATAAGGACTATCTTCGTCGCCTAAAATATCCCATAGCTTAGAAAGTAAGTGATCACCCTTGTACTCTAGCTGATTTAACTCAGGTGACTTAAACACTAAATCATAGGCCATCTTCTTAAATTCTCTCGTCTCAGACAGCACTCCCTGTTCCACCACGAGCTTATATTTATATCGATTAGAAACCTCACTCATGAAGTTTAAATCCTCTTCAATTCGCACACTCTGGATGTATCTTCCTATCCTATTCCCAGCCATCAGCTCCACACGATTACCACGGATAGATCTTAGTAAGTCTCCCACTGGCGTGCCTTTCTCAACACCGCAGTCATTTTCCTCAGCCCAGCGTTCTACGCGCTCGATGGTAAGAAATCCCGCTCTAACAGAATCTGCGAGATCATTTAGCGAGTATGCAGTATCATCTGCCCAGTCCATGATCTGACACTCGATAGAGCTAAACCCATCACGCATTTTCCCCGGTGTGTGTTCCGCAGGGAAATCTCGCCCACCAAACACCCAGTCTAGGTAATGTGCTTGTTGATCATAGAGGAAATGGTTGTAAGGACGCTTGTCACCGTCACAAAGTTCAGACCAGAGCGTTTTATACTTCAACACAGAATCCACAAACGCGCGGCTTGGGTTCATGCCTGTCTTACTGGCTGAAAAAATTCTGTCTGCTAGGAGCCTGAGTGTCTGTGCATTCCCCTCAAACCCTCCAAACTCGCCCATCAAGCGATTCAGCGTCCGCTCCCCAGCATGTCCAAATGGTGGATGCCCAAGATCATGAGAAAGACACGCAGCCTCCACTAAATCTGAGTCGATGAAGTAGCTGTCGTTTAACAGGTTGGATCGAGTATTGAGAAAATTACAAATCGACCTGCCTATTTGCGCCACCTCAAGCGAGTGAGTGAGCCGCGTACGATAGAAGTCATACTCGCCACTCCAGAAAACCTGCGTTTTGCTCTGTAATGAACGAAACGTAGGCGTATGAAGGATTCTATCCCGGTCCACCTGAAAGGCGGAACGATAAGATTCGTAATGCTCTTCCTCTGAGATCCGCTCAGTATCAAAATGATTATAAAAGGTATTCTTCGCCATGGGGCTAGAAATGAAAACGGGCTCAAATGCTATTATCTGAACCCACTAATCATTATTATATTGGTAATTTATGGTGCATTAAGAACTGTAAGCGTCTTCCACTCGTTTAGCAACATCGCGGTAGCCATAGTCCACTTCGTAGATCTGCTTGAAGCTCTGGAGTGCTTTATCCATGTCTTTCATTTTGGTATAAATAAGACCCATTTCGTAAAGTACTTCTTTCTTCGTTCCATCCATAGCGTGCAGATCCTCCAGCGCTTCCTCGAGCTGATGATTCGCAATGTCATGCATTCCTTTAGAGTCGAACGATCTGCCTAATGTGAGCAAAACACGAGTTCTGATGTGCGGATTGCGTTTTGCTTGCTGAAGGTGCGGAATGGCGCCGTTGTAGTCGCCAGAATTATATAATGCCAAGCCGAGATCAAACCTGAGCTGAGGATCGGTAGGATTCTGATCAACACGAGCCTTAGCTTCAGTGACCGATTCCGTCGAACGTTCCTGCTTGTAGGCTAGGACCTCAGCTTTGAGTTCCTCATTATCAGGATCAGAGCTGAGCTGTTCCTCGAGCTTTTTGATCTGCTCTTCAGCATCCCTGTTCTTCATTTTCTCAGCCTTGTTCTTCAGAGTATTGTCCTTATGGCTGAGCTGATAAGCCCAGCTGTAGAAAACGTGCGCATCTGGCCAGTAGCCGAAGTCCTCATAGATTACCGCGATCTCCTTAACCACACCGAGGTTATTCTGATCCGCATGATATTGTTCCATTAGCTTAGCTAGCTTGGCTTTTTTCTGATCACGCGTCATACCAGCTCTGTCAGATTCTTCCTGCTCTTTGTCGCCAGATGAGTCTTTCCTCGTGTCTTCTAACCCACCGCCTTTTTCCCAGCCACCTTTTTTCATGGAGGCACGGGCGGTCGCATCTTTCTCGCCTTTCACAGCATGGATATCAGTAGGATCTTGCTTGATGATGTCTTTATAAACGCCAGCAGCTTCCTGCGGGATATCGCGCGCTAGATAGTAACTTGCTAACTTATGCAGTAACTTTGTATTCTCAGGAGCTCCCTTTCGCACAGTTTCTAGAGCAAAGATTGCAGTCTCCATTAAGTTCTGCTGAACTGCAGTATCAAATAACAGGTCATTTAGCGTCCCGCTATTAGGATCTTTCTCGAGTTCTTTTTCGAGTGCCATGAGGCCAGCTCTTACATCTTTTTTGAGCTGGCTTTGCAACCGAGCAGTTGAAATACCAGAGCTAAATATTTGTGACACAGCGTTGCCCTTCTTTTTGCCGCCGCTCGTGGTCTTCACAGCGCAACGCCTGGCTAATTTCCTGGCATCCACAAAGCCTGGGACATCTTTTAGAATCGCCTGGCAGAGACTCACTGCATAACTAAAGTTCTGAAGTTCTACAGCACTGAGTGACTTTAGCCAAAGCACTCTTACGTTTTGCGGTAATTGACCTTCTGGAATTTCTAAAATTGGTTCGCTCATAATTGATGGATATTAAAATGTTGAATAAATACTCTGAAATAAAAATATGCCCTTTTTCGCTATCATGGCAAGCTTGCACTACAGATTTTCTTGCCTTCACAAAAAAACTGTTGTTTCTCTTCTAATACGGCCTTAAATTATCCCCTCGTAAATCACCACCAGTTGGGGTGAAACCATACCTGAAGTATTCAATACTTAACCCTCGCTCCATCTGCCGCATCTAGTAAAAAAATGCCCGTCAATGAAATAGGCCGATACATCCATTGTATGCTGGATGATACCCAAAAGCTCTAAATATTACGGAATCCGTTAGTATCGGTGTAAAAACAGCCTCTGAAAAAAACGTCGCCCAGTGATTCATTTAGCGACGCTTTATTCTTAAATGATTGTGATTCTTATTTCTCTAATACTTTGATGAACTCAAACTGATAGCAAAATGGTCCTTCTGGTGAACCTGGCCCAGGATTCTCGCCTAAGACATGCTTCGCTGGAATCCAGAATTGACGCTTCTCGCCGACTTTCATGAGCTTTAATCCAGCACTAAATGCAGGGGACATTTTAGCGAGTGGTATGGGCACTGCCTCTCCTCCTTGGACTGAGGTATCAATCACTTTTCCAGTCTTATCCCAGCCGGTGTAATTAACTAAAATAACGTCTTCTGGCTTGGGCTGAGCGCCTTTACCTGGAGTGATCACAATGGATTTCACTCCACCTTCAGATTCAATTGCATTTTCGGGGATCGTCACTAAATCAGCCGGTACCTCTGGCATCTTTGGTGCGGGCTTAAAGTCTAATAGCTCTACATCAAAGCAGAGCATTCCAGACGGAGCTCCAGGTCGTTGTGCAACTTCACCATAAGCAAGGTCTGCAGGAATCCATAAGCGACGTTTCTCACCCACCACCATGAGCTTGAGCCCCTCTGTCCAGCCTTTGATCACACCGTTTAAAGGGAAGGAAGTGGGCTCGCCACGCATCACTGAGCTGTCAAACATCTTACCTGTCTTATCCCAACCTGAATAGTGGACAGTGACTTTATCAGTGATTGTCGGCATGTCTGTCCCAGTGCCTTTTTTAAGAACTTTAAACGCGAGACCTGATGCAGTCTTCACTGCATCAGCTGGTGCCGCTGCTACATCTTTAGGAACATCTGGCATCTTAGGGGCCTTCTTGATTTTTAGTAATTCAACATCGAAACACAGCGTGCCAGATGGCCCACCTGGTCGTGATGGAGTATCTCCATAAGCTAGATTTGCAGGGATCCAGAATCGACGTTTTTCGCCCACCACCATAAGTTGCAGACCTTCAGTCCAGCCCTTGATAACACGGTTTAGAGGAAATGAAGACGGATCACCGCGCTTCACCGATGAGTCAAACATTTTACCGCTAGTCTCCCATCCTGAATAATGAACTGTGACCGTGTCTTCTGCGGTCGGCTTCTCTTTTCCTGTACCAGCCTTGAGAACCTTTGATGCGAGGCCGGAGGCCGTTTTCTCTGAGTCAGCAGGTGCCGCAGCAACATCTTTCGGTGCAGCAATGTCTTCAGCTTGAGCAGCTGGGGCTTGTCCCGTAGAGATGTTCATCGCGCCGAAGGCAACGACACCCACTAGGCCAGTGACGAGTATATTTCTAAATGTAGTATTTTTCACGATGGAGGGAAGCTCTTGCACTTCTTGCTTCATGTCAAGCTACCACCTAAGGAATTATCAAATTAGAGGGATTTTTCTATATCTTATATCCATTTCATGCCTATCTAACTAAGGTAATTAACAATATGAATGAGGAAATACAACATCCAGTACTAGGCATCGATCACGGTGAGGCTCGTATCGGTCTAGCGATCACAGATCCCGTAGGCATCATGGCACACCCACTGGAAACGATCCAAGTGAAGACGACCGACCCCATTGAGCGGATCATCGCTCTGGTTAGCACCAGACAAGTCAAGCAACTAGTCCTCGGACTCCCTCTGCGGATGGATGGGAGTGAAGGAACGGCAGCGGAGAAGATTAGGGCATTTGGTAGAGAACTTGCTGAAAAAATAGATCTTCCACTTTATTACATGGATGAGAGTCTCACCACTGTTGCTGCTGCGGAGAAACTTCACCAAGCAGGAAAAAACGCAAAAAAACAAAAAAGCATTATAGATCAAGCTGCTGCCGTAGAAATCCTCACTAACTGGCTAGATCAACATTCTCCTGACTCCTTTTCCTAACATTCACCTATGTCTAAACTCAAACTTACTATCGCCTACGATGGCAGAAATTTCTCAGGCTGGCAGTCACAGCCTAATGGCGCTACAGTCCAAGATTCCCTCCTTGCCGCTCTGGCAGAAATAGCCAAGAAGCCAGTGCCGATCCATGGCTCAGGCAGGACCGATGCGGGAGTACATGCAGATGGTCAAGTAGCCCACTTCGAGCCGCCAGTAGAGATCGACATGAACCCCTACAACTGGGTACCTGCGCTAAATACCAAGCTTCCTCCTAGCATCCGTATTTTGGACTGTGTGGAAATGCCGGATGATTTCCATGCACGCTTCTCCGCTAAAGAAAAAACTTACCTCTACGATCTCTGCTTAGCACCCGTCTTACATCCACACATGTATGGCAGAACTTGGCATCTACCCCGTCAGTTAGATCCTATTTCACTGGAACAAGCATTAGAGCATTATCTAGGCGAGCATTGCTTCCGAGCTTTTGCAGCGAACCGTGGAAATGAAACTGCTGAGACTGATTACACTCGCGTCATCACACGCTCAGATTTTCATACTCACCAAGATGGCTACCGCATTACCTTCACGGGTAATGGCTTTATGTATAAAATGGTGCGGCTTCTCACTGGTGCGGCGGTAAAAGCAGCACAGGGACAACTCAGACTGGATGACCACCTTACACTATTAGATCAGCCAGAAGAACTCCCCTTCGGAAAATCTCCTTTCTGCGCACCACCAGATGGACTGACTCTTTTAGAGGTTCAATACTAGTTTTCAGAAACCCTACCACTGACCCAGCTCTCTCAGAGCACCTAGCCTGTTAGAAAGATCTTCCTTGGTGATTTCTTGTAACCTAAGAGTAGAAAATGCCTCGCAAGTATAACTAGCAGCCACTGAGCCACGCGCCATTGATTGACAAATATCATCAAACGAGAACTGATCAGTCTCCAAATCATCTAAGTAACCAGCCATTCCCCCGAGAAAGGAATCCCCTGCCCCGGTTGGATCTGCTACTTCTTTGAGCGGCCATGCATGGAGACGGAACATCTTATCATCGGGCCCAAACAACACTGCACCGAATTCACCTAGCTTGATGATCACATGCTTAGGTCCTTTTTCTAACAGTACTTCACCCGCTAAGATGAGATTTGATGTTCGGGCTAGATCTCTCGCTTCAGATTCATTGAGCACTAATAAATCGATCTTAGATAAGACCTCATGTAGTTGCTCATTAGCGATGGTGATCCAGAGATCCATCGTATCTGCGATGACAAATTTATTTGCCCCGTCACACTGTGAAAGCATTTGCAGCTGATTTTCTGGTGACATATTTGCCAGAACAACTAATTCTGCGCCAGAAATTGATGTTGGAACTTTCACTTCCCAGCCTTCGAGCACATTCAAAGCAACGGCATGAGTCTCGCGGTCGTTCATGTTTTCCATGTATTCACCAGTCCAAGTGAATGACTCTGAGTCACTGCGCTCAACACCAGTTAGATTCACGCCGTGGCTCTCTAACATTTCTAAATGCTTCTGAGGATAATCATGTCCGATAATCCCCACCAAATTCACTTGATCTGTGTAGTAGCTTGCCGCTAATGATGCAAAAGAAGCTGACCCTCCAAGCAGGTTTTTAGCCTCTGCCTTAGGTGTTTTTACGTTATCGATTGCGATGGTTCCTCCTATAATGACTGACATAATTTTTTATCTAAAAGTTAGTGATGATATTTTTTACTGAAACTGTCGCCTCCTCTATTGATTCGGCTGTGAGCAGGTCAGAAACGACGACGACTCTCTTCGCACCTGCCTGTGCCACACTCATTACATTCTTTCTGGTTATTCCGCCAATACAAAAGACAGGAATTTCTGAACCCACCCTATCTTGAACTAGGGAAATGTTTTCCATTCCTATCCCTAATCTACCCTTTTTGGTAGGCGTGGGAAATAACGGGCCGAAGCCAATGTAATCAAAACCATCCTGTAAGGCCTGCTCTGCTTGTGCTACAGAATGCGTGGAGCGACCAATGATCATTTCATCTCCCACTATTGCCCTTACATCGCTGATAGATCCATCATCTTGACCTACATGCACTCCATCTGCCTTTACCTGCTCTGCTATTTCTGGAAAGTCATTTACGATGAATGGAATCTGAGCTTCACGGCAGATAAGCACTATTTGACGCGCCATCTCTAGTATCTCATCTTCGTCACAGCCTTTAGCTCGCAACTGGATCAGATCCACCCCCCCCTTGATTAGAGCATGCGTTACTGACTCGATGTCATTTTCTTCCACGTATCCTCTATCCACGATACCGTAGAGAAGTGCTTTTTCTAACTCGTTTTTCATGGCCACTGCTTGGACAATTTTAACCTAACACACCAGATAAATCTTCATTGTTCTAATCATTTTCACCAAAAATAAATGATAATTACTACCATCCCTCTCATAAACATCAAAAAATGATCCTTGCTATAGAATACTGCATTCCTTTTCTGAGCCTAGCAGTGTGGCAGGAAAGTCCAATCATCGGAGAAATAATGCCTTAAATAATACCGTAGATACTCTAAATTTGCTTGCCAATACCACGCTTCAAGGATATTTCAACATCACTATTATGGAAGATGCACCAATACCAATCGCCGAACTCGACCAAGGACCATCAAAATTTGAAGAATTTCTTGAAAAGAATCAAAAGAAACTCTTTATTTTAGCAGCCCTCATTTTTCTAGGCGTTTTAGCTTATGTTCTCATGACAGGACTAGAGAAAAAGAACGCCGCAGAAGCTGGCGCAGCATTCATGCAAGCGACCGATGAAGAAGCTCTAAACAAAATTATCACCGACCATTCCAGCAGCCCAGCAGCAGGCACTGCCGCTATGGCTATCGCTCAGCTGAGAACGACTGATGATGACAGAACAGCCGCTCTTATTCACTTCATCGATAACTATCCAAATCACCCCGGAGTTCCCGCCAAGCTTCTAGAACTGGCACTGATTCAGATGAATTCTGGTAACAATGGCGACGCTGACCTCACTCTCAACAAGCTGATCGCAACTGACCAGTCTGCATTCCTCGCACCAATAGCTAAAATCACACTCGCAGACATCGCAGCCTCCAATAATGAACTCGCAAAAGCGGAAGAAATCTACACTGAAGTCAAAGACAGTCAGACTCATTTCTCAAATGTAGCCGCTGAAAGACTACTTTATTTGAAAGCGAAAGAGCCAGTACTTGTTAAGAAGAAGCCCGTTGCCCCAGTTCCAGGTGAGGGAATAATCCCGCCAACAGCTCCGGCACCAGCAGAACTCACCACACCATCGCTAGAGCTGCCCGCTCCACCTACTACGCCCAGTCCGAACGTTGTTCCAGTGCCTGATAAAGAAGACACCCCTGAGCAACCCTAACGAGCTAAGCACGCTAAACATTAACATTTCTTAACTTTTTTTTAAAAGAAAGATGTTCACAAGTCTCCGCGTATATAGTATTTAGTAACCATAAGACAGTAAGTAAGTAATCATATTCAACATTTCTTCATATCACCAATAACACTCATTAATTTAAAATAACATAACCAACTAAATTTCAACCTCTAACTAAATAAACCAGTGTCAGTATTCAAAAAATATATCAGTAACAACGAAGATGGAGCAAAACCTGCCTCATCCACACCATCCACACCGTCTACGCCAGCAGCAGCTCAGCAATCCAGCCAAGCTAAATCTTCTCTGCCACTTTCTAAGCAAGATCAGTCAGCCCCCACTAATACGACTCAAAACCAGCTATCTGATCCTACAAAAAAACCAGCAGCGACTAACGGTAGAAATGTTCTTAGTTCAGATGTCGAGATCAAAGGCAAAGTTAAATTTACTAACGACCTCGTTGTAGACGGACTTATCGAAGGTGAGATATACTCAGACGGTTCACTCACTGTTGGAGAGAACGCACGCATTAAAGCTGAAGTTCACACCCGTTCAGTTGTCGTCTACGGTAAAGTCCACGGCAACATCACCGTGACTGACCGAGTTGAGCTAAAGGCAAATGCAGAACTCATTGGAGACATCAAAGCAGCCACTATCTCTATCGAGGCCGGTGCTATCTTTGTAGGTAAATCAACGGTGGGCGCTCCTTCTACTCAAGTAACCGCAGTTCCTATCAAACCTGCTAAGCCTGATAACGATAACAATAACCACGACCACTCTAATAAAAAGGGAAAGCTCGCAGCAGCTTCTTAAGTAGTCAAGAAGCTGTAAAGAACCAGACCATGACCGATAAGTTACTTCAAAGCGATGGACAGCTTGGGCTAAATTTTTAGTTTCTAAATTCTAGCGATAAACTAAAGTAATCTGATTTAGATTCTCATCATCTACTTCACCTAGATTTAGAACGGTAACTTAACTAAAATTCTTACCTAAAAAGAACTTTACTCTAGCTCTTGTAGTTAGAGTATTTTTTTTTATAGTTCTCCCTTTTTCTCATCCATAACCCGTGACCACTGAACCTCAAATTCCAGACCATGACCGAATGCCTACTAAAATTGGTATCCTTGACTCTGGTGTTGGTGGACTGTCAGTTCTGTTAGAGATCATTCAACTTCTCCCCCACACTGAGATCGACTACATCGGCGACTCTAGTTGGTGCCCATACGGGACTAGATCTCCGCTAGAAATCCAGAATCGCGTCATCACACTATCTAAGCATCTCATTCAACAAGGTGCCAACATCATCGTCATCGCCTGTAACTCTGCCACCATCCATGCTGTGGAGTTTGCTAGAGAGCATTTTGATATTCCATTTGTAGGCATGGAGCCAGCAGTAAAACCAGCAACCCAGGCAACACGCTCTAATATCATCGGAATCCTCGCTACCGAGGCATCCATCGCTGGCGAGAAATTTCACCACCTCATTCATACCCATGCACCAAATAGTAAGATAAAAGTCATTACCCAGCCATGCTCTAAATTTGTAGATCTCGTCGAGGCCGGAACTCTATCAGGATCAGAAGTAGATGCGGCTATCAGAGAATACACCACTCCCATGCTAGCCGCTGGCGCAGATACCCTAGTGCTGGGTTGCACTCACTATCCTTTTCTAAGAGAATCTATTCAGCGAATAGTTGGAGATGATATCACACTCATCGATACTGGTGCCGCTGTGGCAAAACAAACCCAATCACTACTCTCTAACATAACTACTTCATTTCCTAACAGAAGCCTGAAAATAAATATCTATACTACCGGACACCTCGACCATTTAAAAGCTATTTTCCCTACACTCTGCCCTAGTTTACAAGCAAGTACTCAATTAAATCACCTATCTTTACCATGAATTTTAATCAACTACCACTTCACGAGCGCATCCTTAAGGCTGTCGCCGATACTGGCTACACTAAGCCCACTCCTATCCAGCTAAAAGCCATCCCTAAAGTAGCTAAGGGAGCCGATGTCATTGGTATCGCTCAGACAGGTACTGGCAAAACCGCCGCCTTCACTCTCCCACTGCTCTCAAAGTTAGTGGATAAGACTGAAGCCAACGAATCTCGCCACACACGCGTGCTTATTATCGCACCCACTCGTGAGCTAGTACAGCAAATTCATGAAAATGTCCGAGGCTATGCTAAATACACCAATCTCAGAACCGGCGTTATCATCGGAGGAGTCAGTGACAAAGGTCAAATCGCTAAATTAAACTCTGGCGTAGACATCCTTGTAGCGACGCCAGGAAGACTATTAGATCTTGTTGAAAAAGGACACGGCAACTTTCATCAAATAGAAGCTCTAGTGCTAGATGAAGCAGACCGAATGCTCGACATGGGATTCATCCCAGACATCCGCACGATTGTCAAAAAACTCCCCAAAAGCAAACAAACACTCCTTTTCTCTGCCACACTCAATAGCCAGATAGAATCTCTCACCAAGGAATTCCTAAACTCTCCCACTCTCATTGAGGTAGAGCGCAGAGCTAGCCCAGCAGACACCATCGAACAGATTATTTATGAAATCCAAGATCACCAGAAAACTGAACTCCTAGAACACCTCCTCAATAGCTCGCACGAGTTCTATGCCGTCATGGTATTTGCCAGAACCAAGCTTGGTGCAGAAGAACTCAGTACCGCACTCAAAATGGAAGGCTTCACAGCCGAAGCCATCCATGGTGACCGATCTCAAGGCCAGCGTAAACGAGCTCTGGATGACTTCAAAAAAGGTAAGGTTCGTGTTCTCGTCGCCACAGATGTTGCCGCTCGCGGTATAGATGTCGATAGTATCACTCACGTCATCAACTATGATTTCCCAGAGCAGTCAGAAGACTACATCCATCGCATAGGCAGGACAGGCAGAGCGGGAGCAAAGGGAGTCGCCATCACATTCGTGACACAGAGAAATCAACAAGCTCTAAAGAAGGTAGAAAAACTAATTCAAAAAACACTACCAAAAAAGATAGTCGAGGATTTCGAGTATGATCAATCAACACCCGAACCAATCCGACGCCCCGTATCTAAGGTTGCACCTAAATCTGGAAGAACTGGTGATTATCAAAACAAATTCGCTAACCGCAAAAACAACGCAGGGGCAAAGCGTCCAGGTGGGAGTGGAAATAAAAGGAAATCAAACACAGGGAAAACTAGGCGTAAAAAATAATCATTCTGTGCTTAATAATGGATAGATTTTAGATTGCCTATGCTGACAGATCAGCCACGAATATCCCACCGAAATATTAACGCTAATTGTATGATTTACGCTTAACTAATAAACACACTGAAGAAGGCAACAAACACAATCAACAGTGCTGCAAAGAAGGTTGTTAAGAAAACTGTCAAAAAAGTAGCCCACAAAGTAACAAGTGAAGAGAAAAATACTAAAATGGTCATCTTCAAAGAGCGTTGTTATGCAGCCTTTCTCAACTACATGAACCGTGTCGAAAACGGAATCATGGACGATGAAATAGGTGACTGGCTAGCAGCCGAAGCTGTGTTCAACATTGCATAATAAACAATCAAGGTAACAACAAAACGGGCTTTCTCCATGGAGCAGCCCGTTTTTTTGTTACTAAATGATGATTTTCATTATAGATGGTTAACCATTTTATCAACTATAACGAAAATAATTTTTCGTCTCAGCGGTCACACATCATCTCGATGGTTAATAGCTTAGCCAGAGCCATAAAAGGAACTGCTATTAAAGGGAAACCAACTTGTAAACTTAAACGTATTTCTACACATAGCCCCTAAAAAGGCGAAAGCCCCAGAGCTAGATGCTTTGGGGCTTTCAAATGGCTCCGGCACAAGGATTCGAACCTTGGACCTAGTGATTAACAGTCACCCGCTCTACCGCTGAGCTATGCCGGAGTTGAAATATCGCTCAGGGATTTTTAGTGTGGAAACCTCTTGCGAAGAGCGGGAAATTGTCAGAACTAGGAGAAAGTGCAAGGAAAAAGAAGTAGTTTTTTGATTATTTTTACCCCTTACGATCCTTCGATAAGAACCACAGCATTTGCTGCTGCGTAGTGCTCTGCATGTGTGAGACTTATCTTGATGTCCACTACCTTGAGCATTTCAGCATACTTTCCACCACCACCACTCATGTTCACCCTTGGCTCACCAGAAGGCTGGCGTAAGATCTCCATATCGAGCCAGGAAATCTCTTTTCCTATTCCTGTCCCAAATGCTTTGGCGATGGCTTCTTTCGCAGCAAATCTAGCAGCGTAATGGATCACTGGACGTTTCTGGGACTCACAGTATTCCTGCTCGGCCTTAGTGAAGATACGGTTAACAAATTTCTCCTTGAACTCATCCATCGAGGAGCCAATCCGCTCCACTTCTACCACATCAATGCCGATCCCTAAGAGATTCATCTTTCTACTCCCCCAAGATTCGGGTTATAGCCCTGCATTAGCGCACGCATTTCTGCCACAGCCTGCTGCAACCCCACCCTCACTGAGCGCGCTACAATCGTGTGCCCTATATTTAGCTCCTTCAAGTATGGCACTTCATACAGCTCATGAACATTTTCATAATTGATCCCGTGGCCAGCATTGACTTGGACTCCTAAGTCATGCCCGCGCACCGCTGCTTTTCTAAGTCTATCTAACTCCGCATTTCGTGAGCTTACCTTCTCCGCTACCGCATTAGCAAAACAGCCCGTATGAAGCTCCACCATCTCGGCGCCTATCTTAGCCGATGCCTCAATCTGGTGAATATCCGGATCCACAAACATGCTGATTATCATCCCAGCCTTCTGCAGAATTTTCACCGTAGGCGCTAGCTCATTATAAAGTCCAACCACATCTAGACCACCCTCGGTAGTCACCTCTTCACGCGTTTCAGGCACTAGGCAGATAAATTTAGGCTTGAGCTTCAACGCAAGATCGATCATTTCCTGCGTGTTACCCATTTCAAAATTTATCGGCAGATCCGTAGCCTCCTTGATCCGGTAGGCATCCGCTTCTTGCATGTGTCGCCTGTCTCCCCTCACGTGGATGGTAATGGAATCCGCACCGCCTAACTTAGCATCTTCGGCCGCATCTATTGGGCTAGGTTCTGCATTTGGAGATTCTGGGAGTAGCGCGTAGCGAGCTTGTCGTAGTGTTGCCACATGATCAATATTTACACCGAGTAGTAAGTTCATTGTGCTATATGATTGCCCTATTGAGGCCGAATTGTCAACTGGCAGTGTATCTCAGATGTCCTAGATTAGCGAGGATGAGTAATGTTTAAAAAAACCTACTGACAAAACACCAGATCTGTAGAGTATACCACCATGCGCACAGCGGTATATGCAGGGTCATTTGACCCACCTACAAACGGTCACGTCTGGATGATAGAACAAGGGCTACAGCTCTTTGATCATCTCTATGTGGCAATAGGATCTAATCCCTCTAAAAATTATACATTTAGCGTGGAGGAACGGCTAAAAATGCTACGGGAGAGCCTACCATCCTGCGAACGTCTCACGATCTCACAATTCGACAACCGCTATCTGGTCGATTATGCCAATGAAGTGGGTGCCCACTACATCCTAAGGGGGATTCGCTCGCCAAATGATTATGAATACGAGCGTGTAATGCGTCACATAAATTCAGATATGGCTCCAGAGATCACGACTTCATTTCTAATGCCTCCGCGAGACATCGCCGAGTTGTCTTCAAGTATGGTGAAGGGGCTGATTGGACCAGCAGGATGGGAGGAAACTGTCCGCAGATATGTCCCTCCGTTCGTTTTCGAGCAGCTCCAGATCAGAAAATAGAAACTCATCAACGCCTTATTTAAAACCTAATAATTTCACACCTCAACCGTCTAAATAGTAATATGAATCACGAAGAATTTGCCCAATTAGTTCAGGACCAATGTGCCTGGACAAAATCACTCAAAACAGAAATGGCGCGCGTCCTAGTAGGGCAGGAACAACTGGTGGATCGGCTCATCATCGGACTGTTAAGTAATGGTCATATTATCCTAGAAGGCGTCCCAGGGCTGGCAAAGACCTTGGCGATCAACTCACTCGCAGGCTGTCTGGATACGGGCTTCTCCCGGATTCAGTTCACGCCAGATCTACTACCAGCTGACTTACTTGGTACTATGATTTATAATCCTCATGAAATGTCATTTAGCCCTAAGCTGGGCCCTATTTTTAGTAATCTAATCCTTGCAGACGAGATCAACCGTGCACCTGCTAAAGTTCAGTCGGCTCTACTGGAGGCGATGCAGGAAAGACAAGTGACTATTGGCGATACCTCTTATCCCCTACCCGATCCATTTCTCGTCATGGCTACCCAGAACCCGATCGATCAGGAGGGAACATACCAGCTTCCTGAAGCACAGCTAGATAGATTTTTACTTAAAGTACATGTGGATTATCCATCGAAACAAGAGGAACTCATTATTTTGGATAGGATGGCGACTTCTGCGAAAGCGGTGAGTACGAATAAAGTGATCTCAGCTGAAGAGCTGAAGGAGTGCCGTAACACCGTGAATGATATTTATATCGATTCGGCGATTAAAGAATATATCGTGGAACTGGTGCACTGTACGCGGAGACCTGGAAAAGTGGACCCGGGACTCGCACCGCTGATTCGCTCAGGGGCATCCCCTCGTGCGACTATTAATTTAGCGCTAGCGGCAAAGGCGAACGCATTCATGGCAGGCAGATCCTTCGTGACTCCGCAGGACATCAAGGATCTTGCTCCTGACGTCTTCCGCCACCGTATTTTACTTAGCTATGAGGCAGAAGCAGAGAATGTCACAACTGACGAGATCATCCAGCGTATATTAAAACGCGTGATTGTACCTTAATACCCTCAATTCAAAAGGATCTACTGTTATAGATTGCAAAGCACAATGGTAATGGTAGCTTTTAATAACACTATCTTTCATCCGCTTCATGCTTATTCGCCGCCTCATCATCAGACTCCGTATCGCGCTAACAATTTTGTTTGCCCTCGGAATGATAGCGGTGATTGGCGGCTTATTTTATCTCAATAGCACAGGACTGAACCACGAGATCCGTAAACACATTTCTAGCGAACTGGAGCAGCGTGGCATCTATGTGGAATTCGATAGCTTAAAGTATCAGTTCAGCGACGGCTTAGTAGCTAAAAACGTGAGATTTTACGGTGATGCGGAGCGAGTGACCAAGCTAGCTTCACTCCCCGAAGTCTCTATCAATCTCGATAAAACCAAACTCCTCAGAGGAATCAGCAAGATCAACAGTCTCTCTCTCACGGCAGCTGATATTGAGCTTCCCCTAAACCCAAAAGACCCGAATGCAGCAAGAGTGAAATTCAGTAATATAAATGGCAATATCGAATTTCCAGAAGCTGGCACTATTTCTACTAATAAGCTCACCGCTGAGTATCTAGGGATCGATATCACACTGGCTGGCAACCTTTGGCAGGAGCTAAATAGACCCACTGCCAAGTTCTCACCAGAGGCAGCAAGGAAGCGTGCTGAGGTCTACCAGAGTTTTCTAGATTACCTAGATCGCTGGAAATGGGATGCGGCGAACCCACCGGATCTGAGATTATTCGTGGAGGGCGACATTAATTCACCAGAGAAGATCAAGGTCGAATTTGACCTCATCGCACCTGAGCTAGACTACAAAGGATATTCGCTGCAGAAGGTGCAGATGATTGGTGATTTCAGCCATAATCTACTCACCGTTGACAGCCTGTATTTTAAAAATAAGGACCAAGAAGCACACGTCGAAATGGACTATGATTTCACTATCAGCGACGGTAGATTCCATGTGGATAGCAATATCCAGGTGCAAAAATTTGTGCGGAAATTCTTCAAACGAGAACTCTTTAAAGGCTTCAACATTAATGGTGGATCTGAGATCAATGTTAAAGGCTATTTCAAGCTCCCTGCTAGGGAAGAAGATGCAGTCTTTGCCGCTATCCTCCCTTCATTTATTAAGCCATTTGCTGAGCTAGAGATCAAAGCTATTGGTAATACCAAGTTCTCATCTTACGAGTATCTAGGATCAAATTTTGACTCTTTTAGCTCTGACTTTTCGTGGAATAATGGCGATATCTATCTGGATAAACTTCTCATGAAAAACCCAGATGGCTACCTACGCGGCAGACTGCTGGTCAAAAATAATATCATCACCTATGAAACAGAGACCACCCTACCAAAACGCACCTTTATACCGTTTATCAAGAAAGGCGGGAAAGTAGAGGCTACGATCAATCAGATAAAACTAGATCCGGACTCAAAGGTATTCTGTAAGTCTAAAGGAACCATTAACGCGAACGATCTAACAGACTGGGTTTCTGATGGTGAAATCCACCTTACTAAACTCACTTATAATGAGCTATATTCTGAGTCATTTATTACTAAATTCCGCTGGCTAGATGGGGCACTTACCGGTAGCGCTACTCTCAAAGACTCTCGCTCTAAAGACATTTCATTTGAGCAACTAGACTCCTCATTCCTCTGGAAGGATGACGTTCTCACCGCCAAAGTAGATCTCACTAAACCAGTGATCAAAGGTTCTTCATTGGATTCATTCAAAGCCTCTGTTAGCCTCCAAGACAAGCAGCTAAAGTTAACAGATATCTCTGGTAGCCATCCATCTGGAAAGCTAAGTGGCAGTTTCTACACCAGTGATGAATACTATCATTTCAACCTCATTTCAACGATCAACCCATCCGTGTTGACACCTTTTATCAAGAATGAGAAAACGGTAGAGTTTCTATCCCGTGCAGGAATTGATGCTCAATCTAGCAGCTATATTTCAACTATTGGCAAGCTTAGCCGCACAGACAAAACTGACTGGGAATCTGAAGGACAGGCTATATTCACTGAGCTGAAATTCACCGGTGTAGAACTCCACTCGATCAAAACAGACTACAAGATAGACAGCAAAGGATTACTCGCAACCGATAGTCGTCTCGTGTTCAACTACGATAACTATGCACTCTATAAACTCTTCAAAGGCTCACCAAAAGGCGAGGTCACCGTAGCTAAAACCTATATCGATAACGTGGCAAAAACGGCAACCCTAGAAGGAGTGAAAGGTCGCGCTCACCCAGCACAGATCGCACGGTTATTCCATAAAGGAGTTGCCGATCACCTCGAGGAATATCAGTTTTACAGCGCGCCTAACCTGGTCGCATCTGGTATTTTTGACCTGGTAAACAGAGAACCAGAGGATCAGAAACTAGACTTCACCTGTGATATTTCCTGCCCAGGTTTCAATACCAGATATAAGTTTCTCGATGGTAACCTGCTACTCAAAAACTTCTCAGCTAGTATCCAGGTAAAGCAAAATGAGGTGAAGGTCAGAAAGTTGAGCTGCCAATTATTTGATAAAGGAATTGCTCGAGGAAATTTATTTTTCATCATCCCTGAAAATAGCCCAGTTAAATATCAAGGAAATATTAATTGGAAAAACATCGATTTTAGACAATTAGGCTTAACGTATAATTTTGATGAAGTCCAGAGTGGTCGGCTTCGGGGTAATATTCAGTTCACAGGAGTTGCTGATGAAATCGGCTCCTTTAGCACTAAACAAGACACTATGGGTACCTTTGCACTCGAAAACGGTGATCTAGTATCGATCCCAGTCCTCGGTCCTGTGAGTATCATTATTAATCCGTTTATCTCTCCTCTCGCTGGCGGAAAAGCACTCAATGAACGCCTGAAAAACATCTCAGCTAGATTCAAAGTAGTCAACGGAGTCATTTTCAGCGATGACATCCAGTCCCTCACCCCAAGCCTCACCTTCTTCGGTGAAGGTTCAGTAAACCTTAATGACGACAAGATCGATATCACCATACGAGTAAATTATCGCGGTCTACTCGGAAAAGCCATGGAGCTGGGAGCTGAGATCATCAAGTTACCCTTACATGTTCTGAGGTCTGTCTTCTTGAATAAGAAGCCCGCAGAGACAGGACTCATCCAGGTGCGTGGGAGGGGGCACTATAAAAAACCCGTCTGGAAGCTTGTCCCCTTCGATCCACCGCGAGATTTAAACGTGCCATTATTCAGGCCAGGCAAGGCGCAAGCCATTCCTAAAGCTAAGCCAATACAGTAATTCAGTCATCCATCCCGATAGCATAAGCTTCATCCGCTGAAACGATCACCCGCATTGGCCGGCAGCAGACTTCACAGTCGTAGTCCATTTCAACGCTCCCTGAAGAAGTCCCAACCTCAGCCAACGCAAAAGAAAACCATTCAAAGCAACTCGGACATTGTATATCTGTTAGATTTTCTAGCATGTTTTCATTGTGCCCCAATTGCACATACTTATACTACTTCTTATCTTCATCAAGAGGGTGGACGCAGAGGCTAAGGTGGATGTGACCTCGACTCGATTCGAAGTCCCAGACCATACCAGGTAGCCCACATTTGAAATCCCATTTTCCGCCATCTTTACTAGGCTTATCCGCTGCGTTTTTATAAAAAGCCACGCGTGATTTCTCCCAGCCACCTCTAGTTTGATGGAGAGCATTGATCCGTGCCTTGATGGTCGGGGTGAAAATCTTTAATCGATGTTCCCACGCCTCTTTCAGCGTAACCTGAGTTTCTGCTGTAAGAGCAGAGAAAAGCATCCCCTGATCCGCTGGCATCAGCTGACTAGAAATCCCATTACCCTTCTCTAGCAATCCTTTGTGGCCATTCTTCTCAGTCTGCTGCTTCCAAGCCTTCATCAATATCTCCACATCCTTTTGCCATAAAACTGGCGGATTTGCTCCCAGCAAGATCGGTCCAAACTCTGCTATCTTCCCTCCTGCTATTTCTAAATTCACAATCGTGAGGTGATGCTCGCACAAGCGCAGCGCAAATGGGGCTCCAGCTTCACGCGGATCACCAAAACAGGCTATATAATATTTGTCTAAGCCCTGTTCTCCGTCCTGCTTCGCAACCGTCTCAGCCATCTTCCAGCCGTAGTCGGATAGCACCATCTTAAATAAGATTTTCATCGCTTTCTTCTGCTCCACATTAAGCTTCTTAATCTGTATCCCCTCGCGCACCCCACCTGTATATTGCTTGTGCCAGCGAGCTTTCGTGTCCATTGCCTGGAGACATTCGCCCTGTTGCTCACCATTCAGACCATTAAGGAATTCACCCGCTTTCTTACGCAAGCTATCTTCAAACTTCTCAGGCATCACCACAGTCTGCTGCGCATGGCTAGTGGAAATACTCACAGCGAAAGCACACATAAAAAGAACCATAAAAAAGCCACTAATCGGCTTTGTTTTAGTGAACGATTTAACAATAGTAATAGATTTAGAGATATTCATGCCTACAATTATAATAAAAAATACAGTCTGCAAAGTACCGATGCTGTTTCTTTTAGTTTACTAAAGCGAGCAGCTAGTTAGCTATTTAATTACTTCCCAATACAAAACGCACCAAAGATAGCATCGAAGATCTCTTCCGTGTCCACTCTCCCAGCAACCTCTCCAATAGCATCGAGTGCGTCTCTTAGGTCTAGGGCGCAAAACTCTGCTCCTATGGATGACTCTAGTCCTGCGCGGGCGGCGATTAATGCGGTTTTGCCTCGGCGCAGGCATTCTTGATGGCGGGCGTTAATGGCAACGGCGTGTCCGCCCCAGGTGCTCTCGCTGAGGAGGAGTTCGTCGGCTATCTTATTGCCTAACCGATCCATCCCTACCTCGCTTGCTACTTCGCTACTACAGGAAATGTTCACTCCCTCGGCATCTCGCCAATAGTCGTCAACTCCTAGATCGTTTTTGTTGATGACTAAAACATGGTTTCTACCAGCGATCTGCTCTTCTGTTAGAAGACGTTTGGTGGGTTTAGAGCCGTCCACAACTTCAATGATGAGGTCGGCTAGCTCGATCTGTTGCTCTGAGCGCTTGATCCCCTGTTGTTCGATCTTGTCCTCCGAAATCCTTACTCCCGCGGTGTCGATCAGGCGGAGTGGTATACCTTGGATGTTGACCACTTCTTCTACGGTATCGCGGGTGGTACCCTCGATGTCGCTGACAATGGCTCGCTCGTAACCTAGCAGACCATTAAGCAGGCTAGACTTACCTACATTTGGCTCGCCGCAGATCACGGTTCGCACTCCCTCGCGTAAAATTCTTCCCTGTTCAGCGGTTGATAACATTTTATCGATCCCTGCGAGAACCTCATCGATCCGCTTGAGCATCGCTGCGCCAGTGTCTGGATCGATGTCCTCATCTGGGAAATCAATAAATGCCTCGACGTGCGCCACGACTCCAATCAAATTTTCTCTGAGTGCCTCGCTCTGGTCACCGAGCTTACCCTGCATCTGCTCATGCGCAGCTCGCATCGCCAGATCAGTCTGGGCAGAAATGAGATCCATGATAGCTTCTGCTTGGGTTAGATCCATCTTACCATTTTCAAAGGCACGCCGGCTAAATTCTCCTGGATCAGCTGAGCGCGCACCACACTCTAACAGCCGCTCCAGAACGCGTCTGGTCACCAGCACACCGCCATGGCAAGCAAGCTCCACGACATCTTCGCCAGTAAAACTCCTAGGGTTTCTAAACACCGTCGCTAAGACTTCATCGATCACTAGACCATCCGCATTCACCACTTTACATAGCGTGGCGTATCGTTCGTCTGCATTTTCTAGCCCACCTTTACAACGTACTGCAGCGGCAGAGATCTTCACCGCATCCATGCCTGAAACACGGATCAGTGAAACTGCTCCTACCCCGGGAGCGGAGGCTATGGCTACTACGGTAGTGTTCATTAAAATGTTGCTAGAACTGACTTCATCACGCTCAGACATCGCTCATTCTCAGCCTTGGTTCCGATGGAAATCCTCACCCAACCAGGAAGCTTATAGCCGCGCATGGCTCTGATGATCACTCCCTGCTTGAGCATTTCTGCGAAAAGCCGATCTCCATCACCCACATTCACTAGCACGAAGTTTGCCATGCTCGGGACATATTCTAGTCCCATTTGCTGAAAAGCTACTTCATAAAAGGCGAGCCCGTCGGCATTGTTAGAGACGGTTGCCTCAACGTGTGCGGTATCCGCTAGCGAGGCTAGGGCAGCACGTTGTGCTATTTCATTGGTATTAAATGGTTGTCTCGCTTTTTGTAAAATCTCAGTCACTTGGGGAGAACCGAGTCCATAGCCGATGCGCAGTCCAGCTAGTCCATACGCTTTTGAGAACGTCCGCAGAACGATCACATTTCTACCCGCTCTCACATACTTAAGAACGTCAGGTGCATCTGTGACAAACTCATAATAAGCTTCATCGAACACCACGACAACATGCTCTGGCACCTTCGCCATGAAGCGGTCGATTGTCTCTCCGTCCACCATCGTCCCGGTTGGGTTATTAGGGTTCGCGATGAAGAGCAGACGCGTCTCATCGGTGATAGCCGCAGCCATTGCATCCAGATCATGGATGAAGTTCGGGTCTGGTACTTCCACATACTTTGCACCGAAAAGTGACGCCATCAGTTTATAAACCACAAAGGCGTGCTCGGCAGCGATCAAAGCCGCACCTTCATTCAAGAAACAGTGACATAGTAACTCAATGATCTCGTTTGAACCATTACCAAGAACCACGTTCTCAAGCTCCAGATCAAACTTTTCAGCCAGCGCACTGCGCAATTTATATCCACCACCATCTGGGTAAATATGCATCGCCTCAGCTGCATTACGGATCGCATCCAGTGCCATCGGGGCAGGCCCCAGCGGATTCTCATTCGATGCTACCTTTACGATGGTAGCTGGATCTAAACCGAGTTCCCGCGCCGTTTCCTCGATCGGTTTACCAGGCTCATAGGCATTTAAATCGCAGACGAATCGATTCGCAAATTTCTCTATCTTCATGAGGCAAACATTAGCGAGGGAATAAGCAGGTGCAAGTCTGTTTTACACACTTCTCAGCCAGCATAATTTAACTTGGTATAGAATCATTTTTAGCTCTTGAGTTCTTTAATCCGAATATTACGAAATTTGTATGTCTTACCCTTCTCACCATGGTGCTGAATTCCAATATGTCCCTCAGAGTCAACTTTATCGAGAAGGTCAGTAGTGACCTCACCGTTCACCCACACTTTTAGATGATCACCATTTGCAATGATGCGATACTTTATCCACTCACCTAACGGAGCTCGTACGCCCTTAGTTTTCTTTTGCTCAGCTGTCAATAGAGCCCATTTACGGCGACCTTCATCATACAGTCTACCTGTGTAGGCACGCGCTTTAGGGTCGCACTCAGCCTGGTAGCCCATGACCTTGCTTTTTTTAGGATCGACATGACAACGAAACATAATCCCACTATTTGCGGGTCCAACTTTAGGCAGCATGATTTCTACCTCGAGCTCAAAATCACTGTATTTCTTCTCAGTCGTCAGGAAAAACTTGTTGTTCCCTGTCAGATGAATCTCAGCGTCCACTACTTTCGCCTCCCCATGACTATACACATTTTTCCAGCCAATGAGATCCTTACCATTAAACAGATTGACCCACTGGGCTTCATTCTTGATTACTTTTTCTATCTGTTTCGGCTTCTCCGCGGGCTGTTGTGCAGAGAGAGTTCCGGTAGCTAAACTTAACAACAATCCTAATCCTAATAACTTATAGTTCATCATAGAGACTCAATATCTGGGAATGAGTTCAAGATCAAATAAAAAACTGACTCCCGTGACCATTCAAATTGCGTGAAAATAACGTGACTTTTGATATTTTCTTTACATTGATTGATTCTAATTTAAGCTATAATAATGATTAAATTAATCCTGACACTCACAGCAATCGCGGCAGCAGTCATTTCAACCTCATCATGTGCCACCTTCGCAGGTATGGGTCAAGATGTTCAGAAACTCGGGAGCAGTGTCGAGAAATCAGCCATTCGCAGCAGCCAAAGGTAATTTTCTTTATCAAAGCATTTCCAAAGAAGGCATGTCGGTTTAGCCGTCGTGCCTTATTTTTTTGTCCGGACAGCACTAATTCAGTGAAACCACCTCCTTATTCATTTTTGTCCAGCAACGCAGCCATCACCTTGTGAATCCCCCAGCTACAGAGTATTAAAAAGATTACCAAAAAGAATCTTGCACCTTGGTGCTAGTATTCCTATTGTGAAGCAGCTTACGTCATGGACGAAATTTCTGATACTAACACTCACGTTATTGGGATGATTCCAGCTCGTTGGGCATCGACACGTTTCCCTGGGAAACCACTCCACATCATCGCTGGTAAACCTCTGGTTCAGCATGTCTGGGAACGCTGTCAGAAGTGCTCGCAACTGGATAGTATCATTGTCGCTACTGATGACGAGCGCATTTCGACTGCGGTTCAGGAGTTTGGCGCTGAAGTAGTGATGACTTCTTCTGATCATCCCACTGGCACCGACCGGCTTGCTGAGGCGGCGGCGAAATTCCCCCACGCTACCCATATCATCAACATCCAAGGTGATGAACCGATGATAAACCCAGCTCTGATTGACGAGCTAGCGAGTTCACTGCTAGCAGATACTGACTTATCGATGGCAACTGCAGCGAATGAAATTACTGATGATGCACTTATCGTAGATCCAAATGTGGTTAAGGTAGTGCTCAAACTTAATGGTGATGCGCTTTACTTTTCCCGCAGCCCCCTCCCCTATAGACGCTCGCAAAGCCCAAGCTTAAAGATTTATCGTCACAAGGGAATCTATGCTTACCGGAGAGATTTCCTAGAAAATTTCGTCACTTGGAGTCCATCACCACTGGAGCAAGCTGAAAGTCTAGAGCAGCTTCGTGCACTGGAAAATGGAGCACGCATCAAGGTCATCATCACTGACGATACCTCAGGTGGTATCGACACCCTAGAACAAGCCAACGAACTCGAAACATTCCTTCACTCACAATCATAAATTTCACACACACACTTATCACATGGCAAAAACAACCAAATACATCTTCGTCACTGGCGGAGTCGTCTCATCACTTGGCAAGGGACTCGCAGCAGCATCACTTGGAACCCTTCTTGAGCATCGCGGACTCAAGGTTCTACTCCAGAAATTTGATCCTTATTTAAATGTCGACCCAGGCACTATGTCACCTTTTCAACACGGTGAAGTGTATGTGCTCGCTGATGGTGCTGAGACAGATCTTGATTTAGGCCATTACGAGAGATTCACTAATAGCGAATGTTCACGTCTTAATAACCTTACCTCTGGTCAGGTATTTGAAAAAGTGATTAACAATGAGCGCGCTGGTGTTTACCTCGGAAAAACCGTTCAGTTCATCCCTCACTGTACTGATATTATCAAAGATCGCATCCGCGAGGTTACTGAGGCAAATGATGCAGACGTTATCATCACAGAAATCGGTGGAACTACTGGAGACATCGAAGGTCACCTTTTCCTCGAAGCTCTGCGTCAATTCTCACTCGAAGTGGGACGCGCTAATGTCTGCTTCATCCACGTCACACTCCTTCCCTACATAGCTGCAGCAGAGGAGATCAAAACCAAACCGACTCAGCAGTCTGTAGCCAAGCTTCGCGAGATCGGTATTCAGCCAGACATCATTGTTTGTCGTACTGAGCATGATCTCGATGAAGACAACAAAGCAAAAATAGCGATGTTCTGTAATGTTGAAAAGCAGAACGTAGTAGCGTTCCGAGATGTTGACCACACCATCTACGAATGCCCACTCGACCTCAGACGCGACAAGCTAGACCGTCTAGTCTCTGACAAACTTGGACTAGAATCAGCCACACCCGACCTTGAGAAATGGCGCCTCTTTGTAGACCGTATTATTAATCCTACCTACGAAACAAATATCGCTGTAGTAGGAAAATACATCGAACTTCAAGATGCTTACAAGTCGATCTACGAGTCACTCACATTTGCTGGGGCACAGCATGACACCCGCGTAAACGTCCATCGTATTGACGCTGAAAAAATCGCCCAAGAAGGTCCCGCCGTTATTCTCAAGGATATGGATGGTATCCTTATTCCGGGTGGATTTGGTGACCGTGGCACGGAAGGAAAGATCATCGCCACTCAATTCGCTAGACAAAATGACATCCCATTCTTTGGTATCTGCTTAGGCATGCAGATTGCAACGATCGAATTCTCACGAAATGTTTGTGGACTTGAGAATGCTAACTCTACGGAGTTCGATAAAGAAACAGCTCACCCAGTGATTTCACTTCAAGAAGAACAAAAAGGACTCACAACCATGGGAGGGAATATGCGCTTGGGTGCTTCTGAATCAACTGTATTCAAAGGAACGAAAGCCTACGAACTTTACGGATCTGAGACCATCACGGAGAGACATCGTCACCGTTATGAATTCAACCCAGCTTACCGTGAACAGCTCGAAGAAGCGGGCCTGAAGATCAGTGCAGTCTCTGTCCCTGATAGATTAGTTGAGATCGTAGAGATCGCCGATCACCCGTTCTTCATCGGAGCTCAGTTCCACCCAGAATTTCTATCAAAGCCTAGTAAGCCACACCCGATTTTCGCTGGCTTTGTAAAAGCCGCCCTATCGTGCACACAATCTAAAGCGTAATCATTCATCATCATGTCAATCGAAGCTAAAATCAACGAACTCGGCCACACACTTCCAGAGGTGCCGGCACCAGCTGGATCCTATGTAAACTACACACGCTCCGGAAACTTACTCTTCCTCGCAGGTGGTATTCCTCCTGTGAATGAAGAATACACAGGTAAAGTCCCGACTGACACCAGTTTAGAAACCGCACAAGAAGCAGCGCGTATCATCACGCTGAACCGCCTTGCCGTGGTGAAAGAAGCAGTGGGATCACTCGATAAAGTGAAGCAGATTGTCACCGTGAATGGCTTTGTGAATTCTGAGCCAGACTTCTATGGCCACCCATCAGTCATCAATGGCTGCTCAGACCTATTAGTCGAAATCTTTGGCGACAAAGGCATCCATTCACGTACCGCGATGGGAGCGGCTGCGCTCCCGTTGAATGTCTCAGTAGAGATCAACATGGTGGTAGAAGTCGAAGACTAACTTCTATGGAGGTCTCTGCCAAAGAAAAAGATGCACGCATTTAAAAATGTTAATGACAGAGAGCCAACGCTCTCCCTATCTTGATCGCCCTGTGGCACGCCATATGATTTTTGTATTAATCTTCCCCGCCCCCCAAAAAAAATGGGCCCGATTAGAAATCACCCATCACTTGGTCACGGGAAATGTAACACCATGGTAGTTCAGCCGTTTGAAGCGTGTGTCCCAGCTGAAGATACAGATCTCCCTGCGGGTAGGACGCATGACGACGGTGGAGGCACTGATCAGTTTCCAATCTTTCTTGACCGGGTGCATGTAATGGTAACTGATAGCCATATTAGTCGGTTTTTTGACTCTTGTTGCTGAGTGCACTTTAATATCCCCTGGTTTCAAAGCGATGTCCTTGCCACCGAGACGAACGGCTACGTTCATTTTAGAGAGATTAATGTAGAGTGACTCGCCACCTCTAAAGCCAGCGAGATCCTTCACTTTGGAACGAAAGATCAGACTAGAACCCTCCTGCTTACCAGTTGGAACCAAGATGATCATCGCCTTCTTCACATCCTCGGATATGCGAGCCTCTGCGAGCGTCAGCAATATCGACTCATCCGGCTTCTCAGGGTTAGGCACCTCCTTGACAATTTTAATGACCCCATCTTTAGGAATTTTGACAGGCTGGCTAGGCGAGCGTTTAGAAAGAGTAACCTCTGTCAGCTTGGTACCGATCATTACCATCACGGGGGTATCTAGATCTTTAGGAATATGCGTTGCTATGAACCAAGCCAAGCGCCCAGCTTTTTTTTCACCCTCCTCCTGCTGCTCAGGCTCCTGAGCATGAAGAGCCGATCCGAGCATGAAAAGTGCAATTAAGTAAAATGGAAAATATTTCATAAGATAAGGTAACTAGCGCATTAAATTCCATCTTTATTGAGCCAGCGGAAGCTCTTTATCTGGAATTTACGTCCGTAGCGGAGATTAATGTCTGTGAGCTCGGTGTTATCAACGAAGTTCCCCTGCGTATCGAGCGCGCGGCCGGCAACATGATCTCCGTTGGAGGGGTCAGAGTATTCAGGAACGCGCTGCACAATGGCCTCACACCAAGCTCGAGCAACTACCTTACCACTTGCATCTAAAGTTTCTCCGTAGGCGCGGATGCGGAAGGTGTCATCACGCACCGTGAGAGTGTTTCCCAACGGCTTGAGAATATCAGACTGGATAACGTAGCCGGGAATGCCGGCGAGGCGTGAACCTACTGCAGCCTCAGGGGTGTTGAAGGCGTGGTCGCCAAGATCACTCTCTGTGATCATGTAGCTGGAGCTGCTCTTGAAGAGGTAGTTGATAGATCCTGACTCCGGATTGTCGTCATCGTAGTCGATGGCACTCTGCAGCGCGCCCATGGTGCCAAGTTCGTCGTCGGACAGGCGGCGGTTGGTGAACTCTGAATAGTTGAGAAAAGGTCCGCGTAGCTTCACCTGCTTGACGCATTGCTCGGCGAGTTTTCGCAGTTGGTCATCGTCGAGGAAACGGACACCGCTCCAGGCATTACGCCCGTCCGGGAGCGTCACGCCGTCGGCTGGGTCATCCATTTCCTGGTCAGTAATCGCTGTGTTGAGTCTGGATAGTGCGATTCTCTTTCCAGATGGAACCTCGATCGTCTTCAGGCTGCCGTTAGCATCACGGTAAACGAGCTTGCGCTCCTGGATGCCGGCAAAGAGAGCCAGCCATGCATCCACCGAGGTGCTATTGACATTGAACGAACCGTCAACCATAAGGTGTCTAGCTGCCTTGAGGTAGCCTTCCTGAGCTTCGAGTTCTACTTTCACCTCGCTTTTGCTCTCGCCTGTTTGATAATGGCGGTAACGGCTATTAGATAATTCCCCATCTTCAACGAGGCGATCCAGGTTTTCGCTGAGGCTCAGCGCACTACTCGATCCCGGTCGGTTTTGATCTGCAAGCGAGGAAACAAAGTAGTCGTCCCACAAGGAATCGTTGAGCAGAAATACGTGATCCCAGAAATCAGAGAACGCTTTGGTGTCTGTTGGGCTGTATCCTTGGTTGAGGTCACCTCTATGAATTGGATCCATACTGACTGAGTTGTTAAAAAATTGATAAACATCATCACGTGAAAGAGTGGGGTGCATAAACGAATTACCGATGCCAGGTCCGGTAATTCCACTCTGGTATGCCAGCGCTTTTACTTCCGACCCGTAGAGCGATCTGTCATGGGTAGCATCCCGGCCTCCAGTGTACTCTTTCCACAACGGATTGATCGCAGAGAAATTCGTCCACCCAGGTTTAATTCTCATTCCGGAAAAGCCTGCTAAACTTGAGATAGGTGAGCTAGGAAGTTCCAGAATCGGAGCAGCATTGATTTTTTCGAAGGGCGCGACTCCCGATCCGAGGAAGGCATTTGGTCCGCTGTGGAAAACTACTTTCGGCATCTCCAGATCGGACATAGGTCCAAAGTTCACAACGTATGGATTATTGATTCTTTGAGTGTGGCCGATGTCATTCTGCTCGGAGATGTAAAGACCATGTCCAAAGTAGAAAGGAGGAGACTGGATCCAGTTGCGCGAACGCCAATCTTCGCTCCAACTGGGAATACTCTCGTAGTTATATTCAGACAGCCCCTTGGTGGTCAGCTGCGTGTAACCGACTGGAGCGGGGAAATCATCAAATATCCAAGGGGCTGGCTCATTGGCTGCCGTTATGGGAGCAAAGGTCTGGTCGACATTAAACCAGTCAATTTGATAATTAAAAGCCAGACGTTTTCTAGTTCCAGCACCTTCTGGTGCCCAATCCTGAACCACATCGAGTGATCCCGGAGTGTTGCCATGGTTGACATTGCCTCCCCAGATAGAGTTACTGAACGTCAGGGCTAGAGCCGGCATCTGACTCTTCGTATAAAGACCACCGGGGACACCAACTTTCTGCCCACCGTAGGCCTGCGGATCGAAGCCAGGATACATGGTGTCGCCAAACACACCTCCATTGATGGAATCGTTTGAAAATACCTTGAGTTCACCGGGCTTAAAGATGTGCTTGCTTCCATTCCTCGTGCGAAGCTGAGACCAAGTGTTGTTGACATAAATATGAAAGTCTTTAGTCCGAGTGCCATTCAGATATAGGCTAGCCGCCATAGGAAGTGCCTTGTAAGCAGAACTGAGCACGGCAAGTGCCCCGTTTGGGATATGCAACTCGGTATTGTATGGGTTCCAATAGGTATAGACGGGGGTGTACACGAGGTAGAGACGATACAGCTTCTCACCACTACTGTTGTTACCTGCATACTCGGTCAGCAAGCTGTGTATAAAGGTCAGCTTGGCAAGCACGGGAATACGCATATAGGTGTTCTTGCCGTCCCAATCCGTGCTGCTATTCGTGAAGCAATTGGTAGTAGAAACAACATCCGTCCAAGGATTGGAACCCGTCCAGTTGAGTGCCGGTGCCCCGCCTGTCCCTCCATCCGTCCACGCTGGAGATTCTGCGTCACTATCCTGCCGGTACATTCGGTAAAAATGCCGCATACCAGTCCAAGAAGCAAAATGTCGATCCGGGGTCTGTGGGTTTTTGGCACTCAGCTCAGGACTCATCGGCCTGATAGATGGCTCCCTGATGTCACCTGTGTTATATTGATACTGGCTCGGAAGACTGCTGTTAGGCTTCTCAAATAATAGACTCAGATCCTTCTTCAGGTGACCAGAGCGCACACTGGCTATTACTCCCTGGCTATGTGCAGTGAGGTCGAAGAAGCTTCCGCGCACAGCCTCGCTGTCGGCTCCTGCCGGATCAAGCGTGCCCCTGGTGACCAGCCGATCTGAGTTCCAGCTAGCAGAGTCTAGAAAATCGAAACCGTCTAGGGCTCCAACGCCGACTTCAGCCGTCCCCCCCTGAGAAGTTTCCCATTCAGAGGTAGCTAGGCTACGTGGGTTGTTGCTCAGCGTCACTTTTGCCCTGTGGTTTTCCGGTCCTATCCACCAAGCGTGTCTTCCGCTCTCACCCGAGTCGAACAGGTAGGCCTTAGTCACCTGGTCGGGATGCGAGTCAGCTTTATCCCCTAGCGAGCCTCTACCTACCATTTCCACCAGCCTCTCTGGATCTATCCCAGCAAGCGTGCGTGGTAAATCAAAGTCTGTCTCTAAGCCCTCGGGCAGAGAAAGGAGCCAGCGTCGGAACATTGTTTCACGCCCCTTAGTGTAGGTGTCTTGTATATTCAAGGAGCCGCCACCTGCAGGTCTCGTGTAATCAGCATTCAGCCAGTTACCCCAAGAGTCGTAGCTAGAAAGCCACCTCGACTGAGCGACGCCCTCAATGGCCTCGGTATCCTCGTTCCCGTCTAAGATCGCGGACTCGGCACTGATGCGCATATCCGGACCCATTTCCTCTTGCAGCTCACCAATCGCTATCATCAGTGAAAGCCTGGCGTTGTTCTGTGCCTGTACCAAAGCTAATTTACTCGAACTCTCCCGAACCGAAATACTGGAAAGGTTCATCATGGCCACAGCCATGATGAGCAAGAGAGCCATAATAGAGATCGTGGAAACGAGGGCAAAACCGTCCTTCGCGTAGCGACCACGGATGCGGTGAAAAGATATTTGAGGATTAGTGGCTGAACATTTCATCAAATTATTTGATTTACTAACAAATAGATGTGTTCATAAAATAAATATCAATCAAGTTTTAAATTAATAACTCTGACAACATGATGTCGATAAACTCTTTAGTATTTCTACTCAGTCCACGCCATTTCCAACAGCTCTATGAGTCTATCTTTCTCTGTGGCGGTGGTCTTAGCCATGAATCCTGCAACGTGAGCAAAGTGCACATCTGGGCAGTCCTTGACCTTGGTGAATTCTAAGCGCAGGTCATCGTTGTAGCGGGATAGCGCATAGCCATCTCCCCTTCTGTCTGGATAGATCATCGCCACGCAGCCCTGCGCGCTTGGGTCTAATTCGATAAATTTACCCATACCCGCTGAAGGCTCTCCTGGCATTGGGTCCGTTCTTGGCATATAGAGCGCTTGTAAATTCCCGCCCAGGTTAATCACCTCAGCATTTTCTGCGATATAGTCTAGCCGCTCTTTGGCACTACTAATATAATAGACAAGATCCTCTCCTACCATCCTCATGAGCTCCCAGATAACATCACCGGGTTTGAGTTCAGTATGTTTAGCAAATCTTCTAAGACAGGTAATGTCTAATGGAGAGTTTAACTTCGCCATTACTGCTCTATCAACATTCAGCCATTTTGCTGTTTTCACTGCACCGCGTGTGTCGAACCACTCAGCAGGTTCTAGCCAATCACAAAATTTTCGGCCATCGTCATAGAGATTAAAATGCCTGAGCACTAATGAAAGTGCGCACGTCGGAACGTAGTCTCTAGGGAACTGATGATGATCAAAGTTATGCTTAGCGGGGTCATGCTCACCACCTACATCGATCACACAAACTGAAGGATCCGCTATATCCTCAGCTGATGGCTCACGGCGATAAATAGGCACATTATTATGAAATATCATCACACTGCACGCCAGAAAGTCATCTTTATGAGCACCACCAGGGTGGGTCACTATTTTCTTAATATCCATGCACAACAACAACATGCTTATAAAAAAACACAACATTTTACCATCGCAATGATAAGGTATTTACGCTTTTATCTACCTCATGGAAACAAATAGCCCTACCCCTTATCAGAGAAAAACTATGTGGAAAGCAGCCACGGGACTAGCCATACTTGTAATAGGGCTCCTCCTAGTGGGGCTGATCTGGGTCACTAGCAATGTGCTGTCTTTTCTACAGCCTGTGCTTCTACCGGTAGCAGTGGCAGGAGTCATCGCTTATCTTCTAGATCCCATTGTCGCTAGGTTACAGAGCAAAGGGATGAGCAGATTGAAGTCTGTCCTCTCAGTATTTGGTTCATTCTTGCTCCTACTTACCGTGTTAGGGTTTATCATTATACCACCGATAGTGACTCAGGTAAGCGATAAGAAACAACGAGAACAAGTTGGCTCAAGAGTAATCTCAACGGTGGAGAGACTTGGTGAGACTGCTTGGCTAAAGCCTGTTGTGTCGTGGGCTGTATCCACACATCAGGAACCAGCTCTTAAAACAATCGCTATACCAGCGGCAGAAACAGCTCCTGCACCCGAGACTAATGCTGTGAAACCTAAATTTTCAGAAACTAATTTAGCGAACTATATTTCTGAAAACACCGGCAAGATAGCCGCTTTTGCAGGGAGGCTCATCACCTCTGGAACCTCCACATTTATTGGTACTTTCGGGCTATTAATCGGGCTAGCAATGGTGCCTATCTATCTCTACTATTTCCTCAAGGAAGGATCTGCCATCAAGAATAACTGGCATGACTACGTTCCCCTCAAGGCTTCCAGGTTTAAAACTGAAGTGGTAGATACTCTTGCCGAGATCAACGGCTATCTGATCTCTTTCTTCCGTGGTCAAGTTCTGGTCGCGATGATCGATGGATTGCTTGTCGGCATCGCACTGGCTATTTTTCAGCTACCCTACGGAGTGCTCATCGGGCTTATCCTAGGGATCATCGGAATCATCCCATTCGTCGGTAATATCATCTGCCTGATCCCCGCATGCTTCATCGCCTATGTGCATTTCTCAAGCCCATCAGTGCATACTCACGAGTGGCTATTAGGCTCTAATCCATGGGCCTATGTGGCCGCTGTAGCTGCTATATTTGTGGTGGTCCAGCAGATAAACTCTCTCGTAACTGCACCTAAAATCGTCGGTGAATCCGTGGGGCTCCACCCGATGACAGTCATCTTTTCGATGCTCTTCTGGTCGCTGATCCTAGGCGGAATACTCGGTGCATTACTAGCCGTTCCAATGACTGCGGCGGTGAAGGTCTTATTTAGACGCTATGTCTGGGAAAGGAAAATCAACCCTATTAATGGTGAAGAACATGCGGGATTCACAGAGCTTCCAGAGGAATTAGATGAGCTAGAGGATTTAGGAGAGACGGCCGCTCCCTAGAACATCAAAAACCTTATCACTCAACCAACCCATCATAAAAATAAATGGTAACTATCTCTATCAACTACGCTGGCGAGCTTCGCTGTAATGCAACTCATGACCCATCAGGCAGCAAGCTTTCTACCGATGCCCCTGTCGATAATAACGGCAAGGGGGAAACATTTTCTCCCACTGATCTAGTCGCCACCGCACTGGGTAACTGTATGGCCACCATCATGGGAATAGTCGCTGAAAGAAAAGGCATCTCCTTGAAAGGGCTTAATCTAAAAATAGAGAAGCATATGTCAGAAGACATGCCACGGAGAATTAGTAGGCTTCCAATCACCATTCATATGCCAATGACTGAGGATGATAAATACAAAGACCTCATGATCAATGCTGCCCTCACCTGCCCGGTTCACCAGAGCCTTCACTCGAGCATCGAGATCCCTATCCAATGGGTGTGGCTAGCTACTTAGGAAACTCACCAGTTAATAATGACACCGTCCTGAGACCTATTTTAGTCAAGCTAGCAGATCTGTTAGATCCGGTTATAAGCCCTTTAGTATTATATCGGTGATTAGATCGAGTGGGTTTCACATAGCTCACCACCGGTTCACTCACCTTTCGCAAGCTAGGAGTGACGGCTAATGGGAATCCAGACGATGCGTAGCTAATCTCCCAAGATGGTGTCGCCTCAGCGTGATCCCCTTTTCTCATCCATGGATGCCGCTTAGCAATATCAAGTGCTAGCCCGCTTTTCCTCGGCACGGTGACCTTAAAGTAAACGGGGATCTTGCTGATAAAATCACTTAATCTAAGTGACTTGTCTTTGTTATGCCTGATGAATAACTCAGCAATATTTAGCCCATTCATATTGAGTCCATTGTGGACACCGTGGACATTTTTTGAGCCAAAGTAATGTGCATGCCAATGAGCGTAATCTGACTGAGTCATCACGACCAGTTCAAGGTGGAGATGCGCTCGTTCACGGTTGATACCAGCTCCGGTGTAGCCCATTTTTGCGATGACCGTGCCTGCATCTACTAGCTGACCTACTTTACAGTCTGCTTTATCCAGATGTGCGTAGAGTGAGTAAAGCGACCCCAGTTTTGGACCCCAATTGTGCTGAACAACCACGTATTTGCCATAATTACTATTTCCAGCGACGCTATTCACGTAAACAATTTTTCCTTTCGCAATCGCCCGCACGTAGTCCAGCGGTCGTCCAGCCGAATCGCGCTTCATCGGACGAATATCAATCCCTTCATGAAACCGAGTCCCTATAATCCCCTCAGGAGTTCTGCGGAGATTCCTCACATTTCCATACTTCCCAGCTGTCCAAGGTTTAGAAGCTTTCCCCTCAAAGTTACGTGTGGTGTACATGTAAAACTTCTGTGGCTCCGAGCCAAAGATATAATTATTGTAGGTCGGAAGCGTGAGCCCAAGCGGTAGTTCCTCAGCATGAGCCGCGAGTGAGAAAAAGGAACTCGATGCAAGAACAGTAAGCCATTGTGAGATCTTCATGAAATACATCTAAAAGATTACCGCTTAGCCTTTGCTGCTTTTTTCTCTGCTTTGAGACGCTTCTTCCAGTCCTTTGGACTCTCACCTATTTTCGGTAGCATTGGATTTACTAGGGATAAAAATTTAGGATCTACCCCACGCCAGATGGTAATCACTCTACCATCTACTTCCTTATCTACGAAGATCATGTCCACCACTTTACCGTTGATATTAGCAACTATGTATTTACCTTTATTTGCTGCGGAAACTGCCTTCAGACGCATGGCACCTGCCTTACCCAGTTGAAGAGTAACCCCATACATTTCGTCCTCATGTGGTGAAACAAACGGATAGTAAGCGATAAAGTCCTTAGTAGTGAATGTTGGAGATTTCTCGATGTGTTTGGTCCCCATCGGGGTCTCCGCTGGGATCGTCAGCTTTCTACCCTCTAGGCCATTAGCCTCTAAATGGAACGTGATAGATACTGGTGGACGTTTTTTGCCGTTAGCAGATGCCACATTCACATGTGCAAAGCTAAAACCGCAACAGAGAATCAATGTAAGGATACGAATCATAGTCATATCCTGCCTGTTCAAATTTGATAGATAAAGCAAAATGTGAAGCCCTGTTTACATTTACTCCTTATCATCAGTATCGCTGACTATACTAGTGGCTTTGCCTTGGTGGAATTTTGTGGTGATCGTGTCTCCACCTTTGATATTTTTAGCATCTTTGATGATCGTACCGTCTGAATCTAAAGTCACCGAGAAGCCCCTGGCAAAGACGCTCTCGGGTCCAAGAGTCCGGAGCATGGAAGATAGCTCGCTGACTCGGTTTGTGTGTTGATTGACTTTTCCTGCCACCGTGGAGGTAAGTTTTTGTGACAAGTGCGCTAGTTTATCAAACCTCCGACCTAAGACAACCTCAGGTCTCTGGGCGGTGATCCGGTAAAGCAGTTCGTGGATATCGTCCGCTTTGGATTTTATGGACTGAGTGGCCGCATCGTCCAGGTCTCTGCGCACTAAGATCAGTCGCTGTAGTGGCTCGCGAAGAACACGATCTGGCGAACGTGATAAACCCCTATTCATTCCTTGTAAAATGGCCTCGTGCTTCTCAATAGTGGAACTGACCGCTCGATTCATCGACCCATTCATTCGCTGTAACCTGTTAGAAAGTGCCTCCCCATCCGGAACTACTAGCTCGGCAGCGGCACTCGGTGTCGGTGCACGCATGTCTGCGACGAAGTCTGCGATGGTAAAATCTATCTCATGCCCAACTGCAGAAACGATAGGGATTTCACAATCATAGATCGCTCGTGCTACTATTTCCTCATTAAAATTCCACAGATCTTCCATCGATCCACCACCACGACCGATAATGATGACATCGACTTCTGGCATACCATTCTCATCCCAGCTTGACCATTGGTTGATCGCGTTAGCGATTCCCCTTTCAGCTCCCTTACCTTGCACTTGAACTGGATAAAGAATGGGCTGCACCCATGGTGCGCGGCGACTAAGGACATTGAGCATGTCTTGCAGTGCTGCGCCTGTCCCAGAGGTGATCAGTCCTACTTTCTTTGGGAACTTAGGAATGGGTAATTTATTGTCTTCATCGAAGAGACCCTCGTCCTTAAGTTTATTTTTGAGCCGATCAAATTTAGCCTGTAACTCGCCCTCTCCCGCAGGCTCCACTTTTTTAACAACGAGCTGCACCGAGCCACGTGCTTCGTAGACGCTAATCTCGCCAAAGAGCCTCACCTGCATACCGTTATCTGGTTGCACTTTTGCATGCCGAGCATTGCCTTTGAAAAGGACACAGCTTATCTGAGCACCGGCGTCTTTCAGAGTGAAATAGATGTGGCCACTAGATTGCTTACGCATGTTAGAGACTTCACCTTCAACCCATAGTTCGCCTAGTTCTATCTCTAATAGATTACGCATCCGCCTCACTAGACGGGTGACTGAGAGTGTTTTTATATCGCTCATTTAAATTAAATTACGTGCTTTTGAATAATCCTCTTCTGATAAACAGCATGGATCAGCCGCTACCCAGTGACCCGGTTCTATTTCTACTAGTGACATATCGAGACCGATCGTTTCGTCGTATTTGGGATGGTTGAGCCGATGACCGAAGGCTGAGCCTTTTGGTGGATTGATCGGCGATGGGATTTCACCCTCTAAGATCATACTGTTCTTCACTGCAGTAGGATCAGGAACTGGAATCGCTGAAATCAGGGCTTTTGTGTAGGCATGCTTTGGATCCTTGTAGATGATATCAGCATCTGCGAGTTCAACTACTTTACCGAGGTACATCACTGCGACATTGTCAGAAATATGCTTCACCACTGCTAGGTCATGCGCAATGAACATGTAGGCAATGCCCATCTCATCTTGCAGCTCCATGAGTAGATTAAGCACCTGAGACTGCACTGAAACATCGAGTGCCGACACGGGTTCATCTAATACGAGTAATTCAGGCTGGAGCGCTATGGCACGAGCAACACCGATGCGCTGACGTTGACCACCAGAGAACTCAAAGGAAAATTTATCCACTGCAGAAGCTGCCATACCGACGCGCTCCAGCAGTTCAATCGCTCGCTCTCGTCTCCATATTGGCGTCCCTACTTTCTGGATCAACAACGGCTCAGCGATAATCTCACCAACGCTCATTCTCGGATTGAGAGACTCAGCTGGATCTTGAAACATCATTTGAAACTGCTTCCGTAAAGGTCGTATTGCACGCTGAGACATGTGAGTGATGTCTCTCCCATTAATATGGATCGATCCAGCTGTTGGATTGGTCAGCCTGACGATGGCCTTCCCAAGCGTGGACTTACCGCAACCGGACTCACCGACGATCCCCAGAGTCTCACCTTTATTGATTTTCAGACTAATTCCATCGACTGCCTTCACAGCACCGATTACTCGCGCGGTCACACCACCGTGGATCGGGAAGTGCATTTTCAGGTCATTGACTTCTAGTAAATTCATATACTTTAAATTATTTACGCACGATCTGTGCATTGCGGACATGCTTCCACCCAGTGATCTTTTGCCACTTCTATAAATTCTGGTCTCACCATTAGTGACTCCCCTTCACGCTCCATTCGCTGACAGAATCTGCACCCTGCCACGAAATCTGCGATACCTGCTACCATGTTAGGGATCGTTTCTAAGACGCTTTTGCGCGGAGTTTCTAGCTTAGTCATTGATGCCAACAGCCCTTTGGTATAAGCATGCTGAGGGGTTTTAAAGATATTCAGCACTGGTGCCTGCTCTACCACTCTCCCTGCATACATGACAACCACTTCGTCACAAGTTTCTGCAATGACACCCAGATCATGGGTGATTAGGATGACACTACTTCCGTTTTCTTTTTGAAGCGTATTGAGGAGATCAAGAATTTGAGCTTGGACGGTGACATCTAGCGCCGTTGTTGGCTCATCGGCGATAATGAGGTCTGGTTTACATGCGAGAGCTATAGCGATGACTACTCGCTGTCTCATTCCACCAGAGAGCTGGTGCGGATACTCACTGACACGCATTTCTGGCGATGGAATACCGACCATCTCAAGTAGTTCGATAGACTCTTTCCAAGCATCCTTTTTAGAAAGCCCTTTGTGCAAGATGAGCGACTCGCTGAGCTGCTTGCCTATCCGGTGCACTGGATTGAGCGCCGTCATCGGTTCTTGGAAAATGACGCCTATCTCATTTCCGCGAATGTTGTACAGCGTTTCATCATCCACCCCGATGAGATTCTTGCCTTTAAATATAACTTCACCACCCGTGATCACACCTGAGGGCTGGGGTAGCAGCTGGATGATGGACATCGCGGTCACTGACTTCCCACACCCAGACTCCCCTACGATCCCGACTGTCTTACCAGCTGGGACAGTGAATGACACCCCATCTACAGCAGTGAGCCTGCCGCTTTCGGTATCGAATGCAGTTTGTAAATTTTTTACGATTAATACGTCTTCTGACACGTTATTGATAAGTTAGTTGTTTTTGCGGTAGTCATCGATGACCTGCTCTATCTCAGGGAAAGTCTTGCCATCTTTCCTCGCTTTTAAAGTCTCTTTCTTCAATTTTTCATCGATCCAATAAAGATAGGACTCCATCGGTTCATAAATGGCTGGGTAGCTGAATTTAGTAGTCTCACTATCTGGCCATTTCATCCAACGCCAGTGTCCTATCGCAGTGAAATCTCTATCCACCCCTGGAATGAAGATCCCTGCATCATGGATGATCTGCTGCGCCTCGTGAGCTGCTGTTTCTAGTTCCTCGTATGACCGAGCATTTCTCACCTGATCCGCCAAGACGTCCATCCGCTCATCAGCAAATACATTTTGGTTGTTAGAACTTTTGTTACGGGCTCCCGTCTCGTCAAATGCTGCCTCTGAGTGGAAAAACTGCCTATATTTAGGCGTCGGCGGCATCACACTCCATGCGCTGAAAGTAGATTCATGTCTCTTCTCCGCAGTTTTTGCGAATGCCACACTCGCTTCCGCAGTATCTATTTTAAGCTGTACACCACAATCAAGTGCTTCAGACTGAAGAATAGAGAGCATTTGTATCCTACTGGGGTCTGAACGGATCGTGCAGCTAAATGAAAGTTTCTCACCTGCCGCATTTCTTAGAATCCGATCATCTCCTTCTTTGGTAAACCCCGCTTTCGCGAAATATTCACGCGCTAACTTGGGATTAAATTTCCGCGCCTTGATAGACTCATTAGTGAACCTACCGTAACCGTCACTGAATTGGTTAATACGAACGTAGTCACCACGGAACATCTGGTCATTCACTTTCTGGAAATTCATCGCGTGCTGCAGCCCTATTCTAACATCCTTATTTTTCAGGATCCCCTCTTCCACATTCAGATAGATTCCCCACGGAATAATAGGCCATTCTCTATAAAACTTCTTCTTCTCAATATAGCCATTAAATACTGGCTCTATCTCAGTCTTCTCATACCAATAATTAGGTGAATGAATCCAGAAAGCGTCAATCTCACCAATTTTAAACAACTCATAACATTTCGATACATCTAAAATAACAAGATACCGGATCTGGTCCACATTGAAACGGTAACGATAGTATTTACGATCTTTAGCCCACCAGTCTTTCACTCTTGTCATCGTGATAGACCGACCCTTATTAATATTCTCATTTTTTAGATCATAGGCTCCTGTGGTAGGTGGGACTCGCCATTGATAACGCTCCTTGTAGTCTGGTCCATACTCAGAATAGAACTCGGGTGAAGCAGGTCTCATTGCGGTTGAATAATACATATCCGGATTCTTCTCGGGAAGAGTGATCGACAATGTCATTTCATCATAGACCGTGATATTGGCAAATTGTTCTTTGAAGTATTGCTCATAATAAGGGTCGAAGACATTCTGTGAAGCACGCACATAGACATCCGCCATGAAATCCTTCGCCCTCACAGGATTACCATCTGAGTACCGGGCTTCTGGGTCGAGCTTGTAAAAAACTGTGCGCCCATCTTTACTTAATGCCCATTGATTCGCTAGCCCCGGGATAGGTTTCTTAGTCACAGGGTGTATCCCTATAGTGAAAACTTCTATCTCATCATAGATATAACTTCTGTAGCTGTGATTTGCATTTGGTCCGAATGGTCTGAGTGTGTCTGGAAAATCATTGAAAAATGAATTATATGTCCCTCCTTTGAGTGCCTTGGGATCACCTATCTCTGGCTCATCCATCCCATCTTCCCAGACAAGATCCGCAGGTATATCTTCAGGTGATTTAAAGGAAAAATATCCTCCTAAGCTTTTTCTGAACTCAAATTTCTCAAGATCTCTCTGGCTTGAATCAATGGAACGCTCTAGCTTGCGCTTCAGCTTCTCATCTTCTTCAGATAGTATTTCCGCCCCAGTTGAAAGATCGCTCAGTTTCTTATCTAACTCCACTCTCTTTTTCTTAACCTTTACAATTTCGCCATCCACCCAGAGGTTCACCTCCTTGTTATACCTCTCGATAAATGAGTCTAAGTCATACAGCTTTGCATCAGAAACTTTCTCGCTCGAGTTACAGTGAGTAAGAGTCAGAACACAGGAGCAAAGTAGAATAGCTGTGAATGATGATTTTAAAAATTTCATATTAATTTGAGTGAGTAATATCTAACGGTAAGTGGTGAATTTCTTAGGGTCAAATGCTTCCCTTACCGCTTCTCCAATAAAGGTCACTAAGATAAGCACCAGAACCAACATAAAGAATGCAGAGCCTACGATCCATGGGGATGAAAGGTTAGCAAGTCCATCTTGCAGCAGACTCCCCCACGTTGCGTAACGAGGAGGCAGTCCGAAACCTAGGTAATCTAGGGAAGTGAGAGACAGGATAATAGATGAAACACTAAAGGGAATAACCGTCACAATAATAGCGACGGAATTTGGCAGAATATGTTTGAAAATAATTCTCGGTGTAGAGGCTCCCATCACACGAGCAGCAGCTACATAGTCTCTGGATTTTTCTTTCAAGGCTGCTGTCCGCATCAGATACGTAAGCCCCATCCAGCCAAAAATCACCAAAATAGTGAGGATCATGCCCAGCCCCTTATACTCATTCGGCACGAGTCCACTAAGAATCAAGATCACGAATAGAAATGGGATGTTGGAGAAAATCTCAATAATCCTCTGGATCACAATATCTGCTGTTCCACCATAGAATCCCATCAATAGCCCGATTGTTATTCCTACTAAATAAACGATCGGGATATAAATCGCAGCAGCTTTTAAGTTCACCTGAAGACCACCATAGAGATAGGCAAAAATATCATTCCCCTTTGAGTCTGTTCCTAAGTAATGTCTATCCTTATAACTTGCAGGGGTTGGATTATAGAATATTCGTCTGAGACTACTGGTCTCTTGCTTTAGGAAGTCCTCTTTAGCGCCCTCCCCAGTGTATCTCTCAGCGACCATTTCCCCTTCCACGTAACTAGCGGTGTAGACAGTTTGTCGCTTTTCATTCTTACCTGTAGCTTCACCCACGCGTTTACCTTTACGGTATTTATAGCGCATGTGCACGGCTTCGGGATCATCCGCAGAGTATAACGTCGCGGCCTGACCATTGTATAAACTTTTTGAATTTGTGTTGTAAACGAGTCCGTCCTTGATCTCAACGTCCTTAGAAATTGCAGAGATCATATCCTTAGTTGGATCGAAGGGAACCGGTGGCATCATTACCCAGTTACCATCTTCTGTTGAAAACTTCTTTTTGAGTTCTCTGAAATTCACCTCGGACTCAGCAGCATTCCCTAAAATTCCAAAATCTTTGTTTTTAAGATTACTTTGCATCAATGCCGGTGAAAATAGCTTGCCATCATACATTACTAGCAGCGCTCGCTTTCCTACCACTAGCTGGTCTAGACAAGCAAATAAGATCAGCGCCATCAAAATAACAAACGCCCAATATCCTCTGCCAATTGATTTAAAACGCTGAAGTCTTCGCTCAGTCATTGGTTTTAAATTGAAGTGCTTTTGACCGGTTAAGAGCATCCAGCCACCTAGAGCGACCATCACGAAACTAATTGTATAGCCAAAGACTTCGGATGAGTCATAGAACCAACTAAATGTTGGTAAATCTAGACCACGTGCCCAAGCCACAGCGGAGAGCATTCCGGCGGCTACTAAAAATATTGCTAATTTTCTCACTCGATTTCTTTGATTTAGTTGAACTTAATTCTTGGGTCGATCATCGCCACAATGATGTCTGATAGGATGTTACCCAGCAGCATCAGGAATGCTGATATGGTTAACGTCCCCATGATAAGCGGCATATCCTTAGCCAGCACTGCATTAAACTGCATCAGACCGAAACCATCGATGTCGAACACCTTTTCAATCAGCATCGAGCCTCCAACAAAGATAGAAATGAGACCACCTAAACCCGTCGCAATCGGGATCATTGAGTTTCTGAAGGCATGACCAAACACCGCCTTTTTAAAAGGCACCCCTTTCGCCATTGCAGTCCGCACATAATCTGCCGCCAGATTATCCATCAGATTATTCTTCATCATCATCGTTGTCATTGCAAAGCCGCCAATCACATAACAGATAAGCGGTAGCACCGTGTGCATAAAGAGGTCCTTCATCGCTGCCCAGTTTGATATCCTCTCTAGAATACTGAGTGATTCATACTCCGGACTGAGTAGACCAAATAAGGGGAAAATCTGCTTTTCAACCCCAAAGTAAGTAAGCATGATCGCTCCTAGCGCAAACCCTGGAATAGAATACCCCAGGAAAATAAGTATCGAGGAGAAGTTATCCACAAACGTCCTGTGCCTGATCGCCTTCACAATCCCTAAAGGAATACACACACCATAAATAATGATCGATGAGAGAATTCCGAAGTAGAGTGAAATCGGGATCTTATCACCGATCATCGACATCACTGGATCTTGATATTTTCTACTGTTCCTAAAGTCTCCTTGAATAATCCCAGAAAACGCCGGCTTAAACACAACCGCTCTGTAACTATAGTCAGTTCCATCAGTGATCTTTCCTTTACTTCTCTTTTCCTTCCGGAGTTTTCTATCCAAAGGAGTTTCTAGCCTAACCTCCCAGCCGTTTCCCGTTACATTCTTGCCACTATCAGCATAGACAGCCTTCTCAACTTCATCACCATTACGCGTGATTTCCACGATCTTATCTTCACCCTTCACCACCACGCGAACCATTTCACGATCACCGCCTAACTTGACGACGCCATTGTCTGTCCTGAATTCAGATTTAGAAATATAATTCTCTCTAGGTAATATTCCTAGCCATTGGCAATAAGCATACGGCGCACTCTTGTCGATACCGAACTCCTCCTCCATCGCTTCAATATCCTCATCACTGAGACCGCTGGAGTTGGTATTGCTATTTGATTTCTTCCCTTCGGTAGCAGCACTCTGCATTAGCAACTGATCCATCGGTCCACCTGGTGCGATTCTGGTAATAAAAAACACAATAATCGTGATCCCGAGTAACGTGATCGGTAAAAGTAGTAATCGTCGTATAAAGTAGGCTTTCATAGATCGTAAAAGTGGTTACCCAGACTAAGTGGTTAACAAGAATAACTATTAATTAGGGAGTTCGTGGGTATTGATCAAGCAAGCGTTTACTAAAATGAAAGAAAAAGACTAAATTAACTGAAGAAAAGGTGTGCATGGTCAGTAAAAATAAGGCAATTTCTCAATCAACATGAAGCGTGCACTACAACTATTCTCATCTTTAGCTATCACATTTGGTCTCTGCCATTGCGAGTCTAAGTCATCGCTAGATACCTACACCAAGGAAAAAATTCTTCTGATGGGTAACAGCACAGAGCCTGCTGGCCTCGACCCTCAGATCGTCACAGGGGTGATTGAAAGTAACATCCTACGTGCTATGTTTGAGGGTCTATGCTTGGAAGACCCTGTTGATGCCACCATCCATAGAAAAGGAGCCGCCGTATCTTGGAAAGCAAATGAGGATTTCACAGAGTGGGTTTTCAAGCTTCAGCCTGATGGAAAATGGTCAGATGGTAAGCCCGTCACCGCTGAAGACTACGTCTTTGCATACCACCGCATTTTGAGTCCTGGCTTTGGTGCTAAATATGCTTCAATGCTCTACTACATTGTTGGCGCCGAGGACTTCAACAAAAAAAATAACGATATTTATCTGATTCAGAACAGCACAGAATTTAAGGATCGCTGGGAAAGCCTTAAGGAAGTCAACTTTCGAGGTGACCAAGAAATTGATAAAAAAGCCTTTGAAGCCAAAGAGTTTGTTGATCTAGATAAGGACGAAAAAATCAACTACATTAAAGCATTCGGCTTAAATCAAATCGAAAAATCAGTGCTATCTGCAATTAAAGAAGATGCTAACCTGTTTGAATGGCCAGAGAATATTGATTCATCAACACAGAGTGCCATCCTCGATACCTACATTGCAAACCACGGAAACGATATGTGGGATCAAGCCAATGTGGGCGTTACTGCAGTTGATGATCTCACACTAAAAATAAATCTGCGCTCACCAGTTCCCTTTCTTCCTGATCTGACCAAACACTACACTTGGTTTGCAGTTCCCAAACACGTCGTTCTCGAACATGGAACGATCGCGCAGACTAACACAAAGTGGACAGAGCCAGAAAATCTCGTCTCGAATGGTCCATTTAAAATGAAAACTTGGAAGTTTAACTATAAAATTGAGCTTGAGAGAAATCCACATTACTGGGATATCGACAACGTGAAGCTAAATGGAATTATATTTTTCCCCATATCTAACAAATACACTGAGGCTCGTATGTTCTATAATGACCAACTTCATGTCACCTACCGACTAGCGCCTGAACTCATCGAATACTCAAAAGAAAAATACCCAGACAGCACCCGACAAGAAACCTATCTGGGCGTTAATTTCCTGCGATACAATAATACGCACGAAGCGCTGAAAGACCCTAACCTTCGTAAGGCAATCGCCTACGCTACAGACTCTGAGTCACTCATCAATTATGTGCTAAAAGGTGGTGAGCAGGTCGCGACAGGATTCGTTCCTCCCATGGGGAAATACAAAGCACGGACAGATTTTAGCTATGACCCTGAAAAGGCCAAAGAGTATTTTGCAAAAACAAAATACGCCGACAATCCTAAGGACCTTCAAATCACCCTACTTACCGTAGATAGAGATGGAGCCAAAACCGACGCTGAAGCCTTTCAGGCAATGTGGCTTAAGCATCTTGGAATCAATGTGAAAATAGAGCAACGAGAGTGGGCTAGCTACCAAGACCGCATGTCAAAACTAGACTATGGAATTGTAACCGGAGGTTGGATTGGGGATTATCCTGACCCTACTACCTTCTTAGATATGTGGAAAAAAGGTGACGGCAATAATCGTACGGGCTGGAGTAGTGCAGAATTTGAAACGAAACTCAACGAAGCAGCCGTTACTGAAGAGCCACAAGAGCGAATTAAATTGCTCCAAGAAGCAGAAGCTATCTTCTTGGAAGATATGCCAGTTAGTCCCGTTTATTGGGTCACAAGTAACTATTTACTCCATAAGTCAGTTAAAAACTGGCATCCAATGATCATGAAGAATCAGCCTTATAAATTCATCGATCTAGAAAACTAATTCACCTGTTCAACTTTACTTTATTTCATCATGCTAAAGACCATCATAGAACGACTACTGCAAGGCATAGTTGTCATCTTCTTCCTCCTCACTCTGACATTCATACTCATCCGTATGATTCCAGGTAATCCTCTCACAGATGAGAAAGCGATGTCCCCACAAGTCCTCAAAGAGAACATGAAAATCTACAAGCTGGATAAAAGCTATCCAGTCCAGTATGTCTATTACTGGAAAAGCCTTTTTCAGGGTGAAATGGGTATTTCTATCAAGAAGAAACAACCCGTTCTTAAAATCATCAAGCAGTCATTCCCTGTCTCTGTAATCATCGGAATCTGTGGTATGCTTATCGCCATTGGTATAGGGATTCCAGCAGGTATTATTGCCGCACTAAAACATAATTCCCTTATCGATAATAGTGCCATGCTTTTTGCCTTGGTAGGTATCAGTATCCCCTCCTTTGTCATAGGACCTCTCCTCGCAAAATCAGTAGCTACCAATGTGCCATTCCTCAAGGTAGCTGGTTGGGGTGACCCTTTTGATTGGATACTCCCTTCTGTCACTTTAGGATTAGGAACCGCTGCATATTTGGCCCGTATCACGCGCGCGGGAATGCTTGATATCCTCTCGCAAGACTTTATCCGCACCGCCCAAGCTAAGGGAGTCTCGCAGAAAAACATCATTATCAAACACGCTCTCAAAGGTGGCCTAGTCCCAGCCATCACATTCGTAGGACCAGCTTTCGCCATGCTGATCACAGGCTCCTTCGTAGTAGAAACTATTTTCCAAGTCCCTGGTATGGGTCAGCACTTTGTGAACTCGGTCAACGACCGAGATTACTTCCTAATCCAGGGCATGGTGCTACTATTTGGAGTTCTCATCGTCACGGTGAACTTAGCAGCCGATGTACTCCTCACTTATCTCAACCCAAGACTTCGTACTTAACTCTCATTTTATTGCTTCATCATCATGAAAATCGAACAAGGAAATTCACTCTGGTCAGATGCTTGGCTAAGACTCAAAAAGAACCGTATGGCACTCATCAGTCTGTGGGTTCTCGTCTTCATCTTTGCCGCATGTTTCGTCCTTCCAGCAACGCCACTAATCAAAGATTCTCTAGCGCAGAACCTATCAAACTCATTCGCCCCGCCTTCTGCAGAGCATTGGCTAGGTACTGATAAGTTAGGAAGAGATCTACTCTCTAGGATTCTGAATGGTGGCCAAGTTTCGCTACTCGTAGGACTCATCGCCACAGTCATTTCTATTATTATAGGTGTGATCTATGGAGCCATCTCCGGCTACAACGGAGGTAAACTGGACGCAGTGATGATGCGCATAGTAGATGTCCTCTATGGACTTCCATTCCTTATTCTGGTCATTCTCCTCTCCATTGTCATATCGACTACCGCTAAGAAATATGAATCTGACTTGATCGTATTCCTACCTGAGGGAGTAGTTAACCTTATGGTTAATATTTTGCCGCTCTGTCTTACCATTGGAATATTGGGTTGGTACACCATGGCGCGAGTTGTTAGATCTCAGGTTCTTTCGTCTAAGAAGCTAGAGTATGTCGAAGCAGCTGTCTCGCTAGGACTCACGCATAAAAACATTCTTTTTAAGCAAATCCTGCCAAATCAGTTAGGTCCAATCATCGTTTACACAACACTCACAATACCAGGATTCATCCTCACAGAAGCAACTCTCTCATTCCTAGGAGTTGGAGTCCAGCCACCGAACAGCTCATGGGGAATCATGCTGAACGAGGGAGCTAACTATATGGAGACAAAGCCAATGCTTCTCGTTTTACCATCGCTCGTCTTCGCAGCCACACTTCTCTGCTTGAACTTTCTGGGCGATGGACTCCGCGATGCACTAGACCCAAAGGCATCTAAGGACTAGTCGCAATGTGCTGGAGATTTCCAATCTCCAATAAAAAGTGGAGGTTAAAAACCTCCGGCACACTCATGAATTCAGCATCCTAAGAGCTGCTCTAAGTAGCTCATCGGTGTCTGCATCCTTATCTACATCAGCTGCAGCCTTGACTGCCTTTCTGGCCTCTACTTGCTTGTAGCCTAGGCTGATCAATGCGAGTTCAGTATCACTAATAGCGCTGGAGACGCCCTCAGCTGAAGCATTTTTCCATGCATCGGTTATCCCTATCTTATCTTTAAGCTCTAGGATAATTCGTTCCACACCCTTTTTCCCAAGTCCTTTTATTTTAGAAAGTGCTGCCACCTCGTTGTTTACCACGCAGGCCTTGAAGTGATCCACGGGCATCCCGCTCAGCACCCCCATAGCGATGGCTGGACCGATACCACTGACCCGATCGATCAGCAGTAAAAACAATTCCTTTTCCTCATCCGATGCGAACCCATAGAGCGTGTGTGCCGTTTCCCGGACATGCATGTGAGTATGAATATCCACCTTGTCGCCCGGTTGAGGGTTGAGCTTATCGTAAGTCGATAACGGGATACTCACTAGATAACCCACGCCATTGACATCGATCACAAGTCGGTTCGGTAGTGACTCTAAAATTCTTCCTCTTAATCTCGCTATCATCGTTTATTCTGAATGTGGGTTCTCTTCTGAATCTAAATCTTCCTCTATCTCTAATTTCTCAGCTTCGATCAACATAGCAAGTTCATCTTTGCTGGGAGCCAGCTGCATATTCTGGTATGCTTTGCGAAGTACAGTCACCATCAACAACACGGCAAATAATCCCCATCCCAACCAGACTTCATAGGGAGCAAAGAAGCTCAGAATCATCTGCCCCAGCAACATTAGTGTTAACGTCGCCGCGGCAATCACCCAGGGGTATCGCATCGCTTTCTGAGCGGAGTATCCCTTGTCTCTAGCTAATGATGCAAATTTACCGGACCCCAACAAACTTATGCCAATAATGATCAATAGTATGATGGCAGTTCCTATGAAAAATGGCATATGCTAGAGGCTCCTCAAACTATTCGGCGGATTTAGCAGATGAAGCTTCTTCAGATTTCTCTGCTGGCTTGTTTGCTGAAGCTTTCACCTCAGATTCTGGAACCGTCTCAACTTTAGCATCCTCTTCAATCTTAGTTTCCTTCTTAGCAGGCTCAGCCTTTTTCTTAGGCTGTTCTTTCTTCTCAGTAGGCTTCTTGTTTTCAGGCGAAGTTTTCTTTTTCGCTTGTTTCTTTTTCGCCTGTTTAGCTACTGGTTTCTTAGATGCTGATGATGGGAAAAGCAGGCCGTTGTTCATGAAGATCACGTAGCCTTCATTGATCAGCCAATGCAGGTCATGATACCATTCAAACTTCACTTTTTCTTCAATACCCACTGGGCAAACACTCTTCCAGAGTGCGTCAATACCAGCTCCGATATTCTCATTCACCCAAGTAAAAATCGCCTTAGGTCGGTCTGCCATATTGAGATCTTCTGGAAGCATATGTGGTCTAGAGGGTCCACTGTGAAGTTTCCCCTGCCATTTAAACACCGCAAGCTGCCGACCAGAAAGCTGCCGACATAAGAATGATGACAGGTCACCAGGATAGCGGCGTTGCTCTTGGATACACTCTTTGAGATTACTCAGTAGGCTAGGTGAAAGTTTCTTTACCTCAATCTCTGAGGGAACTTGCGCCTTGCGTGTTTTATGAAAATTTGTCTCAAACTCCGTGGTTGAAAAGTGCTGAAGCATCGCGGATTTGCTATCAAAGACCACGGTCTCATCGCTCACTAGCTTAAAGATCGTTCGTTTCGTCATGCTCTCTTTCCAGAGATTCACCACGTCATCACCGCTTTCAGTCACGATGCGTCTTTTGTAATCATCCAGTGACAAATGACTGAACTTGCTCCGTTGTAACTCTAACACCCGGTCTTGATATCCATGAAAATTTGTAGGTCCCAGAAGCGCACCGCTGAACCCGCATTTCGCAATGTTTGAGAAATTTCCGGCAGGAGCTTCCACCACCACTTCTTCAGTCTTGTAGATTTCGCTGAGCCATGTTGCGCTCGCGGCATGAGTAAGGCACTCATCTTTAGTAAGAAATACCGCGCTATCATGCTTAGACTGCAGCAGTTCAGGGCCCTTCTCTTTCTCGTCACTTTTTAAAACAATGTGAAATCTATCTCTACCACCGAGCACCACGCGAGCTAGATCAAAAACAGAATAAGTTCTGCCAGATGCGATGATCTCTTTGACGAGGTTATCCACCCCTTCTTCGATCGGCATGATGCTGGCACTAACACCCACTTCTGCTGCCACGAAAACACGGCGAGGCTTACGCTCTCTTGAGTCATGCTGCTTAAACTTAGGATTATGGTTCGGTGTAGATTTAAAATCTCGACCACCACCACCACCGGATGGAGGTCTACCGCCCTGACGTGGCTTGCGCCCACCCTCAGGTCGCTGAGGACGTTCGCCTTTATGGTTAGTATACTCCTTAGCAGGCTCAGTGCTTTTAGCACCCTTCCGTGCCCATGCTGGTCCAAAATCCAGACCGCTTAGATCTAAGGATTGATTATCTGAAGATGATTCGCTCATATTGATCTGCTGAGAATACATAATTTCAAACCAACGGCAACCCCAGTTTTGGGGAATTTATCGTTATTTTCTAGAATCACAAATCAGCTGGATTTATCTTACTGAAATTGCTTGAAACAGAATCGTAAATAGCTACTCCAACTCACATTTATTTTGGGCTTGTGAAATTTTTCACAAGCTCCTTGACCAATCGGCAGAAATCTGGCTGTATCCACTTAGCGGGTTAGCGTGAAATTGCTCATCCAATCCACACCTTTTCATTTATGAAGACGACTACAGACTACCAAGCACCTGATAACGCCCAGAAAGCTGCGGATTTCGCAGATGATTATCAAGCTGAAACCACTGACCTCATGGGCGATAAGATGGTGCTCAATATGGGTCCCTCCCACCCAGCGACTCATGGAGTTCTGCGCCTCATACTAGAGCTCGATGGCGAAGTCATCACTAAGGCTGAGCCAGACATCGGCTTCCTTCATCGCGGTGATGAAAAGATCGCGGAAAACATGCATTACAACATGTTTATTCCCTATACGGATCGTCTAGACTATCTCGCACCTCTGGCTAATAATGTAGCATACGCCTGTGCAGTAGAAAAACTCATGGGCTGGGAACTTCCACCCCGCGGACAGGCAGTCCGTGTATTGGCTTGTGAACTCGCTCGTATTTCCTCACATATGCTCGGAGTCGGAGTCTGTGCGATGGACGTGGGTGCGATGACCGTTTTCCTATACACCTTTACCGAACGAGAGAAGATCTACAACCTCTGCGAGCAGCTCACAGGCGCACGCTTCACCACTTCTTATACTAGAATCGGTGGTCAGATCCGTGATTTACCTGAAGGATTTGAGGATCGTGTGAAAATATTCCTTAAAGAATGCACCGCGCAGATCGATGAGATCGCCGCACTACTTGATAAGAACAAGATCTTCATGAAGCGCATGTGCGATGTCGGCGTAATTTCAAAAGAAGACGCTATTTCCTACGGCATGACTGGCCCATGCCTGAGAGCATCAGGTGTAGCACGTGACCTTAGAAAAGACTCACCATACCTAGGCTACGAGCAATACGACTTCGATGTCCCTGTGGCTGAAGAAGGCGATTGCTACGCACGCTACCAGATCCGCATGGAAGAGATGAGGCAGTCCATCCGCATCATCGAGCAAGTTTTAGATACTCTACCAGAAGGTCCTATCAACATCGTCGATCCCAAGAGCACACTTCCAGCAAAGGAACGCGTGATGATGTCGATGGAAGAACTCATCCACCACTTCATCGTCTCCACTCAGGGCATTGATGCTCCAAAAGGCGAAGTTTACTTTGGCCACGAAAACCCGAAAGGCGAACTCGGATTCTACATCCACTCAAAAGGTGGCGGAGTCCCCTATCGTCTCAAGATCCGCAGTCCATCATTCGTTAACCTCTCCATCTGTGCCGAACTACTGAAAGGCACAATGGTCTCAGACGTCCCAGCCATCCTCGGCTCCCTAGACTTTGTCATGGGCGAATGTGATCGGTAAAGCAGTATTAGAGTAGTAAAGTAGATAGTAGCAAAGCATGAATACGATGAACAAAATACAGACATATGAAGACTTGATCGCTTGGCAAAAGGCGCATCAGTTTGCTCTAGCTATTTATAAAACCACAAAAACATTTCCAAAAGAAGAACTATTTGGACTTACTTCTCAAGTTAGAAGAGCAGCAGTCTCAGTCAGCTCAAATATTGTTGAAGGATTTAACAGAAAATCGAATTTAGAAAAACTCAGGTTTTATAACATAGCAGTAGCATCTTGTGAAGAAGCACATTACCAACTTCTACTCGCTCAAGACCTAAATTACACCAACACAGAAACCTTACGCAATGATGGCAGAGAAGTGAAACGAATCCTCGGGGGACTTATTAAATCAATAAACGTCGCTAGCTTACCTTTACTACTTTCCTACTAACTACTTTCCTACTGAAAAATGAACATTTTAGAACAAAACGTCACCGCGGAGAAGACTCCAGGTGAACAACATTTCCCACCATTTGAGATATCCGCCGACGTCATCGCCCTCGCAGATGAGCGTATTTCGCATTATCCAGAGAGCAAGCTCTCAGCGGTGCTTCCACTCATTCACATCGTCCAGCACAAGCATGGATTTGTTTGTAAAGAAGCCATTACTTGGATCGCTGAGAAGCTAGAGATCGAGCCGATGAAAGTCGTCTCTGTAGTGACGTTCTATCCAGGCTTCCGCCAGTCGGCACCAGGGAAATTCCACTACCGTGTCTGCCGCACGCTTTCCTGCGCAATGGAAGGCTCCTATGAACTCATGGATAAAATCTGTGAGATCACTGGCATCGACCGCTCAAAGCTCTCACACCACCACCCAATCGTTGTTTCACCCTGCGGGAACTACTCAGTAGAATTCGCCGAGTGCTTAGCCTCCTGTGGATCAGCACCAGTCTGCCTAGTGAACGATAATTTCCACGAAAACATCAAACCTGAGAATGCTCAGGACCTCATCAATAAATATCAGCCATAATCTAATCATGAGCGACATTAAATACCTCCCAGGCAAAGAACCTCACCCACGTGAACACCGCCTCATTTTCAAGAATATCGACCGCGAGGGCTGGAACCCGTCGATCGCCCGTTATTTGGAAGACGGTGGCTATGATCAACTGAAAAAAGCGATCGCGATGGAGCCAAATGACATCACCACCGAGGTCAAAAAATCTGGCCTCCGCGGACGCGGTGGCGCAGGCTTCCCTACAGGTGTCAAATGGGGATTCATTCCGCCAAAGAATACTAAGCCAGTCTATCTCATCTGTAATGCTGATGAGTCTGAGCCAGGAACATTTAAGGACCGCTACATCCTCCACCAAGACCCGCATCAACTGATCGAAGGCATGGTTATTTCTGCCCTCGCTGTTGGTGCACATACTGCATACATCTACATGCGTGAGGAATTTCCCGAGGCTGCTATTACAGTAGAAAAGGCAATTGAAGAAGCGCGGGAGAAAGGATTCGTCGGTAAGAACATTCTCGGCACAGGGTTCGACCTAGAAATCTGGGTCCACCGTGGAGCCGCCGCCTACATCTGCGGTGAAGAAACTGGACTCATCGAGTCACTCGAAGGCAAGCGCCCTTACCCAAGGATTAAGCCCCCTTACTTCCCTGCTGCTCTCGGCCTCTACATGGCACCGACAATTGTAAACAACGTAGAATCACTCTGCCACGTCAAACACATCATCGAAATGGGTGGTGAAGAATACGCTAAGCTAGGGGTCGAAAGAAACACCGGAACCCGTATTCTCTGTGTATCAGGCGATGTCAAAAAGCCTGGTTACTACGAAATTGAAGTTGGTAAAATGACCATGCGTGAGCTTCTTGAGGATGTTTGTGGTGGCCCTAAAGATGGTCGATCATTTAAGGCGGTGATCCCCGGCGGATCATCCTCAAAAATTCTCCGTTGTGATGAAACTTTCAAAATAGGCCGCGGCGAAGATGCCAAGGACCTCAGTTTCTGGGATATCCAACTAGATTTTGATACTCTCGCAGCTTGTGGCTCCATGGCAGGATCTGGTGGAGTCATCGTGCTCGATGATTCACGCAGAATGTCCTGGGTACTCAATAACATCAACCACTTCTACGCTCACGAGTCCTGCGGTCAATGCACGCCATGCCGCGAAGGATCAACCTGGATGAAAAAAATATCCGACCGTATCGTCGCAGGAAAAGCTAGCCCAGAAGACATCACCACACTCGAAGAAGTCGCCTACCAGATCGATGGTAAAACCGTCTGCGCCTTCGGCGAAGCATCTTCTTGGCCAGTAGAAGCCATCATCGCAAAATACCGCGACGAACTCACCGCGGAAACCAGCGAAGACAACGATAGACTTTCTAAAGAACAACTCCAAAGAGAGATGTATCTTTCGAAATAACCAAAAACCAAAAACCAAAATACAAAACCATGGAAAACCCATATCAAGCACCAGAGACAACAGAAGCTCCAGCTCAACAGGCAGCAGCTCGGCTCACAATGAAGCAAATTCTTTTTTCTTTAGAAGGGAGAATTCCTAGAAGCACTTGGTGGATGTATTCCATCCTTACCAACATCGTGTTTAACCTAATCATAGGAGTCTTAACAGCTAGTTTAACCTCTAGTACAGGCGAACCTTCGTCTGTTTTACTTATTTTATTCGTCATCTTATATATCCCGATGTTCTGGATTGGTATATGTGTCTCAGCTAAACGCTTCCACGATTTAAATAAATCAGGTTGGTGGATGTTAGTCCCGTTTTACAACTTTATAGCCCCTGGATTCTTTTCTGGGACTCCTGGTCAGAACAGATTTGGATCAAATCCACTCGGTCAGTAAAACTTAGTAAGTAAAAAACAAAATCAACACCTCCCACAAAAAACACTTATCCTCCCTAATCACTTTCAATAACCATTCATTTCAACAATGAGCGAAACAACCACAAAACTACTTCCAAAAGACGAGGCCGCTGAAAAGGGACTCGTGAACGTGCAGATCGATGGCAACTGGATCCAGGTACCTAAGGGAACCCGCATGATCGAGGCCTGTAAGATGGCTGAAAAGGAAGTGCCGCATTATTGCTATCACCCTAAGCTTTCATCGCCAGGAAACTGCCGTATGTGTCTAGTCCAGATGGGAATGCCACCACGCCCTGCGCCTGGTGCTGACCCTGTCTATGGCGATGATGGATATCAAGAAATCGGCTGGATGCCACGTCCAGTAATCTCATGTGCTAATACCGTTGGCGAAAACATGGGAATCAGAACCACAGGTGATTTAGTAGAAGAGACGCGCGAAGGAGTGATGGAATTCCTCCTGATCAACCACCCGCTCGACTGCCCTATCTGTGACCAAGCGGGCGAGTGTTCACTGCAAGAATATTCCGTAGAACATGGCCGTGGACAGTCACGGTTTGTTGAGGACAAAGTCAAGAAGCCTAAGAATGTAGATATTGGGCCACGTATTAATTTGGACGATGAACGCTGTATTTTGTGCTCACGCTGTATCCGCTTCATGGACGAAGTCGCAGATGATGCGGTGCTCGGGTTTTCTGAGCGTGGGACCCAAACCACCCTTACCTGCCACCCAGATCGCAAGCTTGATTCTAACTACGGCATGAACACCATCGACCTCTGCCCAGTGGGAGCTCTTACCTCTAAGGACTTCCGTTTCCAGATGAGAGTATGGTTCCTCAAGGAGACAAAATCTATTGATATTAACTGCGGCACTGGCTGTAACACCACAGTCTGGACACGTGGCAGCAAGGTTTACCGAGTCACTCCACGCAGGAATGATGACGTTAATTCCGAGTGGATGCCAGATTCTCACAGACTCGCCTTTCATGAGACACAGGGAGATGACAGACTCACTGATCCAATGATCAGGGTAGATGGCAAGCACGAGACCACTGACTGGAGAAACGCTATTTCATCAGCAGCAGACGCGATCAAACAATTTGAATCTAGCGAGATAGCAATCATCGCATCAGCTCGCCTCACGAACGAAGAGCTTTTCCTCACTCAAGGATTAGCCGAAACTCTAAATATAGACACCTTAAACATCGCAACTGTTGAACGTAATGGTGAAGCTGACGGTAAATTAATCTCTGCAGACAGAAACCCAAATACGAACGGAGCAAAGCTGATACTCGGAGAAACTGCGAACCGGCTTAGCAGCATCAAAAATGGACTCAACAATGGCTCTATAAAAGCACTGATTGTGCTCGGTGAAGATCTCTTTGAAGCCGCTGGATTCAGCCACGATGATCTAGCAGGTGTTGAGTTTATGATTTCTTCACATATCATCGCGAACAAAACCGCACAGGCAAGCGATGTCTTCCTACCGGGAGCAAGCTTTGCAGAAAAACGCGGTAGCATGGTGAATGTCACTGGAAAGCTCCAACGCCTAAACCAAGCAATTCAGCCAACTGGAAATGCAATGGAAGACTGGGAAATCATCCGTGACCTCACCCTCGCTATCAACGGCGAGACCAACGATATGTATATGATCGAGAACGTCCTGAAAATGATTGCATCTAGCGTTTCTGAGTTTAATGGCGTCACCTTCTCTAAAATAGGTGACCTTGGATTTCAACTCATCGAAACAGGAGTAGAAATACCACTGCTAACGAAAGAACGTGAACTCGCAGCTGCAGGAATCATCGTAGGATAATTTAAAATTTAATCACCATGGAAGAACTCATACTATTCATTATCATCAGCATCGCAAAAGTCATCGGCATCACGTTTGTCCTGACTTTGCCAATCATCGCTTATTCGGTTTATGCTGAGCGTCGATTTGCGGCTATTATTCAAGACCGCGTGGGTCCTAACAGAGCGGGTATCCCTCTTACCATCTTTGGATTTAAGAAGGACATCAATTTCTTTGGACTGTTACAACCACTTGCTGACGGACTGAAATTCATTCTTAAAGAGGACTTTGTGCCTTCTCATGTGAATAAGTTTTTCTTCTGGCTCGCCCCTGCCCTCACGATGGTGCCGGCACTTGTCACACTCTCGGTAGTTCCCTTTGGCTCTGAGCTCTTCGGTGAAAAGTTAGTCATTGCGGACGTTTCTGTTGGTCCCCTTCTTATCTTTGCGGTTGCTTCACTATCAGTTTACGGAATCACACTAGCTGGGTGGGCATCGAATAATAAATACTCATTCTTTGGTGGGGTTCGCTCTTGTGCGCAGATGATTTCTTACGAGATCGCGCTAGGGCTTTCTGTTATTCCAGTGCTGATGCACTTCGGTGATCTAAATCTCTCTAACATCGTCCAACAGCAAGCAGATAGTGGTTGGCTTATTCTGCCACTTTGGAATGAAAGCGGACACATGTTCTCCGCAGCATTTTGGAGCTCTCCAGAGACTCACGAACGCCTATTACTCTGGATTCCAATGATCATTTCCTTCTTCATCTTCACCATATCCATCTTCGCAGAAACCAACCGTATGCCGTTTGACCTTCCAGAGTGTGAGACTGAGCTAGTCGGTGGTTATCACACAGAGTATTCCTCCATGAAATTCGCACTCTTCTTCCTAGGAGAATATGCGGCAATGATCGTGGGATCAGCTCTGATCGTGACGCTCTTCCTCGGAGGCTGGTCGATAGGATTTGGGGCTGATGCCTGGGTCATCAGCACCTTTGGCGATTGGGCTGGACTCATTCATCTCGGAGCCTTCCTCACTAAACTAGTAGCCTTCATCCTCTTCTTCATCCTGATCCGCTGGACAGTCCCACGTTTCAGATATGACCAACTGATGAAACTCGGCTGGGTGGTGTTCTTCGAGCTAGCGCTGATCAATATTCTCATTGCAACAGTCATAATGGCAGCTCCGCCAATGATAGAAAGAGGAGAAACTATAGCGCTTACAGCTCTTATAATCGGAGTAGTCGCCTTCTCTGTGCTGATGTTCTATATCGCCAAATCCCTGGAGCGCATGCTCGCTTCAGACACGAAGAAAGAAGCTCAATCATAATTTAAACCTCCCACCCTAAATCATAATGGCTAAAGTAACCAAACTAACTCGCCCTAAACTAAATAAATCTGATGAGATCTATCTCATCGGTATCTTTAAAGGCACACTCGTCACCCTAAAGCACGCGGTTAAATCTGTAATGGGAAAATCTCGTGGTGCAGACTCTCTAAGATCATCTGGCCTCGGTGTCACGATGCAGTATCCAGAGGAAAAGTGGGATGATGAGCTACCTGAATACTACCGTGGTGCTCCTGCTCTCGTCACTGATGAGATGGATCGTGAACGCTGTGTGTCCTGCCAGCTCTGTGAATTCATCTGCCCACCAAAAGCCATCAAAATCATCCCAGGAGAAATCGCTGAAGGTGACGAATGGGCTAAGGTAGAGAAGAAACCTAAAGAATTCGAAATCGACATGATCCGCTGTATTTACTGCGGACTCTGTGAGGAAGTCTGCCCAGAACAAGCTATCTATCTCCGCAAGGATTACGCTATCACCGGAACTAGCCGCGAGGAAATGGTCCACGATAAAGAGAAACTCTACGAGATCGGCGGCAAGCGAGTCGGTCTAGTGAACAAGTGGAATGAGTTGAAGTAGTGATTGGTTATTGGGTTACTTCGTTATTTAGTTATTAAAAAAATGAGCGCATTTAAGACATTTGAAGAACTTGAAGCATGGAAATCTTGCAGAGAGTATCGTGTCTTTTTAGCCCATCAAGTGTTCCCATTATTACTTAACAAAAAAGAATTCTCTCTACTTGATCAACTTAAACGCTCAGCGCGCTCAACCACACATAACATTGCTGAAGGGTTCGGTAGATACCATTACCTAGACAACTACAAATTTTGTGCAATCGCTAGCTAGAGGATCGCTAAATGAATCACTAGACCAGATCATCTGCACTAACGATGAATTATTACTCGACAACGACATGCTAATCAAAGCAAGAACACTACACGATCAAGCTCTGAAAATACTAAACGGTTACATGTCATATCTGCAACGAGCAGCGAATTCCAAGTAACTCAATAACAAAATAACTTTATAACTCCATAACCACCACACCATGCCAACCATACTCTTTTACCTATTCGCCATCCTGATGATCGCTGGCGGCGTTTGCGTAGTCGCTCTGAAAAACCCGGTTTCCTCAGCAATGGGAATGATCGGTTCGTTCATTGGGCTAGCGGCGCTGCTCATCGGACTCAATGCTTACTTCGTGGGCACACTCCAAGTGCTCGTCTATGCCGGTGCGATCATGGTGTTGTTCATCTTCATCATCATGTTGCTCGATCTCAAAAAAGAAGAGACCAAGGAATTTGGCGGAGCATCGATCGCTGCTGGGGTGATCGTCCCCCTACTTTTCGTCCTCATCATGATCCCAGTGTTCCAGAGTGTGAACACAGATTTCACTAAACTGGATAAGAAAGCACTCATCGCGGCTGAGGCGATATTACCTGAATCTGAAGTTCCAAAGAGCAGCGCTATCCGCGAAAAACTTAAAGTAGGGCAACTCGCTGACGTGAACCTTATCGGTCAGAAACTTTTCACTGAGTATAACTTCCCTCTCCAAGTAGTTGGCGTTCTCCTACTCGTCGCAACGATAGGCTGTGTCACTCTCTCTAAGAAACTTCATGGCGATGAGCCGGAAGGAGACACTGATCACCGGATGGCTAAGACTTTAGCTAAATCTAACGCTATCCCACAGGTTGTATCCACTAAGGATGCAGGAGACAAATCCGAACCCAACTCTAATAAATCCATCTAAATACTACCATCATGGAACCCGCATCTCTAACAGAATACTTATTCTTTTCCGGCTTACTCTTCGCCATCGGATTAGCTGGCGTCATCATTCGCCGCAATATCATCGTCATTTTCATGTGCTTGGAAATGATGCTCGCTGCTGCATCACTCACCCTCGTTGCCTTCAGCAGACAAAGACTAGTGAATGGACTACCTGACTACGACGGACAAATGCTCGTCTTCTTCATCATCACTGTAGCTGCTGCAGAAGTAGCTGTAGGTCTGGCTATCATCGTAGCGCTCTACCGCGCTCGTAAAACGATCAGCACGGAAGATCTCACCACTCTCAAAAACTAATTTACTACCACTCATGATTCTCTGGTTACTCTTTATTTTACCCCTCGTTAGCGCAGCACTGATTCATTTTTTGCTGAAGCAAAAGTTTGCTGGTCTCGCAGCGTTGATCGGGACAGCTTCCACAGCTGCTACGCTCCTCATCGCCATCCTTTGGTTGTCTATTGACTTTTCTGCACTGTCTTGGTCTTGGATTAGCGTGGGTGATTTTGAGGTGAATATCGGTCTCGTTAGTGATCAGCTTGCTAAAGGCATGATGATCGTCGTTTGTGGTATCGGATTTCTCGTGCATGTGTTCTCACTTGCTTACATGAAAGACGATGAGGCAAAGGCGCGTTATTTTGGTAACCTATCACTCTTCATGTTCTCCATGACGGGCATCGTGCTCGCGGAGAACTTCATCATGATGTTCATCTTCTGGGAACTCGTGGGACTCTCCTCATACTTACTCATCGGTCACTGGTATAAGAAGGACACTGCGGCAGATGCGGCTAAGAAAGCATTCCTCTCTAACAGAATTGGCGACTTCGGATTTCTCATCGGTATCCTCATGACATGGATCCTCGCAGGTTCAGTGGTGTTCTCAGAAATGAGCGGCGCTGCCTTCATCAGTAACGGTGAGTTCATCGCTGGCGCAGCGGTATTGCTCGTCTTCTGTGGCGCTATCGGTAAATCTGCCCAACTCCCACTCCACGTCTGGCTCCCAGATGCGATGGAAGGCCCTACCCCAGTATCAGCTCTCATCCACGCAGCAACTATGGTTGCAGCTGGTGTTTACATGATGGCCCGTTTCTTTGGCAGCATCGGACTAGAGGCATTGGCGAATGTTCCTGCTACACAAGTCATCGCCTGGATTGGTGCGATCACTTCATTGGTCGCCGCCCTCATGGCAACTCAGCAAAACGACATCAAGAAGATCCTCGCCTACTCCACCCTTTCCCAACTCGGTTACATGGTCATGGCTGTTGGTCTGTTAGACCCAAATGCGGGCATGTTCCACCTCTACACTCACGCGTGGTTTAAAGCATTACTCTTCCTCGGATCAGGCGCAGTCATCTACGCTTGCCATCACGAGCAAAACATCTGGAAAATGGGTGGACTACTCAAGAAAATGCCCATTACAGGCTATACCTTCATCATCGGAACGCTCGCTCTTACAGCATTCCCACTGACTTCTGGCTTCTTTTCAAAAGAAGCCATTCTCTACGCTGCGAAAGGCACTCCATTCTTCTACATCGCTGTCATCGTAGCAGCGCTCACTACCTTCTATATGTTCCGGCTCATCTTCGTGGTGTTTCTAGGAGAAGCTAAGGACAAAAATGCGAAGATTGCGACTGAAGTCGAATTAAGAATGTTTGGACCACTCGTCCTACTTGCTCTGATGGCATTAGTATCACCTCTCCTCGGTTTCTTTATCCCTGCTAATGACTTCACCCCTGATACAGGAATTCATTTCGATAGCCCTATCCTCTATTATTCAGTGGGTGCATTTGTTGTAGGTCTGGTGTTTGCCGTTTACTTCTACAAAGACAAAAAGGAAGATCCGATCAACATCCCATTGTTCCGAAATAAATTCTATCTCGATGAATTTTACGCAGGCATCGTGAAATGGTTCCAAGATATCCTTGCCGCTGTGGTGCATTTCCTCGATGAGTTTGTCATCAACGGGATGCTCGTAGGTGGACTCACCCGCATCGCTCAAGGAACGGGTAATCTGTTCCGTAATTACGGTCAGTCAGGAAACCTCCAGCACTACGCCTTCATCAGTGGAGCCGGAATTCTAATCGCCATTTACTTCACGGTTTTCGCTAACTAATCATTTCAGCCTTTTCAATCAACTAACAACACCATCACCTAATGCTTACTTTAGCACTCATCTTGATTCCCTTACTGGCTGTCGCCGCCATCTTCTTTGGTGACGCTGCCAATGCCCGTAAGATTGCACTCATAGCAGCGGCGGCAAATATCGCGGTCGCCATCGCCGCGCTCAGCGCTGGCTGTTCTGGATTCAATCTCAATGTCCTCAGCGATCCCAATATCAATCTCGCACTCAGCGTTGATAGCGGCATCTCTATGGTGATGCTCCTGCTCTCAGTGATCGTCACCCTCGCGGCTGTCCTCAGTGGTAGCTGTCCAGAAGGCCGTGAGAAACTCTGGTTCACTAGCACCTTGCTGATCTCAGCGGGTGCCATCGGAGCATTTATCTCAACGGACCTGTTCTTCTTCTTCGCCTTCCACGAGCTAGCGCTCATCCCTACGTTCCTGATGATCGGTATCCTCGGACGCGGTGACAGAAAAGAAGTCGCTTGGAAAACCACCATTTACCTCGCTTTCGGCTCTATCGTCCTCCTCGCAGGATTACTCATGATCGCAGACCAGCTCGGTAGCTTCGACATGACTCAGCTAAAACCAGTCGAATCTCATCAGAATGAGATCGCGCTGCTACTCATCATCGGATTCGGCACACTCGTTTCACTCTTCCCATTCCACAGTTGGGCAGCCCCTGCCTACGCATCCGCTCCCGCTCCAGTCTCCATGCTCCATGCTGGTGTGCTGAAGAAATTCGGTCTTTACGGACTCATCGTAGTCGGTTACGAAGTCGTACCAGATGGCATGGCTCACTGGCTACCACTTCTTCTCGTTCTTCTCCTCTGTAACATCATCTGGGTAGGTCTGGTGACCATCAACCAGAAGCGACTCGACCTGATGCTCGGTAATTCTTCCGTGATGCACATGGGCTACATTTTCCTAGCCATCGCGGCACTTGTCGATAATGGCAGCAGTTTCGCGACACAGGCAGCAGTGCTCCTCATGTTCGCGCATGGAATTTCTATCGCCATGTCCTTCTGCCTCGCAGACAGGATCGAGGCGAAGACTGGCACGCTCGAAATCAACCAACTCGGCGGACTCGCCAAAAACGCACCAAGCCTAGCATTCCTCTTCGGACTCGTGGGCATGGCATCCATCGGGCTTCCTGGACTGGCAAACTTCGCCGGTGAGATCATGGTGTTCTTCTCCGGATTCGAGGGTTGGGAGCCTGCTGATGGTCTTGGACCCTTGCAGATAACCACCATCATCGCCATCTGGGGCGTGGTCATTTCTGCCGTCTATATGCTCCGTGCATTTAGAAATATCTTCCAAGGAGAAACCGTCAACCGCACCGAAAAGGTCAACTGCCTAAGCCGCGACGAAAAGATCCCTGCTATCCTGCTCGGTCTCATCCTACTCATCGTAGGAATCTACCCGCAAGCCATTCTACAATTTCTTAACTAATCACAATGAACTCATACTTACTTGAATTTCTCGTCGTCGCAATTGGCGTTATCATGCTGCTCTGGGAAGCCTTCGCTTCACCTAAGAATAAATCAAAGCTGGCTCTCATCGGCGCTGGCGGACTGACCATTGTCTTGGTGATACTGATCCTTGCTAGAAACTGTGAAGCCTGGACCGCTGTCCCGGACTGGCTTTCTCGCTTTTATACAACAGGAGGATATTCTCTCTTCTTCAAAAGCTTCGCACTGATCAGCACCATCCTTGTGCTGTTGATGTCCTATGACTTCCGCAGTATTCTCAATAAATACACCAGCACCGACAACACCGACTCCAATACAGGTGAGTTTTACACCCTTCCCATCTTCGCCTGTGCAGGTCTCATGTGGATGGCATCTGCTACTGACCTCGTCTCTATCTTCGTCTCACTTGAGCTAGTCACCATCACCTTCTACGTAATGGTAGCCTACATGCGCAGAAATGTGGGATCACTCGAAGCCGGCGTAAAATACCTCATCCTCGGCGCACTTTCCACCGGCTTCCTCGTCTATGGAATCGCATGGCTCTATGGCGCCGTTGGAACTACTGATCTCGCTAAAATCGCTACTATGGAACTAACTAGCTCCTACCCACTCCTCTTCGGACTCTCACTCATCATCATCTCACTCGGCTTCAAAGTTGGTGCTGTGCCGATGCAGCTATGGATTCCTGATGTTTACCAAGGTGCACCGACTCCAATCACTGCATTCCTCTCCATCGCCTCTAAAGCAGCTGGATTTGGTGTCGCTATCGTCATTCTCCAGCCATTCCTCGCCTCCGATTCAATAGGCGGAAACGTGCAACTCATCCTCTACATCATGGCGGCAGCTACCCTGCTTTATGGTAACCTATCCGCACTCGCCCAGACTAACTTCAAACGCCTGCTCGCCTATTCATCTATCGCTCACGCTGGATTCTTGCTATTGGCTCTCTCAGTCTCAGATTTTCAGACCATTAAATTCTACCTAGCGACTTACCTCATCATGACCTTCGCAGGATTCTTCATCCTCAACCTCATCCGTGTCCAGGACAACAGCGATGAGATCGACGGCTTCGATGGTCTCGGCAAGAGAAACCCTAACCTAGCACTCGCACTCACCATCACGATGGCGGCGATGGCTGGTGTGCCACTCACCGCTGGATTCTGGGGGAAGCTATTCGTCTTCAAGTCTATTCTAACAGAGCCTCTACCATGGCCCGTCATCGTCATTGCATTCGTAGCGGCAGCGGCTGGATTCTACTACTACTTCAAGGTCATTCGCGCTATCTACTGGCACAAGCCAGCGAATGAGAAGCCACTCATCATCCCTTGTATCTCAAAGTATGCCATCATCATCCTCACCGTAGCTATCGTGGTCATTGGTGTATATCCAATAGCAATCGAGTGCCTGATTGGAGGCTAGCGTCATTCTACTATCTGAATAGCTATTCGATTGTAGCACGCCTTTGGCGGGTAGCACGTAGCAAGTAGCGATTAATTTTCGCTAAAAATTAATCGCTACTTGCTACCCAAACTCGAAGAGTCACTACTTGCTACACACCGAGTACATCAAGGCATGTGAAACAGAGCACAATAACTCCCCACCAAGCGCTCTCAAGCCAACGAAATCCCAAACCTCTTCAATATCATATTTAACAAGAAGAACAGCGCGATTGTTCCGATAATATAAACCCCAAGGCTGAGCCAGAAATTGCCTCCCTTTTTCAACATCTCGCTCATCACTAGGAACATTGGCAATGTCGGCAACACATACCAAAATGTGTAATAGACGTAGCTCGCAACCTTCTCTGTCCCCTCAGTGCCTTTATTCTCAGTAAATATCCAGAGCACAACGAGGATTGTCATCACAGGCAAGGCACCCACCAGTGCGCCTATCTTTTCGTTTCGATTCGCAATTTCTGAAGCGATGACAACGATGGCCGCCGTGATGATGTATTTGAGATAAATTGGCATGATTAAAAGTTTGTCTTTGAGTTATTACTACAGGCAAGTTAAATTAATTATCAACTTCATTTACTCTAACTCACAGCTCTATGAAATCAAGCCATCTTCTCTCACTGCTCTCTACATTACTGTTGCCCCTCACCGCATGCAGTGTTGCGCCGAGCTACTCTGCTCCGTCCGTATCAGTTGCCACCCCTCCCCCTGCAAGTGCAGCCTTCCCCACCCTCAGCGCAGCCGACAAAGCTAAGATTGGCAAAAAAATCTGGCAGAACGAATCTGGCGGCACCGTCAGCGGACTCACCGCCTGGAACGTAGGTGAAGAATTCCCATCGCTCGGCATAGGACACTTCATCTGGTATCCTAAAAACTATCGCGGTCCCTACACCGAATCCTTCCCCGCCTTCATCCGCTACGCCCAGCAGCGCGGAGTCAAAACCATCCCAGCATGGGTGCTCAAAAGCCCCAGCTGCCCATGGCCAAACCGCAACTCATTCAATGCCGCTAAAAATGGCGCCCACCTCACCAGCCTCAGAAATTTCCTCGCAGCCAATGGAGAACTCCAGACCAATTTCATCCTCGCCAAAAGCCAAGCAGCACTCGGCAAAATACTCACCACCGCACCACCCGCCCAGCGCGCCACCATCCGCAACAACTACGCAAAAGTAGCCACCACCTCAAACGGAGCCTACGCCCTCATCGACTACGTAAACTTCAAAGGTGAAGGCATCAACCCCAAGGAACGCTACAAAGGTCAAGGCTGGGGACTCCTCCAAGTCCTGGCCAACATGAACCCATCAGTAACAGCCGGACAACCAGCCGCCAAAGAATTCTCTACCTCCACCAAACGCATGCTAGACCGTCGCATCAAAAACTCCGACCCAGCCCGAGGCGAAACCCGCTGGCGCGAAGGCTGGCATAACCGCTGTGATACTTATGCAAGACAACTCTAACCAACGAGTCAATATTTCCGATAAACTCCTTTACCGTTATCTTGCTATGGGTTAAGCAGTCAATGTCTTAGAGTTATATTTGAGGCGACCAACAGATCTCTTATGCACGCTTACGAAAAAATATCACTCAGCTCAGCTGGCTATGTACTCGCTATTTTTCTCATCATCATCCATCTCTGGATGGTCTCGAAGCCAGCTAGTGCAATGACTTACTTCAAGGGATTCTCACGTAATTATGGGATCGGAAGAATTCTTATGGGGATTGGTATGGCTTGGTTCTGGTTACTCATCATTCCTGAGAAATTTTTCTTCACCAGTCCTATCGCTATGGACTTGCAGGACTTCAATTCTCTCAAGACGATTATGGCGCTAGCGGTCCCACTCGTGGCGTATCTCATCATCACTGAGTGTAAAGAATTCCTCGCTGTAAGAGGACTAGGTCTATGCCTGCTTATGGCTGCTGCACCTCTACTCGCTGCAGCTTGGCAAGAGCCACACGCCTTTAAGTTCCTCATGCCACTCTATGCTTATGCAATGATCACCAAAGGTCTCTTCATGGTCGGTATGCCTTACATGACCCGCGATCTTATCAACTGGGCAACCTCGAGCCCAGGCAGGTTCAAAATGGTTAGCATCGCAGGTCTCGCATACGGAGGCGCCATCCTAGCCTGCACCATCCTCTTCTGGGGAAAAGTGCATAGTTAAGAATTACTTTACATTGAGTTCACAAACTAATCCTCTGATTTGGCTTAGAGTAGAAATCAAGAACGCGCGTAAGAAATAGATCGAAAAAAGTTACCTATTTATTGAAGAAACCAAGAATCAGAAATAACCTCGGTAATTTCAACGCATTGATCTGAAAGCGCACCTTCGGGGAATACCAGCTTTAGCATCATAGGCACCGTCATTCTTGACCCTGTGTTTTTATTACCCTTAACAAGAGTTAGACTTTTCATTATTTCATCAACCTCTGAACCTTTCTTAGTATAGCCTATTAGATATTTCTCTGCATTTCCTCTGATAGATATCCTATAAGCTTGGTAAATATTATCATCTCTAAATTCATAAAGGTAGGGTCCATAATTTATCCTTTCTCTGGCTTCCAATCTAAAAACATGCGCCTCAGTATTCCTGTCCGCTATAAATGCATTCCAATCAGCAGGTTGATAAACAACTGCGGTATCCCAGTCGACCAAATATGTCCCGTCTTCTTGTTTCTCTAACAGTAAATTTTTGGGCTTATTTTCCACTCCCGTCCCTCCACTCTGGCTACTGATATTAGCAGAAACTATAGTAATCTCTTTGTCTTCCATTCTGATTTCAGAAGACTTTGAAATACCTTCAAAATGATAGATATCGAATATTAGCTCGTTACCGTAGGACTTAGTCATTTTCCTTAACGTTGACTCTTGATTTCTACAGTATTTGGCACGTTCTTCGATACTGGTTGCTTCTAGATAGTTTTTAACACATGCAGACACATTTGCTATATTTTGAGCGTCATCTATATCACTTTGCACTGATACCAGAGCTATCTCTTTGATTTCTTGGGCTTTTTCTCCTCTATCTGCCTCTTCTCCACTTAGATTTATAAATGCCCAAATACCAGCAGACATTGCTAATAAAATCCCCAGGAGTATGAACCATTTCACCCAGCTTACAGTAGCACTATTACTTTCATCTTGTATCCACTGATCTTCTAATGTGGGCATGACTTCACGCTCTGATAGATCTACCTCTGATAGTTCTTTAGAGCGAAAACTCTTTCCGAGTGTATCATCTTTGTTATGCTCTAATCGAGCTACTAAAACATCATTTTGATACAGCTCCCCTCTTTGAATCAAATCTGAAGCTGAGTCAAGTTCTGCGATGATTGTAACTAATTCCGCACCAATCTCCTCTCCGCCACTATTAGTAGGATTCTTCACAGCTTCATCCTCTGTTAGAGGGAGAACCTCGGGTAATTCTTCATTGGATGAACAAAACTCAGATTCATCCGTGCTATTGTTTTTAGATTTTTTATTTTTCATCCTAATTTATTCATAAGTATTTATCCACTTCCTAGATACCAAGTCTTCAATTAAAATATACTCATCGTTTTCATTAGGAGAATCTGCTAAGAATCTTACTTTAAGGATGTATTCATGCACCATCCTTTTATTTGTAATCGGGTTCTTCAGCTCATATTCAATAGAGTTATTTAACTTATCTTGCTCTGGACTTCCTCTTTTCACATAACCCCAGAACACCATATTACTATTCGGTATATTTAGTCTTAGCACTTGATACTCACTATCTTTAAAGCCCCAATTATAAGTGCTAAACAAATACATTGGGTTCACTTCAAATTTGAAGCTTGTCGCTTCTCTTGAACGTATTTCTTTAAACTTTTTCACATCATTCTCTTGAAAAACAACATCTGCTTTCCAGTCTATTTTGTATTCGCCATCAGAGACCTCTCTCGCATAGTAGCTGAGAGAGCCCTCTGTAGGTCTGTGATTATTCTTGATGACAACTTCCCAAACCTCCTCCCCATTTAAATTAATAGGGAGTACTTTCTCAATAACATAATCTAATAGAGGTTTCACACCTCCATTACCTTCATAATATATTTCTAGAACATTTTTAAATGATTCCGCTTGATAAATGTATGCACTCTTCTCAATCAATGTCTTTGCCGTGAGATACCGATCTATTACTTCACTCACAACCATGATTTCCTTGCTTATTATTCGCTTCCCTTGATCTTTGGACTTATTTGCTAATGCTGAAATATTGTTGTCATTACCTCGCTCATCATTACTAAATTGCCATAGCGCCCAACCACCTACCATTACAATCAACACGATAATAGAACACATAAATATAACTGACTTACGGCAAAAAACTTCACTAGATTCATCTTTAGCCACTTCCCAGCCTTCTTCTACAGTTTTTTGCTTAGCTATCTCCTCAGAAAGTGATCTTTCTGAAGGTTCCTTAGTCTTCATCCTGAAGAGGCTAGCTTTGGACATCACGGGTTGGCTGAGGGCTTTCTGGACTTCATCTTTTAGTCCACTTTTAAAACTCTTTCTATCTTCCTCGAAAAGGCGATCAATAGAATGATCTAATGGTTTATCATTATCCTGAAATAGCTGATCAATAGATCGATCATCCATTTCTTGATCTGCAGTGAGCTTGATATCAACTTCATCCTCAGCTGAATCAATAAATCGATCGTCTAATCTCTCGATATTTTCTTCTGAGTCACTTTTTTTCATATCATCGCTATTATTATTCTTTCCCGCCATAACTATTCTCTAGTTGTCCTACACACACTCTTCACATAATCAGTATAGACGCAACTTAGAATCCTGTTATAAAAAGAAAATGTCTGAGCCAGAACTACCCAGAATAATTATTACAACCGCAGGATTTGGCGATGGCCACAATAGCGCTGCCTACAATTTAGCGGCGGCGCTAGAGCAGTATGCTGAAGCTGAAGTAATCGACCCCTGTGCTCTAGGTTCCCCTAGACTAAATGCTAGGCTGAGAAAATTCTATCGCTTCATCACCACTCACACACCTAAGGTTTGGTATCGTATTTACAAATCTGTTGAGAAACATGATTTTTCAAAAGAAAAGTTCCCTTTTATGCGTAAGCCTGAAAACACGCTGAAAGATATCATGCTCAGCTTCGAGCCACATGCTATCGTTAGCACCTACCCCCTCTATCCTTATTATGTGGAGCGCTCATTTGCTAAAGGTATCCCTCGCGTTCCCGTCATCACTCTGATTACAGATTCCATCGAGATCAATGCGGCATGGAGAGACGCTCCATCGGATTACTTTCTCGTTACTGATAAGTTTACCAGAGAGTCACTGATCGCGTCTGGTGTGGATGAGCGCAAAGTCATCGTCACCGGCTTTGCCGTTCATCCTCGATTTACTAAGCTAAAATCTATCGCTAGCTACGATCATAAATCAGTATTCAAGGTCCTCTACTTCCCTACTTCTAAAAAGCCGATCATTCGCAGAATCATGCGAGTCATTCTAGACACTAAGAATGCAAATACTGAGATCACTGTGGTTCTGGGTCGAAACGTTAGAAAACTCTACGATAGAGTACGCGAAATTCAGCTCAAATACCCGGGTAGAGTGCAGATCAAAGGCTGGACAAGGCGCGTACCAGAACTACTGACATCTCATCACCTCGTCATAGGTAAGGCTGGTGGAGCCACGGTGCACGAGACTATAGCGGCTGCCTGCCCTATGCTTATTCATCACTTAGTACCTGGACAGGAAGAAGGAAATCTAGCTCTACTAGAGAAAATCCAAGGTGGATTTTATACCGAGACACCTGAAGACATTCGCCACGCCTTGACTAATATTTTAAAAGATGACGCGGCGCTGTGGAAAAATATGAAATCTAACCTCACCCAATACGCCAAACCAGCAGGTTCTATCTCCGCCGCGCAGTTTATCATTAATACAATAGAAAACTACGACTATGACCTTCCTATTTGACATTGGCAATGTGCTTCTTGCATTCGATTTTCTCCCTGCCCTAAATTCGCTAAAAGGCGCGAACGCTGATCCAGATGCGATAGAAGAGATAATATCTGCCAAAGATAGCTTCGAAGCAGGTGAAACGACACCAGACGAATACATCACCATCGTGCGGGGTTTATTAGATTTCCATGGAAGTAAGACTGATTTCATCACCACATGGAATTCTATTTTCACAGAGATTCCGGAGACATTTGAGCTGGCGCGAATCCTAAAATCACAGGGGCATAGACTCATTTTATTTTCTAATACTAATCCTATCCATGCACCCTATTGCGTCAAAACACATAAGCTGTTAGAGCGTTTCGATCACGCTGTGTTCTCCTACCAGATCGGTGCTATCAAACCCCACGATGCCTTTTTCATTCGTGCATTTGAGAAATATCAAATTATTCCAGAAGAGACTATATATATCGATGATCTACCAGAAAACATAGCCGCTGGAACACGCCATGGACTCACTTCATTCTGCTACGACTACCTCAAGCACGATGATTTACTCCTCTGGCTTGAGACTCATATCACTTAATAATTACTTGTGGAAAAACGCAGCAGAATTCTTTACTCATATTCCATATTCTGTGGCAAATCAGCACAGTTTTCTCGCTCATTCTTACCGCCTCTTGAGATCTACACTCAACGCAGTAAAATATTTGGTGATGTTTCTCAGTGAATTAGAGAGTAAATTATCAATTTTCTAGCTTGCCTAAGAAAACTTTACCTCTCATAAATGCTTCATCATGAACAAATTCATCGCCTCTACATCTCTGCTTAGTATCTGTTTTCTGACCAGCTGCTCCATAATCGAAGGTTATCGCCAAGACCCAAGTACATGGGGTAAAAAAGAGCAGGTTAAAAACGCTTCCGACACCGCAGATTTTCCAAAGCAAACAAATACACCCCTTGTAAAACCAACTAAGATTACTCCTTCTATAAACAGTGAGATAGTTAATAAAATCTCTAACAACGGTAGAACTGTCGAAGGAATGATTGAGCCAGATGTCACTCAGCTACCCGACAACAAAGATCTGCAAGAGTCAAATAACGTCGCTCCTGCCCCACTGAATCCTAAATTAAGAGCTCCCGTAGCGCCTTTACTCATTAATCCATCTGACTCTCTTCCTCTAAATCGATAGTCCTTTAAAATTTAGCACGAATCGATACGCCGCCCCTTCTGTAGTTCAGATACATATTTCTGCTTGATACTCCCCTGGCTCTATAGCATCCCCGTCGGTAATATTGATGGCGGTGAGCATTCACTGACCCGCTATAGACACGATAGCCGTAATGGTAGCGCGAGTATGGATTAAATCCCGAATAAAATCTAGGACTCTTCACCGTGCTCAGTTCCGGTATTAATTCTAAAATATTTGGAATGACTCGGCTTACATTCTCTGTCTCTTTATCTGATTCCTCTTCATCCACAACTATCCTGATCACTTTCTTTCCCTTGATGGCCAGCGGCCGCCCCTCTGAGTCATACCAGGTTTTTCCATTTACCTTTAGAGCTAAAATAATAAGCAAGGAGAAACTTACCGCTATCGCGCCGATAATTGTATTTAGATTTATTCTCACTTCCCTATACTATCACGGTAGTACTAAAACATCAAACTCACGATTCTGAACATGTCATTACCGCCAGCCACAATAGTGAAAACTAGATTTGCCCCTTCGCCTACAGGCCACTTGCATCTTGGACATCTCTATGCCGCTCAAGTAGCACATGATCTCGCTCGGAAACTAGACGGCCAATATCTTCTGAGATTCGAAGATATAGATAAGACTCGCACCAAGGATCATTACTACGCTTCCATCCTAGATGACCTCCAGTTCTTCAAGTTTCAACATGATGCTCCTCCCATCAGCCAGATTCAGAGTGATCGGACAGAAGCCTACGCAGCAGCACTTGCTGAGCTTAATCTCTTAGGTGTCACCTACCCATGCTTTTGTAGTAGAAAAGACATCCACCGTGAGATTTCATCACTCACTAATGCGCCGCATGGTAATCATCTTAGTGCTCAGTATTACCCTGGCACTTGTAAAAAGCTTACTTTTAGCCAGAGAGATGAACTACTAGAACAAGGAAAAATCCCATCTACCCGAATCCATATCGACAAGGCAAAAGAACTCACTGGTAATCTCACATTTAATGACCTTATCCACGGAAAAATTACTGTTGATCATGATATTTTAGGCGATAGCGTTCTCGCTAGGAGAGACATCGGCACCTCCTACCACATCGCATCCGTAATCGATGATGCTTTCCAGGAAATCACTCATATCACAAGGGGTAATGATCTGTTAGAATCCACCCATCTACACCGAGTTCTTCAGCATCTGCTAAATTTCCCTGAGCCTACATATCTTCACCATCAACTCATCCTCGATACTAACGATGAGCGCTTAGCAAAAAGAGCCCAGTCGATATCCGTAAAGGAACTACGCGAACAAGGCCATAGCCTCGATTCACTAATTGCAATGATTCAGCTGCAGCTAAAAACTATCTAATACCATTTGAACAGTGATAGTGGTTTGATAGAAAAACAAAATAGTGACCGGCTTACTAGCAAGGCAGAAGGAAGGCTCTTAGCGGGCTATGCAACTGACGACTAACGCCGCTAATCTTGCTCTATTGTTTTGCTCTTTCCCCAGTCAGCTTAGCTGCACTTTCAAAACATTTCATCAAACGATCAATCCAGTATCACTGTGAGGATGGTATAAAGCAGGCTATCAGCCTCAGAAAGAAAGAAAGCGACCCGATTGATAAGCTGCTGGAAAAACCCAAAACCAAACAGTAACTCAACCGGGCCGCCTAAAGTTGTCGACATGGATAAATTAGCAAAGAAACCTCTTAATGCAAATTTTTTTTAGCTTTATTTTAATACCGTATTTAGAACCCAGAAAAAAAACATAAGTAACTAATATAGATGGACTAAGTACTGCTCCTTAAAGCCACTCCCTTTGAGTCTGACTAAATAACTACCTCGTCTCGTAATCGGCTCACTATCGGGCTCAAAAACGATGGTATCACTGTAAATGAATTTGAACGCGACATCGAGTGCCTTGCCATCTGGCTCGTCACTCCACTTCGGTGCTTTCTCTTGAAATTTCTCCATCTTCCAGACCTGAACCACACAGTCGCTCGGTGCAGGGCCATCCACAATGTGGTAGCTCCAGCCATTGCCGTGCAAATACTTTTTAGGATAGAAACCATGCCCAGGGTATGAGTAGTCTTTACGAATGCCTCTATCGGATTGATCCATCGAATACATTGCAGAATACGCGCCCTCGATACCAAATCCAGTTTTACTCATCTTATGGTTGAGACACCATCTACGGTGCCCGCGCCTCTCTCTATTATTGGCACCTGAGTCTTGTATATACTGCATGACACTACTTTCCATGCTCATATTTCCACTGTTCATCGCTAAATTGCACTTATCTGTAGAATGTCCAAAGTCATGAGAAAGCTTTCCTTTTTCAGCACAGATTTTTGCGGCATCTGTCGCTGCTGCGTTCATCCCTTTATCTGCCTTCACATCATACGGCACTCGGCTAAGAAACCGATACACATTTAGTAGATTAACCGCATCTTGCGCACCCTTGGAGACTCCATCGGGAACTTCACGCGCATTGATTTCTTTGATCTTGGCTCTGATTTCAGCTTTAATCTCTTTCGGAGCGAATACCTCATCGAGGAACTCCTCATTATCAGAATCTGATCCAGCTGTCTTGCCTTCCCCGTCACCGACATCATCCCCATCTTTATTCGCGAGTTGCTGTCCTTTTAGCTTCAGTTGAGCCAGACCGAAGTCCCGCTCGTAGCAGATCAGCTCTATCCTATCTGGCTTTACGCCTATGTTAGCTGACAGCACCACCACTGAGTCCTTACAGTTCCAAGCCATTCTTATTTGCTTCACTTTCCCAACAGAAATACTCGGTATCCTAGTCCCCTCAGATTTCAGCTGTTCTGTGATGATTTTTTTCCAGCGCGTCGCGAGAGATTCAAATTCGCTCTTCTTCATGAACAATGCCTTTCCCTGATCCAGCAATGTCAATTTTAGGCTAGTGATCTTGCCTCCTGTCTCTATCAGAGACAACTTATGCACTGGCTCCCCCCAGAAAACCATTCCCTTGCTCTGATGCACAAATTCTCCATCCCCCTCACCGTACTTCCATGGCAACCCAGGAAATTTTCGAGAAAACTGATTTTGATTTGTTCGCCAGATATCCACATTAGCCGTAAGCGGCTCGATGTTTCTCACCTCCACAGCTCTCGCATCAATCATGCTGACAGCAATAAAAACGATCAGATATAATAATCCCTTAAACATACAGAAGAACCTGTAATTTCTTTGCCTCTAGATCCAGCTAAAATTACAAGAAAATAAGTCAGGGATCCAGGATAATCTGACCTGTATAAAATGATCCAGAACATCAATACAATCACTAGTCTACGTAACTAGTCTCTCATGTATTTCAAAGCCAATGCTCCGGCACCTTTAACCCATAAGTATTCACCAGAGACGCCAAGTTACCAACGATCCTCTGGTGCTCATCTTGATCATACCCCTGCCCTGCCCCAGCTTTGCGCTGGTCCACTAGCTGTTTGAGTTTTGGAAGCTCATACATTTCTAGTGCGTAGAAATTTGCCCAGGACGGAGTGCCGAAGAGTCGCCAAACCACTTGATTGTCATCGCGGTCGCTCGCTAAGCGCTTTGGCCCAGATACCTTTGCTTCAGCATCCTCTGCTAGATCCTTCTCCTCATAAACTGCCAGTAACTCCATGTGGTATGGATAGCGGACATCGTTTCTAAATCAAGGAGATCTTATCGTAATTTAAAACAAAGTATAGAAGATCACTTCACACTTCATGCTTTTTAATATCTAACAAACAAACATGACCTTGCCCCAGCGTTCCGGGATGTGCATGTTGACGGCTCCCTGTGAGCTCCATAACCAGTTGTCCTCTGGGTGTTGCTGATCTTCGGGGTTGAGACCAGAGGAAAGGTTGGTCCCGTGGGGGGGCACTCGAACGTAGTTGCCGACCTCTTCCTCATGCTGCCATTGAAAGCGGGAGAAATTAACGCGCCAAATGTCTTCCAGAGTAGGTGACGTGGTGCGATCAGGGCCAGAGTTATACTTTTCAAGCTCTTTCCGGGGAAAGGCTATTTCGACGCACCAGCCTTCGTCTTCATCGTTTGGGTTATTGAGAATCCCTTTGACACCCACTTTAGAAATCAGCCCTTCTTGATTACAACCCAAAAGAGGCACACCACCCTCGCTATAAGGAACAGACAAACTAAGCTCCCAAATGGTGTTGAGAGCATTCACCTCGAATTCGTAGTAGTTCTTCGAGTCGCCATCGGGATCGATGAAGACTTCGAAATCGTTGTCGTTGAACATGATCTCATTCTTCTCAGTGATCGTCCCCCAGACGTGAGGCTCCTCTATTTCCGCTGCTACATAGAAATAGTCATCACACCATAGCATCTTGGCTCGTGTTCTAAACCGAGGTTTCAGTGCTGGATCACCAGTGATATCGATGAAGTCATCAGTCCATGCCGCATTATCCAACCGGGGATCGCTCATGAAGCCATCTAACTTGAGTGGTCGGTCGATTTTTTTACAGCGGTAGAATTTAGGTAGCTCCCTCATGAGTATCGATAGATTTATATCGGGTTCTGGTGGAGAACGGTCTATTTAAAGTAGTACTTATAGAACTCCTTTTCTTGGCCATTCAGCTCGGCATCTGGAACTCCCGGCGTCTTCAGGCTTGATGCCCACTTCTTGAGTTCCATTGACAGTTGTTTAGCGATTTCAGGCTGTTTTTTGATCAGATTTTCCTCCTCATGTTTTGGACTGCTCAGATCAAAAAGATAACGCTGTTCTCCACCTACTTGGAGATACTTCCATTTACCTTTGCGGATCGCAGATTGGTTCCAGAATCTCCAATAGAGAGCAGCGTGCGGGACGCCAGAGTTCGTCCCATTCAAATAAGGAATAAGGTTCGTGCCATCCAGTTCTTTCGCCGCAGGCTGCTTCGCCAAAGCGAGTGCTGTGGCGGCGACATCAAGCGAAGTCACGGGATGATCATAGATTTTCCCTTCTGGGAGCGATCCTGGCCATGTCACAATATAAGGCACGCGGATTCCGCCTTCAGTCAGCATCCCCTTTTCACCGACCAGTGGGTCATTGCGCGAGCCGTCCCAGGCCCCTCCTTTCATCGTAAGCGGGAGATCTTTCATCCCCCTTTTTAAGGGTGCACCATTATCGCTGATAAAAAAGATCAGCGTGTTCTTGTCGATACCATGTCGGACAAGAGTCTCACGAATTCGCCCCACCCCGTCATCCATAGCAGAAATCATCGCAAGTGCGTGGCGTCTGCGCTCAGGCATTTCTCCGGGGAACCGAGACAGGTATTTGTTCGTTGCCTCCAGTGGCACATGAGGCGCGAAATATGCTAGGTAGAGAAAGAACGGTTTATCGTGGTTGCGATTGATGAAGGTGACTGCTGCGTCACTCTGAATATCCAGCCTGTAGCCCTTCTCTTTTTGCCATTCTCCTCCGGGTGCCAGGTCATTCCCCTTAAGATCGTAAGTCGCGAAGTAGCGCTGAATGTGTCCGCAGAACACCTCAGTAAAACCGCGCACGTTTGGATCATATTTCTGGCGTAGCCGTTCTGGAATACGAATCTTGTTGTTTTTTTTGCCTTTTGCCTTCTCCAAGACACCAGCCATATTCTTCTTTATCCACACCGCTGACTGATGGTTCGGGTCAAGGTGCCATTTCCCGATCATACCCGTGATGTAGCCCGCTTTCTGAAGCCGCTGCCCGATCGTTATCTCTTCTAGTGGAAGAGGAATAGATCCGTTAGCATCGAGCCCGAAACGCTGCTGATAACGACCAGTAAGAATGCCAGCACGAGATGGAATACACTGTGGAGCGGTGATATAACCGTTCGTCATCCGCACGCCATCCTTCGCCAACTGGTCAATGTGAGGAGTTTTCACATCACTTAGATAACCCTGACATGACAAGTCAGCATAGCCGTGGTCATCGGTGAAAATAACGATTATGTTGGGTCGGCTTTGCTTTGCCTGCGCAACTAGTTGGCTGGGTAGGGACAGCGCTAACGCAGTCAGCAACCCTGTGGTGAGAATGTGATGGCGTTTCATTTTTTTGCTGCTTCGCTAGCTTCATAGGCTTGATGCCCGGTTGATCTCTTTCCCAAAGTCGGGGCACTCGTCATCGGTATAAATTTTCGGTGTTCCTTAATCAAGGCATCCATTTGTGGATTCTAAATTTGATTAGAATACACCCGAGGGTCTTTAGAGTGGTCATAAACTCTTCAGAGCCATCGTTGTAATGAAAGTAACAGTATCTCTCCGATCGGACGGCAACATTACCAAGACCAAAACTAGTTTAGGCCATACGAAGCCACACTGACTCTGAATTCTTTAGTAAGGCAGCCATGCTATGACCATCAAGTTTCTCAACATTCTCAAGCCCCAACGCGCCGGTTAAAACACGCTGGAATACTTGAATAGTTACTAACAGAGAGCAATTACTCTGTTTTTTCTTCTACTGGAGTGAGCTCTAGAGGAGTCTGTACTTCTTCTTGATTCACTGTATCTTCATCAGGAGAAACTTCATCCGACTCGTTTTTTGCTGATTTATTGCTCTTCTTAGTAGCTTTCTTTGCTCTCACCTGCTTTTTCTTAGCTGGCTCAGCATTTGAGTGAGCGTCTTCTGACTTATCTTCTTTTTTAGATAGCTTGATTCTGCGTTGCTCTTCCTCTTGGAAAATCTCCCCTAATCTGAAACTACGTTTAGTGAGCTCCTTACCTTCCTTGTCGCCAATAAGAGCCAGTCCTTCTTCTCCCACTTCAGCAAGAAAAATCTTCCAGGCTTTTTTCGATACCGCCTTAGCATCTAGCTTAGTCGGTTTTTGCTGAGATTGATTTTGGTTCGTATTTGGCTCATTAGATTTTCTGCCACGGCGTCCTCTGCTGCGATTATTCGCGTTGTTCTGCTGGTTATGTTGCTGAGGCTGACCACCATCTTTGTTATTGTCACCTTTATCAGAGGGCGCAGGCTTGCTATCAACTTGTGGCTGATCAGCATTTTCTGGAGTTTTATTTGTGCGGGTGTCACGGACACCTTGCTTTGGCTCTTTTTTAGCTGGCTGAGATTCTGTGCTTGTAGCTTCAGTTACTGAATTTGATTTGTTCTCTGAAGCATTATCTTGATTAGTTGCCGCTGGCTGAGTTGCTGCTGGAGCAGACTCATTAGCTGGCGATGTATTTTCGCTCATTTTTTTTGATCGATCACTGTTCTATAATAATGTTTTATAAAGGTGATGATATGATTAAATTTATCTCTCTAATAAGTCGTGTGAAAGGCGCATATAGCAGCTCATAACCACATTCATTATCGTCGATTTGTTTGATTTATTTTGCTATGTTAGTGATTAATTCGATTAGATATGTCTAAGTGAATACGACATCTAAAATCGCACCATATCGCGAGGTGTAAAGGCTATTTTCTACCAATTTACATTATAGCCCTTCTCATCCTATTTCATTTAGCTCAGATTGATCGTTTTTGAGCTTTTCTATTGCCCCGCTAGCGCTTACATGTGACGCATGACCGCGGTGAATTACAAAGTAGGAAATGAAAAACTTATCAAGGTGCTCACAGGAGCAGCTTCTCACCTGTCATCACTCTTAGAGAAGCAAGGCAGATCAAATGGCGCACTGCGGATAGCTGTAGTGGGCGGTGGCTGCTCTGGACTTCAGTATAAAATGGATCTGGTGGATGGCCCCAGGGACAGAGACATGCTGGTGGTTAGTAATGCGGTGACGGTAGTTATTGACCCCAAAAGTGCGCTTTTCGTAGCTGGGAGTGAGCTAGACTACTCGGATGATCTACAGCAAGGAGGGTTCAAAGTGACCAATCCAAATGCCGAGGTCACTTGCTCATGTGGAGAGAGTTTTGCAGCATGATCCAAATAAAGTCACTAAACAGCATTAATTTCACAATACTCTCTTGATCGGTTTCTGAACAGAGTTTAAGCTCTTTTAAAATATGATCACCGAGAAGAAACTCCCCCATTTAATCAAACTACTAGATGACAAAGAGCCAGCCACGCAAGAGGCTCTGAAGCTTGAGTTCGCCGCTAGTTCTGGTGATGTCAGTAATGAACTCACAGCTCTCGGAATCAGCCTAGATTTATCCTCTCAAGACAAAGCCAAGCTCACTAGCCTGCTCCTCCCCGCTCGCCGAAAGACATTGATGAACGAATGGCAAATCCCCGCTGGTGGCAGATCTGCCATGGCGGAAGACTGGGATAGCTTTGAGTACCATCTAAGGCTCATTTCTGACTACCTCCACGATGGCATTTCACTACGCCCCCCATTATCAGATGCGCTAGATCTAATCGCAGACGACTTTTCAAATAACCATAAAAACGCACCGATAAGCGCCAACCAACTACGGCTCTGGATGTTTAATGATGGTAAATTTTCAGGTAACCAGCAGGACTACTATTTACCACAGAATAGCGACCTCTGCTGGGTAGCTGACTCAGGATTTGGAAATCCCATCAGCCTAGCCGCACTTTATATGCTCGTGGGCCGGCGACTCGACCTAGAGATCTCTGGATGTAACTACCCAGGACATTTTCTAGCGCGTATTTACTCAGATAATGAAATGCAGCTTGTGGATTGCTTCCATAAAGGAAGACTGATCCCTGCGCAAAAAGTTCTCGCTGAGCACAAGGAGATATCCATCAATGCCAAAGTAGCCATCGCAGGACATGCCTCATTAGGTGATATCCTCTGGAGATTCCTAAAAAACATAGAGCATGTATTTAAACAATCAAAAGACCCCGCCTCATGTGAGGCTGATATAAAATTATTCGCCACACTCACGAAGAGTTTAGATAGATAGCATGAAAGTTACTAAAAAAAGTATCAATGTAGCTGGACACCAGCTTCGCTGCACCCTGATGGATCCAGAAGACAGCATCGAACCTCGCGCTGTCTGCCTTTTTACACATGGCCAGGGCGACCACTCAGAACGTTATACAGAAGTGCTACATCCGTTCACGAAGCGAGGGATTCGGTGTATCGCATTTGATCTCCGTGGTCATGGTCAGAGCCCAGGAAAACGCGGTCATGTGGGAAAGGTGAGTTTCATCGATGCCGTCATCGATAAAGGTATAAAAATGGCGGGGAACCTCCCCTACGGTATCGCAGGCCACTCCATGGGTGGACTACTCACACTCCGCCATCTCACTCTCGCACTCCAAGGAAGACTTCCACTACCTCATTTTTGTTGGGTGAATTCTGTGCTCCTTTCTCCAACTCATAACAAACCAGACTGGTTCATTGCCACTGCAAAAATCCTCGCTAAAATTCACCCTCGATTCATGGTGAAAACTGGCGCCACTCCAGAACTATGTCAGACACCTACCGATGGTAATCTTATCGAAAGAGATCCAGATCACCCAGGTCACCAACACATCTCAATCGGCTGGGGAGTGGAGCTAATCAAAACCGCTAGCTTTGTAAAAAAAACCTTACCGCTGATGGCTTCTGATATACCCTTTCTCTATACCCAAGGAGGAACAGATCTCATTTGCCCAGATCAACTAGCTCAGCAATTCATCAGCAGCCTCAAACTCACTAATAAAACCTACAAGCTTTTTCCTCACATGCGCCACGAGACATTCGCAGAGCCAGACCACCAACTAATATTCGGCACCATCGATCACTGGCTCGATGAAAATTCGCATCGGATTTATCACTTGCCATAGCCATACGCTAAGCTATTCTAGTTGCAATATCACACCAAGTATTCTGTCTATTATGGAACCATTATCACAGTCTCATCAGGAAAAAAAATGGATGCATTATGCGCGTTCTATTTCCAAAAAACTGAACCTTGCATGGTGGGTAGAGTTGTTAAATCTCCCGCTAGCCATTACCGCTCTAGTCGCAGCTGTTGGTATTCTTGCGGCTAGATATTTTAGCCATCTACCCAGCTATTTTTTTTCGATTAGTTTGCTATTACTTGCCATCTCGGCGATCGCTTACCTCTGCTGGCTGGCTTCACGCAGTAAGTTCGAAAGCCCTGAAGAGTGCCTAGTTAGGATAGAAGATAAGATGAAACTTAGAAACGCACTTTCTGCCGCAAAAGCAGGAATTATCCCCTGGCCAGATGCATCAGGGGAGATCGATGCCGGAGTCTCTTGGAATTGGCCACGCACGTTGCTCCCTTCTCTATGCTCTATTCTCGTCATTATCGCTGCATTTTTCATCCCTATCGGTAGCTATGCTGAGGAAATCCAAAACTATCCATCACCCGATGCCAGAGATAGTCTGGAGCAAGCCCTTGAGGAATTAAAGAATGAGGAAATTATCCAGGAAGAATACATTGAAGAAGTGGAAGAAAAAATAGATGAACTCAAGAAACAGGATCCAAACGAATGGTTCAGCCACTCCAGCCTAGAAGCCGTTGATAACCTCACTAATAATCACGATGCTGCATCCAAGGAACTGCAACGCAATATACAAAATGCTGAGCGAACTCTGCAAAGCCTCCAGAAACACGGTGATAAACTCAATCAGCAAGCTAAAGAAAACTTACTCGATGACTTCGGTAAAGCAGTAGAAAATATGGATACAGGTGCCATGAAGCCAAATCAAGAATTACTCGACCAACTCAAACAGATCGATCCAAAACAACTGAATCAACTCAACGAAGCACAGCTCGACCAGCTCCGTAAAAATATGCGCAAGATGGCAGAGAAACTCAAGCAACAGCAGCAAAACGGAGGGGATGGCGATGAGGATGGCGATGGCGATGGGGACGGTGATGAAGGCGGAGACAAAAGAAAACCTGGTAAACCAGGAAACGGCTCGATCGAACGAGGACCAGGACATGCACCTGGAATGCTCGGCGACGAGGCTGAGAAACTAGAACTCAACAAAGAAGAGAGACTTAAATCTAACGACCTCTCTAATACCCTTCCTGGTGACCTTCTAGAAACTACCGATGGCGAACACGACATCGACAAATCAAATTCAAAAATCCGTAGCGGTGGTAACACAGACAACAAAGGCGCTGGTGGTGAACGAGTCTGGAAGAACTCTCTCCTCCCTGAAGAGAAGAAAGCGATCAAGAAATTCTTTAAGTAAAAAATAGTTACATTTTAGTATTGTAAAAACAAGCAACAGGCACTAATTATGCGCACCGCAATGAGCCTCTCAGTAATGGCTGCTCCTGCAAGATGGCCCAATAGCTCAGTTGGTAGAGCAGGGGATTGAAAATCCCTGTGTCCTTGGTTCGAATCCGAGTTGGGCCACCACTTTTTCTCTTAAACATTCTTCTCTCCCTTTCGCTATTTTTGGCAACAATAAACCCAGAATCATCTGAATTCTGGGCTATTATTCGAATGCCTTTTTTGGCTGGTATTCGCCGGACTTAATCTAATTCCCTACTCACCTAGAGCATAGATAATTCCTGCATAGTAATGTCTAAGCACATTTTTGTTCCAGTAGATATGGTCATTGTGTCCGAGTGATGAGTAGAAAACTCTCCCTTTTTCGTGTGGTTTGATCCAGCTCACACCGAAGTCTTTATCCTTTCTCTTGATTCCGCCTCTTGGCTTCTGGCTCGCGTCTGAATCTAATCGGAGTAGCATCGTGAGCTTATTAGAATCATAAGGATCCTTGAGTTGGTAAATTTCTTCTTTAAATCTGAGTTCACCTTTATCGGCCGGTATCACTCCCTTGAGTAATGCGTGTGCGTTGTTTTTTTCATCTGCCTTGATCGACACCTCCATATTTGCTGTCCATGGATGCCCGTCAAAGTATCCGCCGAGCATCATGCCATACTCAGGCCATTCGTAGAAGGTATCAGTAGCAGAATGGATACCAATGAATCCCTTACCACCTGCGATGAAGTTCAGCAGATTAGTTTTTCTCGTCTGCTCCAGACCTGACGCCACTTTCTTCTCCGCATCCGACATCTTTTTGAGCTCATTCTTCTTAGGTGAAAATACATTCAACGTTGTACTCAGAAAGCAGATCGCATCAAAATCCTTAATCTTGTTTTGATCAAAATTCACCAAATCATCACTTATTACTACGTCAAACGCACCAGATGACTCCCCCATCAGTTTTAAAGCCTGCTTACCTGTTCCGATAGACTTGTGCCGGTAACCATTCGTTTTAGAAAAAACTAAGACTCTCTTTTTTTCGCTATCCCGCTCAGCCCCACTCGCTGGTGACTTTAAGTCTGCTTGCTTCAGAGCTTGCTTAATTTTCGCCTCGTTTGTTACTTTGGGGATATCAGCTTTGTCGGACTTAGCTGAGGCGATGTAGAGGCCGAAAACTCCGATGAGAGCGACCGCAGAAATAGTAAGTGGTTTGATGTTCATGGGTTAATCTACACAAAAAAGCGTCTCAGGTAAATAATTACCTGAGACGCTATGAATAAAATCTAAGTACTTAATGTGAGCGACAGAACTCCTCGAATCGAGTGAGTCCTTCGTTGAGCACATCGAGTGTGGTGCAATAACTCAGACGGATGCTGTTGTCATTTCCAAATGCAATTCCTGGAACCGCAGCCACACGGTAACGCGTAAGCAGCTTGTCACAGAGATTCACGGACTTGATACCAAGTGCAGTGGTGTTCACAAGGAAGTAAAATGCACCTTCTGGCTCCGTCACTGAAATGTTGGGAATAGCGTTGAGTTTATTAAGCATGAACTGACGACGCATGTCATACTCTGCTTTCAGGTCTTCCACAAAGGAGTTTTCCACGGTCAGTGCCGCAAGCCCACCATACTGTGCAAAGGTGCAAGGATTAGATGTGGTGTGCCCCTGCATGGACGAAATAGCTTCTGCAATAGCCTTAGGAGCCGCTATGTATCCGAGGCGCCATCCTGTCATGGAGTATGCCTTAGAAAATCCACCCACTGTGATAGTGAGATCATATAGTTCCTTGCTGATTGATGCGATACTGACGTGCTTAGCATCGCCATAGACAAGTTTTTCATAAATCTCATCAGAAAGGATAATGATGTCTTCGTAGAGGGCTATGTCACCAAGAGCTTTAAGCTCATCAGCTGTATAAACCGCTCCAGTGGGGTTACCAGGTGAGTTGATGATGATCATCTTTGTGAGACCAGTCATGTTCTCCTCAAACTGATCCGGTGTGATCTTCCAGTTATTAGCCTCAGTGGTCTCCACAAGAACGGGGACTCCACCTGCGATACGCACCATTTCTGGATAAGAGAGCCAGTATGGAGATGGAATGATGACTTCGTCACCTTCCTCCACTACCGCCATGATTGCACTCATGCAAGAATGCTTAGCACCATTGCCTACGATGATCTGACTTGCTTCGTATTCAATGTTATTTTCTACCTTTAGCTTTTCAGCGATGGCTTCTCTCAGCTCTGGGATACCAGCTGCTGGAGTGTATTTAGTTTTACCTTCTTGGAGCGCTTTGATAGCGGCGTCCTTGATGAAATCCGGCGTGTCCATTTCTGGCTCACCGCCTGCTAAACCATAGACTTCCTCGCCCTTGGCTTTCATGGCTTTCGCCTGATTAGTGATGCTCAGAGTGAGAGACGGGGTGACTTTAGTGATGCGTGATGAAATGCTTTCCATGAGAATTATCTCGTTATGTTTTCAGTTAAAATTTGATGATAAAGAGCAGCAGCGGGCCAGATTCAAAATTTAGAGTAAAAACCATGAACTCCCCCCTGAAGTCGAGCTTTTCATAACCCATAAAATTCATCATGCAAGATAAATGAAACTCTGGCTGAAAAAATTCTCACCTATCCCACATCCCCTGACTTAATAGTTGGAAAATCAAACCTTTAATTTAGCCCTAGCGGTAACCCATTTGCCCTTCTTCACCACATCACCAAACTCAAGACCAGCGTCTTCTCCCCACTTCTTTGTCACCTCCCATTGATCCGCTAAAATCCCAGAAACCACTAGATCTCCATCCTTTTTAATAGTTTTCACAATCGTCGGAAAAGCTTCTTGCAGAATTGTAGAAAACATATTTGCGACCACCACCGCCCATTTCTTCTCAGGCTTCCAGTCTAAAACATCCTGCTCCGCCACCACTATCTCATCCACTCGGTTGAGCTTCAAGTTCTGCTTAGAAACACGCACTGCCTGAGGATCGTAGTCGTGCGCCTCACATGACTCAGCCCCTAACATCCGCGCAGTGATTGCCAGCACCGCTGTCCCGCAACCTAGGTCTAACATCTCCCAGCTTTTTCCACCCTTAGCTTTCTGCTCGCGTGAAATGTCCACTAGAAACCTTAAACACGTCGAAGTCGTAGCATGATCCCCAGTACCAAATGCCATTTCAGCAGGTATCTGGATGACTTTCTTGCTAGGGTTTTCACTACGCAGTTGATCAGCCACAGAAAGCTCTCTTGCTCCACAGACTAGAATTGCATCCCTGATTTTGAGTGGTGGTCTCTCCACCGCACTGAGCGCAACCCAGTTTTGGGTTTTCAACTCACGTACTGAGCCACCAAATTGTTTCTGGATAACCTGCGCCTCCTTCTCCGTTTCACAGTAAACTTCCACTCTCACGCTTTTGCCCCCCTTGATCTCCGAAATCACACTTCTGTCATTTCCATAAAATCTCTCTTCCCAAGCGTCTATCCATTTAACTGATGATAATTTTGACCAATGATACATAATATTTATTCTTATTTTAAGCTCCTCGCTGAGTCGATTGATTCGGATTAACCCTCTCATCGGACCTTCTGCGGTTTAATTTAAATTGTTTACCTCGCTTGGATAACTCCACCTTCTTCTCGACTTCTCCATCCCCTCCTTTTCGATGCACCCAAACACTCTGAACGAGACCTAACATGAACATGCACATCACCACGAAAGTTCCAGAATAACTAATAAATGGCAACGGAATCCCAGTGACAGGCATCAGTAATACGCACATTGCTATGTTCTCAAATATATGGGCAAATAAAAGGCCCACCACGGCACCACACAATATCTGACCAGACATATCTCTACTGTAATACCCAATAAATATGCACTGAATCAGCAATAAACTAAAGCCGAGGACCAGCATCAAACTACCCCTAAAACCTTGCTCCTCCGCGAAGACTCCGAAAACATAATCGTTATGGGCAGTTCTCTTAGGAATATAGCCCATCGCATGCAGTGATCGTTTTGAAGAATCCGCTTTAAATCCCACCCCCTTGTAGCCAGATTTCCCCACTGCCATAGAAACGTAATAAGGCCCATAAGCATCACCAGTGATATCTACTTTCCGCTCATACAGCATGTCTAGATAGATCTCGATGCGGTTCGCGCCTCGGCTTGAAAAAGTCGGTAAAATAACGTGAAATAAGATTGGCATGATCGCAGCACCCAAAAGTGAGATCACCGCCAAATAACGAAATGGCACCCCGCCGACAAGCATCACAACCGCAGTCACAGGTAGCCAAACTATCGCAGAGCCTAGATCGCCCATTAGCGCCACTAATCCAAATGGGATCAAGGCAAGAACAGCAATCGCAGCCACTTTCGCACCCGGCAGACTCAATAAAGGATGCCATTTGGCGAGATCCTGTAGCACCCAAGCCATCATAATAAATCCTGCTACAATCGAAAACTGCGCAGGCTGGAAACTCAGCCCACCGATTTCTAACTGGTGCACCTTATTACCATATTTCATAGCAATAATCATTAGCGTGATACCAGTCACATACATCGGGGCGGCTAAATACTTAATCCACCGATAGTCCACCAAAGCAGTGATGAAATACACCGCCGAGCCAATAAAAATCCACTGTACCTGCTTAGCTGCAATCGCCTCACCACCACTGGTAAGGTGTCTAGCTGCACTTTCGATGGTGAACACGCCCAAAATTAATAAGGCAAACATACACAAAGTGAGTAACCAGCTCATGCCCAATATTTTTTTAAGAAGCGGAGTCATTTATTCGGAGTCCATGCTCTGCGGGAAAAATATGCTTTAAGCCAATACAGCTTAAGCTCCAGCATCATTCGCCTTTTGGAGAGCTACAGCGCTCTGACCTTCCTCACTAGTCTTGTTAAGGTGGCCAGGAATAATCTTAACCTCAGCACCCAGACCTACCCTGCTGTAGAGATCGATGATATCGCGAGACTTCATTCGGATGCATCCATAACTCGCTGGTGTGCCAATAGTATATTCCTCAGGCGTTCCGTGAATGTAGATATACCTACTATAAGTGAACCGATTACGATATTCGTTCCCTTTGAGCCAAATGATACGCGACACGATTGGGTCCCTCCCCGGAGTATTGGGCTTAAGAATCTCGCCCGTCTTTTTTCGGCTTTTGAAAACAGTACCACTCCTTGAACCTCCACCAATTTTTCTAGCTATCTCCATTCTTCCAAGTGGAGTTTTTTTACTATTACGCGTATTACCGAGACCAAATTTTGAAGTGGAAATCCGATAACTCTTTACAGTCTTTCCGTCTTTCATCAGTAGCATGGTCTGATCCTTCACACTCACGATCATCTTATTACTTCTGTCTATCACTGGCGTGCCCCCACAGCTTGTAAATAACAAGCCAGAGATGAACGCTACAGAGGCAGCTTTGAGTAATGAACGTAAAGTGTGTAATTTCATAAAAAATTATTTAAGTTACCTTTACTTACCAGAATCGATGCTTTCTTCAACACTATTTTTCACAAACCCTGCAAACATCCTTTTAAGTGATGGGATAGAGGTAAAGAAGAAACCTATCGGGAAAGGCGTTAGTAATATCGCTGTCGCGAAATTTGCATCCGCGTAGTTACTGATCACAACGATGAGGAAAAACACACCAAAGGCGAACTCGATCAGCGGCGTAACAGACTTCATCGCCTTATACTTACTCGACTTCCAACCCACAGACTGCTTCTCTCCACCAGCTCCAGCCTTATCAATCCCATATTTAGGAGTGCGAACAAATCCACTCTCATGGTTGAACAGAGCCTCCAGAACAGCCTTGGCATTATTCACGCTCATCCCGATTCCTAATGCGATGAGGAGTGGTAGGTAAATAATCTCTTTCAGCCAAGTCTTGGGATGCAGAGCCTTCTGAGCAGTCAAATAGAACAACGCCACAGAGACAGAACCGAAGAAGAAGATCGGGATATTTATACAATACTCAAGCATCGGATTCTCAGCGATAAGCGGAATATTAGTCAACTGCTTAGGATAAATCAGAAAGCAAAGGACGATTAATGCTAAATAGGCGAAATTAGAAGTCAAATGAGCAGTAGCCTCCATCTTAGCTTTCAGTGGGGCATCACTCTTCCAGATATTCTTGAGGCATTTCTTACAGCACTGAATAGATCCCTTCGTCCAGCGATGTTGTTGACTCTTGAAGCCATCCATATCTACAGGAAGCTCTGCAGGGCTCTCCACATCCTTCAGGAAAACAAAGTTCCAGCCCTTCAGCTGAGCTCTGTAGCTCAGATCCATGTCCTCGGTCAGAGTATCGTGTTCCCAGCCACCAGCATCAGCGATGCATGACTTACGCCACATTCCGCCAGTTCCATTGAAGGTGAAAAATCTACCAGATCTGTTTCTAGCAGTCTGCTCCAGCTCCAGATGCCCATCGAGGAACATCGCCTGAATCCTCGTCAGCACATTATAGTTTCTATTTAAATGCCCCCAGCGAGTCTGAATCATCCCCACCTTATCATCAGTGAAATAATGAATTGTCTTCTGCAACACATCCGCATTTGGCACAAAGTCAGCATCGAGAATAAAGAGGTATTCTCCCTTAGCGGATTTGATCCCGTTCTCTAGTGCACCCGCCTTGTATCCAGTCCGATCAGAGCGGTGAATGCATTCCGCATCAAACCCTCTGGATACCAGATCAGCCACCTGCTCACGGCATATTTCCTGAGTCTCATCAGTAGAATCATCTAGCACCTGAATGTGCAGTTTATCCTTAGGATAGTCAATTTCTGCCACCTTCTGGATTAACCTCTCAGCTACATGAAGTTCATTAAACACAGGCAACTGCATCGTAATCACTGGGAGTTCATCGAAATGCCCCTTAGCAACCGGCACATCATCCTTATGCTTTAAATAGAGATAAATAATCGTGAGTCTGTGAAACCCATAGCCAGCAAGGCTTAGAAGAACAAGAACGTATGAGATATAAAGGAACCACTCCATAATTTTTTGAGTTAAATGATCAAGCCTTCTCGCTAAGTTGTTTACCGCAAAAACTTAATCGCTAATGCCCTACTCACAGTAAACTGTCAAGCCCGGAACCTTCAATACTCTGTTAACTATCTTTAATTACTAGTTTTCGCCAATAAAAAATCACTCCCCAAGAACTCTCTGCATGATCCTATCTGCGACCTCCTCTGGGCGAGAAACTGCGTCATGCTTCACATTACCCTGAGTCACCAAGATCGGCTGTTCCGGCACGGGGACATTATCTCGACCATGGGAACCTTTCACTAAACTAGCATCAAGCGGAATCACCTCCAGCAACGCCCTAAATCCTAGTTTTTTCTTCAACAGGAATTTAGCAATCGAAAGCATGGGGAATTTCAATTCCGGATCAAGAAACAGCTCAACAGGGTCATACCCCACCTTCCGATGGATATCCACACAGCGCGCGAAATCCGGCGCCAGTGCATCATCAAGCCAGTAGTAATAAGTAAACCATGCGTTCGAATTAGAAACCACAACCAGATCCCCCGCCCTCTCCGCTGAGTAACCTTCAGCAGCTCTAACCTCATCCACACCACTCGTACTTTCTAATAATTCACGCACCTCCTCCATCAGCGATGCATCATTGATATAGACATGCGCCACCTGGTGATCCGCAACCGCAAAGACCTTACTTGCACCACAATCTAACATTTCTAAGCCCAGCTCATCCTTAATCGTGATCCAGCCTTTTTCTCTGAAAATCCTGTTCAAATGCACCGGCTGATCCACCGCTGAAATCCCATACTCAGACAACAACATCACCTCGACATCCCTCTCAGCATAAAAATCCAATAATCCCCCAACCAAAGTATCAATCTTCCCAAGCTCAACATTCACCCGCTTATCGCCCAAGTCAGGTCCATATTGTTGCATACAATAATCCAAATGTGGCAAGTAAACCAAACTCAGCGTAGGCTGATTCTCCCGCTCCACCCACCTCGCCGAATCTGCGATCCACCGGCTCGCTTCAATCCCTGCTTTGGGACCCCAAAACGAAGGAAACGGAAAATCGCCCAATTCGCTTTTAATTTCCTCCTTCATCTCCATCGGATGAGAATAAACATCAAACACCTTTCGGCCACTCGCCGGATACGCAGGACGAGGAGTGATGGTCCAGTCCGCACTAGAATACATATTGTACCACCAAAAAAGCTTCGCGCAGGTAAAGTCCGGATTCACCTTCCTCAGTTTCTCCCAGATCTTCTCACCCTTCACGATGTGGTTACTCTGTTTCCAAAATTTCACCTCCGCAGCCTCTCGATCATACCACCCATTCGCCACAATCCCATGCTGCTCCACAGCTAAACCTGTCAGATAAGACGACTGCGCCGTGCAGGTCACCGCAGGAAAGGCAGGCTTAAACGAAGACATCTGCCCCGCCTCCACAAACGCTGCTATCCTCGGAGTAAACTCACCAATCAGCCCCTGAGTTAACCCCACCACATCCAGAACTGCCACACGATTCATCATGCAAAACTAATAAATCCCAATCATCCCAAATACCAGCATATATTCACTAGAGATAAGTTTTTCAGGAAGCCCTAGTTATACGATCCTCACAGCTATAATGGATTGATCGTTTGATGGAATGATTTGAAAGTGCAGCAAAGCTGACTGGGGCAATGGGATTAGATGCTCTTGATCATCTTTACGTGTTCCAAACCGACTTCCATGAAAATATCTCCTACTGATTTGTAGCCGCTTTTCTCGTAGAACCTCTTAGCGTAGTATCTCGCTGCTAATTCCACAGTCTTGAACCCCATGTCTCCTAAAACTTTCTCTACTCTAGAGATTAAAATAGCTCCGATACCTGCTCCTTGATGCCTCTGGTCAATCACCATTTGCCTAAGCTTCACCACTTCAGTATCCAATACCTTGAAAATGACACTCCCAAAGAGCTCCTCTTCCATAAAGATGCCAAAGTGCATTTGGTTCACTTCATCCGTCAGATCTTCATCTTTCAAACTAAGTCCAAGCGGGATTCTCAGCAACCTCTCGCGTAGTAGAAGAGAATCGCCATAGGCCTTATCCTGAGTTGTAAATTGTCTTATTTCCATCATTTTTCCATTATTCAATGGAGAGGATTGCATCTAAATTTCTCATAAGAAAATATACTATAGCGAACAAGACCTACACAAGGAAGCAGTTGCAAGCTCATATGAAATCTAACTCTCTCACATACGCTATATATCATAGAACCTGAACCAGAACACAAACTAAAGAACAGACCCGTGCGGAATTCGTGCGGAATTAACCTCAGCATCGCGGCAAAGAAAAAGCGGCTCAAGATCTAGTGTCACTTCCGCGCACTTGATCCGGCACCTGCCCTGCCTGAAAAAGAACCCTTCTGCTGCCCGCACTGCGATGGAGCACTGCCGTATCTGCGCGACATCCCACGACCACAATTCACCAGCGCACCTTAAATCATGATACTAGAGCATGACTTTCTTTTGTTAGTAGAACGTTTGAAAACTAACACGACGATAAAGCTACCTCCAGAGCGATATAAACTCACAGACCATATTCGCAAGTGCCACTAATATTTAGCTGATCTTCAGTTGAGCGGTGGCCCGGCAAAATCCATCCCATATTTGTCAAAGAACGCAGCCACATCATCGATCTTGCTATTCACCATGAGTGCGAAAGCCTCCTCTGAATCTTCAGCGGGTAGCATCTCGAAATGTATGACCGCGGGCGTTGCTCCGACATTACGGAATGCGTGGACAGCGCCGACAGGAACAACGGCAACCGCACCAGCTTTGCGTTCAAACAATTCCCCATTCACCTCGAACTCTAATCTTCCCTCGATCACGTGGAAAATTTCCATTTGGTTTCGATGCGTATGTCGAGGAGGTCCAGATCCTGGCGCAACAATTTCCTCGAAAATAGCTAGCTTACCATTCGTCTCATCTCCAGAGATGATACATTTTATGTTGAGATTTTCCATATTGTCTATTACTTGAGCTAACGTCGAAAACATAAGATGGAGGCAGTATCTGCCAAAATCACATGCTCGATCTTCCATGAGAAGCTTGATCTAATGATGATTATAATTTTAAATCCTCACAGGCTACATTCACTAATATCTGGGGTCAAGCCAGCATTCTCATAGGTGAGTTCATGCTGGCAAGCACATCTTAGGTTGTTGCTTACTAAGTATTTGAACAACGTAATCAGGCTTCCAATAATGCCTTCTAAAGGAATGCCTTCTAAAGGTCAGACCTTCTGATCTTTGAACTCCTTTACGTAACCAGAAGACAGCATAATCATCTAGATACTTGTTCTCTCGTATCCACCTCCCTTCTCGAAAGTGATGTCCTGCAGGGCTGCTGATCGTATTGTGCTTTCCGCTCCAGTTTACTTTAGGCAGAAATTCGGTGATCACAAAACCATCGGGAGTCTGTTTAATATGTTTCCTGAATTTCCACAACCGAAAGTGATCAATTTCTTCCATCTCCTTATCCGGATATTCAAATCTGGGAACATGCTTAGCCATCTAATCCGCAGTCTCCGCATTCGAGGTGGCTTGCCCAAAATAAGTATGATCCTTTTGATTCAACATCTCAACGTATGCACTGAGTGAATCCGATGATAAAACTCCAGATAATTCCGATTATTTAGGTTCTCCTGTGACGGCAAGAATCGTTGCAGCCATGAACGCCAAAAGAGGGAAATATAAATGTGTGTTGATTTTTAACGATATCATTTTATTAGATTAAATATTGTGTGAGCAGAAGTGAAAAGTGAGAAGTGAGAAGTGAATTTAGAATCTTTTAGAATCTTTGAATTTTTACTAAGTCCATCATTTAACCGTGCCCTTATTATCTTTCCAAGTTTGCCACTGCTTAGTCATCGCTTCGACGCGGTCAGGGTGTTGGTTAGCAAGGTTATTAAGTTCAGTTGGATCCTCGCTTAGGTTGTAGAGCTCCATGGTTTTGCGGTGTCCAACTAGTTTCCAGTCACCTATACGCAGCGCAGAGCCACCGTAACTCCAGTAGAGTGGTCGTGAGTTATCGCTTGGCTTACCCGTGATTGCAGGGACGAGTGAGCTACCAGCTAAGGTGTCTGGAATTTTACTACCAGCGAGTTCTAACAAAGTGGGGGTAAAGTCAACAATATGACCAACATGGTCCACCCACTGCCCCTTAGTTTTCCCTGGCCAGCAAGCGATCATTGGCGTGTGTATCCCCCCTTCGTAAGGAGTTGTCTTATATTTACGATAGGGCGTGTTGCTCGCGTTAGCCCATGGCTTTCCCTGAGTCAGGTAGCTGGTGACTTCCCATGGCATCGAGCCTTTAACGGTAGAGATATCCATCGAGTTCGACTCAGCACCATTATCCGACAAGAAGAAAATAACTGTATTATCAAGCTCACCAGTCTCTTTCAGTTTCTTCAGAAGACGGCCAATGTTGCGGTCCATACGATCAATCATCGCAGCATAGGTTGCCATACGTAGATCCCACCCATCACGGTCTTCATCCTTTATATCTGACCATGCTGGCACACTGGAGTCTCGCGGTGGCAGCTTGGTATTGGGTATGTGTAAGCCCAATGTTTGCTGTCGAGCAAACCGTTGTTCACGGAGCTTGTCCCAGCCAATGGCTTTATACTTACCGCGGTATTTAGCCACATCTTGCTCCGAGGCATGCAACGGATAGTGCGGTGCTGTATAGGCAAGGTAGAGGAAAAACGGCTTGTCTTCGCCCTTGTATTCTTCCAAGTATTTGATCGCGTAGTCGGTAAAGGCATCGGTGGTATAAAAGTCCTTGTTAGCGGGGATAAAAGGCTTGAATTCTTGATCGTCATTTGCCCAACGACGAATGCGCTTCTTCGCCGGCTCCGGCTCACCCGGTCGGGCAGTGCCAGGGTTCCAGAAATTACAGCAACCATCAGTGAGACCGAAATAGCGATCAAAGCCACGCTGAAAAGGAGTTTGTCCTGCATGCCATTTTCCAGCCATGAGAGTCCGGTAGCCTGATTCACGAAGGCGCGTACCGAATGTCTTGCCTTTGTACTTCACCGATGATGAAGCACCCACATGATGCCACCATTGCCCAGTAATGAGCGAAGCACGAGTGTGCTCACACTTAGCGTTGTTGTAAAAATTCCTGAAACGAACACCTTCTTTAGCCAGTCGATCGAGGTTCGGAGTATCGATCTCACCGCCGTATGAGCCGATGTCGGAATACCCCATATCGTCACACATAATCAACAAGATATTCGGTCGAGTGTCGGGCTCAGCAGCAATAGGAAATATCACAGCTAGGTAGCAGATGCTTGTTAGAAAAATCGTTGGTAATCTTGCCATAAATCGAAGTTCGCACAAATGAAGAACGAGAGCAATTGCTAAAAAACCTTTGGTAGGAACTTCAGCTCACTAACTGTTATACAAAAAAATTAGTGTTTTGTAATCGCCTAGACTCAGAAAATGTCATAATTACATTTTATGATATTATACATTATAGGAGGTGTAATCCTCGCAGTCATTCTTGTTTTCTTAGGTCTCTTTATCGCTTCTCGAATGAAGGGGAAAATCGTACTCACCTTGACCAAAGGTGGTTATGCACCTGGTGAAACGATCCAAGGAGAACTTTTATTAACCACTAAGAAAGACCTCGAAGGGAATCGTCTCTTCGTCGCTCTTGTAGGCTATGAGGAAGTAAAGAGTCGCTATATAGATTCTGACGGAGACTCCAGGACCGAGACAAATAAGCACGAGATTTACCGTGATGAATTAGATCTAGAAGGTGCAGGACCAGTGATCGCTGGTGCCTCAAAGCCCTATCCTTTCCAACTGAACACACCCTCAGGCAATACTCAAATGGCTGGCGAAGGAGGAGATTCGATGCTTGGAAAAGCCGCTGTAGCCTTAATTTCAACGATTGGAGATTCTGCGAATCGCCGGAAAATCTGGGAAGTGCAAGCGAGGTATGACCTCAAAGGCATCGATCTCAAGGCCAAACGCAAAGTGACTGTTTCTGGAGTTTAAGAGAAACAGTCACAAGCTAAAACAAGCCTATTTAAAGGCCGGGTGATCAAGCTGCGGAGTAACTGCATACGATCACTGCTTTTTAAACCGCTGATTTACGCTGATTTCTTGATTCTTTGCTGGTCTGGCAGTTCAACGACTTCAAGACTGAGGTTAAAAAGTGGTTCCCATACAGAAAGGGAGGTTTCATTGTGCTGGCAATCTGCGTTCATCAGCGCAAATCAGTGCTAATAGTCTATTAACCCTTAACTTAATCGGCCTATATTTTAAGGTAGTATTATATGCCGAACCATCATGATATTGCCAAGCTTGTCCATGTGGCAGCCGACAGAGGTCAGTTTATTGTCGATCATACAATCATATTTACGCTCACCGAACATGCGGGCTTTACCTTCCACATCAAGTATTTTCTTTAGCTCCTCATGCATGTCCTCACTTAGGGCTGCAATGAGTAGTTTCTTCTCTTTGGCTATTTCCCTCAAGAAATCGTTGTAAGGAACGAGCTTCTTGTCTGCATTATTTAGTTGTTAATAACATCAAGACTGTAATCTTCTTCGAGCTATTTGGGTCAAGGTAATCGAACCAAAGTTCTTCTCCAACTGTAGATATGCCAGAAACGTAGAGGTCACGAGAAGTTATTTCAGTACGAGTTTGTCCTTCAACAGATTTATTGTTGATTTTCTTAGATATTGTATACTGCGCCGTGTAGGATATTTTGCCATCTTTTACAGTAGGTGTAACCTTAATTGTAATAGGCTTCAAATCAATTGGCGCTATACCAACGGGTTGAATTTTATGATTAGTTTCGATGTTTACTTTTTCACCAGATTTAGTTATTATGTCAGGGGTAGTCATGATATCAACCCCCTTCATTTTTGAAAGTTTTACCAAATCGTGTGGAATAGATTTGTTAGACTCAAAGACTTTAGTCTGTACTTTGACTTCATCAGCTGCAAAAAGTGATGCCGGTAAAAGTAATAGAAGCGTGTGTAGCGCGGTAAATTTTATTTTATTTGTTAGTTTCATATATTTATATTGGTTAATTTACTTTTTTGTAACTTAAAAGATCTTATCATAAAAGTCGGTATTTTTTGTAAAGAGCATGTAAATTTTCATCAACGTCCTAGCATAACTAACCCCACGGAGTGAGCGATGGTGAACGAAGATGTTGAGGTTATAGTTGGGTGAAAGCTCCGCAGAAAACGCGCCGTGTGGGTTAGCTACTGCTATCTTGGTAAGATCCCCTCTTTCTTTAATTCTACTACAAAATCGGCGTGTGAAATAGTCGGCTCGTTACGTCTATCTACAATAGTAGCTAGATCAGTCAAATCTTCTAGTATTTCTTCATAGGAAGCTAGTGGCAGAATTACTTCGGTTCTGACTCCAGCCTCATTAGTTACATATCGAGGTGAAACACTCATGACTCATATATTACACACGTTTCTCGAATTATCGAGTGTGTAGATTTTTAGCCGAACAGGTCGTTTGCTTCACATTAAGTAGTTAGTGAATCCCTTTATCGCACCGATCACCATCCCCGATCACCGGCCCCCGATCACCGCTAACCGTGCCCTCCAGG
>CAWVXI010000005.1:0-120462 GCA_963934155.1 uncultured Verrucomicrobiales bacterium | reverse complement strand
AGGTATTCAAAAATCACTCATCAGCTTTATCCGACTGTATTTCCGCTCTCCGCATGGGCATTTGATCGATCAGCTCGAAAAGCGGTCGAAGCCTTAGTTTGCCAGACTGCTTAGATTTCGCCTTACCATCTTTACCAATGAGTAAGCTATTACCTGGTGTTAGCCGATAAGCCTTAATCAACGCCAGCCGTTGGGCTTTTGTGAATCTCAGTTTGTTGGGGACGTCTTTTTGCTGCTTGTCCAGCCTGATGATGATTAGGTCACGATCTTCAATCTGAATTCGCTGCAGCTCAATTAATTTCTGTTGTTCAGCCCAGGCATCATGATTTTTAGGGTAGCAGAGGATAATACGGTTTTTCCATTTGAATTTAATCAAATCTAGACTCATCGTTTTCATGTTCGTATTCTGAGCAGATGCCGTAAATGCCGCTATAATGAGCAGGATCTTAGTCAATAAGATGATTTGCATACCCTAAAATTGCCACAAAATATTTATTTCACAACCAAAACTACTTCGAGGATCTGGTTAATTCTCATACCAAGTAGAGAGCTAATACCATTTGAACAGTGATCGTGGTTTGATAAAAAACAAAATAGTGAGAGGAGCAAGGCAGGAGGAAGGCGCATAGCGGGCTATGCAACTGACGACTAACGCCGCTAATCTTGCTCTATTGTTTTGCTCTTCCCCCAATCAGCTTTGCTGCACTTTCAAATCATTCCATCAAACGATCAATCCAATATAACTATGAAGAAGGTGTAACGCCCAATAAAAGCCAAAAATTTACTAGAAAAAAAACCATCAAATGCAATAATGACCCATAATTATCGTATGACTACTATGAAACATCACACCAGAACTCTAATCTTATTCCTTGCGCTGAGTATTTTCGGCTCCTTTACAGCCTCTGCCAAAAAGTCAGTTCTCTTCTTAGCAGGTAAACCCAGCCATTCAAATGGTGAACACGAGTTCCGAGCTGGCTGCATACTACTCGCAGATGCACTCAATAAGAGCGGCGCTGATATCGAAGCTAAAGTCCACTTCTACGGCTGGCCAGAAGATGAATCCATCTTCGACGGAGTTGATGCCTGCATCATCTACGCAGATGCAGGTGGTAGATTTGGTGAGAAATACGCCTTTCTAGATAAGAAAGTCAAAGAAGGTATGGGCATCATGTTCATGCACTACGGGGTTCACCCACCTAAGCAGATCGGCAAAAAATATTTTACTGACTGGATCGGCGCATACATGACTGATGAGATCTCGGTAAATCCTCACTGGATCGCAGACATCGTCCCTGATAAATCTCACCCTATCGCTCGCGGTATGAAAGAAAGTTTTACCGCCTACGATGAACTCTACTTCAACATGCAGATTCCTACCAAGGCAGAATGCGACTGCTACCACCCCGTAGCCACCGCCATCCCAACCCCAGAGAAAATAGTCAAATACATCAATATGTGGAACGCCGAAGGAGCAAAATGTTTTGGCACCAAGCAAGCAATGATGTGGTGCCGAGCACCTGAAGCAGGAAAAGGCGGCAGAGGAATCGGCTTCGTAGGCGGGCACTACCATAGAAACTGGGCTATCGATGAATTCCGTAAACTCGTTCTAAATGCCATCGTCTGGGTAGCCAGAGGGGAAGTCCCCTCTGCTGGAGTCAAGTCCAGCAAAGTCACTCTAGAAATGCTTAACAAAAACCTAGACAGACCAAAAACCGGCAAACCTGTGACAATGCCCACCCAGTCTCTCCTTGAACAAAAGCCAATGAAGCAACCTGTCCTCAAAAAAAAAGTAAAGACATCAGTAAGGACATCAGCGACCCAAACGATAGCTGCTGAAACTGTCGCGGTTGAGAAAGCACCTACCAAAAAGTGGCAGCCTGCTCTACCAGCTACCCACGTGCCAAAAGAGCTCTTCTCTATCCCTAAGGATTCAAACTTAGAAGTCACCGTCTGGGCCACATCGCCTATGCTCTATAACCCTACCAACATGGATGTTGACCAGCACGGCCGCATCTGGGCTTTGGAGGGAGTTAACTACAGAAGAAAGCAAGGTCGCCGCCCAGGAGGTGATCGTATCATGGTCCTCGAAGACACCAACGGTGATGGGAAAGCTGACAGTTCTAAAGTATTTTTCCAAGACCCAGACCTTGACTGCCCACTCGGCATCGGAGTATTTGATAACCAAATCGTCGTTTCCCAGCCTCCCAACCTCATCATCTTCACCGATGTGAACCGCGACCTGAAATTTGACCCTAAAGTGGACAAAAGAGAAGTTCTTCTCACTGGCTTCAACGCTCGCCAGCATGACCACTCACTCCACTCACTCAGCGCAGGACCTGACGGAAAATGGTATTTCAACAACGGCAACTGTGGTGGAGTATTCACTGACAAGTCAGGGAAAACATTTAAAATGAACGGCGTTTACAAAGGCGGCGGTGGTCAATGGTATGTAAACAACAACCTAGGCGGTGCAAAAAGCAGCGACGGTCATGTCTGGACCTCTGGCTTCACCGTAAGAATGAACCCAGATGGAACCGAAGCAGAAATCGTAGGTCACGGATACAGAAACTCCTACGAGCAAGCAGTAAACTCACTCGGTGAGATGTTCCAGAATGATAACGATGACGTCGGAAGTTGCAGAAATTCTTATATCCTAGAATTCGGCAGCGCAGGATTCTTCACCCGTGACGGCAAGCGCATGTGGCAAAGTGTCCGCCGAACTGGCCAGCATGTTAAAAGTGCCCACTGGAGACAAAAAGACCCAGGCACATTTGATGTAGGAGACGTTTACGGACACGGCTCACCTACAGGTGTAGCATTCTATGAAAATGGCGCCCTCGGTGAAAAATGGCAAGGCACCTACCTCGCCTGTGAATCCGCTAGAAATACCATCTTCGGATACCACCCTAAACAAGAAGGTGCTGGATATGAGATGGATAGATTTGACTTCACCACCACTAACCTGACTGGAAAATATGCTGGTTCAGACTTCACAAAAGGAATTCCTGATCAACAAAAAGCAGAAGTAGCTCTCCTATTCCGTCCATCAGACGTGACTGTAGGAACAGATGGAGCCATCTACTTCACAGACTGGTTTGATGGCAGAGTCGGTGGTCACAGCACTATGGATGAAAGCTGCTCTGGAACGATCTACCGTATCGCACCCAAAGGATTTAAGCCTAAAACAACCGTGCCTGATCTCGGCACAGTCGCAGGTCAGATCGTCGCACTTAGCAGCCCAGCTGTGAACGTCAGACACCTCGGATTCCGTGAGCTAAAGAATAATAAGCCTGGCGCACTAACTGCCGTGAAAGAACTCCTAAATCACTCTAACGAGTATGTAGCAGCAAGAGCCATCTGGCTGCTCCCTCACCTCGGTGATGAAGGCATGAAGGCCTGCGAAGCACTACTTAAAGACACTGACTCCAACAAACGTTTAGTGGCATTCAGAGCAATCAGAAGAATGGACATCAGTATCCTACCATACTCTAAACAACTCATGAACGATAGCAGTGCCGCCGTCCGCCGAGACGTAGCACTATCACTCCGCGACCTCTCAGCAGATGAAACTAAGGACATTTTCATCGCTCTAGCTAGCGATAAGAACTGTGACCCTAATGACAAAAACTACGTAGAGTCTATCGGACTCGGAGCCGCGAACAAAGAGCAACTAATCTGGACCGCTATCCGCGACAGTATCGCTCCCAAGAGCCCACTACAATGGTCAGAAGCATTTGCAAAGATCACCTGGAGACTCTGGAGCCCGGCCGCCTTGCCAGCACTGAAGCAACGTGCGATGAGTAATAAACTTAGTATTCAGCAGCGAGAGTTCGCGGTCGAATCCATCGCATTCATCAACCACCCTTCGGCTGCAGACGCCCTCTTTGATATCGCCGCTAACACTAACGCTTCACTAAAAAGATCGGCATCTACCTGGTTGTTCAAAAACGCTGCAGGTGAATGGGCCGAAATGGACATCAAAAAACGTCTTGCTGATACAGGTATCTACGATCCAGAGAAGATAGTGGTCAGTGGCATTACCGTGCCAGAAGATAAGCCATCAGACGCTAACAGCAAAGAACGTGTCACCAGAGTCCTTGCACTTAATGGAGATGCAGCCAAAGGCAAACAAACCATCATGCGCTGCGTCATGTGTCACCAAGTCAATGGAGTAGGACCAGAATACGGCCCACCGCTCCAAGGCTGGGGACAAACCCAATCACGTGAAGCCATCGCCACCAGCATCATCATGCCATCAGCAGATATCGCACACGGATTCAGAGGTAAACGCGTTCTCCTCAAGGACGGCAAGGAAGTCCACGGCCTCCTTCAAGAAGGCGATCCCTTCATCGTCGCCTCTACGGGCGGGATGGTTCAGTTGATCCCCAAGGGTAAGGTCGAGTCAGTAAAGAGAATGCGCAGATCTCTCATGCTCAGCGCCAGTCAGCTAGGTCTAAAAGACCAAGAAATAGCAGACATCATCGCCTACATGAAACAATGGGGAATTAAGAAGTAATAACGATAGTCCAGGTTTGAACTCAAAATTGGGGATATTTGGTAAATCGATGCAACCCCAAAGGGGTTACGAATGATAGCCTGGGGTTGGAACAACCCTGGGTCTCCTACCACCAGATCCTGAGGTTCAACGCTTCATCAAAGCCCAATATTCTCAGAGCCTTGTTTTTTTGTATAATATACCGCGACCACAAAGGAGTTGCATGAAAGTCCAAAGTTCTAAAAGAACTGAATCTCTCATCCTCCCTAATCCCAACGGGATTATGAAAGATAGCCCAGGGTTGGCACAACCCTGGGTCTCCTACCACCAGACCCCCAACCCCTACGGGGTTGTGTAACGGTCTAAAATTTGCTAAACTCAAACAATGCCTCAATCTCTCTCAAACGTCCTCATCCACACCGTGTTTTCCACCAAAAATCGCACCCCCGCTTTTACAGATCACACCCTAAGAACCGAGACGCACAGCTATCTCGCTGGTGTAGCAAAAACCCTAGATTGTTTTCCAATCAGCATCGGTGGAGTAGAAGACCATGTCCACTTGTTGACCACATTATCCCGCACCATAACTATTGCCGATTTCATAAAAGAAACAAAACGCGTGACCACTAACTGGCTCAAAAAAGAAAAGCAAATCGAAAATTTCCAATGGCAGGCAGGATACGGTTGTTTCTCCGTATCGGAGTCGAACAGAGAGTCAGTAATTCAATACATCACCAACCAAGAAGAACATCACAAGACGATGAGCTTCCAAGATGAATATCGAAAAATCTGTGAGAAATATCGCGTCAATTTAAATGAGAAATTTGTTTGGGAATAATCGCCAATCTCGCATTACACAACCCCGTTGGGGTTGAATGGCTTTGCCAATGTTCCCAGGGTTGTGCCAACCCTGGGCTATCGCCATAACCCCGTTGGGGTTGAAGGCTGAGGATAGGGCTGAAATCCTGAAATAGACTCTGTCTACTCAGGAAGACCTAATTATCTCAGCAACCTATTTGTAGATTACTTACCAGCCGGCACTTTTACAGGCATGATCGGGCTGTTGATGTCCTGCAGATCCTCTGGCTTCACGCCTTTAACATGACCAGCGAAACTAAACGTAGTAGGCTGATATTTACCCACGAATGAAACCTCATTCTTAGCTTTAATCATCGCTTCATCTCCAGCTGCCCAGAAAATACCGTTCACGATCATTCTACGATAGTCCACATCTAATAAATCCTCTGATGCTCCCTGAGTTGAGTGAAATACCCGAGCCTTCTTACCATCTTCAGAAGTGTAATGCCTTGTCCACGTAGCTGGCACTGGAGGCTTTGTCTCATCTGGTTTTGAATCCAATTCCATAGATACAGTAGGCTGACTATTCGTTAAAACTGTAAACGACTCGTCAGAAACACCATTATAAGTGCCGGCATAACAAAATGCACCATCCTTTACCCCTGTTAAAATCGCATGATTCTTTTGCTCAGGGATCACCTGAATTCGCGTCCCCTTCACATGATTTTTTCCATAATGCCCCACCCAAGTATTACCCAGAATCTGCTCACCAAAGCCATTCTTAAAGTCCTTACCCTTAAATCTAAAATCATATTTAGAATACGTTTTTCCCTTAGGAATCTTAAACGCATGAGAAGAAGTTCTTAGACCAACCACTGGCCCACCACGCTTCACATATCCATCAATATACTTCATTTGGTCATCAGGAAGATCCAGAAAGCGGGTGAAAATCACCATAAGATCTGCCTTTTCAAGTGCCTCAAGCCCCTTGATGTCTGATGCGCCAGCAGTGATCTCGCCTTCTTCATTTACACCGTATAGGACAGTGCAGTCATACCCATGATGCTTCGCAAGTATTCTCGCCAGCGCCGTGCAGGTCTCCTCCGCCCGGTATTCATGGTCAGACGCGACAAAGACAATATGCTTCTTATTGGTATCTGAATTCCCCTTGTAAGTAATCTGCGCCGATAGCGACATGACTGAGATCATTAATAGTAGTATAGTTTTCATAGATAATTAGTGTTTATAGGTTGTTTGGAAGGAGTAATGATAATCACCTGCTTTGAGCACTCCAGCAAACTCTTTTTTTAATTTAGGTGAGTATTCGTAACGGTCAATTGTGAACAGATAACTTCCATCGTCTTGCTTAATGAACTGCTGCTTTTTATCTGATGAAATTTGCCCATCATCAGAAAAAATATACTTAGGCGCTATTTTACCATCCTTACCATTCGAACCTGGCTTCGTCCTCAGACGAATCTTAATAACTGCCTGATCTCGCTGCGATAGCATCACGATCTCCCACGGACAATTTGTCAGCGGTAATTCATTTCTCGCCTGATTAAAAGCAAGCACGTTTTTCTTATTTAACATGGGATTTGCACTCACCATCAAGGTGACAGACAGATCTTTAAACCCAGGAAAACAGTCATCTGCACAGCACATCCAAGCCAAGCTCGCGGTCAACCTCACCTCTTTACCTGATAAATTCTCAGGTGCCTGAATTTCCACCATCAACATCACATCGCGCTCATAACCATGACACGGATGTCCTGCCATCGAACTAAGCTCAGGATATGGCCACTGGATAGGCTCTACGCTAAACCCCTCTGGCAGCTTCCATTTTATACTAGTAGCCATCCCTACAACACCCGGATTTTCCCAATAGGTATGAAAACCTTTCTCATGCTCTATCCCCACGCCCACAGTAAATTTAGAACCCGGAGCAATAGAACTCTGCTCACTGAGCAAAGTAATATCCAGTCCCTTAGTTTTCTTACTGTCTTTAGTCTCGCTAGCAATACAAGTGCCCAAGACCAGCGTCTGAGCTAAAAAAACTAGTAGTAAATTTCTGGCTATCATCATAGTGGTTTATCAAGCATTTATTACGCTTCGACAACCATAATCCTATCATCTATTTCCCTCCTTGACTACCCATCAAAATGCATCTAAACTGCAACTACGACAGGGGTGCCATTCACGTGGCTGAGATTCTAACAGAAAATGAAAACTCTTCGAACCTGAATCGGCTAACACCGACGTAGGGAGTCGAATTTTCCGATCAAGGAAGCAACAGATTTTATCAATTTAGAAGATTTTCTAAGTAATCAGAAATCAATGCCTGTCAGCAATCATCCGACAGGCATTTTTTATTGCTCAAATCTAACTCAAATTACTATGACACCATCACCAGATCAAATCTCTGATAACTCCCATAACGGAATCACGCCTGAAAATTCGATACAGCGTCAAGACTACACCGGCAACTTCGTAGAAGACATCGACAACAGCGAAGAACTCGCCGCGATGGAGAAAGACCCGACCATTTTCCCTAACTCCACTCGCGTCTATGTAGAAGGCAAGATCCACCCGCACATCCTCGTCCCGATGCGTGAGGTACGCCTCTCAGATACCGAGCACCCTGCCAGCGGAGCATTTCCTCAAGGTAGAATAGAAGAAAACCCCCCGATCCGTATCTATGACTGTGCAGGTCCATGGGGCGATCCTGAATTTAAAGGCAGCGTCACCGAAGGCCTACCAGCGCTTCGCCGCCAGTGGATCCTCGACCGTGGCGACGTAGCAGAATACGACGGCCGCGAGATTCAGCCGGTTGACAACGGCTACCTCTCAGACAAGCACGCTGAGAAATACAACGAAGGCAAAGCCACCAAAAACAAGCTCAAGGAATACCCAGGTCTCAAGCGCAAGCCGCTCAAAGCCACTGACCATCCAGTCACCCAAAAATGGTATGCTGAACAAGGGACTATCACCCCAGAAATGGAATACATCGCCATCCGAGAAAACATGGGCCGCATGGAAGAATTTAAAACCATCCACGACTCCTACCCCACTCTTGACCAGCTCCCAGATGACGCCAGCGACACCATCAAAGAATTCATCAAGCAAAATACTTCTCCAGAAGGCTACGAAATGCCGCGTCCATCTGAGATCGACCCGTTCAAACAGGTCTCTCGTAATGTCATGAACCACCAGCACCCAGGTCAGTCCTACGGTGCTGAAATGCCAAAGCTCATCACGGCAGAATTCGTTCGTTCAGAAGTAGCTCGTGGCCGCGCGATTATACCACTTAACATCAACCACCCGGAAAATGAGCCGATGATTATCGGTAGAAACTTCCTTGTGAAAATCAACGCCAACATCGGAAACTCTGCCGTCGCATCCACCATCGATGAAGAAGTCGAGAAGATGCGCTGGGCTACAAAATGGGGAGCCGATAACGTCATGGACCTCTCCACCGGCAAGAACATCCACGCCACCCGCGAATGGATTCTCCGCAACTCACCAGTCCCAATCGGCACCGTTCCTATCTACCAAGCACTCGAAAAAGTAAACGGTAACATCGAAGAACTCACTTGGGAACTCTACCGCGACACCCTCATCGAGCAGGCAGAGCAAGGCGTTGACTACTTCACCATCCACGCCGCCGTCCTCCTCCGCTTCATCCCACACACCGCCCGTCGCATGACAGGTATCGTATCCCGAGGCGGATCCATCATGGCCAAATGGTGCATCGCCCACCAAAAAGAATCTTTCCTCTACACCCACTGGGATGAAATCTGCGACATCTGCGCAGCCTACGATGTCAGCTTCTCCATCGGTGACGGGCTCCGCCCCGGCTCCATCGCAGACGCCAACGACTATGCCCAACTCGCCGAACTAGAGATTCAAGGCGAACTCACGCTGAGAGCATGGGAAAAAAGCTGCCAAGTCATGAACGAAGGCCCCGGCCACGTCCCACTCCACCTCATCCAGGAAAACATGCAAAAGCAGATCGACTGGTGCCACGAAGCTCCATTCTACACACTAGGGCCCCTCACCACAGACATCGCCCCAGGATACGATCACATCACCTCCGGCATCGGAGCCGCCAACATCGGCTGGTATGGCTGCGCCATGCTCTGCTACGTCACCCCTAAGGAACACCTAGGTCTTCCGAACCGTGACGACGTCCGCGAAGGAGTCATCACCTACAAGATCGCCGCCCACGCCGCCGACCTCGCCAAAGGTCACCCCGCCGCCCAAGAACGTGACAACGCCATCTCCAAAGCAAGATTCGAGTTCCGCTGGAGAGACCAATTCGCCCTAGGCTTAGACCCTGCCAGAGCCATCGACTACCACGACGAAACCCTCCCTGCAGAAGGCGCCAAAACAGCCCACTTCTGCTCCATGTGCGGCCCCACCTTCTGCTCGATGAAAATAACCCAAGACGTCCGTAAATACGCAGACGAACACGGCTACAGCGGAGACGACCTCCCAGTTGAGGTACGTGAAATCCCAGCCGGAGTCTAAAACACCCCAGCATCAAAGCCAACAAGTCACCACAAAAGCCGCCCTCACTCGAGGAGCGGCTTTTTTGGGTCCACATTATTCGCTACTATTAACTAATACCATTTGATTCGTAAGGGTGGATTAATAGCGAAACAAGACAGTGAGAGTAGTAAGGCCGGAAGAAGGAGCACAGCGGGCTATGTAACTAACGACTAACGTAGCTGATCTTACTATGTTTTTTGCGCCCTTTAGAAATCAGCTTTACTACCGAAACTACGATGGCCTGTCCCTTAGTCTTGTTCGTACATAAATAAGTCCCTAGTTGCTCTAAAACTAAATTCTACGACGATATAAGCAGTAACAAAAAAATCCCCAAGCACTCAAATAATAGAGTAGCATGGGGATGTACCTGCCTAGACAGGACTACTAGGCAACGTTAGAAAAAAATTATCCCTTATTTGCTTCACTCACCTTTTTTGGGTACTTAAGCATTGTGCGAACTTCAGTTGAGTTCATTAAGGCAACAGTAGCTTCGTCCATCCCTAGGGCGACAAGGCGGCGGCGTTGCACTTTTGAGCGCTTAGCTTTTGCGCCAGCTGATTTTGAAGGACGAGATCTGTTGGTGTTACGCTGTAGTGTAGTGGCCATAATAGTAGTTTATATTTGTAGTTGAAATGATAAAAACCTCCTGATCGACATACTCGAATCAACTTGGTCTGCCGACAACTAGACGACCTATCAAGTTCAGTCAACAGGAAACCAGTTCTTACTAACTATAATCCTTCCCTAGGCACACAAGATGGCGCAGTAAAAATCCAAAATTCACCCCTGTAGTCTACCCATCAAGAAACCACGAAGACCATTATTAAGTCAGAATTTCTGCCTTACTTTCTCACAAGTGTATTAAGGATCACCCAGAACATCCTTAAATACCTAGAGAAACACGGCTACACTGAAGCAACGCTAGCAGAGGAACAAAAAACTCCAGCTATAATCTATACGATCTCAAGCAATCAGTGTCAAAACCCTAAGCCTCCCTCACCCGAGAAGCTGCTTTTGTCTGTCCAAATGATTAGCTCCTACTAACTCATGATGGATGACTGGTAAAAATTACTAGTTTCTTTTCTTTAAGCTAAAGTCCTGTACGAAATCCAGCTACAAATCCATTGACCTAGCAGTCAACAAGGTTGAGTATCTATCCTATGAACAAGCCATCACTTGCTGACCTCAGGGAAAATTATACCAAATCAGGACTCAACGTCACCGATGTGAATCCAGATCCGTTCACTCAATTTCAAAACTGGATGGATGGCGCGATCTCTAGCGATATCAACGAGCCTAACGCAATGTCGCTCGCCACAGCAAACGCCATTGGTATTCCGTCCTCTAGAATCGTCTTGCTAAAGCATTATGATGATGAAGGATTTTGTTTTTTCACTAACTATAATTCGCGTAAAGGAAAAGACCTTGAAGAGAATCCGTATGCATCCATGGTCCTCCACTGGAAAGAACTGGAGCGCCAGATCTGTATTCGCGGCAGAATAGAAAGAACGAGTCACGAGGAATCAGAAAACTACTTCCAGATGAGACCACATCATTCACAAATCGGAGCCTTGGCTTCTGAACAAAGTAAACGAGTCGCTAATCGCGCCAAACTTGAACAGCGTGAACAGGATCTTTTAGAAAAATACCCAGAAGGCAGTACCATTCCACTACCAGAATTCTGGGGTGGCTATCGTCTTATCCCGGACTATATAGAGTTCTGGCAAGGACGCCCTAGCCGTCTACACGACAGAATTATTTACACTAGAGAAGGTGTCTCAGAAGTCTGGCATATCAGCCGGATCTGCCCATAAAACTTACCTCTAATAAAACAAAATTAATGGCAATCATCCCAGAGGAAACGATCAAGGCAGTTCTTGACTCCACAGACATTGTGGATGTCATCGGCAGCTATTTTCCTCTCAAGCGCGCTGGCTCTGCCTTCGTCTGTAATTGCCCGTTTCATAACGAAAAGACTCCCTCATTTAACGTCAATCCTGGGAAGCAATTCTATCACTGCTTTGGCTGTGGTGAGAGTGGTGATGCTATCTCATTTGTGAAGAAATATGAGAACCTGCCATTCCAAGACGCGGTGAAGAAGCTCGCGGATCGAGCGGGGATTTCCATCATAGAATCAGCCTATGATCCACTGGCTGAAAAACGCCAACGCAACCGATCTCGCCTCATCCAGTTGCATAATGAATCAGCAAAATTTATGCACCAAATGCTGCGTAAATCTCCCCAAGCTGCCCACGCACGTGAATACCTCAAAAACCGTGGCTTCAATGCTGAAATGGCGGAACGCTGGCTCATCGGCTGGATGCCAGATAACTCCGCACTCTTCCTCAACTGGGCCAGAGAAAAAGGTTTCAAAGGCCGCGAACTCTGCCAAGCAGGACTAGCTGGGCAGCGTGACGAGAATAACCCAAAAGCCGGCCTATGGGTAAGGTTTGGGAATCGGCTGATGTTTCCTATCCACAATGACTACGGTGATATCATTGCCTTCAGCGGCAGACAGCTCGTGATTGACAAAAATAGCGGTAAATATATCAACTCACCGCAAACTCAGATCTTCGATAAATCACGCACACTCTTCGGGCTGGACAAGGCGCGCAAGCATATGACAAAGGCTAAATTTGCGCTCGTCTGCGAAGGCCAGATCGATGCCATCGTCTGCTACGAAAAGGGCATTCAGAATGCCATTGCACCGCTCGGAACTGCCTGCACCGAACATCACGCGCGCTTACTAAAACGCTACACCTCAGAAGCAGTCCTCTGCTATGATGCGGATAATGCGGGCTACAAGGCAATGGGTAAAGCCTTTGACCATCTCGCCCCCGCTGGCATCCACGTCCGCTGTATCGACATGCCAAAAGGCGAAGACCCCGACTCATTCATTCAGAAGCACGGAGTAGAGGCATTTCAGAAACTGTTAGATACGGCCAAGGAATACTTTGATTTCAAACTCGACCACGAGGCGCGCGAAACCAATCTCAGCGACATCCGCGAGAAATCCCGTATCGCGGCCGAGCTCGCCGCTAAGATCAATCTCCTTTCTAACAAAATAGCCCAAGACACCATCATCAACCAAGTCGCCGCGCGGCTAGGCATCGGTACCCAGGACCTGCGTGAGGGAATGAAAAAGGCCGCCTTTGATCAAACCCGCCAGCGCAACTACGAGAAGTCTAGCGACAACCTAAACCACCACGGAGAACCCGCCGAGCAACGCGTGGAGCCGACGCCACTAGATAGCTCAGTCTCCGTCCTCTGCTCACTATGCCTCAGTTCCAATGAGGCCCAAGAACTCCTCCGCGAGCAGCTAGAATCCCTTCACACCCCGCTGCAGCAGACCACTGGGGGCCATCTGCTCACCTCCATCCTCGCCAGAAAACCTGACGCCAGCGCAAACTCATCGATCATGGCATATCTCAATACCCTGCAGCCAGCCGACACCCTCGCACTCCAGCAGACTCTCTCCTACCGCACTCCAAAAAACATCGAGCAAGACGTGATGGATGCCACGAACATGATCATCAACTCACACTACCAGCGTGAAGAATCAGCCGTCCGTGCCGCCCTCTCCCAGCCCGGTCTCAGCAGAGCACAAATCACGCTCCTGATGGAACGCACCAAGGAACTTCAGGACATTCTTAAAAATCTCACTAATCGATATATCCGTTAAATAAGCATGCACAGCAAAGCACTAAAGTTTCATTTGGAAACACTCGAAACCCCGCTACCCACCGGAAAGACCCTGCTCATTAATGCTGATCCTGGTATATACTTGGAGCATCTGACAGATCATGAAGTTACGATTGTTACCCAGCTGGCGAATACGGATAGCAAGTGGCAGAAGAAGGGGATTGAGACGCATCGTGATTGTGAGGGGGAATTTGATCTCATCATCCACTATGCTACGAAGTTTGCTACCGAGAACATCGCTACGATTGGTAAGTATGTGCAGCAGCTAAAACCCGGTGGAACATGGATCAGTATCATCCCAAATAGGACGGGGGCATCGCGGCTAAAGCGTGATATATCTAAGCTCTTTGCTAATGTAGAGACTACCTCAAAGGCGAAGTGTAGGATTTTCCAATGCACGTCTGAGCATGATCAAAAACTTACCTCTAAGTGGGCGAGTTTGAATAGACCCACTGCCATTAAAGATACTAATATCATCACCGTCCCGGGAGTTTTTTCTGCTGAGAAGATTGATACGGGGTCCATCTTACTAGGTGAGATCTTGGAGCAAGAGTCTTGGTATGGATCTGTGGCGGATCTCGGTGCCGCCTATGGTTATCTTTCACATATCATCCTCGGCACTACTCGGCAAAAGATGAAAAACCTCTGTCTTTACGAGCTAGATCATCGCGCCCTTGAATGTGCGAAAACCAATCTCAAAGAATCTAATACCAACGAGAAAACCAAGATCGAGTATCACTGGACGGATGTGACTGAGGCGGTGCCACACCAGCGGCTCTTTGACACCGTCATCATGAATCCCCCCTTCCACGAGGCGCAAGATGCGTCATTCACTCTGGGAAAAACATTTATCACACAAGCTGCTCATATCTTAAAACCGGGCGGAACCCTCTATTTAGTGGCGAACTTGCACCTACCCTACGAGCAAACTCTATTAGAGAATTTCCGCTCTCATCGACTGTTGAAAGAAGACAAGGGGTTTAAGATTTTCTTAGCTAGGAAGTAACTTCTTACGCAGAAAATCTGCGGCACGACTCACGGATCCCTGTGGTATAAGGAATGTCCCGATATGCCCTCGGCCCTTGACCCAGTATATCTCGTGCTCCACTCCAAGCTCCTTAAGACGCTTTTCCCAACGATGGACGTGGAGGGGTGGAACTAGATCATCTTTTGAGCCGTGGTAAATGAATACCGGAGGGAAATTTTTCGTTACTTGATCCACAGGGGTAGCTTGCTGATAGAGTTCTGGTGCGTCTTCGTAGGACTCACCTATGAAATCTCTCACCAGAGGGAAATCTGGATCGACGCGGACAAAGTGTGGTGCACCACCTGCCACCACTGCGTTTATTTTCACGCCATCTGGCATTTCACGCATCGCTGCTAGCTCCGCTAAATGTCCACCAGCCGAGTAACCGAAGATCGCCGTTCGCATGGTGTCGATATTCAGTGAGTCATCATTAGCCTTTAGCCATCCCAACGCTTCTAATAGATCATCCACTGGTGCGGGAAAATGATGGTCTGGAACGAGTCGATAAGTGACATTGAATACCGCGAAGCCTTGTTTGGCTAGTTTCCTCGCGATCCACGCCATCTGGTAGCGATTATCACCTCCTGCCCATCCCCCACCATGGACAAGCAGAACAATGGGTGTCTTACCAGCTACTTTAGGCTGATAGAGGTCTCCTCTGACTTTTTGATTCCCATTTTCTGGAGTATAAACGATGTCTTTGGTGCAAGTGTACCTGACTTTCGTTATTTCGGAAGTGAGTTGCTTTTGAGTATGATGAACACAGCTCAAATTAATCATCCCGCCTAGGCAAATAAATGAACCCACGGTACTCTGATACATGAGCTTTTTATACTTTATCACCCAAATCAAATTTAACGATTGCTTGAGGCAAAGACGCCTTTGACCTTGCGATAGGCTTTCTGCACCGCACCGAGGGTTTTCATCGTCTTACGACTGTAATTATCATCTGAAGTCACGATCAGTGCACGACATCCGCTGGGTGATAAATGCGCCCCATGATGGGTGCCAGCATCTGCGCGGAAGAAGTCTCCTGCGGTTAATAGGACTCCATCTGCTTGTAAATCACCTTCTAAAATATAGGCCATTTCTACACCGTGGTGGTCATGCGCAGGGAAGCCAGTTCCTGGCTGCACTTCGATCATAGACATCACAAATCCATCTTGCTTTCTAGCAGATAGCTCGAGCCACTTGACACCTTTCACGGGGAGATTGATCCATTCCTGATTTTGTTCGCGAATCAATTTAACGCCACCGTCATGCGATGATGATTCTTCTGCCTGCTTGAGTATTTTTGCTTTGAGCGATTTTGAGATTTCTATGTCGGTTGTATTTAACCCCTTGATGGACATCTCTGCGCTAAGATCAACCATTTCTGAAAATGTGGCTTTAGCTGCATTGCTAGCGGTAATTATCCACGCATCATAGATGACTTGATGCTCTGCATTTAGTCCCTCGTTAGCAAATTGAATCGCCAAATCTTGTATCTGTTCTTTTTCCATGATCAATTCGGCTTAGTTAAAATTATTAGGTGAGTCATTATTAAGATATTCTTTTAGCTTCAGTAGTCCCCGTCTAATACGGGCTTTAACTGTCCCCAGTGGTGTTTCCAGCTTCTCCGCCGCCTCTTGTTGAGTATAGCCTTGATAAAATACCAGCTCTATGGCTTGTCGCTGGTCAGTATTGAGTTCGTTGAATCCTTCTAATAACTGCTCATCGTCGGTATCAGATTCTATTGATTTGGTGACTGGCTCACTCAGCATTGAATCCCTGAGAACGTTCATCCCTTCGGACTGACGAATAAGCTTACGATATCGATCATAAGCCTTATTTTTAGCGATAGTTACCATCCAACTAGTCGCCTTACCAAGATGAGGCTGATACATTTCAGCTTTGTTCCATATAGCGAGAAAGCTTTCTTGGAGGATATCCTCGGACTCAGATTTGTTTTTTAGAATGCCATAGATCACCGTCATAAGCAGTCCTGCATGTGCTTCGTAGAGCTCACTCAGAGCTTCTACATCCTGCTTAGCTACACGCTCTAGCAGGAGCATTACGTCCACAACATCTGATGAAACTTGAGATTCTGAATTTTTAGGTCTCATATTAATACGCTCGTCCTTTGACCAGCCATGCCAGCCTAATCGAAATAAGATCGGCATTGCAAATATAGAAGGCGCTATTGAAGTTGTCATCAAGTATATAACGATTTATTTCTAGATATGGATGCATGCCAAATTATATTTAGGGTTATTTTCTATTTACAGGAGGTCATGGTCGTCTCCTAAGAAGCCTCCCTGTTGCATTTTCTTTCTAAAATCCCCAGCTATTTGATGATGTGAAGCTAGCTTTTCGCCTCCCATTTTGACCAAATGACTGACCATCATTTTCATCCGATACTGACTCGAGAAAAAGTCTCGGTAATCATCGATAAAGCTCCAGAAAAGTGCATCCCAGACTTCACACCATGGACCAGCTTTATAGTCAGACATCTTTCTGAGGTAGTTTGAGCCACTCACATAAGGCTTCGTTACTAATAGCCCACCATCGCTAAACTGGCTCATCCCATAGACATTAGGCACCATCACCCAATCGTAGGCATCGACAAACATTTCTGAGAACCAGTGATAAACATCATCCGGCTTCACTCTCAATAGTAAGAAGAAATTACCCAATACCATCAGGCGCTCGATGTGGTGAGCGTAGCCATCTTGCTTCACTTTTTCCAACACGTCATCGACGATAGGAATACCCGTCTTGTTTTGGTAAATTGATGCCGGCATGACGTCTACAAGCTTCCAATAGTTCTGTGTCCGAAGGTATCTGCCATGTTTTTCATACATGATTGCCATGTATTCTCTCCAGCCAATAATCTGTCTGATAAAACCTTCCAAATTATTGAGCTCCACTCCATTTTTCTGGCCTATTTCAAGCGCTCTATCCACGACTTCTTGCGGGGTCAGCAACCCGGTATTAAGCATCGGAGTTAAGACTGAGTGATAGAGAAATTTACTTCTATAGGTAAGGGCATCTTCATAAGTTCCAAATGATTTAAACCGATTCTGCAAGAATTCATCAAGCCACTTTCGAGCACTTCCATGGGTGATCGGATAAATAAAGTCCTCATAACCACCAAAGACCTCAGCTTTGCTCTTAGTGAGATAATCAGACATTTCAGCTATCGTCTTTTTCTCACTCTTGGTTTGTATCACGCTAGGATCCGCTGGTGGAGTCGCCTTGAGTGGGAATTTTTTACGGTTCTCATCATCGTAACTCCAGCGACCTCCTTCAGGCTTTAGATCTTCATCTACCAAAACACCCATCCGCTTTCTCTGGGCCTCGTAAAATGTCTTCATAAATGGTTTTTTCTTACCCTCAAAAAATTTCTTACCCCACTCACTCGGCGTGATAAATCCAGGAGTCTCTAGCTCGGTAAAAGTGAGCCTATTCGTCTCACAGAAATCTATTAATCTATTATTCAGCGTGTAATCCACCACCCTACATGTAAATACTTCAGTGATGTCTGTCAGATCAAGCTGATGATAATCATCAATGATTTCTATTTTATGCTTATCTGCATAAGCCGCCATTGATGCCTTATGGAGCAGTAGCTTCTTGGCATGTGGAATCAGCGGCCATTCGATATCACCTCCAAGGATGAGTGATTCAGCAACTAGAATCACTCGATCTGAGGAATCTTGAACAGGATGTTGTTCAAATAATTGATGTGGGAAAATAAGTCCTAATTTCATGATGTTTTTCTATTTTTCCATCCACTCACTAGGCGCCTGAGCATCTGGGGAAAAATGATGAGGTGCATCGGATAAACGACATACCAGTAAAGTCTTCCGAATAAGCCTTTTGGTCGGAAAGTAGCTGTCTGATGAAGAGATCCCTTCACTATCTCATACTCTAGCCAAGCTTCACCAGGGAGCTTCATTTCCGCAAAGAGGATCAGCCTACCTCGGTCTCTATCCGCTAGGATAACTCGCCAGAAATCTAGTGCGTCGCCATTGCTCAGTTCGGTAGGATGTCGTCTACCACGCCGCATTCCTATGCCGCCTAACATCTTATCCATGGAGCCGCGTATCTGCCAAGTCCACTGCATCGAGGGCCAACCTGCTGTACCACCAAGACTCCAAATGGCATCAATACATTCGGTTTTCTCAACGATGATTTCACTTGAGCGCTGATCTCTAAAGACTCCATGTTCAGGCACATTCACATTCGCAAGCTGCTCATGGCTGAGTGATCCGCTCACGAGCGAGTCATACCAAGTAGATGACACTAGATTCTGAGCTATCTTAGAGAATGCCTTCTCTATGGCTTCATCGTAGGTAAGAAGTTCCTGAGGAATTGCTCTGGTGATTCTATCATCATTACAGACCGTCTTCATACTCAGGCTATCGATAAGGTTTCTGGCCAAAAAATAATTTGTTGCCGTGAATATCCGAAGCCAATGAGATGATAACTTAGGGCTAAAATATGGCACAGGAATAATCCATCTTTTTAACCCACGTATCTTAGCGTATTTACCTAACATGGCACCATAACTGAGCTGTTCAGGACCTCCCACGTCATAGTCTTCTCCAATACATTCATCGTTCTCTATGACTCCTACTAGATAGTAAATGATATTTCTGATCGCGATAGGCTGACATTCAGTTAGCACCCATTTGGGCGTAATCATGATGGGCAACTTCTCTACTAGATCACGGATTATTTCAAAGCTAGCACTTCCGCTTCCTACAATAATAGATGCTCTCAGCGTGGTTAACGGGATACTGTTTGATTGTAAAATATGATGCACTTTTTCCCTAGATTCGAGATGTTTAGAGAGTTCTAAATTATCTACATTCCTAGGCAATAAAGCACCTAAATAAATGATCTGCTGACATCCTGTTCGCTTTATCCAATCGACAAAGTGAACCGCGCATTGAGTCTCCGCCTGCATAAAGTCACCTTCCGTGCTCATGGAGTGCAGCAGATAATAAGCCGCATCTATTTTCTCAGTGATTTCTGGTAGTTCAGAAGAGCTGAAATCTGCCTCAATAATACACAGCTGATCTCCCAGCAACTCCACTAGGTCGTCTCTGAGTCTGTTTTTATTTCTAACTACCGCAAGTATCCGATAGCCCCGTTCGCCAAGGGCAAGAATGAGCCTGGTACCGATGTATCCATTGGCTCCAGTAACTAATACAGTCTTTCTTCTTTGCTCATTCATATTTCTAGCATTCCCTTATCTTAGCGAGCTCATGCCACCATCCACTTTGAAAACCTGACCTGTCACGAATGCCGCGTCATCGCTCACTAAGTAACTTACCAGACTCGCCACACCAGATGCAGTGCCCACGGTTTTCAGAGGATGCCGTGCAGCGGAGGCTTCACGTTTGGCATCTGAATTTAATAACATCGATGCCAATGGAGTGTCTGTTAGAGACGGGGCTATGGCATTTACTCTGATGCCGGCTGGAGCAAGCTCGCTGGCTAAACTGATCGTCAGCCCCTCGACTGCCGCCTTCGCCATACTTATCGAGGCATGAAATACTAATCCTGTCTGCGCCGCTACAGATGAAAACATCACCACAGAGGCACCCCCCGCAGACTGTGATTTCTTCAACGCAGGAAGCGCAGCCTGGATCATCCGGGCTGCGCCAAAGGCATTCACCTCCATGTCACTTCTCATCTGCTGACTGTCTATCCTATGGAAAGGTTTCAGCTGGATCGTACCAGGGCAGTAAACCACCGCGTCTAGCACTTCCGGCAGCTCCAGCTCTTTCTCATCTTCTAACAGCGCATCATAAAACTGCTTACTAGCCACAGGCTTATCTATCTCTTCATGCTTCCTAAGAACTAAGTGCACATTGTAGCCAGAAGCTAAAAATTGATTTAACACCTCTGCTCCTATACCGCTATTACCGCCTACGATTAGTATATCTTTAGTCTCTTTCATATTACACCTACCTTAATACACGAAGAACTAATAACTCAAACACATAATCACTATTTTTTCAGAAAGTTCTGAAAAACAATAAATTACTTTATTCAGAAATTATGATTGTTAATTGATTTTAACTAATGTTGAGACTCATTATTAGTAAATTACTTAGGCTATGAAACAACAAAACTAAATCCTAAATGCCGTGGTATTAACTCAGGAGGGATAGGCATTACATCCGGTTCACCTCTCACTAAACTCTACATCGATGGAGTAGCTCAAACACGAGAAGGAACAAGACGTGGTGCATTAGACCTCCTCCTAGTCAGCGGTCTTGGTGTGTTTTCTAATGAGTAAGAATCCAGTGATTCCTGAGAGTATTGATCCCACCAGGATTCCAAGTCTAGCTTCAGCATTAAATACCGGCGCTCCTGACCCCTCGAATGCGAGTGATGCAATGAACAAGCTCATTGTAAACCCCACTCCACAAAGACAAGCTAGACCATAGAGTTGCATCCATGTAACTCCCTTAGGAACCTTCGCCCAGCCACATTTAATAGTGATCCAGCATAGACCAAAGACTCCAATCTGCTTTCCTAAGAATAATCCTAAACCGATTCCTAAGGGTATCGGTCTCATCAAGGCTTCAAGCGAAATCCCAGCCAACGGCACACCCGCATTTGCGAATGCGAAGACCGGCAAAATAAAGAATGCGACCCAGCCATGAAGAAAATGCTCCATAGTCTCAGCAGCTGCATGCTCCCCCTTAGGTTTAGCGGGAATAAAGGCAGCTAAAGCCACACCTGCTAATGTAGCATGAACTCCAGATTTCAACACAGCCACCCACAAAACAAGACCTAAAAGCAGATACGGCGCGATGGGTTTCACTCCTAGTTTATTCAATAAGAACAAACCTACGATAGTAATTGCAGAAACCACTAAAGCCATAATAGAAAGCTGACTCGTATAGAAAATCGCAATAATTACGATCGCCGCCAGATCATCAATAACCGCGATAGAAGTGAGCAAAATCTTCAATGCTACCGGCACCCTACTCCCGAGCAACGCCAAAATACCGAGCGCGAATGCAATATCTGTAGCTGCAGGAATCGCCCAACCATTTAAAGCAGCCGGATTATCCATATTAAACAGAACATAAATCGCAGCGGGCACACATAATCCACCGAATGCCGCTGCCAGGGGAAGTGTCATTTTTTTCCACTCGGAAAGCTCACCATAGAGAACTTCACGCTTTAACTCTAGTCCTACTAACAAAAAGAAGACCGCCATCAGTCCGTCATTGATCCATAGCAGAAGTGGCTTATGAATTACCAAATCACCGATCAATACCTTCGCTGGTGTTTCTAATAAAGCAGGATACCACGCGGCTCCGGTGTTACTTACGATCAATGCTAATAGCGTAGCGATCATCAGCAGCACTCCCCCGCTTGCTTCATGTTTGATGAGTGAAGGAATTCTAGTTATCCAACTTGGATTCTGATTGGTATTCATATGGTTTCTTATGTATTTTCTATTAATTTATGATTTTACTAGACCTAATTTACCGCGGGTATGCCAGGCTCATCGAGGACTGCTATCTTACCTTGAATAAACTTCTGCTCCCTGTCCTGCTTGTGGTTCTGGTAGCGCTCACGTGTCCATTCTCTACCGATCTTTTCTCTAAGATCAGGGCGCTCAGTGAGTAATTCACTAGTAACCGCACCAGCCGTAGTCTCAAAAATACGCGCTTCCCTACTCGTGAGAGTGACCACCACAAAGCGATGATAAGTATCGCAGGTCTCCACGATAGGATAAATGTGGGGCATCTCATCAACCACAAGCTTTGTCTCCAGCTCGATACCTACTGGAAATGCATACAAGAAAGGAAGCTCCCCAGATCTCCCATAAATCACCGCGCCTTTTGCACTTGGCAAGGCTGTTTCCAGTAGAAACTTTTTCATATTTTCGAGCGCCTCATCGAAACATTTTTTGAGACTCCCGGTCAGAGCTCGGCTCACCTTAGTAGCCTGCTGCTCCATCTCCTCAGTTGCCTTCTGGTGTGTCTGGTTAAGGTTTACTACACAAGTGATTACTGGGCTCTCAGTCAACTCCACCTCAGCGAGACGAAGCATTATTTCTTTTATGCTCTCTATTTTCATGTGTTTTTCTTATTGTTAGTTTTTACTTGTCGGTTAATTCTTACTATGTTCATCATTATACGTGATAAAATTAACACGCAATATAAAACGTGACTTATTTTTCATGTTTTTAATTTCACCCTAAAATATTTCATGAAATCAGTAAATAAAGCACAACCAAAACAAGCCAGCACATCGAGCAACTGGACATTTCTAACTAATCATCTTCATGTCATCCTCTGTCTACACAGGGAGAAGCAAACCACAGTAAGGAATCTCGCGGTATGTATCGGGGTCACTGAGCGATCCGTTCAGCGCATTCTAAATGAGCTCGTCGACTCTGAAGTGATCACGCGCGAACGCGATGGCAGACGTAATATTTACAAAATAGATTATACTTACCGGCTCAGACACAAGCTAGAAAGAAACCACAGTATTGGAGAACTTCTTGAATTATTGAGAGAGTGAGGTAATTTGAGGTAAGGAAAAACAAAAAATTAAGCTTTCAGACCTGCTTAAACGCTTATAAAAATCTGGATAGTTACTTGGCCCCTTTTTAAAAAAAACTTAAATAACTACTTTTAGGCATCTAAATAGACTAGAATTTCGTTAAATCATACAATGAAGACTACTGAGCAGAAAAAACGGTCAAAATTAAAAGTCATTTTCCCTTGGTTGGGATGGCTGGGATTCTCCCTATGTATTGGAATATTCTGCGTCACTGGTTGTAGCCATAATACCATGATGAATGAACAAGCTAGCTCTTACAAAAAAGCAAAATCTGCAGCACTCTCTCAAGTCGGTAAACTCAACGAAGCTGAAGCCTCCGAAGCACTCGACCGCCTCGGCGATTTCCTCAAAAACCTAGAGTCAGTAGAATATATCGAAAAAGAAATTGCTAATGTGTATGCTAAAGATGCCTACCTTAACGACACCCTCAAAACCCTGACTGATAGAGAGGAAGTCAAACAACACTTTATCCATACCTCTAAAACAATGACTACTTATTCTCTAGAAATTGAGGATACTATGAAGTCTGAACAAGGTTACTATGTTAGATGGACGATGAAATTCAGTGCTCCGAAGCTCGCTGGTGGTAAGGAAATTATTTCAATAGGCATGTCTCACGTTATTTTTGATAAAGAAGGAAAAGTATTAATTCACCAAGATTTTTGGGACTCATCAACTGGTTTGTTTGAGCATATCCCAGTATTAGGTGGCGGAATCCGTATGGTGAAAAAACGCCTCTAATAGACCAGTTCAGTATGAATAACAAAACTCCACCCAATTCTAGCACCAAATCTAGACTTAAGGACATGCTAGGGCACTGGCTGGACTCTGACTACAAACGCATCGAAAATCCAAAATCGCTTGAAGAAAAGGTGGATTGGGAACGCTGTATTCCTTTCATTATCCTCCACCTCGGTCTCGTATTACTTATTTGGGTAGGCTGGAGCCCAACGGCAGTGATCGCAGCGATCGTGCTTTATATTTTAAGAATGTTTGCCATCACGGGGTTCTATCATCGCTACTTTTCTCATCGCACTTTTAAGACTAACAGAGCAATGCAGTTTGTTATCGCGGTATGGGGAAACACCGCCATGCAACGCGGCGCACTCTGGTGGGCAGCTAACCATCGCCACCATCATAAACACTCGGACACCGATGAAGATCTCCACTCTCCTGGCGTGCAGGGGTTCTGGTGGTCACACATCGGCTGGATTACCTGTAAACGAAATTTCCCTACAGACTATAACCAGATCAAGGACCTCGCGAAATACCCTGAACTAGTATTTCTGAATCGCTTCGATCAACTCGTCCCCTATCTCTATGGTATAGCGATGTATGGCATCGGTTACTTTCTGGAAACGGTCTATCCAATGCTAGGAGTCACGGCTGCGCAGTTCTTCGTGTGGACGTTCTTCGTCAGCACGGTCGTTTTACTGCATGGCACACTAATGATCAACTCCATGGCGCACGTATGGGGCAAGCAGAGATTTAAAACTGACGATGACAGCAGAAATAGCTCCCTACTCGCCCTCATAACCCTCGGCGAAGGATGGCATAATAACCATCACCGATACCCGCACAGCACTCGGCAAGGATTCCGCTGGTGGGAATTTGACATCACCTATTATGGATTAAAGTTAATGTTTTATTTGGGCCTGATCAAAGACCTTCGTAAGGTGCCAGATGAACTTTTAAAAGACAGCAATAAATAATTTTAACTGTGAATTCAAAGTCTCAAAGCGTAAAAAACAAACCTACAATTGCCATCATTGGCCTTGGTATTTCTGGTTTAGGTTGCGCGCATTTCCTCAAGGACCATGCTGAGCTGACCCTCTATGAAGCTAACGATTATATCGGCGGTCACACCAATACCGTCACAGTCAAGGAGGGTGAAAAAGATATTCCTATAGATACTGGTTTCATGGTTTACAATGAGGACACTTACCCTCATCTGACGCGGCTATTTGCGGCTCTGGGGGTCGAGACTAAGAAGACTTCAATGTCATTTTCTGTGAATCACATCCCTGATGGGTTAGAATTTAATGGTGGCAACATGAATCAGATATTTGGCCAACGAAAAAATATTTTCAATCTCAAATTTTGGAGCATGCTATTCAAGATCAAACGCTTTAATACTGATGCTTTAGAGGACATAGAAAACGAAGATCTTCATCACCTCACACTCCGTGAATATGTCCAGCATCGTGGCTACGGTGAGAATTTCCTGCGTTGGTATCTCGTCCCGATGGCATCTGCTGTCTGGTCTAGTCCTCCGGAAAAGATAGAGCAATTTCCCGCCATCACATTGATGAGATTCTGGAAAAACCACGGCTTCCTAGCAACAGAAAAGCGCAAGCAGTGGCGCACCGTCTGCGGTGGTGCTAAATGTTATGTAGAAAGACTTATCAAGCCATTTCACGATCGTATCCAGATCAATAACCCGGTACACTCTGTGAAAAGAACCGCTGCTGGCGTAGAAGTCATTTCTAAGAACGAAACTCACCTATTCGACCAAGTAATCCTAGCGACTCACGGTGATGATTCATTGCGAATACTCGCTGATCCCACAGCCACTGAATCAGAGGTTTTATCTGCATTTCAATACCAGCCAAACACTGCAGTCATGCACACCGATACCAGTGTGATGCCTAAGAATTCGCCCTGCTGGGCATCTTGGAATTATGAGATAGGTGAATCAGTGGATGGGCTCAAAAGCTCTACTCATTACTGGATGAATTCTCTACAAGGCGTCTCTGACGACGAAAATTACTTCGTCACAATCAATCCGCAGAGACAGCCTAAGCATGTGATTAAGACCATCGAGTATCATCATCCCCTATTTAATTTGGAGGCCATCACTGCTCAGAAAAAAATCCCCCTCCTACATGAGGCAGGCAAGCAAGACACCAATACCTTCTTCTGCGGAGCATGGCAGCGCTATGGATTCCATGAGGATGGGCTACTCTCAGCAGTCACTCTCTGTGAGACTTTACTAGGAAGGGATGTCTGGAAATGAACTCCTCACTTTACCAGTGCACTATTTTTCATAAACGGCTAAAGCCCGCTGAGCGGCAGTTTGCCTACTCGGTGTTCATGATGTCGATCGATCTCGATGAGTTAGATTTACTCGCTAAGAAGCACTGGATTTTCAGCAGAAACCGCTGGAATATCTATTCCATACGAGATGCTGATTACCTCGGACAAAAATCTGACCAGACCATCAAACAGAAATTGTTAGATTTTCTCTCTGCTCAAAGCTTTGACCTCACAAAAATCTCTCGTTGCCTACTCCAGACCTTCCCTCGCATCTTCGGATATCAGTTTAACCCTGTATCATTCTATTATATCGAAGATCTGTCTGGTGAAGTCATCGCGACGGTAGCAGAAGTGGGAAACACATTTCATGAGAAAAAATTATTTCTCATCGACAAGAAAGAGAAGCCCGGATGGTTCAGGCGGAAGACACCAAAGGATTTCTACGTTTCCCCGTTTTCAAAAGTGAATGACCAATTCGACTTCCAGATAGGACCGAAGAATGAAAAGTGGTCGGTCAACATTAATGATGAAGATGAGGATGGCATCGTACTTGTAAGTACTATTAGAGGTCACCAAAAATCATTCAGTTCACTGCGACTCAGCTGGTACATCATCAGATATCCCTTACTCACGCTACGCGTTATTTTCCTCATCCACTGGCATGCCTTGTTAATGTGGTTGCGCAAATTCCCTATCTCTAACAAATCAGGCACAGCCGCGGGTCAGACCAATGTGTTGCGCCCGCATAAAAGCCTAACAAAAAAATAATTATGCCCGAACCAGCTACTAGCACTCTCGAAATAACCACTCCAGTCAGGTATGTCTGGCAACAAAAAGTCATCCACAAGCTTTTCTCTGGAATGCCCGTAGGAGGACTGCTGCTCCGTTATAGCGATGGCACAGAACAGAAATACGGAGCTGAGAGTCACGAGATCGAAGCAGAGATCCTCCTCAACGAGGACAACGAATTCTTTAGACGCGGAGTGGCCTATGGAAACGTAGGTCTAGGTGAAGCTTATATAGAAGGCATCTGGGACACCCCTGACATCAAAGCGGTGATCACGTGGTTCATCCGTAATATGAAGGCTAAAATGGGAGCGCAAGCGTCTTCTAATAAGCTTAGAGCGGTGAATAAAATGAAATTTATCAACAAGCTCTTCCACATCGCCCGAGCTAACACCATTCGCACTAGTAAGAAAAATATCTCTGAGCATTACGATCTAGGAAACGATTTTTATAAGCTATTTCTAGATCCATCAATGACCTATTCGAGCGGGATTTTCACAAAGAAAGACACCACATTAGAAGAAGCCCAGTTTGAAAAGTACGATGCCCTGTGTAAGAAACTCCAGCTCAAAAAAGGTGACGAAGTCTTAGAAATAGGCTGCGGATGGGGGGGCTTTGCCTGTCATGCGGCAGCTCACTATGGGTGTAAAGTCACAGGTGTCACCATTTCTCAAGAACAGCTAAACTACGGTCATCAGCGTGCTAAAGATGCCGGACTAGAAACCCTGATTGACCTGAGACTACAAGACTATCGCGAGATCACTGGTAAATTTGACCACATCGTCTCTATCGAGATGCTAGAAGCTGTAGGGGATAAATTTCTACCAGTTTACTTCAAGAAATGTAACGAATTACTCAAGCCAAATGGAGCACTAGGAATCCAGATCATCACCGTTCCAGATAGCCGCTATGATGAACTCAAGCGCGGCGTGGATTTCATCCAGCGCCATATTTTCCCGGGCTCGTTGCTGCTCTCACTGGGACGCATCAGTCAAGTAATGAAAAAAACTGGCGAGTTAACGACCTTCCAGGTCGACGATATGGGACTGGATTACGCGCGAACACTATCTGAATGGCATGACCGCTTCAACGCTGAACTACCAGCCGTAAAGGCGCAGGGATTTGATGATGCTTTCATCCGTAAATGGAACTATTATCTCAAGTATTGTGAAGCCGCCTTTGCCACCAGAAACATCAGCGTGGTGCAGGCGATCTACACTAAGCCAAACAACGAAAAACTTATCCCTGTTAGATAATAAACCTCAAAGATTTGACTCAAGAACAGACAGTTTCGGCACCAAAAAGCAAGCTCTCCAGATTATGGAAAAGGTTTGTGGTGAAGCCGATCAAACAGCAACTGACACGTGGAGTTACCGTGGAAAAAATCGCGCTCACAATGGCGATCTCACCAGTCATTTCTGCTTTTCCAGTTCTAGGTACTACTAACCTTCTCAGCGTATTCGCTGGATATATCTTGAGGTTAAATCTTCCATTCCTGCTTCTTTTCAAAACCCTATTCTACCCACTTCATCTCGGCTTAATCCTAGTTTTTATTCGTATTGGTGAATCCATCAACGGAGCTCCACACATCCCATTTAGTATTCCTCAGTTACTAGTGAAATTCAAAGATGACCCACTCCAATTCATCAAGGATTTCGGCATGACCGCGCTTTATGGAATAGAGGCATGGGCAATCATTGCCCCATGGTTCGCCATCCCCCTCTACTTTTTCTTTCACTACCTGCTAAGGAAATATACCAATAAGAACTCTAATAAACCTCAAACATGAATTTATTAATCCTTACTTTTTTAGTCCTCACGATAATTTTTGCGATCGGGTGGATCGCCTCCATGAAAATAAAGAATGCGAGTATTGTAGATGCTATGTGGGCGCTCAGCCTAGGCATCCCAGTATTCATCTATATTTCTTCATTAGAGGGAAGTAGCGATAGAAAAATCATCCTCTTAGCCATGGCGTTAATCTGGTCACTCAGGCTCGGCAGCCATCTCGCAAAGCGAATCTACTCTCATCACCCTAAAGAAGATCCACGCTATAAAGACATGCGAGATCAATGGGGAGAGCATGCAAACAGAAACTTTTTACTCATTTTTCTTACCAACTCAACCTTAGTTTTCTTACTATCGCTTCCCTTCTACTTCTCCTCACAATTAGACACTCCCATTCAGTGGCTGGAATGGATCGGCCTATCTATCTTCATTATAGGATTAATCGGTGAAACTATTTCAGACCAGCAACTGGCTAAATTTAGAAGTCAACGTGGCGGCGAAATCTGTAAAATCGGATTATGGAATTATAGCCGTCATCCTAACTATTTCTTTGAAGCTGTCATCTGGTTGGGTATCTACCTTTTCTGCTGTAATGCTCCCAGTGGAATATACACCATCCACGCCCCTCTAATTATGATCTTCCTACTCACCAAAGTAACTGGCATCCCACCTCTAGAACGCTCTCTTCTAAAAAGCAGAGGTGATGCCTACAGACAATATCAACAAACTACCAGCGCGTTCATCCCCTGGTTCAAAAGCAAAAATAAAACATCATGAAATTAAACATTAATGACTGGCTAGAAAACGACCGTATCCCTGACTCACTCATCCGCTTCGGTATCCGAAAGCGACTCCTGAAAACTCTGGAAAAAGTCCGTCCTGAAAACTGCGAGGATCGTCAAGCGGCCTTAATCAACCATGTCGAGGACCTCAAGAACAGCCCGCTAGCCATCGCCACCGATGAGGCCAACGAACAACATTACGAACTACCGACCGTATTCTTCCAAGGATGCCTGGGACCGCATTTGAAATATAGTTCAGGCTATTGGAAAGACGGTGAGACCAGCAATGATATCGAAGCTTCAGAGGCGCGCATGCTAAAACTTACCTGTGAACGCGCAGATATCACCGATGGCGACCGTATCCTAGAGCTAGGCTGTGGTTGGGGATCGCTCACTCTCTGGATGGCGAAACATTACCCAAAATCCGAAATCACTGTGATCTCTAACTCGAACACTCAACGTGAGTTTATTAACTCCAAACTCGAAGAACGTGGGCTGAATAATGTGACGGTAAAAACCGTAAATATGATCGACTATAGTGGCGAGGGTGAAAGTATATTCGACCGCGTGGTATCGGTAGAAATGTTCGAGCATATGAAGAACTACCAGCTTCTGTTAGGAAGAATCAGTGAGTGGCTAAAGCCAGATGGAAAGCTCTTCGTCCACATCTTCACCCATAAAGACACCTCCTACCACTTCGAGATAACGAGTGACGATGACTGGATGAGCAAGTATTTCTTCACTGGTGGCCAGATGCCTTCAGATGATTTACTACTCTACTTCCAAGATCATCTCAGTATCGATGACCACTGGCAAGTGAATGGCACGCACTACGAAAAAACCAGCAACGCCTGGCTAGACCTTATGGACGCCAACAAAGCAAAACTCTTCCCCCTCATCGAAGAAACCTACGGTAAAGATCAATCGGTAAAATGGTGGGTCTACTGGCGCTGCTTCTACATGGCCTGTGCCGAGCTCTGGGGTTTCCGCGATGGCGAGGAGTGGTTTGTGTCACACTATAGGTTTACGAATAAGAAGTGACAGAAGTATAGATTTGATTAAGTATGGTAATCATGAAAAACCTATTCATCGCTCTTCTAGCCCTGCTCTCAAATACCGTCACCGCCGATGAGAAAATCACATCTGAAACGGTAGCTCTGCTGTGTTCTGGGCAGACTGATAACCGTATCCGCCTCATCGATCCGCTATCAAAAACCGAACGGAAGACGACTCTTTGGTGCTACCCTGCCGACGATGGAAAACCATTTCCACACCGACCAAGAGATGCTAAGCGAGTGGAATTAGATGGAGTGGTTCACATCCTTATATCCTACAAGGGAAGCGTGAGACTTATTCGTTTTCAAGACAAGAAAGTCATCAAAGAATATACCTCCTACAAAAGCTGTCACTCAGCAGAAATCTTACCGGATGGAGCCATTGTGACCGCTAGTAGCGAAGACGGCAAACTAAGGGTTCATCGATCAGAAGATGATTTCACAGACTTAGAGCTCCCATACGCACACGGTTTAGTTTGGGATAAGAAAAGCAACCAACTCTGGGTATTAGGTGACCTTCTTTATCAATACAACTACATCAAGGGCAAGCTGGTATTGCTCAAAAAATTCAAGTTACCAATGACCCCAACTGGTCATGATTTATTTCCCATGCGTGACGGGAAAAAATTATTAGTGAGTAATAACGATGCTCTATTTCTGTTCGACCTCAAGGCTGAAACATTCGAGAAGATATCAGATCTGAGAGAAATCAAGAGTGCCAGTGAGCATCAAAACGGCAGCATCTGGGCGAGTGATCCAAAGGACATGGAGAGATCCGGCAGCTGGCAAAGCGATAGTGTGATCCAAATCAAGCCAACAGCTAATAAGCGCTATACCAACAAAGGAGCGAAGTTCTACAAAGCACGCTGGTGGCAGAAGGTAGATTTTAGCTACTAGTTCACTTGTCTTAGTTAAGAGCTTTAATCCAACACTCAGCTACCTTTTACAGACTTTAAGGCAGATTTCTTTTTTTTAGAGCAGATACTTCAGATGCTTTACATCTAGAGATCTCTCCATATGATCATTCTGTGCTCGCAACTTATGTTCATAATATTGACCCCGTTATCTTTTCCATCAGTGATGCTCTTAAGCTTCGCTGGTATGGGATGGCATACCTACTGGCATTCGTCGTAGGTTTTTTCCTGCTGAAAAAGCTAGGTGACAAAAAACTCTGGGTTCTACCCGGAGAAAAAGCGAGTGACTTTATCACCCTAGCAGCCATCTTTGGCGTCTTTCTCGGAGGTAGAATTGGAAATATTATTTTCTACCAATGGGAAGATTTCGTAGCGAGTCCTGTCATGATTTTCAAAGTCTGGGAAGGCGGCATGGCATCCCATGGCGGTATCTTAGGACTGATGATTTTCACCTTAGTTTACTCTTGGAGGAAGAAAGTATCTTGGACTGGTCTAGGCGATGGCCTCTGCGTCGTGGCCCCACTGGGGATTATGTTTGGTAGGATCGCGAACTTTATCAATGGCGAGCTTTATGGTAGAATCGATAAAACTTTCGCTTGGTCGATGAAGTTTCCAAAAACCCTCTATGATATTACAGCTCCAGAATATGAGCTTCGAGATCAAGCCCGCACGATAGCACAGAACGGTGATGCAAATTACGCCGCCTATCTAGAAAAAGTGCAAGAATTACAAAATCAAATACAGGTCTATGGACATAAGCCAGGTACCACGCAGTATAATGAATTACTGACTCTGCTTAACCAAGAAGGCACTAGGCTGGAAGCATCTATCCGTGATCATGAGCCTGTGAGACAAGCTATCGGGGATCTGTTAGAGCCCCGCTATCCATCTCAGCTATTCCAGGCTGCGGGTGAGGGTATGGCACTATTCTTGATCCTGTTTATCACTAGGATGTGCTTCCGTAAGCTTCCACACGGAATCCTAACTGGAATGTTTTTCTTCTTTTACGCGATCTTCCGCATCACAATGGAGAATTTCCGCCAGCAAGAGACAGAAGATGTCAGCTACTTTGGCACCACGTTTACCATGGGACAGTTTCTATCACTCTTCATGATCATAATCGGCCTAGGGTTCATCATTCAGGCTATGATGAGACCCCGCTATTTGGATGGATTTGAGGTTAGCAAGAGCTAAGATAGAAGTAACTCTTAATTCTCATCTCTTCTTTCTCTTCTTTCTCTTCTTTCTCTTCTTTCTCTTCTCCTCTTTTCCCGATCTTCTTCCACTTCAAAACCCTCTTCAAATTCCTCATCCTCATCTTCCTCTAAAAAATCATCAGGGCTTGGATTCTCATCGCTTACTATCGCTAGAAAGTATGTCTTATTAGTCAGTGCATCGAGTTCTGCCTTGATAGCTTCTACAGAAGAAATCACATTTTCCTTCTCTAGCGTTAGAGACTTATTGTGCAGCACCTTAGCATAGGTATCCTGATATCTAGCTAAATCATTAAGGAGTTTCTCATCTAACTTTGCTATCTCGGAAATGAATTCATTGAGTGCCATTATTACTTTTGCAGGTGTCTCTTCAGGGAAGAATTGCCGTTTTTCTCCTTTCTTCCACTTTTCAAAAAACTCTTCTACCTTAGCTTCCAGAACTTTGCTTAAATACTCCCCAGTCGATCTCCTCACCGCCCTCTTCACATCTCTCTCTTCTCGGTCTAGAATTTTATCAGTCTCTTCTTTATAGTCTCTGGTCAACGTGGCCGCACGCTCAGTGATACGTGCTCTTTCCTCAGCGATGAAGCCCTCATGATCATAGATTGCCACTATCACCACTTTTTTATTCGCCTCTGCTTCTGCTATCGCTTGCTTGTATTCTTCCTCCTTTGCACGTAGTTGCTTTTTATTACGCTGTTCTTCAGCGAATGCTTCTTTGCCTCGCTGTTCCTCACGATTTCTCGCTTCTTCCCGTTCTAATTTCCTGCGTTTTTCTTCACTCTGCTCACTAAACTCACGCCTCTTTTTGGCAACTTCAGCCATCCGTGTCTCTTCTGCCTCTAGCCGTTTCTTTTCCTCCTTCTGCTCTTGCTCTCTTATCTCGGCAGCAGTCAGCCCTTTTGGATCAGCATCACCAGCATCACCAGCCATGCCAGCTATGAATATCACACCCATCACAAGTGCTAGTATTAGACCCACCATAAAACCTGTATTACCTCTAGGTTTACTGCTCATTAGCACTGGTTTGCCAGCAGAAATTAAAACGCCAGCGGCCATTGGCCTAGCACCTAAAACTTTAGATTGCCTTGCCAAGGGGCCCGATCTGAGTAATCCAGGAGCTTGTTCAAATTTTGTAATCAAGTCCTCCAACGCTAATGCCATCTCACCAGATGAATCGTAACGCTGAGCGGGATCTGGATGAATCGCCTTATTTAAAATTCTATCAAACCTCGTATCTGAACCTGAGACAGCAGATGCCGGCACAATGGGATTTCTCGGCAAATGACCAGTTAGCATCTCATAGAGCATCACTCCCATAGAAAAAATATCTGAGCGCTGATCTACCGCAAGTGGATCTGTCAGCACCTCTGGAGCAGTGTATCCTGGTGTCCCAAACACAACTCCCGCAGTCTGCTCCTCACCTAGCGGACGCGCCAAACCAAAATCTACTATCTTAGGCTTCGCCTCATCATCGATCAGGACGTTTGCAGGCTTGATATCTCGATGCAGCATCCCGGCTGTGTGTGCGTGATCTAATCCCTGACACATATCTGCGATCAATCTAGCAGCCTCTAGCTGATCCACCTGATCCCCATGTGCTATATCAAATAGCGACCTCCCAGGAATGTATTCCATGATGATATAAAGCATCCCATTAATATCACCAAAATCATAAATCCCCACTAGATTAGAGTGGTTCAGCTTCGCCATCGCCTTCGCCTCCGTCTCAAACGAAACACGGTAGTCCTCATCCTCACCGAATTCCTGCGGCAATATCTTAATGGCCACCGGTCTATCCAGAGATCTCTGGGTAGCCAAATACACTGCTCCCATCCCCCCTTGGGCGATGAAGCTTACTATATCATGGAAGGGAAATTTGGACTGTAGTTCCTCCACACTGGGCGCGGTAAATTCAGACATGTTTTAAAGTGGTATTTTAATACTAAACAGTTTATCAAACAAATAGTTGCGTTGTAAATGCAATATAATGACATTTAGCAAAATGTGGATCACTTGACACAACAAAAAAGTGCCAGGAAACTGCGGCAATACTGGACAAATTACCGTTGCTCCGATTAAGGCCTGGCGGAATTCACCTGCCAATACTCCACAGCTCCTGACGGAGCAATGCTTAAGCCTAGCGCAGAAAATTAGCAACCCATTTTTATAGAAATTTACTCCGCAGGCGGATCGCCCTGCCGCTCCAGGAACTCATGCGCTATCGCCATATAGGCTCGTGAGCCAGATCCACCAGAGTCATGCTCAAAGATCGTTCTGCCAAACGATGGCGCCTCGCCGATACGGATCGACCTTGGCACCACACGGTCATAGACTTGTTCTGGAAAATGCTTGGTTACTTCATCCACCACCTGTTTAGAAAGATTCGTGCGCCCATCATACATCGTCATGATGATCCCACCGAGAGTCAGCCCAGGGGCTGCTCCACTTTCCTTGATCTGAGAAACAATATGGATGATCTTCGCCAGCCCCTCTAGTCCGAAATACTCACACTGCAGCGGGATCAAAACTTCATCCGCAGATGCCAGTGAAGAAGTCATGAGCACTCCCAGACTCGGTGGTGTGTCTAGCAGACAATAGTCGTAATCCTTGCTCTCACGTACTCCAGCCAGCATATCGCGGAGAAATGTGAGATGGTCATCCCTACGAGCCAACTCTATTTCCACCCCTGAGAGATCCATCCCAGATGGGACGATGTATAAATTCTCACGCTCAGCAGAGATCACCTTATCTAGGATCTCAGCCTCACCGATCAGTGGGAAATAGATACTACTATCAGCATCTATCCCCAGCCCTGAAGTAGCATTTGCCTGCGGGTCCAGATCTAGTAACAGCACCTTCTTCCCCAACTTAGCCAGTCCAGCTGCCAGCGAAATAGTCGTCGTAGTCTTCCCCACTCCCCCCTTCTGATTTGCTATTGCGATTACTTTCATAGACCGATTACTTTCATGTTCAGAATACTTTTATCCAGTATTTCTGGAAAAACACGCACTAATTTTACTAAAAATCATCGTGTATCTAAACAGGCTGACTTTATTTGGTATAATGAACATTGAGGTCTATCATCGATCAGTAATTAGCTCACTACCACACCCTCTCCATAACTAGATAATCTCGCTAAGAATTTACCTTTATCTGCAAGGTATCTCGATTACTTCTTCGCTAGCACTACGAGCATTTCCCAAGTCTTCTTATCGTTAGGAACACCTGGACCGTTGTAGCCGAGGATGCGGTAGTCTGTTCCTTCTATGCTGCGTTTCTTTAGCTCTACTTCGAGCGCTTTTTTTGCCACCTTGCGGGTCTTCGATGAGTTTTTCCCCTGCCAAGTGTAGCAGAGTGTCATCGTGGCGGGGACATCACGGACATCTACTTTCTCACCATCCTTGCCAATTTGCCCCACCTCAGTATTCTGATACATAAATCCCATCGACTTCATCTTAAGATTCTCGTTGTTCTCCTCCATCTCCATTTCCACAGGGGAAGTCATTGGGATATCCTTGTTCTTAATGTGCTTGAAGAGCCTCATAAAGGCAAAGTTCTGCCATGATCCATCAGTATAGGCTGCACGGTAGGCAGGGAATTTCTTCTCACTCACTAGATCATACGGTCCTGGAGTAGGCCAACCTTTTGGTAGTGGCGCTTCTGTTTGATATTTAGGAACGTTCTTCGTCATCTTTTCTTTTGTCACTTCCTGAGCCTGAGCATCGAACGCCAATATGGGAAGCAACAGCGTAGTGAGTATCATGATTCGTTTCATAAATACTATTTTCACATTGTATTTTTATTTGTCAACTTGCTAAGACCTAAATACCTAATCAACCCTATATCAATCGGTAGAATACTATGTCCAGCTTCCAACCCAAGCTTCAATAGGCAACAGCTTGTGATGACTAATACCATTTGAACAGTGATAGTGGTTTGATAGAAAAACAAAATAGTGAGAGGAGCAAGGCAGGAGGAAGGCGCATAGCGGGCTATGCAACTGACGACTAACGCCGCTAATCTTGCTCTATTGTTTTGCTCTTCCCCCAGTCAGCTTTGCTGCACTTTCAAATCATTCCATCAAACGATCAATCCAGTATAAATGTGAGGATGGTATAATACTATATCTCCCAGCATTTCTCATCGATCATCCAGAACGCTTTGAGCTGTTCTATCTCACTTTTCTTCAGCTGATACACTATCGTGACACGCTTCAGGTCTGCTAAACTAGGCTTTTTCGCCACTACAACTTGGAGAGGATTCACCTCTGAGCGTGCTATTTTCAGTTGCACTTGTTTCAAATTACGCCAGCTCTTGAGCATTTGCCGCACCTCCTTTACCATATCCTCATTGAGGGCCGATTGCTGCGCTAAATCACTCCTTAGTTGTATCATTCCAAAATTCCGGGTAATCCGATTGATGCCGGGCAGCGCCGGCTTTTCTTCACTGTGCTGTCTCTGTAACTCAACAGCAAGCCGATGAGAATTCTCTAACATCCGCCAGCGTTCCCAGTCAGAAAAATCTGGATTATTGACCTCACGGTAAAAGCTCAGCTTCCTTTTATAATTATTAAATTCCACATCATAGTACTCAGCATTAAAGAAATTTCTCACCTGATCTAGCCATTGCCCTCGTTCCTTCTTTAGGATCGCTTGCGTCTTAGCTAGCTCAACAGTCATCGCTTTATTAAGATTCATAGAGCCGTCCGCTGATAGTATCACAATGAGACTTTCCAGATTACTCTCTGCTTTCTCTAGATTTTCACTCTGGCAGAAAAGCACGTGTAAGTTCACCATTTCTCTTCGCTGGGCAGCATCTGCCCGGACACTCTGCGAGATCCGTCCCCACTCAGACTGAGTGAGTGAATGATAGATATTTTTTAGATCTGTGATGGATTCTAGCTGCCCAGGTAGCGATGCCACGGGGTCTTTCATCGCCTTCGCTATCGCGCTCGGATTGAGCGTAGTCTGCACACTACCAGTGAGGCTCTTGCGTACTTCAAAAGTGAAATTATTGACCAGACCTCTTTTTATCAGGGACTCTTCTTTATCGATGATCGCTTGTCGGTATTTAGAATTCCTCTCCTTCATCAGCTCAGAGGCTTCCCTCCAAGACATTTCTACTTTCTTAAATGGAGACTGAGCCGATAACTCATGGGCGAAAGATGCCCCCTTCCTCTCCACACTCTCACTCAGCTCCTGCTTCACCTCCTGAACAGCACACTGAGTGAGTGCTAAAGAGGCGAGTACCAAAACCGTAAATCCAAAAGGAATATCTTTCCTAGACATCATGGGGTATTAATACGCCGAGGCTTAGTGATTCTTTCATCAGCGATGATCATTCTGCTACAAAAGGCTTTCAACTCGTCGATGACTAGGATATTTTCGCTACCATGCGGAAGAAAGGAACTGAACATGAAGCCAGAGAAAATAAGCACGCCCGTGGTAGAGACATGAAGGGTGGTGGCGGACTCGCTAAGGGAGAGGACGCGCTAGAATCTATCCTAAGCGGTAAGGAGAACCCCTTCGTCCTAATACTAGACTGTGTCACAGATCCGCATAATTTAGGTGCAGTTTTACGCACCGCAAATGGCGCAGGAGTGGATGCCGTAATCGCGCCTAAAGATAAATCCGTAGGCCTCACAGAAACTGTCCAACGAGTGGCAGTAGGTGCCGCCGAGACCACCCCATTCGTGAGGGTGACTAATCTCTCACGCACCATGAAGAAGCTTCAGAAAGACTACGGAATCTGGCTTTTAGGTACCAGTGATAAAGCGACCCAATCTCTGTATCAAGCTGACCTGAAAGGCCCTCTAGGTATCGTGATGGGAGCGGAAGGCGCCGGGATGCGCAGACTCACCGAAGAAAACTGTGACTTCCTCATTAGCTTACCCATGGCTGGCAAGGTGGACTGCCTCAATGTGAGCGTGGCCACCGGAGTCTGTCTTTACGAAGCTGTGAGACAACGGAGCTGCTAGACAAATGAGCGCCAAACTCGAAATCATCCTCGCCTCAACATCACCGCGAAGGAAAGAACTCCTCTCCACGCTGGTAGAAGATTTCCAAATTATCCCATCGCCAGCTGAAGAAATTCACTGCCACGAGACTCCCCTACTTGAGCTCTGCTGTATGAACGCACAGTCAAAAGCCTCCGCCATAGCCGGCAGAGCTGAACACCAGCACCACGTGGTAATAGGAGCGGACACCTTAGTTTATATCGATAGTATCCCGCTCGGAAAACCACGTGATCGAGCCGAGGCCATCGCCACACTAAAGAAACTCTCTGGCAGAACCCACCAAGTATGCACAGGAGTCTGTATCATTCACAATGGGAAGATAAGAACCTTCCATGAGATCACCGAGGTGGCGTTTAAGGAACTGACCGAGGAGCTCATCGTGAGCTATCTAGAAAAGGTCGATGTCATGGACAAAGCCGGTAGCTACGCAGTGCAGGAATATGGCGAAATGATCGTGCGAAAGGTCACCGGCAGCTACTCAAATGTGGTCGGATTCCCACTCAGATCTGTGCGCAAAAATCTGCTAGAACTCGGCATCGAATGCCTACCTGAAGAGCAACAAATCGATAAAAATCATCGCTATCCAGTCTTATTTAATCCTAATGCACGCAGCACCAGAGGCAGGCGCTCGCTAAGGTTCCTGATGGCTAATGCTAGCGACTTTGTACTCTACGCCACACGCGGGATCGATGACGCACGCGAGCTAGCAGCCAAATTTGCCGCTGATGGCGAGCCAGTAGTTCTCGCTGCAGGTGGTGATGGTACACTGAATGCCGTGATCATGGGCCTCATCGGTTCTGATACCGCTCTGGGGGTTTTGCCAACAGGAACGATGAATGTTTTTGCCAGAGAAATGGGCATTCCTGTGCCGACGGTCCAAAGGTCTAACCTCAAACGCGCACTCCAAGTCATTAAAGAAGGTCACATCACTGAAGTAGATTTGTTTTGCGCTAATGACCAGCCATTTGTACAGATGGCGGGGATAGGTTTTGATGCTCAGGTGATAGAAGATACAACTCCCGAATCCAAGAAACTCCTTGGCCCACTCGCTTATCTCATGAGCGCGGTGAAACTCCTCGGCGAAGACCCTCCTAAGATGAAACTTATCTGTAGCGACGGTCGCGAGATTGAGGGCGTTGCTGTTCTGGCAGGAAATGGCGAGCTCTACGGTGGTCAAGTCAGACTTTTCCCAAAGGCAGACAACAACGACGGCCTCTTAGACATCTTAGTCTTCAAGGAAACCGGCTACAAATTTGTAGTCGACACCCTAAAAGGCATGGCAGGAGTGCTAGACCTAGTGAAATCATCCGTGGAATACGTGCAGGCTGCTGAGTTCAAAGTCATCTCAGACCGCGATGTCCCGATCGAAGTGGATGGAGAGTATTTAGGCAGACACAAAGAGGTAAGTTTTTCTAGTACTGGATCCAAACTAAAAGTCCTCGCTCCCAAGGAGCCCATCGGTGGCTTCATGAAGGTCTGGAAAAACTGGGTTCAAAACATTCCCAGAAAGATCGCAGGTGAATGATCCCTCAGCTAGCTCTGACCTCATCCTAATCTTGAACAATTTTGTGACTTCTAAAAAATATTTTTAAGAGAGTTTTTGTAATGCTAAAGCTCTAAAATATATCTGTGATAACTATTAAAATAGCTTAATTCTCTTTATATTTATTAGATGCTAGAAAACGCTCTCACTTCTGCATGGTGATAATCATTAGGTAGAAGAGTTCTATAATCTCAGTTTTCCCCAAATCCAACCCTCCCTTGCATACTTAAATCCGTAGCATGCAAGCTGTCCCAAGATGATTGGTTATTTTGATCTCTAATAAGTTCCTACCATTTCCTCAGGTACTACCCATTGGTCGAATTCTTCCTCTGTCAGTAGCTTTAGTTTTAATGCCGCTTTCTTAAGTGAGATATTATCCTCATACGCCTTCTTCGCGATGAGCGCTGCATTATCATACCCGATATGCCTGTTTAGAGCCGTCACCAGCATAAGAGAATTATGCAGATGCTCACTAATCCGCGAAAGATTAGGTTCAATACCAACTACACAATGATCATTACACGCCTCACAAGCATCACCCAATAGGGTAGCAGACTGTATAAAGGCATTAATAATAATTGGCTTATAAACATTCAGCTGAAAGTGACCGCTAGAGCCGCAAATAGTAATTGTTGTATCATTACCCATCACCTGCGCGCACACCATCGATAAAGCCTCTACCTGTGTGGGGTTCACCTTCCCGGGCATAATCGATGAGCCCGGTTCATTCGCAGGGATAATCAACTCACCTATCCCCGAGCGAGGTCCAGATACAAGTAAGCGAATATCATTAGATATTTTCATCAGCGAAACCGCTAATTGTTTTAGAGCCCCGTGTGACTCCACTATAGCATCATGCGTAGCCAGAGCTTCGAACTTGTTAGGAGCCGTTACAAATGGATGACCAGTCAGTTCTGCTATTTCTGCTGCTGCCATTTCGGCATAGCCTTTAGGTGTATTTAGCCCAGTACCCACTGCCGACCCCCCCAGCGCTAAATTACCTAAATGATCTAAAGTATTACGTAATGCCTTTAGTCCATAATCTAACTGCGCAACATAAGCTGAAAACTCCTGACCTAAGGTCAGAGGTGTCGCATCCATCATGTGAGTCCGCCCTATTTTCACCACCTCTTTCATCTCCTCAGATTTCAAGGCAAGAGTATTCCTTAGCTTTGTAATCTTAGGAATAGTCTGCTCAACAATAAGCTTATAACCAGCTATATGCATCGCAGTAGGAAACGTATCATTAGAAGACTGAGATTTATTCACATCATCATTTGGGTGCACTAGCTGCTTACCTTCTCCTAAGACCCCGCCTCCCAGAGTATGGCAACGATTAGCGACCACCTCATTACAGTTCATATTAGTATGCGTCCCCGAGCCAGTCTGCCAGACCACTAAAGGAAAATGTTCATCAAGAGACCCTGAAATAATTTCATCGCAAGCTTGGGCAATAAGATCTGCTTTAGCCTTACTTAGGCAACCTAGACGGTAATTTGTTAACGCTGCAGCTTTCTTCAAATAACCAAATCCCTGAATCACCTCTATAGGCATCGAGCCAGCAGGGCCTATAGGAAAATGATGAATTGAGCGCTGAGTCTGAGCTCCCCATAATTTATCATTAGAAACTGCAATGATCCCCATCGTGTCTTTCTCGTTACGAAAATTCATACTACGCATAATTTACCAAAAAAATGAAATTACACGACAATAAATAATCAGCTACTAAAAACAATGTAAGCAACTTAGAACAAATCACTACTTCAGATCACCCTATCCGCTCACTCACTGATCAAACTATCCACCCTTACACGGATTTCCTACTCCACGATATGGGAGACGGACTCGCTGACCACAGTCCAGACTATGAAGCCTCTAGTAAAGAGTGGCGCACCGCTCCTCTCTGGGGAATAGGTCTCGTAAAAACAGTAACCAAGCATACCCGCTTCCTCCATGACGGAAGAGCTAGAAATATAGAAGAAGCCATTCTCTGGCATGGAGGAAGGCGCATAGCGGGCTATGCAACTGACGACTAACGCCGCTAATCTTGCTCTATTGTTTTGCTCTTTCCCCAATCAGCTTTGCTGCACTTTCAAATCATTCCATCAAACGATCAATCCATTATCACTGTAAGGATGGTATCATAGCATGCCTCTTTTATTACGAAACAATCTCCGTGCCGATTCCCGACTTGGTAAAAATTTCTAATAACAGTGAGTGTGGCATTCTTCCATCAATGAAGTGAACCTTTCTTACACCGTGCTGGAGAGCATCAAGCGCCGAGTTCACCTTGGGCAGCATCCCGCCTGAGAGAATACCTTGCTGGATGAGATCTGCTGCTAAGCTTGGATTAATCGATGGGATGATGGTGGACTCATCTGCTGGATCCCGCATCACTCCCGGCACGTCTGAGAGGTAGATGAGCTTGGTCACTTTGAGCTCCTTGGCCAGTGCGGCGGCGGCTAAGTCTGCATTGACGTTGAGCTTCTTTCCACTACCTCGCTCTGAGGCTAGCGGTGAAATGACAGGGACGATCTCGGCATCGAAGGCTTCCTTCATCTTCTGCATATTACAGCTGACGACCTGCCCTACTCTTCCTATATCCACTTCCTCGCCTTGCTCGTTTTTGGATTTAATCCGCTCGCCGGTGAAGACATCAGTACCGGGGAAGCCAACTGCCTTCCCACCAAAATCTCTAATCATGCTAACCAGTCTTGGGTTGATGGTTCCAGAGAGCGTTTTCTCAACGATGTTAATCGCCTCTGGTGAGGTGACTCGGAAACCACCAATAAATTCAGCCTCTAGCCCAGCCTCTTTCATCGCCGCAGAAATCGCTTTCCCGCCGCCGTGAACGACAATGGGGTTGATACCAGCAACCTCCAGAAAAACCACATCACGCATGACCTGCCTGACCAACTCCGGGTCATCCATGGCGGAGCCACCCATCTTGATGAGAAAGGTCTTTCCTCTGAAGGACTGTAAATAGGGTAAGGCCTCCACGAGCGTGGCGGCTTTGCTGATGGTCTGATCGAGGTTTAATGACATATTATTTTTAGGACGCTTGTTTTGGCTCTAGCGGGAAGGACTTTTGTTGCTTCTTATTTCTGAATCGTTGCAACAGTCTCATTTTGAAGTTCATCGAGACCGTGCTCATTTTCGTTGGGATCGTTAGTAGCATCCCCCTTCCTCCTGATAAATGGAAACACTAGCATACAGACGATAAGGGCAACTAATAAATAGATTATAGGTGAGTAGTAAGTAGTTTGCTGACTGAGAAACATACTGCTTAGAATAAGCACCGCAGCAAGTGATAAAACACGTGAATAATAACTTAAAACCGACTTTCTAACAGAAAATGACATCAGAAAAGCCACGACTATGACCAGAATCAACTCCACCCACCATGCTATACGCCGGTAATTGACTGTCTGCTGGTATACTGGTGTCATCGCAAGCTGTATGAGTTGCTGCACGGGAAATTCAATGGCTCGGTAGTTGTCAGCCTGCACTCCAGAGGCTGTTAATACGGTATTTACTGTGCTAAGAGGTGATTTTTTTACTGATGTAATATCGGCGGAGATAATGTGCGGCTCGGTAATTGCGGGAGAAATAGTAGGGCTGAAATAACCAAACTCATCAATAGCAATGACGTTACCCGTCCCCCCTAGCGAAATGAATTTACCAATGGTGATCTGGATGTCTTTCAGATTGGCATTCAAATGATGCATCCTCTCTAGCAGGAGTGACGAGAGGATCACCCTGTCTCCCCAGACCGCCAGTAGTGGTATGTTGCTCGTCTCTGGCTCACTCTCCAGCTGGGAAAAACCCACTTTACAGTTATTGGGGATTTTCATGGTTGGAAATAGACTGAGATTATTGACTCTAGGCAGTGTGAGCGTATTACCATTTACCTCAGCTAATGCCACGGATGAATCTAACAGATAATTGGGGATATCTACCTTCGCCGCCGACCTGCGCAGAGGCACTGAGAGGATACAGGAATCTAACAGCTCAAGCTGAGAGTTAAGCGTGTTATTCTCTATAGATGGCAGATCTGGCCAGTACAAATGCGTACCTAAGAATAGGTGCCTGGTATTCAGACGGACTAAATTGCTCACCGTCACTGCGAGGTCAGTGGGGTCATAAATACCGTAGGCATTAGTTCCGTCAGGATCGTCATCAATACTGCACACTAGATAGCTCGGTAGCACAGGATCCTCGGCACATTTCTTACTGAGAATTTCTCGCTCAGAGAGGGCTGTCTTCTCATTGGGGATCGCTATCACGTCCAGCTCAGCGATGGTTTTTCCTAGGATGAGCGGGATACTTTGCTGCACTTGTGGCAGGGGCAAGATGAAATACCCCAGCATGGCCACTAATATGAAGATTAGGAAGATGGCCTTACTATTATGGCGGTTAGGATTCACAGGGGATAATCAATGTTTACAGCTGGCTATCTACGAGGTCTAGCACGGGAAGTATCGGCTCCGCGTAGTCAGTGCCAGTGACAAGTTCACGCAATAATTTAGCCGCAACCGGGATGTGCTGGCCAAACCATTCTTCGTTCTTGTTAGAGACTAAATTTCCATAGGCACCGAGTGCCTGCATTAGCCTCTGAATGGCGCACATGCTGAAAATATCATCCAGCGGTCGCTCTTCAGTGACATCCTCCCAGAGGACTAGTAGCTTTTCGCGCTCCTCCGCAGAATGATTCATGTAAGGGTCATAGATAAGTGATGCCAGGTCATATTCCTGTCTGCCACGGCGCATCCCCTGAAAGTCAATCAAGTAAGCCTTGCCATCTTTCAGGATAATATTCTGCGACTGAAAATCCCGATGCACTAGGTGCCGCGACGATGCTCCAAGTGCATTTGACATATGTTTGAGTATGGGGTGATCCCTTAGCGCTTGAGTCTCGGCACTGGACATCCCGAGATAGGTTTCTGCTAGGTTATCGAAGAAATACTCCTGCTCCCAAACATACATTTCTGGATCAAATGGCGGTTGGAATTCTAGATCCTTTGGAGGCCGGGTGTAGAAGAGTTTATCCAGCTGTTCAAAGGTGGAGCGGTAAACAGGTTCGCGCGTTTCCCATGGCTCATCACGCATCGAGAGCAGGTCTTGATCTCCCAGGTCCTCTACCAGTGCGCAACATCTACCTATGTTATCATAAAGCACATGGGGGACGTTGAGTTTGGCGTTTGTTAGAAATTCTGCCACCGGCAAATAGTTCTTATTATCCGCTCGCTCCAGCGTGTAGTGGATCCCTATGTAGGTAGGGAAACCTTCTGGTTTGAGCCGGATAATAGTACGCCCAGATGCCCCCTTAGTAATCGGCTCTATGACGACCGAGTGCGTGGGAACTAGCTTTAAATGAGCACGGATGGCGGTGAGTAATGTGTTTGCTGGCATGATGTAGAGCGTGAAATTTGAGTTGTATTAGAGATCTTTTCCGGTGTGCTTGCCGCTGGCTGAGTGGCGCACGATGCAATCAGTTAGATCCGCATTTTCCTCCACACTGGCTCCTGGCCAGATGATGGTATTCTTGAGTTTAGCGTTCCTGCCGATAATTGCGTTATCGCCAATTACACAACTTTCTACACATATCTCGGCACTTGGGTCAATCATTGCTTTTTCATGGATCGGTTGGCTAGACATTCGCAGCAGCGCATGAGCTTCAAAGTAGGAACTACGCGAGCCTAGATCATGCCAAGTGGCTGACTCAGAAACAAACGCGCCAAGCTTCCCCTGAGAAACCAACTCTAGTAACGCAGGAACGATAGAAATTTTCTCCCCAGCTGGGATGAGATCAAGTATTTCTGGGCTGATGCAGTAGATCCCCGTGAACTGGTGATTTCCTGGATGCACCCCGCGCGCATGGCGTATATCGACTATTCTACCATCCTCCACTGCCACATTGCAGTTCGGCCCCTTAGGGAAAAGCGCCAGTGTCGCCACGTCACCAGAGTGCATATGAGCTTCTATCAGGGCAGAGACATCCAGATCAGTTAAAATATCACCATTATAAACCAGCACCGGCTCATCTCCGATAAATGACGCAATGTTCTTGATCCCACCACCAGTCTCTAACAACAACTCCTCATAGAAAAACTCAATCCCCGCTCCATTAAATTTCCCCTCAGGATAATACTGGTTCCACGTCTCTGGAAGGTGATGGGTATTGATGGCGAATTGCGTAATCCCCGCAGACAGGCAGTGCCGCAGCGCGTAGTTCACTAGCGGCTCATGATAGAGCGGCACCAGCGGCTTCGGCAGGGAATCAGTCAGAGGCTTCAACCGCGTGCCTAACCCCGCGCCCAAGATAAACGCCTTATGTATTGTTTGCTTCACATCTAATCGTTTAAGGCAGATCCTACATCAGGTAAAGAGTATATCCGCTTTACCAAATCTACCATTAAAGACGCCCTCGCTGAGAACGCACGTGATCCAGTTCCCTAAGAACTCGATCCACGCGTAGGACGTTTGGTAAGTAGAGAACCTCTGAACTACCACCGCTAGTACGGATGATCAGGTCTCCAGAGCCGAATCCTAGTAGGTAGTGCTTGAAGAAGTTATCTAGCTTCTTCTCCATCATCACCCCAATGGTGTCAAACGCACGCGCCCCTTCCCCTATTTCATAAACGATCGTCACTGTGTTAGACTCGATCTTCACATACTTCCGCGTATCAAACAGGAACACAACCACACACCACGGTATGAAAAGTATCACTCCAATAGCGAGATAGAACCCGTGATTTAGATAGACGGGTTGATTAACCGCCCAGCTCAGGGCGCTGTCCCACACTCCAAAATAGAGCAGAATAAAGGCAGCAAAGGCGATGCAAATTAGGGTCAACAATGCCCAGACTCCACGTAGATTCACTCCGGTAGCGAATAAAGAAAAGCCCATTACCAGGATGTAAGTCAGACCGTATCCGGTTTGTTTCATCACCAGCAGGCTAGTGTCTAGACCTTCCACAGCCACATGTGATCCGAAGAATAAAGTGATATCGCCAAAGATGAAACTCACTAACCACAGCGGCCAGTAGTAAAAGAATTCTGAATGCGAGTAAAACGTGATGCTATCGAGTGACTTTTTAGAGCGTATCGCGTGCAACATTTGTCCCAGACACCAGAGCGCCAGAGCGATAGGCGTAAACGCAATAGGAATAATGCCCTCTTCTTTATCCATCGTGAGATAAATCGTCACTGAAGCAACAACACAGAGAATGAACAAAATAAACAAGATAGGAAGCACCTTACTTCCACCTGATGGTGAGCCCGCTGGGCTAGATTTTACCTCGGTTGATTCAGATACGACAGGATCGGGTGTTGGAGCATTTTCAGACATAATGGTATTTGTATGAAATTATAGCACATGCCGCTAGTGAATTTTCAATGGTATTTAGCAGTATATGGAAAGCTTTACTCTGGCAGCGCTAATAAGCGATCACTACTTACCATGTAGATGTTGAAGAAGATACGTGACTATTTTTGATAAATTCTCAACCAATGGCAGATCAGGGCTACTCGATCTTTTAAATCCTTACCTCCAGCAGCAGGGGCCCACGCGTGATACTTCCCTTAAGGATTTCCCCTTCCACTACAAGAGACACGTCTTCGTCCTTGATCTCTGAGACCTGCGCGTTGAGAAGCAGAGTGAAGAGAACGGATAATATAAGTGTTAGAGACAATTTCATCCTAACTTAGAATAAGCTCCCCCTCACAACTTCAAGCGAATATTCCATTTACAAACGATGTCTATCGATCAAGCTTGCCTCGCCATTTCTCTCTAACAAATTCATTTATCCGCGCTTACCATGCCCACTGAAACCATAATCATCCTTGCCATCTCCGCGCTGTGCATCGGTGTGTCTAAAGCGGGATTTTCTGGGGTTTCGTTGATTGCGGTTTATCTATTAGCGCAGACATTTGGGGCGAAGGAATCTCTGGGGATTGCGCTGCCGTTGCTCATCATGGCTGATCTGATGGTCTATCCCGCTTTCCGTAAATATGGGAGCTGGGCCCAGGTCTGGCCGCTACTTTTCCCTGCGCTTGTGGGGATGACGCTGGGGTTTATCCTGCTGCAGTATCTACCGAATGAGGTGATGAAGCCAGTCATTGGGATCATTATTTTAGCAATGGCGCTAATCCAGATTCTGCGGGCATTTTATAGCGCTCAGATCGAGCGGTTAGCGATGTCGGCAGGCTTCCGTTATTCTTCCGCAGCTTCTGGCGGCATCGCTACGGTGCTGGCAAATGCCGCTGGGCCTATCTTCCAGCTGTATTTCCTGACGATCCGGCTTCCTAAGATGGAGCTCATTGGTGTTTGTGCCCGGTTCTTTTTAGTGGCGAACTTGACCAAACTCCCACTGAACGCCCAGCTAAATTTAATCACGAAGGAAACGATGATGTTCAATCTCTATCTGGCGCCTGTGCTGGCGATTGGGATCTTTGTGGGAAAGAAATTTCTCCATCGTATCCCTCAGAAGGGGTTTGAATATTTGATTCTTATCTTTGCTATGATCGCGGGGATTAGGTTGACGTTTTTTTAAAACGAAATTCATCTACTTTTCACATTCGCTTCATCATCGCTTCATAAAGGTCTGAGAGAGTATTTCTGTAATAAGAAACCAACTCTGACTCTCACCATAAGCCTAATTGATGTTCCGCAAAATCTCACAACTTTTCAGCAATATTCCTGCCCTCTGTAGGGGTGACCGCGCATTGATCGATAGCTGGATGGAGCAGTCTCCTACTTTCGTTCTGAGCCGCACGTTGCCACTGATCATTCTCGGCTGTGGCAGTTACGGCTTGAGTATGGGGCTGTGGCAGGGGTGGGAGATGGCTAGCTATGCAGGGTTAAAATTTCCGCTGGTAGTGATCGCCACGCTGGCGGTGAATGCGATGATTAATGGTATGTTAGCAATGGTGCTGGGGTCTGGTATCAGCATGCGTCAGAGTATGCAATTTCTGTTCACCGCGTTTGCCATCTGCGCTCTTATTCTCGGTGCGCTGAGCCCTATCACTATCGGCATGGCCATACAGGGTCCTGCTGCGGAGAGTCCTGACGCTAAATTCTTTCATAGCGTCACTCTACTGACTCATGTCTTCATGATTTCCTATGCAGGGATCGTCTCACACTCGATGCTACTGGGTGCGCTTAGAAAATATGCAACCACCAGGAAGGCAGGCATGCAGACATTTATCGCCTGGCTATTAGGGAACTTATTTGTAGGCGCTCAGATCGGCTGGATTTCACGACCATTTTTCGGATCACCAGGCAGCCCAATTCAGTTTCTACGAGACGACAAGTTCGCAAGTTCATTTTACGAGTCCATTTTCAGATCTCTCCAAAATATTTTCTAACAACTAACCACCACGAAATAATGCAACCAGAAGAACCACAATACCAATATCCTCCTCAGCCTGAAAGTGAACCTGTGCGCGAGCCTCAGAAACCTTATGAGAAATCCTATATCGAGGGAGACAATAGCTTCTCTAACATCATCAATCACCTACTGAAGAAACCGCTGAGCGTGATTCACACCATGGATGATAAAGAGGACGTTCGCTGGATGCCCATACTCGCGATGACGGTCTTTGCTCTCACGCTATTTGGCTTTATCGTTGGGAGCTTCCAGGGCGCTACTGAGCAGATGTGGCTGGCTCCGATGAAGATCGTGGGAGGGGTGTTATTTAGCTCACTGATCTGCCTGCCTAGTCTGTATATCTTCTGCTGTATCGGTGGGCTGGATAAGAAATTTTCTACTATCCTCGGCATCCAGAGCTGCACCATGGCCATCACTAGCTTGCTTCTCATTGGCTTCTCCCCGGTGATCTGGTTGTTTTCTAGCAGTAGCGACTCAATGAGTTTCTTCGGCTTTCTATGCATCTCTATCTGGCTACTCTGCTTGTTCATGGGGCTGAAATTTCTGACTAAGACTGGCAAGGCATTTGGCATGAGCCATACGCGCCATCTCTATCTATGGGCAGCTATCTTCACGCTAGTGACACTGCAGATGCCTACCACGTTGAGACCAATCATCGGCCAATCTGATAAGATTTTAGAGCTGGATGAAAAGAAATTTTTCATCCAGCACTGGGCCGATGAACTCGATGAGCAGCATGTCAGGAATAGGGCGAAAACCGGGAGGCCTCAACGAGGAGTTGATCAGTAATTTTTTGTAACTAAACAACTGTGTTATTCCCTAGCTGGCTCAGCAGTCCATGCGTGTGTGTCGCGATCAAGAGAAGCGCTGCATGAGCTGGCTAGGTAATTTCTAATAAAAACATCATCATGGATCTTAGCATCACTTACCCCACCTTCTTCAGAAACTTAAAGTTCTGGGGATTTCATACTCTTATCAACTCTATCCCGAGTCTAGTCATCGCATATCTGCACGACTGGAATACGCTAGAGAGTTTCATCGCAATGGGTGTGGGGATTACCCTCTTCGCGCTAATGTTAGCATTCTTCACCAGCATGAAGGATATGAATAGGATCTGCACAACGGGATTCATGGCGCAGGCGATCAAGGCTGGGACACGATTTAGACTTATACTTTTCATCCTATCTCTCCCTGCTGTCCTGAGCCTGGTATTTTTCTTTCTTGGTGGCCATGAGTCATTAGACAACTACACCAGCTATACAGGGTTCATCTGGGCACCAGATTTTGTCACAGGCATCATCTCACATGGATTCTATCAGAGCCTTCGTGGTGTGATTCCAATTAGTGGAATTCATGAGTTCATCCCGACCATTTGCATGACCATACTACAAGGATGTTTATTGATGGGAATGCTGATCGCTGCTGGAATAATCTTTGCCGCAATAGGCGCAGGATATAAGTCATCATGGAATAAACCATTGAAACAGCTCAACTGATACGCCGAGCCATCCGCCTGATCAAACTCGATCTTCCCCCCAGCGCTCGATACCGAGATAGGTCTACCACCTATTCTTTTCTAGCTTCGCCGGCAGCTTCAAGTGCCTCAATATGGCGGCGCACACCTTCAGTGATACCGCGTTCGCTATAGCCGCCTTCTAGTAATGAGACGATACGCTCGTGGCCTTGCTCGCGACAGAGGTCACGGAGAACTTCTGTTAGTTTCGCGTAGGTCTCACTTGACCAACCAAGCGAGCCAAGTGGATCCGCCTCGTGCGCATCGAAGCCTGCGGAGATAATCAGCAGTTCGGGTTTGAATTTTCGGAAAGCATCGGAGAGTTCCGTTTCAAATACCTTCATCACTGCAGCATCTCCACTTCCGGGTTTCAGCGGCACGTTTAAATTAAACCCTTCACCAGCGCCCTTGCCCTTGATGTCCGGCGATCCGCTTGGTCCCGGATAGAACGGATATTGATGCACGGAGAAAAAATAGACTGATGGATCTTCGAGAAAAACCGCCTGCGTGCCATCGCCGTGATGCACATCCCAATCAACGATCATCACACGCTTCAACTTGTGATGTTGTTGCGCGTATCGAGCAGCAATTGCTGCATTTCCGAAAAAACAAAAACCCTTAGCGCGATCCGGCATCGCGTGGTGCCCCGGCGGGCGCAGTGCCGCGAAGGCATTCGTCACCTTCTTCTCCATTACCAAATCCACTGCCGTCAGTGCACCAGCCACCGCCTTTGTAGCAACCTCGTAAGTGCGTTTTGAAATCGGTGTGTCTGCGCTGCCGTGCATCAACTTTTCTCCCGCCTCACAAGCTCGTTTCAATTCCGCAACATACTCGGGATCGTGCACGGTTTTGATCCACCGCAGAGCATCAATTTTTTCATCCGGCACTGCCCACAGTAATCGCTTCGAGACATCATGCTGCCTGAGATGCTTGGTCAATAGACGGAGCCGATCCGCATGTTCCGGAAACCCTTTTCTAGTCTCATGTTCCAAAAACACATCGTCATAAATCAACGCAGTATGGAACGCCTGCTTCTCCTCTGCGCTCACCATAACCGCAGTCAAGACAACCAACATAGAGCTAAAAAGTAATACGATGGTGCCAGGATAATAAAATTTCAAAACGCTCATTAGACAATTCCTAGTCTAGCAGTCAATTTTAGCCATCTAAATTTTTCATTTTCATTTCACCGCTGAGTCTCTATCACTTTGGCATGCCAATTATTTCTTACACCGGAGGATACGTCTCTACTAATGGATACATCATCGATCACGCGGGTGAATGCGTAGTGGTGGATGCACCAGCACTTTTCCATGAGTTGATTAAGTCCGAGGGGCTGAAACCTACGCATCTGTTACTGACCCATCAGCATTTCGACCACACAGAGGATGTGCAAGCACTCCAGGAGATGGGTGTGAAAGTAGTGAGTCACTCACCCTATTCTGAGTCACTCATCCGCCAGAAAGAGGCGCGCGAGAACTGGGGTATTCCAGTAAACATAAAGCCGTTCACACCTGATATTCTGTTAGATGGTGAGGAAAACTTCACGGTGGGTGAGCTGAAATTTAAAGTCGCCCACGTGCCAGGTCATTCGCCAGATAGTATCACGTTCTACTCTGAGGATCTTAATGTGGTTTTCTCAGGGGACACGCTGATGGCTGGCGGAATGGGACGCACAGATCTGCCAGGCGGGAGTGAGCAGCTTCTGTTAGATGGGATCAAAAACAAACTCTATACTCTACCAGACGCTACTATCTCCCTCTCAGGTCATGGACCAGAAACGACCATCGGACATGAGAAGGAACATAATGACTTCGTTTAGATGCTAAACTCCATATCTGCCGCGTGCTGGTGGGTTGAGGTAAGCATTAGCTTTTACGTCATCGATAAACTCGAGCTTGTCTGAGTCAAACTTGAGCGGACGGTTTTCCCTGAGCGCGATTTTCGCGATATTGATAAGAGTGCATGAACGGAATCCATTTTGCTCATTGAGAGCAAATTTCTTGCGCTCTCTAACAGACTGATGGAAGTCTGTGATCACCTTTGGAGGTCCTGACAGCTCCTTGAGCTTCTTGTCGAGATCAGGCACGTCAGATTTAAATCCACCGAAGATGTTGCCCTTTGGCCCGGAAATAATCGGTCCTTTATCATGTGACGCATCGAGAATAATCTTGGTTCCATCCGCATAGACCATTTCTATTCTACGCCATGGAAGCACAGCATCATGATGCTGCTTTTGAGTATCCACTTCGACAGAAACCGGACTTTCGTTATCCTTTCCTAGTATGAACTGGCAGGGGTCTAGGAAGTGCTGACCCATGTCTCCGAGTCCACCGCCATCGTAGTCCCAGTATCCTCTGAATGAACCATGAACACGGTGCGGATGGTAGGGCTTGAGCGGTGCTGGCCCTAGCCATTTGTCGTAGTTTAGCTGATCTGGGATGGGTTGTTCCTTGAGATCAGTTTTGCCAGACCACATTCCTAGCTTCCAGTTTCCTACGAAGGCAGAGCCGAGGTTAAAGGTGTAGGGTCCGTCACCGAGGAGCTTGTGATGCACTACTTTCCATGCCTCTGATGCGGGACGTCTGAGACCATAATAATTCGATCTAAATCTGAACCAAGTATTGAGACGAAAGATGCGCTCTTGCTCTTCAACCGCCTTCACCATAGCAATGCCTTCACCGATAGTACGGCTCATCGGTTTTTCACACCATATATCTTTCCCTGCCTTAGCTGCAGCTATAGCCATGTAAGCGTGCCAATGAGGTGGAGTCGCTATATGGACAATATCTATGTCCTTTCTGGCGATGAGTTCCTCAAAATGCTCGTAGCCTTTAACATCATTATTACCACCTTTTTTGACCTGGCCCATTCTATTGGCAAGATGCTTAGAATCAACATCACAGAGAGCTAATAACTTACCAGGCATTTTCAGGTGGCTACTAGAAATCCCACCACATCCTATGATGCCTTTGGTAAGCTGGTTACTCGGTGCCGTTTCCGCTCGGAGAATATGGTTGGGTATAATCTGAATAGTCGCCATAGCGGCGATACCCTTGAGAGTCGTCCTTCTAGTGAGTAAATTTGATTCCATAATAAATATTACGTTACAGAATCCACGTAGATTTCAAAAGCATTTATTTATGGAGAGCGCCCGGTAAGTTTTCTGTAATTATCTAAAGAAGGCTAAGACAACTCCCACATCGCAGACAAAAGCCTGATATGTCCGGGATCATTCATTCTACATGCTGCTTCGGAAGGCTTATTTCGCCGGGGAATAATGGACTCGATCCAGATGCGAGTAGCGAAGGCATCTACTGAAAATCAGTAACTTTCTGTGCAGGGAGCGTCAGTATTTTCAAGAATTTAGAGGAGAAATAGGCCGTAGTGGTAAGTTTTTTAATTTTTATAAAGTTTTCGCTTGGCAAACAGACCTAAATCGTGCAGTTTTCCGCCCCATTGCCACACCAATTGCGGCAATAACAAATTTTAACGACCACAAAATCATGGTAGCACTTCGTCTCAGCCGTCAAGGCACAAAAGATCGCCCTTATTATAAAATCGTAGCAGTAGATAGCCGCAAGCGCCGTGATGGCCGCCCTATCGAGCAGCTCGGAACATACAATCCAATGATTGAGGGTGTAAACTACTCAATCGACATCGAGAAAGCTGAAAAGTGGCTCGGTAATGGAGCACAAGCTTCTGAAACAGTGAATAGCATCATCAAGAAAGCCAAGAAGCAGGCACTTGAGGCGTAATCACTCTCGTTCGACTTGATCTAATTTCAATTCACCAAGCCACATGTTCGCATGTGGCTTTTGTTGTATCTATTTTCTACTAGAAATGTCATTACAGGTTTTTGACATTTTAGAATCATCGTCTAATATCACTTTATGCTAGCTATAAATCCCACAGAAACTGACTACGATTCCATGATCCCCTTCCAGAGCCATGCTCCTGGATACTGGCCAACGGAAGCAATGGAAAAATGGGATGACTATAAATGGCAGCTCAGAAACAGGGTCAACTCACTCGCTGACCTAGAGAAACACATCAATCTCACCCAAGAAGAACGCTCTGGTATCATTCTATCTGGAAATAAGTTGGCGATGTCTATCACTCCACACTTCATGAACCTCGTGGACAAAGATGACCCAGACTGCCCGATCCGCAAGCAGGTCATCCCACGAATGGAAGAGAGCTTAGATGACCCACAGGAAATGGATGATCCGTGTGGCGAAGACAGCCACATGCCAGTGCCAGGATTAGTGCATCGCTATCCTGATAGAGTACTCTTTTTAGTCACAGATCGCTGCGCATCCTATTGCCGATACTGTACCCGTAGTCGCGTGGTATCTGGTGTAGGTGAACAACAACTCGAAACTCAATGGGAAGCCGCATTTGAGTATTTGGAGAAGACGACTGCCGTGCGCGATGTACTGCTATCAGGCGGTGACCCATTGCTTTTCTCAGATGGTAAATTAGAAAAAATCCTTTCTCGTCTTCATGCCATCCCACATATTCAGTTTGTAAGGATTGGTTCTAGGATCCCTATTTTCTTACCACAGCGTATCACAGATGATCTCTGTAATATGCTGAAAAAATACCATCCCCTTTTCATCTCTATCCATAGCAATCATCCGAAGGAGCTCACAACTGAGGTCAGGGCTGGGCTGGAAAAACTCGCCAATGCAGGCATCATGACTGGCAACCAAAGTGTACTACTCAGGGGAATAAATGATTCTGTTGAAATACAGAGGGCGCTGGTTCATAAGTTACTGATGTGCCGCACTAGGCCCTATTACCTATACCAATGTGATCTCATCAAAGGTTCATCTCACCTAAGAACAAGCGTGGCGAAGGGCATCGAAATCATCGAAGGACTTCGTGGTCACACTTCTGGATACGCCATCCCACAATATGTCATTGATGGTCCAGGTGGTGGAGGAAAAATCCCTATTAATCCTGACTACATCAAGGAAATCACACCTGAGAAGGTAGTTCTCAGAAACTACGAGGGCAAAGAATTCACCTACCCCGAGCCACAGAGCGCTAGAGTGGTAGTTTAGTATTCGTGGGAATAGTGTTGCGCTTGATTTGAGACGGACTAATCTTGCTTTAATTGCTTAAAAGCCACCATTATGGAAATTTTCCGCGCACAATTATCTAGATACATCCCGCACCCACACCGTGATTCGTGGATGCGTAATAATCTAGTTAGTTGGCTACAATTACTCCGTATAGGTAGCTTCCTTACCTTGATGGCTGCAGCTTGGAGTGTCGCAAAAACAGGATCTCCTCTAGGTGTTTCTGGCCAGTTTGAGCCGATCCTAGAGCAGACTACTGGTCAGTTTTTTCAAGAAAATGATAATGGCTGGCTAAATCTAACAGAACTAAAAAATTATATTCAGTATGGATTTGCGGTATTTTTCGCTATCGCCGCTCTCACCAGTCTGCGCTGTGGTATACGAAGGAAACCAAAGTATATCATCCCCGTTTTCATCGCGGGCTTACTAATGATATTAGCGGCAGCTAGATACTGTTTTGATTCTGATTGTGAGGTTATTTTCATCGTTCCTTTTCTGCTCCCGATAGCCACCCCTTTTCTTTTGCTGGGATATCGACGTTTAGCAAACAAGGTAGACCACTGGAACTACTATGCTAACTTCTTCTGCGTAACGACTATCTTTGGTAACGCCCTTACCTTTCACTCCTATCCAGATAAGCTCCCGCTATTTAATGCATCCTTCTTTGCCTCTATAGGACTACCCGCCTCATCTGGAGAAATAATGCTGCCTATTTTTTCCTACGTGGCCATTTTCTCCGCATTACTTACCATCATCTGCGCTACCCGTAGACTGGGGCTTTTCGCTTTAATCGCTATCGGATTGTTATCAACTATTTATCGGATTTTAGCACTTTCATTAAATAGTGAATTAACGGTAAGTTACCATCTCATTATCGCAGATTCTTTATTCTATATATCCTACTGGCTTATCCCACTACTCATCCTGCTGAGTCTGGCCTCGCGGAGGAAAACGCGGACCTTAAAAATCTAATAACCCTTTAATTTGCAATATCCTTTCCGTTCTGCTGAATCCAACCACTCATCAGAAAGCAAGCCGAGTAACAGCGAACTGCCTGACAACGTGAGAGGCTGAGAAAGGATGCAGACTCAGCACAACATTATTTTATTTCCTGTTGGAATGATCGCGATTTTTACTATCGCCGCCGCTTCTTCGGTCTCCTGGAAATCACTCTACCTTCGCCAATTCATCTAACAGAACCTGAGACATCTTGATCCCATTCTCGAAGTTTTCGATGTAGTAATTCTCATTCGGCGCATGGATTTGACAATCAGGCAGACCCAAGCCTAACAGAAGTGAATCCGCACCGAGGATATCCTGCATGTCCTTAATGATAGGAATACTCCCACCCTCACGGATCAATACCGGCTTTTTACCAAAGGCTATTTCCAGCGCCGCCTGGCCAGCCTTGCCAAAGGCAGAGTTTGGGTCAGAGTAGTACGGCTTACCATCATGCCCCACTTCTACTTCTACCGTCACGCCAGCAGGAGCATGCTTTTTAAGGTGCGCCTCTACTTTATTCGCGATATCTTTCGGGTCTTGATTAGGAACTAGACGAAATGAAAATTTAGCCATTGCCTCAGCGGGAAGCACAGTCTTGCTGCCTTCGCCTTGGTAACCAGATCCTATCCCATTGACCTCCGCTGTTGGCCGCGCCCATAACCTCTCCGCACTGCTGTAGCCTGGCTCTCCGAAAACATCTGGCGAGCCAGTCGTTGCTAGAATATCCTCATTCGACACACCTGGAACTTGCGCCCACATGTCGCGCTCCCAGTTTTCTAGTGGCTTCACATCATCATAAAATCCATCGATCGCTATCTTTCCATCATCATCGTGCAGACTTGCGACCAGCCTAGCAACCGCAGTAGCTGGGTTCGCAACGGCACCACCATACAATCCGGAATGCAAATCACCTTTTGGACCCTTCACCGTCACTTCACAGCAGGCTATCCCACGCAGACCATAACCCATCGTAGGCACTCCACGCGCCACCATCCCCGTATCTGAAACTGCAATGATGTCACAAGCGAGCTCTTCTTTATGCTTCTCAAGAAACGGAACCAAGCTAGGACTACCGATCTCTTCTTCTCCCTCGAACAGAAAGATCAAATTCACTGGAAGCTCACCTTTTTCCTCTATCATCTGCTGCACACCGAGCACATGCGCCATCATCTGGCCTTTATTATCAGTAGATCCCCTACCCCAGATTCTCCCATCCCTGATCTCTGGCTCAAATGGTGGACTATCCCATAGTTCCACTGGATCAACCGGTTGCACATCATAATGCCCATAAATAAGAACCGTCTTGCGGCCTTCTTGGTGGACATTTCTAGCAACAACCACAGGATACTTAGGCGTTTCATGGTGCTCCACATCGAGCCCCATCTTAGTCAGTTTTTTCACCAGCCAATCACCACACGCACGCACATCGGGGGCATGCTCGGAAGCAGTAGAAATGCTCGGGAATCTCAGGAATTCAAATAAATTATCCAGCTGTCTTTGAAGTTGTTCAGTCATGCCTTATACTCTCGCTGGATTTAGAAATCACAAGCACTAAAGAAATTGACTTTGCTCTTATCCTAGGAAGTGCTACATCCCATTCACAATCAATTTAAACTGAGAATTTAAACGAAGAATCATCATGGCTAATAAAGACTACACCGATCCGCAGAAAATGGAGAAAATCGTATCCTTGTGTAAGAGCAAGGGCTTCATCTTTCAATCCGCAGAAATCTACGGCGGGCTCAATGGCTGCTGGGACTACGGTCCACTCGGAACCGAACTCAAGCGAAACGTCAAAGATTACTGGTGGCGTAAGAATGTCCAGGAACGTGACGATATTCTCGGCATGGACGGCTCCATCCTCACCCATAAAGATGTGCTCACCGCATCCGGCCATGTTGGCGGATTCTCTGACCCTATGTGCAGTGACTTGCTCACGAAACAACGCCTCCGTGCAGATCAGATCGAGCCACAAACTGGAACGGCTTATCACTACACTGGAGCCACTCACGAAGAGTCTGGCTGGTCTATCGAACGTGAATACTCGGTAATCATCACTGATGCCAATCAGGGTGAAAATAACGCCCGCAAAATCGCCAAGAATTACTATGTCGATTTCCTCAACGACAAGGACATCCCAGCTAAGAAATTACAGCTAGTGGGTGAATCTACCACCGAAGAAACCGACACCGTTTCCTATAATCCCGAAAGCGGATCACTACTCGGTGATGCAAAGGATTTCAACCTGATGTTCCAGACTGAAATGGGAGCCACTGGTGGTGATATCGCCTACCTCCGCCCGGAGACCGCACAGACTATTTTTGTCCAATACAAGCATATCCTCGACACCTCACGCATCAAACTCCCATTCGGAATCGCCCAGATTGGTAAAGCATTTAGAAACGAGATCAACCCGCGTAACTTCACTTTCCGCTCACGCGAATTTGAACAAATGGAAATCGAATACTTCTGTCACCCAGATGACGGCCTTCGTCTCACTGAAGAGTGGCTTGAAAAGCGTCTCGCATTCTATGATGAGATCGGTGTACCACGTGAAAAGATCCATGTGCTCGATGTCCCAGACGGCGAACGCGCTCATTATTCATCTAAGACTTACGACCTAGAATACGAATTCCCATTTGGTATCCAAGAGCTAGAAGGCGTCGCGTATCGTGGTAATTATGATGTTTCAAAGCACCAGGAACACTCTAAGAAAAACCTCGAATACATCGACACCGAGACCAATGAAAGATTCGTTCCACACGTAGTGGAACCATCAGCTGGCTGTGACCGCACCTGCCTCGCCGTCATCTGCGAAGCATACCATGTAGAAGACCTCACCAAAGAAGGTGGCAAGAAAGACGAGCGCGTCGTGATGCGCTTCAAGCCATCCATCGCACCCATCAAGGCTGCCATTTTACCACTGCTCAAGAACAAGCCTGAGCTAGTTGCCAAGGCAAAGGAAGTGAAGAACCTCCTCCAGCCCTTCATGAATGTCTTCTATGATGAGGCTGCAGCCATCGGCCGCCGCTACCGTCGCCAGGACGAAGTAGGCACACCATTCTGCATCGCCATCGACTTCGAGACCCTCGGCGAAGAAGAAGGTTCAGAAGAACTCAAGGACACCGTCACCATCCGCCACCGCGATAGTATGGAGCAAGAGAGGATCGCCATCAGCGACCTCCTCCCATGGCTGTTAGAGAGGATCCGATAAAATGGCAACAAAGACCCTCATCCTCATGCGGCACGCTAAGTCTAGCTGGGACTCCACCTCCTCCCTGGCTGACCATGACCGACCACTAAACCTAAGAGGCACGCAATCAGCGAGATCACTAGGATCTTGGCTACGCGAAAAAAAACTTACCCCCAGCCAGGCTCTAGTTTCTAGCTCGGTGCGGACTCAGGAAACATTTGCAGGACTAAACTTAGATATTGCCCCCACTCTCATGGCCGAACTCTACCATGCATCCTCGGATGTCCTGTTAGAGACAATAGAAAGCGCTAAGGGAGACACCATCATTCTCATCGCTCATAATCCTGGCATCGGAGAACTCGCCTTCCGCCTTGCACGAATGATGCGCCAGCACCCTAACCATTCACGCTTCGAGGACTACCCGACTGGCGCCACACTGGTCGTTCAATGGGATACAGACTCCTGGGAAAACCTCGACTGGAGCCAAGGCGAAATGATAGACTTTATTGTTCCCAGAGAACTGGTATAATCTACCCATGCAAGCACTCATTTCTACTAAGGAAGCCACTGACATCATCGCTAAGCACTTGGTGCCAGTTGGATCAGAAAAGGTCGCTCTCGATGATGCCTTTGGCAGAGTTCTCGCTTCTGATATTCTCGCCGACCGTGATGCACCACCGTTTGACCGCGTCATGATGGACGGGATCTGCATCAACACCTACAACCACATACTTGGGTCTTGGCGGTATAAAATTATCGGAACTCAGGCGGCTGGTGCAGATAAAATGACCTTACCAAAAGGTGAATTCGCCATCGAAGTGATGACCGGCGCGCCACTCCCTACCGATGCGAACTGCATTATCCCAGTGGAAAAAATAGACATTCAAGATGGCTACGCACTCCCGCACGAAGGCATCGATGCCGAAGAGTTTCAACACATCCACAAACAAGGAACCGATGGCAAAGCTGGCGACACCTTAATCACCCCAGGCACCACACTAACAGCCAATGAACTCGCCATCGCAGCCAGCGTCGGTGCTACTGAGCTAGAAGTAACACGCCTGCCTAACATCCACCTCATCACAACGGGAGATGAAGTCATCGACCCATCTCAAAGCCCTACAGACTTCCAAATCCGCCGTAGCCATCCCACTGCAATCCGTTCGCTGATAGAATCTCAGCATCTCGGAAATATCAGCAATGAACACGTCCAGGATGATCCAGAAATGATCGAAGAGAGACTAAACACCGCTCTAACAAACTCTAAACTCGACGTCCTCATTCTGACAGGCGGCATCTCCATGGGGAAATTTGACTGGGTCGCCCCGCTACTAAATAAACTCTTAGGCGAACCCGCATTTCATGGCGTGTCACAGCGACCAGGGAAACCCTTTGCTTTCTGGGGAGGCGATAAAAAAAACCTGCGGGCGGGCGAGAGTGACAGCGATTGCAAGGCCCCCCTGCGGACGAACGCCAGTGAGTGCAAGCCCTTACTAATTTTTGCTTTACCAGGAAATCCAGTCTCAGTCATGGCAACCATGCACCGCTATGTTTTGCCGGCACTGCGCGAAATCTTAGGGAAACAGAAAGCCAGCAAAAACTTACCTCTAGCAGAAGACTTTCAGTGGGATTCCGCACTCGCTGGCATCCTTCCCTACAAAACCCACAACGGTAAAATCACCATCCACCCACCACGTAACTCTGGTGACTATATTTCACTACAAGGCACCGATGGCTTCGCAGAAATCCCGCCTCACTCAGAGCTCAAAGCCGGGGAAAACATCCCTCTATTTTAACCATGGAAACCCAAGTCCATATCCCAGCAGAAGAACCACCAGCCCATGTCCGCGAGGTCGTGGCTGCACTGAGGAAACAGAAGCTAGATGCCTCACATGATAAACAAACGTGGGGAGACTGGATTAATTTCGCAGAGAAAAAAACAGTCATTTCCATCGAGTCCGCAAATGGACTCACCACGCGCGCAACCATCGAGGAAGCAGATGATGAGGACGATGTCATCGCATCCTGCATCGCCGCATTTCGCAAGCTCGGCTGGCATGGCGAAGACGCGGATGGACCCTATCCTTTATAAATTTACAACCCTTTATCATTTAACATGAACTACGATCTAATAGTAATTGGCGGCGGAGCAGCAGGATTTTTCGGCGCCATCACCTGTGCGGAGAACTCTAACAATAAAGCCAAAGTCCTCATCCTAGAGAAAAGCTCCCAGCTCCTGCAAAAAGTAAAAATTTCCGGCGGTGGCAGATGTAATGTCACCCACGACTGCATGGACCCACGCTCACTCAGTAAGAGCTACCCCAGAGGCGAGCGCTCACTGATTGGCCCGTTTAATCGATTCCAAGCCAGTGACACCGTAGAATGGTTCACCTCTCGCGGGGTGGAACTGAAGACGGAGGAAGATGGCAGAATGTTCCCCACCACCAACAACTCCATGACCATCATCGACACCCTGATGGATGCTGCCGAGAATGCTGGTGTAGAGATCCGCACCTCAGAAGGAGTCGCCGCTATCCTCAAAGAAGACGACAACCGCTACCTAATCACCACAGACGATGGCAACACCCTGACCGCCTCTAACATCCTCATCGCAACCGGCGGCACCCGTCTCGCTGCGGGAGCCAAACTAGCAGGAAGCCTAGGGCATTCGCTCACTCCCCCAGTCCCATCGCTCTTCACCTTTAAGATCAAAGACTCCCGCCTCAACCATCTCTCAGGGCTCTCAGTAGAGCACACCACAGTCCACATCCCCGGCACCAAGCTGACCAGCCAAGGCCCACTCCTCATCACCCACTGGGGGATGAGCGGACCTGGTATCCTGAAAATTTCCGCTTGGGGAGCTAGACAGCTATCTGACATGGGCTATAAATTTCAAATCAGCATCAACTGGGTGCCAAACGAGGACCCACAGCAAATCATCAACAAACAGCGCACCGAAGGCGGCAAACGCCAAGTCGGCACCTACAGCCCATTCTCAGACGTCCCTAAACGACTCTGGCTCAGCTTCCTCAAAGCAGCAAACATCGGTGACACCACACTCTGGTCACAGCTCACCAAGCCCCTCACAGAAAAGCTCATCTACCAGCTCACCGAATCAAAATTCCACGTCGACGGCAAGAGCCTCAACAAAGACGAGTTCGTCACCTGCGGCGGCGTCCAGCTAAAGGAGATCAACCTCAAGACCATGGAAAGCAAGCTCAACAAAGGCATCTACTTCGCCGGCGAAGTCATGGACATCGACGGCATCACCGGAGGCTTCAACTTCCAATCCGCCTGGACCACCGGTTATCATGCAGGCATTTCTGTGGGGACCACCTAGCGGCCACATTACTCCCCAATCTCAATCTTCATTTCATCTGAGTTGGCTCTTAGTTCTGGAGCATACATGGCATCTGCTGTTGCTGGTAGAGCGCTGAATTTTCCGGGGATTTCTGCGCGGAGCTTGTAGGTGAGGCTGTGCTTGCCGCGTGGGAGCTGGCGGACGAAGAAGCAGATTTTTTCATCGTGGACTTCCATGTAGGCGCTCATGTTGCCTGTGTTTGTGTAGCCGCTGCGGACTTCTTCTGCTTCCATTCCCGCTGCTTTGAAGTCTGAGAACAGCAGGTATTCGTAATCGTTCTTGCTCTCTAACAGGAGCTCCACTTCGATGATGTCGCCGCTGAGGACTTTGTCGCCTAACTTGAGTGGGATGCGGTTGAACTTATCCACTTTTTGGTTCACGACTTGTCCGTCTTGTCCTGCTACTTTGTCTGTCGCATTCTTAGGAACGAGCTTGTAGAACCTGCGCTCTACTTTCACTTCTAGCCCAGCTTTCTTGATATTGTCTTCCTTGGTGAACACGGTGAGGTAGGCATTGGTGTAGAGTGGGCCTTTGCCTTTTCGGCGGATTTCTACGGTGTGTTTTCCGGTAGTTAGCACATCGCCTGCGAGGGTCATTTTATTGTCGAAGCTGAAGAGGTTTTCTTTGGTGATTTTCACCGTCTTGTAGCTTTTACCATCTAACAGAACTTCGACTTCAGCATTTGGATCTGACTCACCACTCGCCTGCATGTAGGCGGCGATGGCTTCGATGCAGTAGGCGGTGTCGCGAGTGGAATTCCAGTAAGTGCCGTGCTTGCGGTTGTTGACGAGATACTTCACCACTCCCCTTGCCTGCTTGCTTACTGGCTTCGTGACAACGAGTAATTTCAGATACCAAGCGTGGGCTTCTATCTCGCTGCCATACCAGTGCCACCAGTATCCAGAGTTGCCCATTTCTAGGTAGGCGGACTGGTTTTCATCATCGTATTTGAGGAATTGCTCGATATTACGGATGACTTCATCGCGGCGTTTAGCGTCTTTTGCTAGATGAAGACTCATCCCAAGTATCGACTTACCGTAGATGCCAAAGTCATTCTTATCGCGGAACTGGTAGTCTAACATTTCTTTGTTAGGAATGCCATTTTCTGCGAGGACGAGTCTGACAAAAACATCCGTGGTGCTTGGACCACGCTTGGTGTTTTTTCTACCCTCTTCCCACATCCGGATCTTCTCAGTCTCGCGTGCTTCGTAGCGTTTGAGCCACTCTACTCCGAGCTTGATTCTGTTTTCTGGGATCTTGGCTCCGTTTTGCTGAGCAAGTCTGAGACCATGGACGACGACTGCGGTGGTGTGCGGGTAGGATTTCTCACCATAACCAGAGAACCACCCCCAGCCTCCGTCGGAGACTTGCATATCGATCAATTTCTGCACCCCAGCACGCACCATCTTATCCACTTCATTTTCGTTAAAAACTGGATTGCGCTGCCATCTTTTCCACTGCTTCGCGCGCTCCTTGTCATCGCCCATTTCTTGTGGGTTCAGGTTGGTGCGTTTGTTTCTCACTTCTTCTAAGTCGATCCCCATGTCCTTGAGGATTTTCTGGGTGATCACGGTTGGGACGAATCGGTTGAGCGTCTGCTCGGTGCAGCCATACGGATATTCTGCTAGATAAGGAAGCGCATCCACGATGGCTCCGGCAATGGTCGGAGAAAACCTTACCTCTAGCCTAGAGTCTGCTGGTCTTCTTTCCTTTGGAACTTCGATCGTGATCTTCGCTGAATCTTTCCCTGGCTCTACCTCGCGGCTCCATGCCATTTGCTTCATCATGCCGTGAACGTAGACGGGGAAGGTCATTTCCATGGCGTCTGTGTCGTTACCAGTGATGACTTTCATGCGGATGATCGCTTCACCTTCTCTGGTGACTTTGACTCTCCAGTTGATGCGTTCTTCGCCATTTTTTGCGGCTAACTTTGCAGCTTGCGTAAGCTCACCTTTGATGAGTTCAAGCGTTCCGCCTTCGAGTTCGAGTGAGACTTTGGCATCGGCAGCGGTGGCGTGATAGTTATGCACCACGGCACTGAGGACAACTTCATCTTTCTCTACGAAAAAGCGCGGAGCCTGAAGTCTGATAATAAGATCCTTGCTGGTGATGACCTCGGCTGAACCATGTCCCACGCGAGTTCCGTGCGCCATCGCCCAAGTCTGGATTTTCCAGGTGGTGAGGTTATCCGGGTATTCGACTGGAACTTCCGCCATCCCATTTTCATCTAACTTCACTGAGCCTGACCACTTGATGAGGTCTGCAAAGTCTTTACGGATGAGAATATCTGGCTGGTTGGCCCCGCCATCTACCATTCCTTTTTCGGCATCTTTAGCTGAGAACGCATCATCGCCTCTGGAATCAGATTTCGCCTCAGACATTTCCATTGTTGCGTTGGCTACACGAGATATCGATTTGCTTAGTTTAGCGCTCTCTTGCTCAACTGCAGCACCTTCTAACCTATCTAAACCAAGCTGATGACCAAAGGCTCCCAGATTACTCATATTCAACTGACCTTTTTTCACAACATTCCCACCAGCAATGACCACCGACTGTTGCCAGCGACCGCTCTGGTATTGTCTTCTCCATTTCCAGAAGAAGGATTTAATCTCTGCCACATTGCTGCCGCCTGAGATGTATTCGAGTGATTTATCATAGATTGCTAGCACACAATCACCAGTCACGGGCTCGCCATCCTCATCGGTGACTTTGATTTTGACGGTGCCTTTTTCTTGTGGTTTATATTTCTCTGCATTGGGAACGATCGCTACATTGAGCGTACGCTTGGCTGGTGGGACAATGATTTCTCTCACCTGAGTGTGGACGCGGGCATCGCTGATGGTCATGGCTTCTACGAAGAAGTTTGGCATGTCACCAAGTGATACGGGAATTTCTACTACCTGACTATTTCCTGTTAGAGTGATTAATTCCCTCTTGTCAGAGCCTCTAACAAATAGCATCACGGTGCTATTCTTGCGCTTGGTGTTGACGAGGAGTTTCACGATTTCGCCCGGGGCGTAGGTGCGCTTGTCGGTGATGAGTTCGATGTCGTTGTATCTCACCTCTCCCTGCTCACCTGCTGGTCCTCTAACAGAAAACAGGATCGCCCCTTCTACTTCACGTCCCTTTTCATCTGTGACAAGATTTACTAAACGATACTGACCTGCTTGATCGACCTTGAAATCAATCCTAGCAGTCTCGCCAGAGAATCGCTTGCGCTCCCATTGGCGCACTACTGTTTCCTTAAGCTGGCCTTTTGCATCAGACGTCACTTTATAAAGTGTGGTGCTCACCCAGCCATTGACCACGCGACTATCGAGCGTGTTGGCTGCGATGGACGCTTGGATTCTTTCACCGGCGAGCGCATAGCCGCGGTTGAGCCAAGTGGTGACTTGGAATGGCTTTCTGGTTGCGAGAACCGAGCCACTACCGAAGATAGTGCGGCGTGAGGCATCGACCACTTCGACCTTGATTTCGTAACGATGATCATCATTCCCATGGACGAGTTTAGCGAGCGCAGAATCTACTTTCACTTTGACTGTGCCGTCTTCGCCGATCTGCATTTCCTCATCGAGAACAAGTTCTGGTTGCGAGCGGTTTCTGCCATACCAGAAAGGAAGCGGGCAGCGACAACCCCACTGAGACCAGCCAGGATACCAGCTACGCTCTACATCCATCCACCCGTAGCCGCCGCCGTAGAGCCAATCCCACTTACCGTATGGGAACCATCTTGAATTGTGAGTGTGGCGGAGGACTTTGACTTTTACGGTGGCATTCGTGACGGGTGCACCGTGATAATAGTTTGCCTTAATAGTCGCTTCAAAGGTATCACCTAACTGCACTGGGATAGAGGGGGCATCCACTTTTACTTGGTATTCTGGCTTCTTGTATTTCTCTACTCGAAAATTCCCACTACCAGCATAGCTACCATTTTCATGATCAAATCTGAGCTGAATCCGATACATGCCGAGCTTGGCATCATCTGGGAGTTCGACGCTGAATGGAACCCCACCGTATTCATCTGAAACCACCTTTTGTGGCTTGCCGAATTTCTGCCCTTGTGGGTCGGTCATGACGATGCAGAACGTTCTGCCTCCGTAGTTAGATATCTTTCCTAAATCATACTTCACATCGCGCACCCAGAACTTGCCTTGGACCTCACTCTCTGGCTTGTAAACTGGCTGGCTTGTGATACAAAATGCCTTGCGCGATTGGTAATTGCTGTTCTGGTCATTATGCCAAGACCAGATGCCGTTGATGCCTGTCCAGGCGCGCATATCGCCTTTTCTGGCCTCTACCGTCCACTGGAAATTTCGGTCAGTCTTTTCTCCATTCTTGAGAATGACTTGGCCATTTTCATCAGTCACGGCTTTAAAGCTTTTCGTGATGGTATTGTATTTTCTGAGTAGTTTCTTTTCCTTCAACCGCTCCGTTTTATAACCACGCACCAAGAGCTCTACTCCTGCGATCGGCTTGCCCGTCTCTGCATCCGCGGTGATGTAGAGCGTGCCACCAGTCACCTGGCGTGAGGCTAGCATCATGTCATCTAACCAGACCATCGTATAAAATTTCTTCCCGTCTGACATTTCACCTCTGAGGAGATAAGCACCAGCTTTGTTGATCTTTGGTAAGGTAAGATCTGCTCTGGTGTCCCAGTGTTTAGCACGCGGCTTGAGCTCATAGACTTGCTCGGCGACTTGCTTGCCGATGTATTGCTTGTCCTTACCGTTGACACTGGAGTGGAGTAGATTTCTCCAGTTGATCTTATTCCAGTCCACCGTTGTGGGATTCCCTTCGAGGTATTCCCACATGTCATCGTTAAGTCCCTGTATATCTATCTCGTGTAGTGTTAGGGTGACCTTCTTGGCATTCCTGTAAGTCAGCGCGATTTTCTTCTCATCTGCTAAAGTGAACGCCCCGGCTTGGTTTTCAAACCTACCCCAATCACTCGTGATCTGCTCCAGCTTCTTCTTTCTACTTTTATTTTTATCATCACCTTTGGTCGCTATGATGATCCCTAACAGCTCTGCTGCCCGATCATATCGGCGCCTATCAAGATAGATTTCCACTAATTGATCTGCAGAATACGCATCTCCATTATCCCAATTCTGCTGATAGATTTTGATGAAATTTTGATTGTCCGGCAGTTTGAAGCGCTTCACCCCATTGGCAAGTCTGGCGATGGTTTCGTTGTCCTTAAGCGTGTGGACTTGCATGATACCAGCTTGATTATCTTCCCCATCATTTTGTGCCATCTGATGATACCAACCAAAACTCTGCAGGCTACGCACCCCAAACTGCTGGTGCAGAAATCCTGCGAGTTGCCGATCGATGCTGACTTTACTAGCTGGCGAAATTTCCACCTGCTCATTAAGTAGCCATCTCCAGCGTTCGCCATCGCTCTTGGCTGCGGCGAAACTGGCGGGAACCTCGTAGAAAAGTGGATCTCCGTTTTCAGTCATCGGTGCACCCTGTGTTCCAGACTGACTGTTGTAGCCACGGCGGATCTCAGGTAAGTCTTTGGTGTCTGTTAGAACCTGTAGTTTCCAGCTCTGACTGTGCGTCCTGCCACGCTGGATGACTGATGCCCATTGCTGGAGAATAGCTACTTTAGCGTTCGCCTCATCATCTGTTAGGCCATAAGATTGTTCTAATAACTGGAGCGAACGCACTCTGTCACGCTCGCTACTGTCTGCTCGCTCACCCCGTGTGCGGCCTCTGCCATAGGGACTCCCGCCACGCACGAATGCATTATCGATCCACGCACCATTACTAGGCACGGAAGTAAGATTACTCGCTGCCTGGAGAAGTACTTTGGAATTGGCGACATGCTTTTCCGCCGCCACCTGCATAAACTCATCAAACTGCTCATATTTTCTGAGCTTTCCCATACACTGAACAGCGATACTCAGGTCCTCGTTAGATTTCTTATCTGAGACCGCGGAGAAGTTTTCCTCAGCTTGCTCAAGAGCTTCCTTCCAATTGCCATCTTTGAAGAGCTTATTCATCGATACTCGGTCATCCGCAATGTCTGCCTGAGCACTAAATGAGGCCAAGCTAAAGAGCGTGACGAGTAATCCGAATTTGATATGCTTAAGTTTCATTATGATAAAAATTAGTTGTTTGATAACGTGTAACAAGGAAAACCCCACGCTACAACCTATCTTGTCACGAACGAATCAGTTTGTGACATTTTTATCTAAGTCGGTGAAACTAAGTTTCTATTCACCGGCTTTCATCCTAGCGCGGCTATCCCAATAGGTTTCCCAAGGCAAGACCCAAGCTTTACCAGTTTCTACTTTATAGCGTTCGCTAAACCCTTGTCCGTTAGAGTGCTGGGCACGGAAGAGCAGGAGCTCATCTTTCGGCTCCTTCGTCATAGAGACAATCTCGGTAGAATAGTGCCCCTCATGATAGTCCTTCATCTCCTTTAGTGTAGGGAATCTGTAACAGATTTTCTGGATGAAAAAGCCACTTGTGGCCACTACGACTAATAGTAATAAGTATTTATAGATAAATTTCATTTGCTTATGTTTTTATTTTTGAAGGATCCCAGCCGATTGCAGGGCAGTTCATATTGAGTGATTTTGGCCATTAATACTCACCTTGCTGCTAGGCTTTACGATATAGCGCTCAATCGTATTTTTTTGTATGCATGGGAATAATCTGCACGCTTGCTCTCGGGTGATCAAGGGTAAAGATCAAAAGAGAATCCCATATCGATTCAATGCTTGCAGCTTATATTTTTATCTTGTCAACACGCAAAAAATAGTCTAAGTCATTTATTATGAATTTCTTATTACCATTAATCGTATCATTTATCAGCCTGACTATCACGGTAGAAGCAGAATCAATAGGAAAGCGAACTTGTCGCATCATATTTCCAGAACGGCCAAAAAATGCTACTAAAATTGCTCACCTTTTTGATGGTAAGAAAAGCCACCAAGTGTTCCTGCCAAGCAGGAACTTTTCGCCAATTATTGAACTACCTGAGGGTGAACTCAATATACTGATGACTCCAAATGCCATCACAGATCTAAAAAATCTTCCCCCAGAAGCTCCTAGTTTAAAAATACCGAAAAACGTTATGGATTTTTATATACTAGTTACCTCAGACCCTGAAAATTCAGTGCTACCATTACAAATGGAAATAATTAGATTGAGCGATGGCGAACTTACGGCGGGAGAAACTTTGTGGATCAATCATACAGACCACCAGATCAAGGTCAAATTGGGAGAAAGTAAAATACTGATCACCCCCAGAGGTCAGCAGGCTTCCAAAAGCCCAATATCAACCAGTGGCTATTACAGAGCTGAATTCTCATACAAAAAGAACGCCATAGGAGATTTCAAAAAAATTACGGAGCAGAGTTGGTGGCACGATATGAAAAGCAGGCACCTTGGCTTCATCGTTAACAAAGGAGAACAGCTTCCATCCATTTTTTTATATCGTGATTTCAGAACTCAAATCGCTACCACTAAAGAGAAGCAAGAGTAAGCGGCTGATCATTCGCTGGAGATATAATCTACTACATCTGCGCTTAAGCTGTGAAGTTCGTTTCCTATTCGCAGATACTAGAAAAATCTCTAGGAATCATACTCGCCATAGCCATCGAATAGAGAGGGGTTCTTTTTGAATGGTTTAATTAGGGGCTGTCATTGGAAATGATAGCAGGCTGATCAACGGTACAGCGATGAACCTTATCTTGCCTATTCTGCCGTGTGCTCAATCATCGCGTAAGCATTATGATTGTGGATAGACTCGTAGTTTTCTGCCTCCACACGATACCATGTGATATTGTCCTGAGCATTCGCTTTTGAGGCGACGTTACGGACGAGATCTTCTACGAAAACTGGATTATTATAAGCGCGCTCAGTGACGTACTTTTCATCCGGACGCTTAAGCAGGCTATAGAGTTCACAACTGGCGGATGACTCCACCAGATCAATGAGATCTTCTACCCAGATCGGCTGCTTGGCACGCACTGCAAAGGTGACGAGTCCGCGTTGGTTATGCGCTCCATAGTCGCTGATGGCCTTAGAACAAGGGCATAGAGTCGCCACTGGCACCATCACAGTGCAGATGAAATCTGTGGTGCCATCGCTGCTGGCATCGACTTCAAATTTGACTTCATAGTCCAGCACTCCGCCTTTTCCTGTCACAGGCGCTAGCTTAGTGCGGAAGAATGGGAACTGGAACTCAACATGCGCACGAGAAGCATCGAGTCTCTCCAAGAGTTCCTCGGGAACTTTCTTCATCTCACGAACATCGAGACAGTTTCCGTGAGAATTTAATACCTCCACGAAACGGCTCATGTGGGTGCCTTTAAAATGCTCTGGCAAATGCACGGCGAGTGATGTGGTAGCGACGGTGCGCTGTGACCCACCCTGCTTTTCCCTGACTTCTACGGGAAATCTGAGCGCCTTCACTCCTACCCGATCGATGGCTATATTACGGTCATCTCGCTCATTCTGAGTGTCTTTTAGCTCTTGGAGCTTTTGGTTTATCTGCGCTGGCATTTCAAAGTCGTAATGAAGAAAGTGTGATTAAGAAAGTTAAAACAAGAAAAGCTTGTCTAAATTTACTAGACAAGCTCGATTGGATTTTTGAAAACCATGCTTAATTTGTCGTGAGATCAACTCACTCTTCTTACCTTAACTAACCTAAATATTAGGCAAGATTATGGAAGAATATTGCAAGAACGAGCTCGCTTGATCTCACGAGTGATCTTACGGTGAAGCTTAGCAGAAACTCCAGTCACACGACGTGGAAGGATCTTACCAGTCTCGGTAGTAAATTTGCTCAGAATATCAACATTCTTGTATTCAATAAGCTCTGCAGGAAGATCTAATCTCTTCTTGGTCATGCAGCGGTTTGCCTTACGGAAGGCAATGCGGCGTTCGATGGTCTTTGGTTCAGACATATATAAGTTAAATTTTAGTTTGGGTAATGATTATCGAAGCTCACGGTGCACTGTGCGGCGTCTGAGAGCAGGATTATATTTCTTCTTTTCAAGACGTCCCGGTGTACGGAGACTTTTCTTGTTACGAGTAGTGGTGTAGCGGGAAGGAGATTTTCCTTCGCCTCTAGCTTCTGTGCATTCTAGTGTGATGATATCGCGAGCCATGGTTTGAATTGGTTTAAATCGGGACGCGCAAACTACCTATATTTGAGTTTAGGTCAAGCGAAACCGACATTTTCTGTTAATTATTTTACTTCGTATTGATTGATTAATTGGTGAGTTGCTCAGTTTGAGGATGATTTCTAGTATTCTAGCGAGGCGCCAGTGTATCCTGGCTCATCGCAACGTCTGAATCTAAGTTTGCCGTGTTTCTCTTCCCAGCGCTCCTGCACCTGCACTGTGAGTCGGCAAAATGGGATTGCCTCTAAGCGCTCTTTAATGATCCTATCACCAGAAACTTCGCAGTAGCCATAGACACCTTTTTCAAGTCGCTTGATCGCATCCTGAATCTCATAGAGCGCATCTTGCTCCTTAGATAAAAGATTGAGCGCGAGGTCTCTATCATAGGCGTCACTGCCCGCATCAGCGGTGTGCTCACCTGATCCAGAGAGATCACTACCATCACCTGCGGTCTTCAGAGTATCCTTTGCGTGACCCACTGTAGAGTCGATCAGCTGATCCTTGAGGTCTAGTAGGCGCTTGTATTGTTTCTTGTCAAAAACAGTGAGCTTTCTAGGCTTGATCGGCTTCTTTTTGTTGTTCTTGGAAGCTTTTTTCGGCGCGCCAGTCGCCTTCAGTTCGACATTCTTCACTGGTTTCCTAAAGGCTGTAGAAACAGGCTTTTTGGCTGCTTTCTTTGGAACTTTGACTGCCTTCTTAGAAATTACTTTTTTGGTGGCTACCGTCTTAACAGCTAATGCCTTAGCGACAACCTTCTTGGTGGCTTTAATTGCTTTTTTAGCCACTTTCTTGGCTGCCTTTTTCGCGGTCTTCTTGGCCACCTTCTTCGAGGCAGCTACCTTTTTAACTAGCTTCTTGGCCTTCTTAGCAGGAGTTTTTTTCGCCGCTTTCTTGACTTGCTTCCTCACTACTTTTTTTGCCTTCGTAGATTTAGTCGCTTTCTTTGCTGCCTTTTTAGCGATTTTCTTTTTTACCGCTTTCTTCAAAGTCTTCTTAGCAATTTTCTTAGCAGATTTCTTAGTGGTCTTCTTTTTCACCACTTTTTTAGCGACTTTTTTAATCACCTTCTTAGCTGCTTTCTTGGTCGCTTTCTTCTTCACCAAATTCTTGGCCACCTTCTTGGTTACTTTTTTCTTCACAACCTTCTTAGCAGCCTTCTTAGCAGCCTTCTTGGTTACTTTCTTGGCAGCCTTCTTCTTCACCACCTTTTTAACAGGCTTTTTAGCTATCTTTTTCGCAACCTTTTTCGGGGCCTTTTTAGCGGTTTTTTTCACAGTTTTTTTCGCCACTTTTTTCTTATTAAATGTCTTCTTTGCTGCTTTCTTTGCTATTTTTTTCTTAGCTGCCATGATAGATAAATGGTTAAATATTGATTTGAAACACCCTTATTATTAAGTAATTAAATTTTCAGTAGCATTTCAGATATAGATTCTACGCTCTACTGCAAGGTAAAATTTCTATATCTTATAAAAAAGTTCACTAAAAGTTAAACACTCCTATATCTGATCTGCTCAGCATACCGTCAAATGTCACACCTTCCAGCTCAGCATATGCAGCGTTCACAGCGCTTTCACGGGTTTCACCTCCAGCTACCACTGCGAGCACTCTGCCGCCATTCGTCTCCCATTTTCCAGCCGCATTCTTCTTTGTCCCCGCATGGTAAACTTTAGCTCCTACTGTAGAGTCAGCTAAACCTTCAATACCTGAAATAACATCGCCACTCCTGGAGCTATCTGGGTAACCAGCAGAAGCACGCACTAGGCAGACAGACCACCCATCACTAAAGCTCAGCAGTTCAGGAGAAAGCTTACCACTAGCACCATCAGCACAGAACTCAGCTAAATCTCCACCCACGAGCGGCATCACTGCCTGGCACTCTGGATCACCGAAGCGGCAATTATACTCAATAATTTTAGGCCCCTCTGAAGTGATCATCAGACCAAAATAGATAAAGCCTCTATAAGGTAGCCCATCTTTCACCAGACCATCTACCGTAGGCTTAACGATCGTTTCTTCGATGGTTTCCAATAAAGCTGCATCAATTAACTGACGGGAAGCTACTGCTCCCATCCCGCCTGTGTTGGGCCCTTTATCTCCATCGAGTGCGCGCTTGTAGTCTCTTGCTGGAGTGAAAATAAGATACTTACCATCAACCACTGCCGCAAAAATACTTACCTCTGGACCGATCAAGCATTCCTCAACTAGCACCCTGCCCTCACCAAATTTTCGCTCCACCATCACTTCTTGCAGAAATTGCTCAGCTGAAGCCTCATCCGGGCAGACAGCCACACCTTTTCCTGCGGCCAAACCATCAAATTTCAACACCGTAGGATACACACCATTGATCGCTGCACGTGCCTCATCGGCATCCGCACATCCGGTCGCTCCGCCAGTAGGGATATTATGACGCTGCATGAACTCCTTAGCAAATTCCTTAGATGCTTCTAGCTGAGCAGACTGCTTATGAGGCCCCCAACAAGGGATTCCCTCTTTCTCACAGAGATTAGCCAGACCCTCACCGGTCACCAAATAGCTCTCCTCACCTGCCACGCAGAGATCTATTTCGTGTTGCTTCATCCAGCTTATAAGCGACTCCAGGCCATCTACCTCTATGACTTCGGCGAGCTCGGAAATAGCATCACTACCGGGGAAGCTATAGATTTCTGTCTGAGTAGCTGACTCATGCATCGCCGTGATCAGCGCGTGTTCACGTCCTCCTTTACCTACTACTAAAATTTTCATAAGCACGCAGTCAAGCCGAGCACCTAGTCATCGTCAAGACTCATTATTCATCCTTCTTACCAAGCATAAACATCTGCCCTACATCCACTAGAAATCTACCCGACAGCAGTCTCCTACCTAACAGCACTGGAAATTTCATCTTTGATCTATCCGTCAGGCTCAGGGTGATTGGATATTTCTCACCGTTGACGAACTTCACATACGATTTTATAAAATACCTGCTCTGCTTTTTACCATTAGAACTACGCACATACTTCTGCTTCCAAAGCCTCGCCTCTAGTCCAGAGTAATCTTCAAAATCAAATCTCACCCATCGCTCATCATCCTTCTCAAAGATTTCTATATTAGCGGCATGCAACGCTGATGTGCGTGCGCCAGTGTCCACTCGTCCATCGACCAAGCCCACTCCCAGATCTGGAAAGCTAATCATCTCATCCCTACCTATAAGCACTTTCTTCATACGTTCATACCTAACAACAACTTAAACCTGTTACGCAACATTATTCACACGATATAATAAAAAAATCTGCCCTTAAACACTTTTGGCGGAGGACCTGAGTCCCCCGCCAAAGTGTGTGTGTCGTTTTGCTTTATTGCCTCAAGGTGGCGTAATCATTATTCCCCACTTATTAAGACCTGTCTATTAAAAAGTGATTATTTCCTTAAAAATAACGAATCGCGTAGAGAGTCGTTTATCGGCATAACAAACTAATTTTAAATGAAATAAACACTAGCTCAGATGCCTGCCAATTACGCCTCTATCACACCCCACTGAATTTCCTCTAAATCGCCGCCATTAAACCACAGGCTCAAATTCGCATCTGGATAGATCAGTCCACGCTGAACCTCATCCACTGAAACCCCAATATCTTGCTGGTCTAGAAAATTCTTCACATCCTCCCTACTCTTACCTATCAGCACTTCACCAAAAAGTTTCACCTCGGGGGCCGCCACATCGATAGAACTTAAGCGGTACTGCTGTTTTTCATCAAAGTTCACCGAAATTCCTACATTCCAATAATGCCACGCCAGCGACTTCTCACCACGCATATCGAACTCATCCGTCTCCTCAGCCTTACCTAGCACCGCCTCTACATCTCCCTGGCTCGCGCCAAATGGCAAATCATCTAAGCCTTTCCCCAGCAATATCCTCTGCACTTTTCTACTCATAAAGTCTCCTTATTTGACATCCTTAACATCTTTCACACAGCGAAATCCCATATGCTGGCTCGGGCTCAACACCTCATGGTGGTGCCTCGCAGCCGGCCTAAATCTCAGGCAATACTGCGAACTACACAAAAATGACCCACCTCTCGCCACCCGCAGATGAGTCAGCGCGTGACTCTCGGCTCGCGGCTCTGGGCACGTTCCAGCCACAGGATTATACGCCATTCGCTCCACATCGGTGATAGGGGATTCAGGCCCCGTCGGGCTCTTATGCGGATTCTTCACAAAGGTATGATAATACCCTGGATGAAAATAATCATTACAGATCTCCCACACATTTCCCGCCATATCATAGAGTCCCCAAGCATTCGCCGGATAGCTCTTCACTGGCGCCGTCAATAGATACCCATCCGCCTGCTTGTGAATACTGGGGAATTCTCCCTGATACACATTCGCCATCCACTTCCCATCCACCAGCATCTCATTGCCATCACCCCAGATGTATTTCTCACCGTGCTTACCTCCACGTGCCGCACGCTCCCACTCCGCTTCAGTAGGTAGCCTCTTACCGGCCCACTTCGCATACGCCATCGCATCATCATAGTTCACACACGACACCGGGTGAGCCATCTTGTCAGCGATACTAGACCCAGGCCCCTCAGGGCTTTTCCATGATGCTCCTGGCGTGAAATTCCACCACCGCCAAGCAGATCCCACCCAAGGGTTGATCTTACCGTCGGTCTTCTTAAAAACATTCGCACCACCCTGTAGATCCTGTGGTCTCGCCTTTGGGAAGTCCTCAGCCTTCAGCCCCACTTCAGCCAATGTCTTATAGCCAGTCGCCTCCACAAATTCCTTAAACTGCGCGTTCGTCACCTCCGTTGCATCCATATAGAACCCATCCACCTCAGCTAAATGCGCTGGATATTCCTCCCCATACTGCTGCCTATGGCCTGCCTTCAAATCACTACTACCGCGTAAAAACTTACCTCCAGGCACCCACACCATCCCCACTGGCGCCACCCCAATCTGGTTTTTCTCCTTGCGTTCCCTCGCCTCTCTTACATTTTGTTGCACTTTTATTGCTTGAAATTCTGCATTAGCCGCTGCCAATGATTTCTCCTCACTACTGATCAACTCCAGCAGCTCACCGGCGCCCTTCTCCCTCTCCATCAGCTCGCGCCTCTCTTCCTCCTTCTTACGCTTGCGCTCCTCCTTCTGGTCCATCGCCATTAGCAGGGCATCCTTAATAAAGGGGTCCATTTCCTCATCCTTCTCCAGTCCCTCCTTAGTGTAGTTATCTAGATTCTGCACCGCCTTCTGTAGCTCCGCTCGCGTCTTTTCTCTCGCCGCATCTGCATCCTTCTCAACCTTCGCTTGGACTGATTCCACCTTACCCTCAGGGCTCTCCACTGGCGGCAGATCTACCACCTTATCATCCTCACAACCAACAGTCATTAATACCACCCCTGTCGCTCCCATCACCGCTAAAATCTTCAACTTGCTTCTCATCCGGCACACTGTAACCTCACCACATAGCAAAGCAAGCATATGACAAAATTCCGACCATGCATCGACCTCCACAACGGCAAAGTAAAACAAATCATCGGGGGCACACTCAGCGATGACCCCACCACCTTACGCGAAAACTTCACCTCTGAAAAGTCCCCCGCATCCTTCGCCGAGCTCTACCGCCAGCACCAGCTCACCGGCGGACACATCATCCAGCTAGGGCAGACACCAGAGAACAAACAAGCTGCCCTCAGCGCACTCGCAGCCTGGCCTGGCGGTATGCAGATAGGCGGTGGGATCACCCTAGAAAATGCCGCAGAATGGCTCACCGCAGGCGCCTCCCACCTCATCGTCACCTCCTGGCTGTTCGCCCCAGATGGCACCTTCATGCCCGAGCGACTATCCCAACTCGCAGCAGAAATCGGTAAAGGAAAACTCGTCATCGACCTCTCGTGCCGCCGCACAGTCGATGGCTGGACCGTCGCCATGAACCGCTGGCAGACCCTAACAGACCTGCACATTACCCCACAAAATTTAGACCACATCGCAGCCCACTGTGACGAACTCCTGGTCCACGCCGCAGACGTAGAAGGACTCTGTAAAGGCATTGACCAAGAACTCGTCCAGATGCTCGGTCAATGGGCAAAGCTCCCCATCACCTACGCCGGCGGAGCCGCCACCATCGCAGACATCCACCTCACCCAACAACACAGCCAGGGCAAGGTCGACATCACCGTAGGTAGCGCCCTAGACATCTTCGGAGGAACCGGCATCACCCTCACAGAACTCACCACCTGGAACACCACCCCAACTTAAGCCACAACAAGCAAGGAACCCACAACGGCAGGGATTGATCGCCAAGCAATCCACGAGCAACCCGAGTCAAAGACTCCGCCCCCAACCCAAGCCCCTAACTCCAGCCTTTAAACTTTAACCTTTCTACTTTAACCTTTTTTAAAAAAATGCCCACACTCATCAAAATCGTCCTCTTCTCTCTCCTCTTCATCATCCCGATGGTCCTTGTCAGCAGAATCAAGAACAAGCGCATGATCCGCCGCCAATCCATCGCCAAGAAACGCCTCACAGGAGCACAACGCACCGAATTAGCCGAAGACTTCCCCCTCTTCCTCACCCTCCCGCACGAGCTCCAGCAAGAACTAGAAGGACTCATCCACGTCTTCATTTCCGAAAAGGCATTTGAAGCCTGCGGCGGCCTCGATGAGATCACCCCGCACATGCAGCGCGTCATCGCCGCCCAAGCCTGCATCCTATTATTGCGCAGACCGCACAATCTCTACGCCAAGCTCCGCACCATCCGCCTCTACCCAGAAGCCTACCTCGCCACTGGCGAGTTCGGTGAGGAATCCGTCCGTCTGGGCGAGAGTTGGACCACTGGCTCAGTGGTCCTCGCCTGGTCCAGCGTCGTCAGCGGCGGCAGAAATACTGAAGACGGCCACAACGTCACCATCCACGAATTCTCCCACCAGCTAGACCAAGCAGACGGCGCTGGCGATGGAGTTCCCCCACTAGAATCTAGAGGTGCTTACAAAGAATGGGCCACCATCATGAAGCCAGAATTCGAAGCCCTCATTAAGAACAGCGAAGCAAACAAACGCACCGTCATCGACTCATACGGCGCAACAAACCCCGCAGAATTCTTCGCCGTAGCCACCGAGACCTTCTACGAAAAACCCGACCAACTCCAAGAAAAACACCCCAAACTCTACGACCTCCTCGTAAAATACTACGGAGTAAACCCGCTAGAGTGGAACAAATAACCCAATACACCAGCGTGATCGCTCCACCCGTATCAATCCATCTCCTTGCCTTCCAAAGTTAAAAAAGACCCAACAACCAAGCCCCATCAACCCAGGCACTTTAACCTTTATCCTTTAAACTCTACCCTCCCCCCAAACACTGCAACAAACACAGCAAGCCAGAGATTTTTTAAAGTCATTATTCAGACATCTTAATACATTATTAGCCCCGTCCTTACTAGCTCAATATCAATCCATTCAGTACCGTTCACGCTTTATCTATACATTTTACCACGCTTCATAAATCTCACGTCACTGAAAAATTTGCCGCTATGTAGAAATCAAAAGCGCGCCTATCAGCATTTATTTTGCTTGCGCTTCAGCAAAATAATTTTACTAAATAATGATATTTATAAAACCCACTCTAAACCTATACCACTAACGATCAATTATTTAATAGCAGTATTTGTGATCACTTCCTCTGTCCATTCCTACCAAGACCCTAATGAATACCATGCAGCTCCATCGAAAGACATGGCCCTAATTACTGAAGTTTCTATATCTAAACTCCAAGAAGGTCATGCTATCTATAAAGTCCAATGCGCGAAGTGGCATGAGCCTAAACTCCCTGGAGCAATCTCTTCAGACCATTGGCACAAGATCATCCCAGATATGGCTTGGAACGCTAGTCTGACCAAAGAAGAAGAGAAAAAGGTAAACACCTAAATCATTGCTGCCTGCCGATTCATTGAGAGAGAATACGAGCACTAGGCATCGGAGCTAGGTTACTTTTTCTTTTTAAGAAAATCATACTCAGGGTTAACGCATTTGTTCCCCCAGCGTTTGTAGGTCGCTCTGAGTTGCTCTTCAGACTCGGGTTGCTCACCTTTATCACCTGTCTCCTTTATCCAGCTATTGAGTAGGTCACGGTGCTTCTTTAGTTCCACCTTATAGGCTGGATCAGCGGCTAGGTTATTGACTTGATGTGGGTCTTTTTCCAGATCGTAGAGTTCCTCAGCTGGACGCTTGCCAAAGAATGCCCACTCAGGAATCTTACCCAGCTTACCGCTTTTATGTAGTTCACGCAGACGCTTAGTAGGAGCTTGAATATCCCTATATTGAGGCTGCATCAAAACTCGATCTGTTAGAAAATTCTTGAGGTAGCGATACTTCTCAGTGCGCACCGTGCGGATACGGTCGATGGTATAGTCGCAGCGATCGCGTGCAGAGATCACGTGGTCACGCGGCTGGTAATCTTTAGCAAAGAGGTCTTTCCCATGCAGATATTCAGGCAGATCAATACCAGCCATTGCCAATGAAGTCGCTGAGATATCGAGAGCGCTGATCATCTCCTTCCGCACTCTATTTTTCTCTACCCCAGGTCCAGAGATAATGAGCGGCACATGCACTCCACCTTCATAGCAAAATTGCTTATGCCTAAGTGAATGATTATTTCCATGATCTGAGAAAAAGAACACAATCGTATTCTCTAACAGACCATCTTGCTTTAGCCCACCCATGATCTTTTTCACATCCACATCGGTGACTCGCACGGTATCGTAATGATGCGCCCATTCTTTTCTAAACATCTCTTCATTCGGAAAATAGGGAGGCACTTTCATGGAAGAAGGATCTACTTTATCTTTCAGCTTCTTAGTATTCGCCTTCCCTCCTCTTAGCTGGATCTGGCCGAACCATGGCATTCCTTTAGGAACATCAGTCCATGATCCATTTCCCTTACCAGTATAGCCTCCTGGCTTAGACTTCAAATTTCCGATCGTGTAGTGTTCGGCTCTTTTGTAGGCAAAATTGTAGTCGTCCTTCCCTTTGTTAAAGGTAGCGTAGCCATTTTCCTTGAAAATCTGCGGTAGCGTCTTGATCCCTTTTGGGAAATGAATCGGCGCTTCAGCAGTGCGTGAAGAACGGTGATGATGTGCACCTGTGGTAGTCTGATAAACGCCTGTGAGCATCGCAGATCGACATGCTGAGCAGACTGGCGCCGGCACGTAACATCGAGAGAACTGCACCCCATTCTTACTCATTGCGGTGAGTGTAGGAGTTTTTCCAGCATTGACCTCATCACCATAAGTTTCCATCCATGGAGAAAGATCTTCTACGAAAATCCAGAGAATGTTAGGCTTCTCCGCTGCTCTCACAGAGATGTTCAGAATCGCTGTACAGAGTATCGCTTTTTTAAGAAGTTGTTTTATCATAATTTGAGGTGTTACTATCAACAGTTCTTGCTATCCTGTGATCTAGTCTAGTTTATAATTTCAGCAGTGTCACTGTTTTGGTTGTATAGGTGATCTGAAACAGCTGACCATCCACTGTGATGAGATCATTCTTCTGGTCAAACTTTCCTGTGATTTTTTCAGCTTGAATAATAGTGAACGAGTCACCTTCCTTCACCTTGAATCCTGAGGCTATAGATAATTCTAACGCACCATTCAAATGGGCCTCTCCAGCGACCTTTAGTGATCCAGTATTCTTGCTTGCGAGTTCTATGCAAAGCGCTCCATTTTCAAACTGATGAAAATTCTTTTTAACACTCAAACTACGTTTTCCATTAATAAGTAATTTTCCAGAATTGTAAATACCACCTGTCACCTGACCGCCTCCTAGCAAACTACCGTCCGAGCGGATATCCACCCAGCGCAGGGTGTCCAGAGTGCCGCCGTCGAGAGCAATAACACCCTGTGAACCTAAACGTATTTCGTTGCGTCCCGTGAGAGTGATTCCAGCAGGAACTACTAGCCTCTGGCTATTGTTAGACGCTGTATTACCTGTGACTTCTAGAGCGAGCAGCTTGATGTTTTCTTTTAATGTCGTTGAGCTGTACTGGTCTGTCGCGTTTTTCATTACTGTATTCCAGCGAGCGTTTGGTGTGTTAGGGCTGTAGTCATTGGCTAGTTCATGACCTTGCGGATAAGCAGGCTTAGACCAGGAATCTTCCGCTTCAAATGCACTGCCATTTTTACCCACCCAGGAGCGGAATGAATTCGCCATTAGGTTGTTTTCGCCAGCAAATTCACCTTCTGCTAATGCCTTCATTTCTGAGGCTAAATCTTTATTTTTGTCAGAAATATCATTCGTTTCACTAGGGTCATCCTTCAGATTATAGAGCTTCCCCGTGTTGTGTAATTTCATCTCTCCTCGGATGATGGTCCACTTACCACCTGCCTCATGGATCAAAAATTCTCTCTGCCTTTGAGTTCCTTTGCCCGAGATAGTCGGAGCTATAGAGACTCCATCAGTGCCCACCGGAGCTAATGTGCCAGCGATTTCTGCTAGCGTCGGCATGATGTCAGTCACGTCAGTTGGCATCGTTGTAGTCTGGCTAGGAGCGATCGTTCCCTTCCAGTTCATCACGGTAGGCACGCGGATGCCTCCCTCTTTAACACTACCTTTCGTGCCACTGAGTATTCCATTTGCCTGGAAAAATTTATAAGGCTCTCCACCCTGACCGCCGTTGTCTGATGCAAAAATAATCAGCGTGTTTTCGCGAATGCTGTCTGCGCTATTACCATCACCATTTGGGTCATCGAGGACGTCGATAATATTCTGCATGTGAGCATCCATTCTCGTCACCATCGCAGCAAATTGCTTGTTAGCATCTTTCCATTGATCAGAGCCAGCGACATCTTTATAAGCATCAAACCATTTCGGCATAGTCGCTACATCCTTCAATGGTGTGTGCGGAGTCTGAAAAGCCAGAGTCACGAAAAATGGCTGTTCTATCTGTGATTGCGTTCGCACAAAATCCAAAGCAGCTAACGCGAAGGAGTCATCTGCATAGGCAGTTTTGGGATAACCTTTATCGTTCTGATAAGCGGGATAATTAGGGTGCAAAGGATTGTTAGGCTTGATCCAGTTTGGCACCAGAGCCGTAGTCGGAGACTTGTCACTGGTGTTCGTTCTCCACAGTGTTTCCTGTAAAAATGTGTGTGCACGAACGTGATGCAACTCAGCTAACATTTCATCATAACCATGGTTGATCGGCAGTGTCTGCGGGTTATTGATCGCAGGATTTTTCTTATCTGAGTCAGCGCCATATCCCCACTTTCCATAGTAAGCCGTGCGGTAACCTGCTTTCTTCAGCACAGTTCCCAGAGCCGTGTCTTCCGCTCTGATCGCCTTGGTTTTGTTAGGGTCATTTCTATCCGTCCATGTATGACCCTGGTGAAATCCAGTCTGCTGAGATGAGCGAGCTGGTGAGCAAACCATGCAACCATACCCACGCTTGAAATTCATCCCCTGACGAGTGAGCTCATCTAGAGCAGGAGTGATGAGAACCGACTCCGGATTGTTCGCTTTCAGCGTTCCCCAGCCTAGATCATCCGCATAGAAGTAGATAATATTCGGCTTAGATGATTTTGCGCCAGCTACGCATATGCCAGCCATCAATGATAGCATGGCAACGTGCACCAGCTTTTTAGATAGTATTGTTTTTATCATCATTCAGTAATGTTACTTTTTCTCCTTCTTATTCTTCTTGTTCTTTTTAACTTTTTGCGCTGTTGGATCATAGCCTGGATTCTTTTCAGTCGGTATCGGAGCATTGGTAGAATTGTACCAGTCAGTAATCTCTTTCACTAGTTCGTCACGGATTTCTGTTTTTTCATTCGCTAGATTCTTGCGCTCACCTAAGTCATTTTTCAGATCGTAGAGTTCTACAGCATTGTTGGTGGCTATAGTTTTCGCTCCACCATCAAGTACCCATTCCTCTAGATAGAGGTGGAGTTTCCAGTTCCCTTTGCGGACAACGGTGACTGGCCGGGTGCGAAATATCTTGTCGCGGCCACGTGTGACAGGCTTATCTAGATATCCAGGCATGTGCCAGAAGATCGACTTGCGCTTGAGTTCACCAGATTGCTTTAGCAGAGGCACAAGGCTCTCACCGTCGATCACTTTTTCTGTTTTAGTTCCAGCTAGTTCGAGAAATGTTGGCATGAAATCAACCTGCATCACAGGAATGCTGCTCTGACTACCAGCCTTGATCACACCTGACCACACCGCGACCATTGGCTCACGTATTCCGCCTTCGTAGTAGCTGCCCTTATTCCCTCGCAGCGGCTCCTGAGATTTAGTTCCACCATTATCACTGGTGAAAATCACGAGTGTTCTCTTCTCTAGACCGAGCTCCTCAATCTTAGCAAACACTCTTCCGACACTTTCATCCAGATCGTAAATGCAGGCTTTGTAGAGGTTATCTATTTTCTCCTGTGTCGACTTACGCGCTTGGTAGGGACCATGCGGGGCGTGGTGAGCTAGGTAGACAAAGAACGGTTTATCTTTATTCGCCTCCATGAAGTCACAAGCTTGCTTAGAGAGATCAAAGACGCCCTTCGGGTCGCTCTCTGGTCCTTTTTTATTACCCTTTGCTCCTTCAGGTAACTCACCTTCGCCGAAGCTATCGTAGCTCACATCGAACCCTTGCTTACTTGGCAGTGCACCTCCTCCACCAGGTCCGTTTTCACCACCTTTGCTGTAGAGGTGCCATTTGCCAAAGTGACCTGTAGCGTAGCCAGCTGCTTTTAGCATATCAGCGATGGTCTTATTATCATCCATCAGCCCATCCTTATTCTGAATAGGAATCAAACGCATGCGATTCTCCGGTCCACGGTTTGTGCTACCCACAGCAAAGACATGGTGTCTCGGATTATAAGTTCCAGAGAGTAGACACGCTCTCGCTGGCTGGCAGTTCGCCGCATTGCTATACGCGTCTGTGAATACCATTCCCTGCTGTGTTAGCTTATCCAGGTGTGGAGTCTTGTAGTTAGCTTCTGATTGATAACCCACATCTTTATAACCTAGATCATCCGCATAAATGAGAACGATGTTGGGCACCTCCGACCCTTTACCTGCTTCCTGAGCAGATAAAGTTGGTATCAAAGAAAATACGCTAGCCACTATAATTGGGAAAAGTCTCATCATTTATGTTCTTTTGAGTTTCTACGGAATCTACTATCAGTTTCTCACTCGAAAAAGACAGCTGCGCCATAAGTGCCATCACTACTTCTTCCTCGGATTTCTAGACTTGGGTGTTCTATCTCTTACCGTGGGACAGGCATATCGTACTGTTTCCAAAACATCAGGTGAAAGGTATTGTGACCTCCTAAAGGTGCATTCTCATTTACCATGAGAGGCAGTGCCTTTGCCCACCATCCGTCATAGTGTGCCATCATTTTTTTCACCACTTCTGGGTGCTCTTCAGTCACTACTTTTTTCTGTAATGGGTCTTTCTTGATGTCGTAGAGCTTGTCACCCACAAGTCGCCATTGCGCGTTACGCAGGGCGAATGATTTATACTGAACAGGCTGCTTACCAGGAGCCCAGCGACCAGCGTGGAATACCGTGGTGCGGTCCGGCCATACATCCGCAGAGGCAGTAGGATTTTCAAGTAGTGGGAGAAAGCTACGCCCAGCAAGCTTCTCTTTCTCCTTAGGTGTGGCGCCGATAATGGCAGCGATGGTGGGCAGGATATCGTAGTGGCGCACCATCTGATCACAGGTCGTGTTCGCTTTAATCCTGCCTGGCCAGCGAATAAAGAAAGGAACTCTCGTCCCACCTTCATCAACACTGCCTTTTTTGCCTTTCATCCCGGCATTCCATGTGTTGCCACGACCTGTCGGCCCGTTATCAGACATGAAAATAAGGATCGTCTTGTCAGCAATCTTCCATTCATCTAGCTGCGCCATGAGTAGCCCCATTCTCTCATCGATATTAGCAATCATCCCATAAAATCCTTGCTGGGATTTAGTGTATCCAGCTTTCTTAAAGGATACCGTGTATTTTTCAGGACTGATGAATGGCCCGTGCGGAGCATTGGTGCTTAGGTAAGTGAAGAATGGCTTTTTCTGATCCTTCATCGTTTTCATCCAAGTGGTCGCCTGCTCAAAGAATACATCGGTGCAGAACCCTTTCGTTTTTACGAACTTGTTATTATGGAGAATCGCTGGATCGAAATATTTGTTTCCAGGCGCATCGCCAGAGCTTCCACGAAAGCTCTGACCAATCCCTCCTGCCCCGTGCATGAATACCTCGTCAAAGCCCCGTTTGTCAGGACGATACGCGTCTTGATCACCAAGATGCCACTTGCCAAACATTCCCGTGTTGTAACCATTTTCTTTCAGCATTTCTGCTAGAGTGGGCACTTTCAGCGCCATCCGCTCACGTTCAAAGATAGTGTGGGTGACACCCACGTAGAATGGGTCACGGCCAGACATGATGGCGGATCGAGTAGGGGCACAGGTCGGGCTGGCATGAAAGGTGTCAAAACTCAGGCTTTGACTGCGTAGTTTATCGAGATTTGGCGTCTTGAGCAGAGGATGTCCATGGGCACTGATATCCGCATAACCTTGGTCATCCGTCATCACTAGGATAATGTTCGGCTTGCCGCCAAAACACACCATCGTGCACAAAAAGCTCACTAATAATACTATCTTATGTTTCTCCATCATCATTTTCATGTATTCAGTTTTAATCAATTTACACAGGTATTTCAAAATGCATTTCACTAACTATACCTCTCCATGTCGAACTTTCTTTCCATCTCCTTGCCTTCCAAAGTTAAAAAAGACCCCACAATCAAGCCCCATCAACCCAGGCACTTTAACCTTTATCCTTTAAACTCTACCCTTCCCCAAACACTGCCACAATTCCCACTTGGCAAACGCGCTAAAAGGCTCTAGATTCTCGACCAGAAGAAGTCTATAAATCATCTTATCATTTTTAATCCCATTTCCATCACGCCATGACACCCTATCATTCATCATCCACTCCAGACTCCACAGGCTCACTTCACTCATTCGACAATGAAAAGGACAACTGCGGCATGGGCGCGATCGCTAATATCAATGGCATCCCGTCGTATGACATCCTCAGCAAAGCAGTAGAATCTGTCTGCAACATGACCCACCGTGGTGGAGTCGATGCTGATATGAAAACCGGTGACGGATCAGGCATCCTCTCGCAGATCCCGCGCAAGCTCTTCAAGCAAGAGGCAGAAAAACTCGGCGCTACCGTGGCCGATACCGCAGACCTAGCCGTCGGCGTCTTTTTCCTGCCCAATGATAACCCATCAGACGTAGAGGCAATCATCGCCCTCACTGAGAAAACCCTCAAAGCACGCGGGATCGTCTTCATCGGCTGGAGAGAAGTTCCAGTCGCTCATGATGAACTCGGCCTAGTCGCCCAGAAATCATGCCCGATCATCAAGCACCTAGTCATGAGCAAGCCAGAGGGATGGAGCGAAATCCAGTTCGAGCGTCAGCTCTACCTCTGCCGCCGCATCATCGAGCACGGCACTAAGAAAATAGCTAATTTCTACATCCCATCATTCTCAAGTCGCCTCATCAGCTACAAAGGACTCGCGATGCCCGCCACACTCAAGGCATTCTACCTCGACATGCAGAACCCAGACTTCGAAACCGCCATCGTAGTCTACCACCAGAGATTCTCTACCAACACCTTCCCCGCTTGGCCACTAGGTCAGCCATTCCGCATGCTCGCCCACAATGGTGAAATCAACACTATCCAAGGCAACCGTAACTGGATGACTTCACGCGAGGAATTCTTCGCATCAGATATCTGGGGAGAAGACATCGACCTCGTCAAAGATCTCTTCAGCGATAATGAGTCTGACTCAGCATCACTCGATCATTGCCTAGAGCTACTCACCCTGACTGGCCGCGAAATAGAGCACTCCATGTGCATGCTCGTACCACCCGCATTCCGCCACGATACTGAAATCTCAGAAGACCTAAAGAGCTTCTACTCATACCACCGCTCATTCTCCGAGCCCTGGGATGGACCTGCCGGACTGGTATTCACAGACGGCACTAAGATCTGCGCCGGACTCGACCGCAACGGACTCCGCCCATCACGCTACGCACTCTCAGATGACGGACTACTCTACATCGGATCAGAAATCGGTTGTATCGAATGTGAAGAAGGAAACATCATCGAAAAAGGCCGCCTAGGACCTGGCCAAACCATCGTCGCCAACACCGCCACCGGCAAGCTAGAAACCAACAGCGAAGTCAAAGAACGCCTCGCCAAAAAAGCTCCTTACGGACGCTGGGTTGATGAGAACCGCGTCGAGCTCAAAAACTACGTTTCCTCTGAACCTATCGCCCCAACAGTCGACGTAGATCCCATCACACTTTCACGACAGCAAGTTGCCAATGCCGTCTCATCAGAAGAACTCGACATGGTGTTCCCACCGATGATCAAAGGCGCGCAAGAAGCCGTGTTCTCAATGGGTGATGACATCCCACTAGCCGTTCTCTCCAGCTACCCAAGACTCCTCTTCACCTACTTTAAACAACTCTTCGCACAAGTCACTAACCCACCGATCGACCCGATCCGTGAGTGGGCAGTCATGACCCTCTCCGCCGGACTCGGTGCCGAGAACAATATCCTCGGCGAGACCCCTGAGCATGCTCGGGTCCTAGCACTAGAGTCAGCGATTCTCCTAGAGCAGGAAATTGACCGTATTAAAGAGATGGACGAATACGGCTTCAAGAGCCGCACCATCGACACCACTTGGCCGCTCATCGACGGAGCAGCTGGCCTCGAAGCCGCTGTTAAAAGCGTCTGCGAAATTGTCGAAAAAGCTGTCGACCAAGACATCGACATCCTCATCCTCTCAGACCGCGCTGCCTGCGCAGAAAGAGTCGCCATCCCTTCACTCCTTATCACAGGCGCTGTCCACCATCACCTCAACCGCGCCAAAAAGCGTCTCCGTGCCTCACTCATCGTAGAGACTGCGGAAGCGCGTGACACTCACCAGATCGCCTGCCTATTTGGCTTCGGCGCCACTGCTGTCTGTCCATACCTCGGCTACTCCACCGTCCGCCAAGTCGTGGCCACTGATGTCAAAGGCAAGCTCGGAGAAGGCATGAGCCCTGAAAAGGCAATGACCAACTACCGCAAAGCCCTAGAAAAAGGTCTCCTCAAAATCATGTCCAAGATGGGCATCTCAGTCCTCAACTCCTACCAAGGAGCACAGATCTTCGAGGCAGTCGGCATCGGTAAAGATGTCATGGACCTCTGCTTCACCGCCTGCCAGTCACGCATCGCAGGAGTCGGCTTTATCGAAATTGCAGATGAATCCATCATCCGCCACAGAGCAGCCTACGCAGACATCCTCGAGCAAGGAGTCGCCATGACTGAGCCACACATCCTCGAGGACCCAGGCTACTTCCGTTACAGAAAAACCGGTGAACGCCACGCCATCACCACGGAAGTCATCAAGAACCTCCACACCTTCGTCAGAGACAACAAAAAGGAAGACTATGACGCCTACGTCAAAGCCTCCATCGAGACCCATCCGGTCACCATCAAAGACCTCTTCGAGTTCGTCCCACTTAGCTCTGGTCCTATCCCGATCGAGCAAGTAGAGCCTATCGAAAATATCCGCCGCCGTTTCACCACCGCAGCCATGTCCATGGGAGCACTCTCACCAGAAGCCCACGAGACACTCGCCATCGCCATGAACCGCATCGGCGCCAGATCTGACTCAGGCGAAGGTGGAGAAGACCCTAAACGCTTCCTCCCTTACCCGAATGGTGACCTCGCACGCTCCAGCATCAAGCAGATCGCATCGGGACGTTTCGGAGTCTCCGCTCACTATCTAGTCAATGCAGACGAGCTAGAAATCAAGATGGCACAGGGCGCTAAGCCCGGTGAAGGTGGCCAGCTCCCAGGTCACAAGGTCAACGGCATCATCGCCAGACTGCGGAACACCCAGCCAGGAGTCCAGCTCATCTCACCACCACCCCACCATGATATCTACTCCATCGAGGATCTAGCCCAGCTGATCCACGATCTAAAAGAAATCAACCCCAAAGCCAAAGTCACCGTCAAGCTCGTATCCGAAGCTGGCGTAGGGACCGTAGCAGCTGGTGTGGCAAAGGCATCAGCCGACAACATCCTCATCTCAGGACACGACGGCGGCACCGCTGCCTCACCAATCTCCTCTACCAAGCACTGCGGACTCCCATGGGAGCTCGGCCTCGCAGAAGTCCAGCAGACCCTACTCCTCAACAACCTCAGATCTAAAGTCACCCTCAGAACAGACGGCGGCATGAAGAACGGCAAAGACATCGTCACCGCCGCCATCCTCGGAGCTGAGCAGTATAACTTCGGCACCATCGCCATGATCGCCATGGGCTGTGTTTACGTACGTAAATGCCACCTCAACAACTGCCCAGTAGGCATCGCCACCACCGACCCTAAATGGAGAGCCAAGTTCAAAGGAACCCCAGAACAAGTCATCAACTTCTTCAACGCAGTCTCAGAAGAATGCCGCGAGATCATGGCAAAGCTAGGAGTCGCCCAGCTCGATGACCTCATCGGCCACCCAGAATTCCTCAAGCAACGCCACGTCCCAGATCATCCAAAGGCAAACATGATCGACCTCGCCCCCGTCCTCAAGGACGTCATCAGCGTCACCGCCAAGGCATTCAACATCGCCGAATCTGACATCTCCAGAATCTGCACCGAAGCACGCAACGATGGCAACCATATCCCCGAGCTAGACATCCAGATCCTAGAAGACATCAAGACAAAGCAAGGCATCACAGAATTCAGCGAGCTGGCAGACAGAGCACCCATCACGCTCGACTACAAAGTCATCAACACCAACCGTAACCTCGGCACCCGCCTCTCCGGCCGCGTCGCAGAATACTTCGGCAAAGACGGACTCCCCTGCGGATCGATTGTTCTCAACCTCTCCGGCTCAGCTGGTCAGTCCTGCGGCACCTTCCTCACCAATGGCGTCCAGCTAAACGTCACCGGCGAGGCTAACGACTTCGTAGGCAAAGGCATGTCCGGCGGTAGAATCACCGTCAAGCCACACGCCAACCACCAGTTCGACCCAGCCAAAAACTCCATCGTAGGCAACACCTGCCTCTACGGAGCCACCGCTGGCAGACTCTTCGTCAATGGCCGCGCAGGAGAACGCTTCGGCGTAAGACTCTCCGGCGCCCACGCCGTAGTAGAAGGCTGCGGCGACCACGGCTGTGAATACATGACCAACGGCCTCATCGTCATCCTCGGCACCACCGGCCAGAACTTCGGCGCAGGAATGTCCGGTGGCACCGCCTACGTCTATGACGAAGACGGCATCTTCCAGTCCCGCATCAACACCGAAATGGTAGAAGCCCTCCCCGTCCAGCGAGAGATCGACAAAGCCGAAGCCAAAGCCCTCATCGAAGACCACGCCAAACTAACCGGATCCCCAAGAGCCAAAAAGCTCCTAGCCAACTGGGAAAAAACCTGCAAAAAGTTGATCCGTGTTATTCCTAAAACCAAAGCCGCCCTGGAAGCAGCCGAGGAACAACACGAGGCAGCGTCTACACCAAAGGCGAAAGCCTAACGTGACGGAGATTTCCAATCTCCAAGTCCACAAATACTCAAACCAAAGCCCGCTCGGAGAAATCCAAGCGGGCTTTTTATAATTAAATGTATACAAATACCTAAATTCTTAATTTTAGGGTCTACCCTGTTACTTTCGGCTTATTAGTCCATTTCACTCCTAATCTATTCCTAATTACTCCTAAATTAGGAATAGATTAGGACATCTTAAGGCTAGGCATATATAAATGCGATAATGAAAATGCCTAAAAGTCCTCCCAGTTGGCTCGATAATTTTCCATCCTTTATTGAAAAGCATGGAGCTGCATCCTTAAGCAAGGATTTGGAACTCTTGCCATATAGTGAGGATTATTTACATTGGGATAGATTGCGTTATGAGCATTCGCCCAAAAGTTGAATTTATACAATTGTATACAATTTGTCTGTCTCTTTATTTTTCAGGTCGCATGTAAAAGAGAGAATACTTAGGAACTCTCAACTAGATCAGTCTATCGTATTGCCCTCAGGTCAAACAATACAAACGTTAGATTGTCTGACCTTTATAATTCTTGTTTATAATTCTTCCAAAATAATGACAAATTCATGTCACAAATCTAGACGGATACGCCAATAATCGATATAACAAATAACAATTACTATGAAAATTCCACTCACCATTAAAACCCTGCTTCTCACTACCATACTCGCCTCCGTGTCAATCTCTGTGGCCTCTGCGGAGGATGCAAAGCCGAGCAAAATTCTGGATATAAAAGCCAAGCATTGTTTAAAGACGGTAGCTGCTTATTCGATGATGGGGCCTACCTCCACCGGGATTTATTATACTTTCACTGACAAGAAAGTAGTCCTCTTAGTAACCATAGACAACAAGAGTAAGGACTTCCCTGTGTCAGCGAAAATCTTCACATTTGCCGATGATGCTACCCAGAAAGGGCTAGAGGGCTGGGTCAACAACCAGCATTCAGATGCCTTATTTCCCGACGTTCCAAACGCGTTGGAAACTCACCAGATCCCAGCGGCTTCATGCAAGGTAATCTCCAAAAAACTGGTTGAAACCACTGAAATAAGGAACACCGAATATGAGAATTACTCGGTTGAATTTCAGCTGAAAAATGTCCCCATTATAGACGGCATCAAGCTCAACGATCTCAGCGATGTCGCTGGAGTAAACGTCAAAAAAGTAACCGACAAAAAAGTAAGCGCGAAAAAAGCTTACCCAGCCCATTGGGGAAACCCTCCATTAGTACAGACCGATGATTATAGGCCTCTCCCCGGCGGCTATGGCATGGGAAGTGGGACGTTGGCAAAGTGGATTACCGAAAAGATGGAAGCAGATAAAAAGAATCCAGCGAGATTAAAAGAATTCATCGCAGCCACCGAGGCTGAGATCCTGATTTTAGAAAAGGAGATCGCAGACATGAAAGAGTTCATGACTCGTGCTAGATTTACGCAAGAGGGACTGATCAAATATAAAGCGAAACTCAAAAAGAAAGAAGACCGCTTAGCCGCCCTTAAAATAAGTATTGCCGCTACTGAGAAAAAAGCCGTCCCCACTTTTGATGCATGGGTAAAAGCCGGCAAGAAACTCCCCGAAGGCATGATGTTCACAGGTGGCACACCATGGTTTAACGAAAGCACGGGAAAAAACCGCTCCGCCGAGGAAGTTTACAAAATTGTTTTTGGTAAAGCCGCTAAGTAATACCATTTTCGACGGAAATCTAGCGGGTAAAAAAGACTAGGCACCTAGTTTCAGCTTATCAGGCTAATGGAGCCGGGCCAATGGTATCACCCTCGTGCAGCACTGCTCTGGTAATGCTTTTTTTCCTATCGTTTTTACCATAGCCAATATTTTTTACCCACTGCATGACTCGGCGGATAGATGGTCGGTGATCCCATTGTATATGAGCAATATTGGGAAGTGCCCATTTAAAGCTTTGTTAGTAGTCATCGCAGAATAGAGAGACGTGCTGAGGTGCCAGAATTCCTTTGTAGGCGAGGTGAACCTGAACGGCATGAAATAAGACCGCGTCGCCAATGATGAGCGCGGTCGGTTGCGTGTGTTGAAAAAGAGAATCGATGATCACGAATCTTTACTTTCTTATCACAATGAAGTAATTCTCACTTAACTCATTCTATGTATGAACTAAAGCAGGACTCTTTTTCTCTTTCTAGTAGAAGTAAACAAAGTAGCACTGCGAGTGCTACACTATCCAAATCACATCGACTCCATGAACAACCAGCTTGCCTTTATTTTTTCGATTGCCCTCGGGGCGGTCGTTTTCAGTCCTGAACTTCTAGCCAAGGCGCCAAGTATCCATCAGTTGGGGCCGACAGGTCTCACTGGGACGATATCAAGAGGTAGCGCGAAGGTGACTGAAGTCGCTAAAGGATCACCGGCAGACGGGAAGATCAACAAGGGAGACGAGATCATTGGCGTGGGTTCAGATAAGTTCAAAGGAGACGTCCGCAAGAGTTTGGCTACGGCCATCGATGAGGCTGAGGCCAAGCAAGGAGGTGGAAAGTTAACGGTGATTCTTAAAGGAGACAAAAAAGTCGATCTACAATTAAGCGTGCTTGGATCCTACAGCGAGACAGCTCCCTACGACTGCCCAAAGAGCGAACTCATCATTGATCGGGCCGCCGAGTATTTGGCTAAAAAAATTAATGACAGTTTAGATCGCAAGAATAAGCGCTCGCGAGGAAAATACAATTCAGGGGCCACCCACAGTGGACTCTTGGGCTTGATGGCTACAGGTGAGAAGAAATACATCGATTTGGTCGCTAAGGCGATCAAGGCATCGGGTATTTTGAATCCAGACGCGGAGTTGTTCGATGCCCAATTGAAGGGAGAAAAACCAATGAGTTATGTAGGGTGGTATTGGGGTTATAATTGTATTTTGTTAAGTGAGTATTACTTGCTTACGGGTGACAAGTCGGTCCTGCCTGCGCTTGAGATTTACGCGGTGAGCACCGCAAGAGGCCAAGACCCTGGCGGTATGTGGGGGCACCGAATGGCGGTGGCCGGTCGGCATCCCGGTTATGCTCAGATGAATCAAAGCAGTTTGAGTTCTTTCATGGGCATATTGATGGCAAAACGCTGCGGCATCGATTCCCCAGTGCTTAACAAAGGCATCGAGCAAACCTATGCGTATTATTCCACCTACATTGGAGAGGGTGGATTCAACTACGGCGTGCATGGCCCGAATCGCAAAGCGTTCAACAACAATGGCATGAGCGGATCTGCAACCATGTGCATGGCGTTGATGAAAAATGAAGCAGGAGTTAAGTTTTTCTCCAAGCTTTCATCGACGGCGTATTCCAACTTGGAGCAAGGACACGCGAGTAACTTTTTCAACCCTCTGTGGACACCACTGGCGGCCAACTTCTGTGGGCCTGAAGTGACGCAGCAGTTTTTCGATGAATCACGGTGGTTTCACACCTGCTATCGAGCATCGGATGGTAGCTTCCGTCGTGGCGGCAAAGAGAGTGGCAATGTAGGCTCACAAACAGGAGTGGCATTGTTGACTTACTGCCTTCCTCGTAAGGTATTGTTTATTACCGGCAAATACGCCGATAAAAAACTTTGGCTCAAAGGCAAAGAGGCGGATGAAGTGATTCAGATGAGCCAGATCGACTTTAAGAGTAAGAGTGATGATGAGCTATTGGCCTTATTCGATCACCCCATCCCGCAAGTCAGAGGGCCTGCGATATGGGCGATGAGAGCACGTGATGATGGGTTTTTGCCAAAGATCGTCGCGATGTTGAAGAGTGATAGCGAGGTGCAGAAAATTAGTGCCATGGAGTATTTCGGATACAAGTGTCCGCCGGAACAGGCTCACCCACAAATCAAAGCCATCGGAGAAATTCTGAGAAATAAGAATGAAGGCCTTAAAGTGAGAATGAAAGCGGCGGCGACACTTTCATGTCATGGTGAGGAGTCGTATGAATATTTTAATGATCTACTTCAGTTTGTTGTGGACGACGAGCCGGGGGACTATTTCAGGGATACAGATGAGTCGCTTGGTCGTAGCTTGAATCAATTATGTGCTACACCGTATGAGTCAGGCCTAGTGAAGGATAAAGATCTCTTCTACCAAGCTGCCCACAAATTGTTAAATCACAAGCGACAAAGTGGCCGAGCTGAGGGTGTTAAATTGGTGTCGACGATACCGATTGAAGACTTTTGGCGTATGGCTGATAAGCTCATGTATGTCATCGAGGATAAGGATCGGACGTATCATTCCTATCACGCATGGCAGAGCACGATTGGTCCATCCATCGAGATTTTGGCGCGGCTCAATATCAGGGAAGGCTTGCCACACGCTGCGGGGATTCTCGACCGAGATGGCGGCAAGTGGGGGTTCAAGATTAGGATGCTTTGTGCAGCTTTGCCAAAATATGGTGCCAACGCTCAAGAGGCCTTGAAGAAAATCAAGACGGACGAGCGATTGAAGAATATCGAAAAGGACAGATTTGCTGGACTATGGAGGAAGATGGTCAAAGCCATCGATGAAGATCCTGCACCGAAGAAGTTGATCACTCTCGAAGAGGCGCTGAAAATGGAGAATAAGTGATCCACTTTCTTACGGAGTCATTCACCGAACTTCATCACGAGGTCCATCGGTTCCATGTGTTTATATGCTGAACATGATTAATCTATCGTCAAAGCAAAAGCCTCTTCCACTATGCCGTTTTTAAAAATTACAATCACATTCATTTTACTGGCGATTACCACATCGACCTTGCTGATATTATGATTTGTCTCTTTATTTCATTCAATAAAAAGAACCAGCGTGACTCCCCGTTCATACTCTGTTACCAATGGTTCATTAAGAAGAACAGAACCTTATGCTTGTCGGATTGAACGGAAATCAATAGATCGTCAGAGAAGTAAAATAAGATCAATCTCCACAACGTGCCCAGGGACACCCCACAAAAAAATCCCTCACATTATTATCTCATGAAAAATCTAGCCAACACTATCTGCCTTTCACTCCTTGTATGTTTATTTCTGCCCTCCTGTAAAGAGGCTCCTAAAGAGACTGAGGTAAAGACCAAGAAGGTTCTCTACGTCACCCATTATCCTGGAAACTTTCATGATTACAAAGAACAAGAGGCGTTTTTCCAAGAATACGCCAAAGAAGCTTCTTGGGATGTGACGGTGATGAAAACAGACATTGGTATTGGATATGCCGATCTGAGAAGAGCGCGAAAAGGAAAAACTGAGGCAGATGCGGCGATCCGTAAAAAACATCCTCGCCACCAAAATTACGCCGAGCTTTTGGAGTTATTGAAAAAGAAAGATTTTGCGAAAGGATATGACGTGGTCGTCTATAACTTTTGCATCGCAGCGAGTGACGACCTAGAAGCCGCGCACAACATCATGGAACAAACTCGCACCAACGGGGTGCCGGCGATGTTGATCCACTGCACCATGCATTGTTTCTGGCCCACTTATAGAAATGGCACCGCTGGTATCATCCCCGGTAATAGTGGCCCGGCCAAGACCAGCCAGGCTCTGGTAGACAAATGGACTGCAAAGCATCTCGACGTTCCTTTCCCCGCTTGGGGAGATTTCACCGGCATTGCATCAAGCAAACATGGACCTCACACCCCAATCACTTACACGGTGGTCACTAAAGATCACCCTGCCGCCAAGCGCGTCACAAAAGATTTCGTGATGGAAGACACCGAGCTGTACGACAACCTTTATAAAGTCGATGGGGTGATCCCGATCGTGAGTGGCCAGCAAGGTGAATTTAAGGCCGTGGCCATGTGGGAGTGTCCGCAAGGAATCTCTAAAGTGATTGGCATCTCAGCCGGACACGCCATGCCTGACTGGACCAATGAAAACTTCAAGTTCCTAGTCATCGACGGCATTGATTACCTCATCGCCAACCCCAGCTCCAACGCTAACTAGAAGGTCAGCTAGAAGTAGTAGGTAAAAAGTAGTAGGGGTAAGGTTTTGCACTCACTTTGCGAGCGAAGTGAGTGGATGTTCTAAGCGCTGGTTCTAGGGTTCTAGCTCGTATTCGTGCTCAAGTATCCAAGGTTTGTATGGAGGAGTATCCTCGTTATCGGCGTTTTTATTCCTTAGCAAGACACTACTGTGCACCAGCGCATGATCAGCTCTTTCTGGATTCCAGGAGCGTCGTTCCTTTCGGTAAAGCTTGGTCCATCGATTCCCACGTGAGTCATGCATGTGTCCATTCACATCCCATGCAATAGAGCTTAAATCTGGCCGGAACAAAATAAGTCCCTGTATCACCGCCATATCTATCATCCATTTTAATGGGATATTTGACAGGTCTTGTTCTTTATACCCACCACCAACATCGGTATGCATGCCACAAAACCAAACCTGTTTGATGAATTGGTGCGGTAAAGTATCAGCATCCCACAGGATGGGATGAAAGGTCTTTCTCTGGTCATCGATCGCTAATGCCTGATAGGCATGTTCAACTGATTCACTCAGTTTGAAATCGTGAAACCTGTGACGGAGTCCAGGAATGAGGTTGAGGAACACACTCAGAGGTTTGATCGGCAGGCCCAGCGCTGCCACCGTATCATAGCATCCCAGGAACCTTATCTTAGTCCACATCGTGTGGTGTACCGCTACAAACTTCTCCGCTTTTTCTTGGCGCTTCTTTTTGTTTTGGATTTTGTAAATTTTATAGGCTTTTTTGATCAAGTCTGGACGCGACTTCGGCAATATTCCAAAGTAATGGATAAAGCTCGATAGGCTACGTAATGTCGCTGCCCCCCGGCTAAATCCGAACAGGTAGATCTGATCACCAGCTTCATAGTTTTCGAAAATAAAGGTATAGCAATCCATGATGTTCCTTGAAATACCAGCGCCACCCACATTGCCAAATAATTTATTCCACCCAGTGCCTATGCCTCGGTCATAGAATGACACTTGCTTAGAGGTGCGATCCTCTACCAGATTAAACATCTCATAGATGTTGCTGTTTGAGCCTTTACCACCTTCTTGTCCTGTGCCGTCTGAAAATATGATGATGTTTTTTGCCATGGTGATTGGGTCTAGTGCCGTTAAAAAGGGCTTGGGATTTCACTTCTTGTTTTAGCTGCCGGTGCGGTTCGATTAAAGATATCGGCATAAGCCTTCGTCGATTTTAACCGAGATATAGTGATTCTTGTATCAGAATATCCTGAGTCAGCCATATAAGAGAAAATAAGCACCGATCAGCAACCGGACAGCCATCACACCCGGGGTTCTCAGCATCCAATGATTGTTATCGGTAAAGTCACTTTCGAGAAGTGGCAGATGCCTTGGAAAAGATGCCTTGAAATGTTGGTTTTCAATTCCCTTGAAATGGCATGAAACTTGCTATATTCAAGGGGTTCCATGGATGCTCTCTTAATCGCCATTGCTTTTGTTTTCGGCCTCATTGCCCAGCAGTTTCGGTTGCCACCCATGGTGGGCTTTCTCATTGCGGGCTTTGTTCTCAAAGCCACTGGGCAAGAAGGGGGCGAAGGCTTGGCGACGATGGCGGATCTCGGGGTGACTCTGTTGCTCTTTATTATTGGGCTTAAATTGAGAGTCAGAACCCTAGGGCGTCCGGAAATCTGGGCGGGAACGAGCTTGCACTCCTTAGCAGTCTTGTTGCTCTTTGGGCCAATCATTTTCCTCACTGCCTGGCTACTGACCTCGGTGGGCGGGGTCGACTGGGAAACGGCCTGGTTACTGGCTTTTGCCTTCAGCTTCTCAAGCACCGTTTTCACGATCAAAACCCTAACCGAGAATGGAGATATGGGTTCGGTACATGGACGGGTGGCGATAGGGATCTTGGTGATGCAGGACATCATCGCCGTGCTATTCCTAACGGCTTCAACCGGGAAGATCCCGACTTGGTGGTGCCTTGTCCTTGTCCCAGCGTTAATTTTCGGCCGCCCACTATGGGGGTGGCTGATGAGCCGTTCGGGACACGGTGAAATGCTTTCCCTATGCGGACTCCTGCTCGCCTTAGTGGTGGGAGCAGAGTCCTTCCAGCAAGTCGGGCTGAAAGCGGATCTCGGGGCGCTTTTTGCTGGGATAATGGTGGGATGGCACCCGCAGGCAGGTGAGTTGAAAAAGTCCCTCAACCAAATCACTGATTTACTTTTGGTGGGCTTTTTTCTCCAAGTGGGATTACAAGGCGACTTTTCTTGGCCAGCGATGGGCTGGGCGGTTTTGGCGCTGTTTTTGTTACCGATCAAAAGTGTTGGGTTCTTCCTGTTGTTGACCCGTTTTCGTTTGCGAGCACGGACTTCCTGGATGGCCGCGGTGTCACTCTCAACTTACAGTGAATTTGGACTAATCGTGATCTCGCTCAGCGTCGCACAAGGATGGCTTGGGAGTGAGTGGTTGGTAGCCATGGCTCTGGCGCTCTCGCTGAGTTTCTTGGTGGCAGCACCGGTCAATCGGCGAGCAGAAAGCCTCTACGACCCGATCAGCGATTGGTTAAAGAAGTTTGAACGGCAGGGACGTCATCGTGATGACTTACCGTCTATTCAAGGTAGCGAAAGGGTGGCTATCTTTGGGATCGGTCGCGTCGGTTTGGCTGCCTATCACGCCTTGGAGCATCGCTTCCCAGGCCATGTCATCGGGTTCGACCGAGATTCCACGAAAGTTGAAGTTCATCAGGAGCAGGAGCGAAATATCCGGCTTGCTGACGCCACAGATTCGGACTTCTGGGAGAGCGCGTGCCCCCGTGACGCTCTCGACATGGTGATCCTTGCGATGCCCTCCCACAAAGCAAACCTACATGCCATCGAGACCTTGAAGCGCCATGAGTTCACCGGGGTCGTCATCGTCAGCGCCCAGCAGGACTACGAGATGCAGGAAATCCGAGCCACCGGCGTGGATGCCGCCTTCAATCTCTATGCACACGCAGGGAATAGCTTCGCCAATCACATTTATAATGTCTTCTTACAGCAGAGACCTGACCTCGTGACAACCTGGGCCGCAGCCGGAGAAGTGCGCAAAAGCTAATATCGCGGAAAGGCAAATAAGATAAATAAATAGTCCGCCAAATAAAAGAAAATCCATCGTGACCTAACATCAACCAACTGTTATTAATCATTCCGCTGACCGTGAAGTCTCTCGTCGTTTTAGCAAATGATTTCGCCACTTTCTATCAAGCTATAAAAAATATGAAACAAATTGCTCTTAATTTCTGTATTGCACTTGCTGCAATTGCCTTCTCTTCGCAAACCGAAGCTGCCGAACCGATTAAAGTAGTCTGTATCGGCGATAGCATCACCTATGGTGCTCGCGTGAAAGATCGCGAAAAGAATGCTTACCCAGCGCAACTGCAAGATCTTCTCGGTCCAACCCACAAAGTCAGCAACTGCGGCACCAGTGGCATTCAAATGCAGAATTACCTCAACCGTTGGGCAGATAAAATCACGGCAATACAACCCGATATTGTCACCATCAAACTTGGCACTAACGACACAAAATCGCGCGATTTTACGAACCCAGATAATAAAGAAGTATTTGATAAAAATTACCGAGATGCCTCGCTCAAGCTGCTTGATTTTTTAGACGGACTCAAAAGCAAACCGAAAATCTACCTTTGCTATCCAGTACCAGTATTCAAGCCGATGGGTAAGATCAATGAGAAGTCGATCGTGGAAGACATCATTCCGGGTCTAACAGCTATCGCCAAGGAGAAAAACCTGCCCATCATTGATCTGTATAAAGCGCTCGCAGGCAAAAATAACTTGGTCCCGGATGGCGTCCACCCCGGCGCGGAAGGCCAAACCGTTCTTGCTAAAACAATCGCCACAGCACTCCAGGAACCACAGCCCGAGAAAAAGCAACGCGCGCCACTCTATGACTTTCGCAACAGCGATGGCACCAAATCATTTAAAGCCAGACTCAAGAGCTTTGATCCTGCTACCGGAAAAATCACTGCCATCAAGGCCAACGGCAGTCTCACCAGCTTCAACATAGATTTCCTCCATCCAGATGATCAGAAGTATGTGAAGGAGCAAAAGTAACGACTGACAGTTTGGAAGAATGAGTCCCCGGTGATCAAACGAAAAATAATCAACCCAATATAAGAAACATGAAACGAATCGTAATCAACCTCTGTGTAGCAATTGTTGCAATAGCCTGCTCTTCTTACATCGTATCTGCCGCTCCGATTAAATTAGCCTGTATTGGTGACAGTATCACATTTGGTGCCGTTGTGGAAGATCGCGCAAAAAATGCCTACCCAGCCCAACTGCAAAATCTCCTCGGCTCAAAGTATCATGTCAGTAACTGCGGCACCAGCGGTATTCAAATGCGGAATTACCTCAAACGTTGGGGAGAGAAAATCAAGGCGATACAGCCCGATATTGTCACCATCAAACTTGGAACCAATGACACACATTACCGCAACTTTAAAAAACCAGATAACAAAAAGATATTTGATGCCGCTTATCGTGATGCCACGCTCGAGCTACTAGAGTTTTTAAACGATCTCGAAAGCAAACCGGAAATCTACCTTTGCTATCCAATCCCATTCTTCAAGTCTGAGAACAGGGAGAAGTCGATCGTAGAGGACATCATTCCAGCTCTAGCAGCGATCGCCAAAGAGAACGGCCTGGCTACCATTGATCTGCATGAAGCACTCAAAGGCAAAGGCAACCTAGCTCCAGATGGCGTCCACCCCGGCGCGGAAGGTCAAACCGTTCTTGCTCAAACAATCGCCGCCGCTCTCACAGCATCAAAAAAGCCCGAGAAAACGCAACGCGCGCCACTCTATGACTTCCGCAACAGCGATGGCACCAAATCATTTAAAGCCAAACTCAATAGCTTTGATCCTGCTACCGGGAAAATCACTGCCATCAAGGCGAACGGCAGCCTCACCAGCTTCAACATAGATTTCCTCCATCCAGATGATCAGAAGTATGTGAAAGAAGAACACTAACACTTGGGGAAGTTGTTAGTGATTGGTAATTAGTGATTGGTGAAAACCCTCTTTACTGGGGGTGCTCAGTCAGTTAAATGATCCCATCTTCTCATGATATTTTGAGAACATGAAGACTGGTAATCCCTACTTAGCTAACTTTACAGATTGAACCACTGTACCAATCCAGGAGGGTCACTAAGGCCTAATCTCCACTTTCGATTCCTTCTTAACCTATAATTTTTCTCATCTCCCCGTGGCGCCTTTCTTGTAGCCAGAAGCCCTACGGAAATGATTGAGTAAGTTAATGATTTCATCAATTTTACATATCAGAAATCCTTAGATAAGTCATAAAACAGTCGCCAATGGAGCTCATGAAAATCACTAGTTAGGCAACTAAAAGAAGAACCCGCGTGAATCACACTTCACACAGTTACCAATAGCTCATGAAGTCTAAACGACTCAAAAAAAAGGCCCGCTTGGAGAAATCCAAGCGGGCCTTTTATTTTAAACTGAAAGACACATTCAGCACACGGTGCATCAGGTATCTGGATACTTATATTCTAAATGATAAAGCCGAGCATTTTCTTTTCTGTCCTCATCGTTTTAGAATCAGCTTCGCAATTTAGATTCCTGAGAGAGCTGAATAGACTTGATCCAGCCCACTACGTAGAAGCCACGCGCGCTCGGTGTCGTCCTTAATTTTTTCTGCTCGCTCGATGAATTTCTGAATGTCCTTGCTCACACTTGGGTCGATTGTTTTGTCCTTGGAAATAGCCACCATACAGTCGCTATAAATATCGGCACATTTACCAGGATCCCCGTTATTGAAGGCAGGGACACCCTTGTCGATCGCAGCGGCAATAAGCTTGGTCGGTGACTTCCTTGAGGCCGCTGACATCTTTTCGCTATTCTCATTCTTCGAATTCGGAAGAATCACTGCGTCGATGACGTGGATCACACCGTTATCGCAAATGATATCAGTCTTCACGATAGTAGCTCCGTTGACTTTGAATACCCCATCGGTAATCCCAAACTCAAGCGTTCCGCCACTGAGGGCCTTGGCCTGCTTCGCATTCAGGGCATCTCCAGCTGAGATATTACCAACAACGGCGTGGAGACTTAGGATAGCAATGAGCTTATCACGGTTTTCTGGTTTCAGCAGAGATTCAACGGTTCCCTCTGGCAGAGCAGCGAAAGCCGCGTCTGTGGGAGCGAAGACGGTGACGGGCTGATCCCCTGAAAGGGCATCGCCTAAACCAGCGGCTTCAACAGCAGCAAGCAGGGTATTAAAACCACCCGCTCTTTTCGCAACACTTGCGATATCATTGCCAGACTCAGGCGGGAGAATCACCGAGTCGATGACATGGATGATTCCATTCGAGCACTTGATGTCAGCATTAATAATGGCCGCATCATTCACCCGTACTTTACCATCGCTAAAGCTAATCTTGACGTCAGATCCCTGAACGGTTTTAGCTTGCTTCGCGGAGAGAGCTCCTGCCAGATCTACTGATCCGGATAGCACGTGGTAAGTCAAAACAGCCTGTAGCTTGTCTTTATTTTCAGGCTTCAAAAGATCCGCGACTGTTCCTTCAGGAAGCTTGGAGAATGCTTTGTCAGTTGGTGCAAAAACGGTGAAGGGTCCTTTACCCTGTAGAGTCTCTACAAGCTTCGCCTCGGTGAGCGCCGCCGCGAGTGTGCCAAAGCGTCCGTCCGCAAGAGCGATTGAAACAATATCTTTCGTGCCTGATTTTACTGCATCTGACTCGGCACCATAGGTGCGGATCCAGTCTACCTGCAACTCGAATGGCCCCGCTTTCTTATCTCCAAGAAGAAGCCCGATCCTACGGATTTTACCGGGATCGAATGTCTCTCTCTTCAAGCTCATTCCGCGAAAGCTCGCCGAAAAATCATCAAAAGGAACTTTAACCTCAACCCACTCATCCTTCTGGGTTTTGAAGTCTGCTGAAAAGGAGACTTCCCTTGAACGGAAGCGGGCATCGGTGCTAAATCTCATTTTGTAGGTTCGTCCGTCGCCCTTGACTCTGGCGACTAGGCCCTCGGCACCACTGAGATCTAAATCTAGATTCCCGCTACGCAATGAAGAAAAACCTCCGTTGTTCTTTAGCGATAGTTTCCCGTTAAAATTCAAAATACCATCCTTAGAAATCTGGATCTTACCCTGCGAAAGTCCACCCATAACACTATCGTCCACCACTCTCCAACCGAGCGCATCAGCCTCCTTGGGAGTGAATTCAGCTACTGAGTTTTCTGCTGCGCAAGCCAACATAGAACTAAGAGAAAGGCAAGCTGCCGTGCATATAGTTTTGTTGATAGAATATTTTGCGTAGCACTTGTAATGCTCTGCACTTGAGGAGGCATTGAGTCCGTATGCGATGGTTTTAACAATTAATTTTAGGTTCATAGTTTTAATTTTAAGGTTGGATTTTTATTGCACGAAAAAATAGTTCACTAATTAATACGCTGGATTTTTTGATTCAGATTCATCAAACTTACTATTTTCTCGAAGTGATCCATCATTTGGGTTTAAATATAAAAAAGTGATCACTATGAATCTATCCTCAACTATCCTCGCCTGCTCTCTTTTCATTGCACCAGCTTCAGCTGAAAAACTGCGGTGGCTGCCAGATTCTCAGCGACAGGAAGGGGTTCCAAAAGGAACCGTAACGCGTCACGAAATACGTAGTGATGTCTTTGCAGGAACTCTGAGGCAATACTCTCTCTACGTGCCTGCAGAGTATGACCCTAAGAAACTTGCCGCAGTGATGGTTTTTCAAGATGGTCATGCGTATGTGAGCGAGAAAGGACAGTTCCGCACACCGATCGTACTTGATAATTTAATCCACAAGAAGCTGATGCCGCCCACGATTGGGATCTTTGTGAATCCTGGTTTGAAGGTGGATAAAATTGAAGGTAAACAAGGCTGGGCGACTCATAAGAACAAGAGCAACCGAAGCGTAGAGTATGATTCTCTCAATGCCAACTATGCGGAGTTTCTAGAAAAAGAACTCCTTCCTGCTGTGGCAAAAAACTACAATCTCACAAAGGACCCAGAGCAACGGGCGATCTGCGGATTAAGCTCTGGAGGCATCTGCGCGTTCACCGTTGGCTGGGAGCGACCTGATCTATTTCGAAAAATAATGAGTCACATCGGATCATTCACTAATATCCGTGGAGGTCATGTTTACCCTGCATTGATCAGAAAAGAAAAAGTCCGCCCCCTCCGAGTCTATCTACAAGATGGCAAAGACGATCTCGATAACTCACATGGTAACTGGTGGCTCTCAAACCTACAGATGCAGAGCGCACTCGCATTTAGAAGATACGATCACTATTGGGCACCCACTGGCGGTGGTCACAGTGGAGAATATGGCGGTAGATTGTTCCCTGAAGCTCTGAAGTGGCTTTGGCGTAAGTAAGATTGGATTGTTTCTTTGACTTATGAGTCGTCAGTCTTCTTTATAGAGCGATGAATAAAATATCACGTTACGTTTTACTAGCATTGAGTGTCATTATTCTTGCTGGATCACACACACAAGTTTCCGCCAAGACGGTGAAGGTCTTCATTCTTGCTGGGCAATCGAATATGGAGGGACATGGTGCCATCACCAGTGATAAGAACGGAGGGATAGGCTCGCTCACCCATCTGGCTGATAACAACCCGCAATTTGCACACCTTAGGAAAGGGAAAAGCGGCTGGGCGGAGCGTGACGATGTCTCCATTTCTTATCTAGGTCGGAAAGGACCACTGAAACCAGGGTTCGGAGCGCGGGAGACAAAAATTGGACCAGAACTCGGCTTCGGTCACGTGGTGGGAGATGCTATAGACGATCCAGTATTGCTGATCAAAACGGCGTGGGGAGGGAAGAGCCTTGCGGTTGATTTCCGCCCACCGAGCTCTGGTGGTCAAGTCGGCCCGTTCTATACCCAAATGGTATCCAATGTGAAAAATACCCTTGAGAATCTCAAAAAAGAATTTCCAAAACTAGGCTCAGATTATGAGATTGTTGGTTTTGCTTGGCATCAGGGCTGGAACGATGGCTGCGATATGGCCATGTGCCAAGAGTACGAGAAAAATATGCAGCATTTCATTCGCGATGTCCGCACGGAGTTCGCTACTCCTGATCTCCCCTTCGTCATTGCCGATAGCGGCTTTGGTGGAGGCACTGAAACCAGTGGCCGGCGCTTCATGATCCGGGATGCTCAAGCTGCTGCTGCGAAAGTAAAAGACCTTAAAAACGTTCATTGCGTGGTAACAGGGTCATTCTCCCGTTCTGTAGAAGCGTCCCCTTCAAAACAAGGCTACCACTGGAATAGTAATGCTGAAACGTATTACCTCATCGGTGAAGCAATGGGAAAAGCAGTTCTGGAGCTCATCGGAACATCAAAGCCCGCTAAAAAGAAGCGCGCACCACTGTATAATTTCCGCAACAGCGATGGCTCAAAATCATTTAAAGCTAGGCTCAAAAACTATGATGCCGCTACGGGCAAAGTCACCGTCATCAAATCTAACGGCATTGCTACCAGCTTCAACATAGATTTTCTCCATCCAGATGATCAGAAGTTTGTGAAGAAGTAACACTAATCCTTTTGGAAGTGATCGGTGATCGCTGATTAGTGATAACTCTTACGCATAGAGCAGACATCATTCGTAGATAAAGTTGGCAAGACAGGGCTGTATCGTTTAGGGTTCCGCCATGAGCTTGATCCACACGAAAAGCCGCTTCCGCTTCGCCCTCCATGCCACGTTCTGTGTCCTAGTCCTCGGTCTTACCACCGCTGGCTCACTGCCCGCCGCGGAATTATCCACTGCATTCCCAAAGGAAAAGCCACCGCTGGAATTAACACCGCATCTCGGACGTCCGTTTGGCGACAACGCCGTCTTCCAACAGAAAATGCCGGTTCCAATCTGGGGCTGGACTCTTCCTGGCACTGACGTCGAGGTGACCTTTGACAAACAGAAGCATGTCACCAAGGCCGCTGCGGACGGACGTTTTGAAGTGAAACTGGACGCCATGCCCGCCGACAAGTTGAAGTCGGTGAATGACGCGCCTCCCGGTCGCACCCTGACCGTAATCACCCGTGCGGGCGGCAAGCAAGAGAAGAAGGAGTGTTCCAATATCCTGATTGGCGAGGTCTGGCTATGTTCTGGGCAATCGAATATGTCAGTGAGATTCAGTCACAAGCAGGGCACCAAAGAATCACAAGTCAACGCTGACTTCCCAGCGCTACGCTTTCTCGAAACCGAGTGGACCGTCAGCACTCCCAAGACCGTAGGCAGATGCTATAGCATCGCTTTTGTCTTTGGTCGCAAGCTGCAAAGCGAACTGCTCGTCCCCATCGGACTGATGAATGCAGCGGTGGCGGGAACAGGTATCGAAGGTTGGCAGTACATTGCTCCCGGCGAAACTCCGATCAAAACAAAGTATCAAAATTTCATCCCAAAGATCGAGCCATTGGTAGGTCACGCAATGCGCGGTGCCCTCTGGTATCAGGGAGAGGCCAACGTCAAGAATGGCAAGGACTACCTGCCGAAGCTGAAGCGACTCATCGATGGTTGGCGCGGAGTCTGGAATCAAGGAGACTACCCTTTCTACTTCGTCCAGCTCGCGGCACAGGGTCAATCACCCACAGACCAACCTGCCGGTGGTGACGGCCGGGCAGCTATCCGAAACGCCCAGTTCGAGGCGCTTAGTATCCCCAACACCGGCATGGCAGTCGCCATCGACATTGGCGAGAAGAAAGAACACCCATTTAACAAGTATGACGTCGGTCTGCGGCTTGCCTACTGGGCTCTGCACAACGATTACGGAAAAAAAGAAGTGGTGCCCAGCGGGCCACTCTACAAGAACCACAAGATCGAGGGCAGCACCATCCGCGTGAAATTCAATTACGCGGGGAATGGACTAATGCTCGCCAACAAGGACCGATTCCAGCCACCAGTTCCGACACCAGATATGGCGATACCGTGGTTATCAATCCAGGCCAAGGATGGTAAGTGGCATTGGGCGGTGGGCAAGATCGACGGCAGCGACCTGATCGTTTCCTCTAAGGCAGTGGCCGAACCGATCGCGGTTCGTTACGGCTACACCCAGTTTCCAGTCGGCTGTAATCTCTACAACAAAACCGGCCTTCCAGCCTCCCCCTTCAGCACCTCAGGCTATTAACCAGGGCAGCCACCCCACAATAATATTGTCAGAAAATAATGAACCAGCGAAGCAATCACTTAGCTTAGCAATAACGATATAAATAAATCTAACATGAGAAAATTAATACAACTACCGATCGCTTTTTTGATGATCAGTTCGGCACTATTTGGTGCAGCTGATCCAGAACCTACTAGCCCAAAAATAGAACAGACGCTGGAAGCTCAGTGCAGTTCTCCTTTCAGAGACAACGCTATTTTGCAACAGCAGATCAAGCTACCAGTCTGGGGGGCATCTTTAGCAGACGCGAAAGTCACCGTCAGCTTCGATGGTCAAATCAAAACAACTACAGCTGATACAGATGGCAAATGGAGAGTCGTGCTAGATCCAATGGATGCGGTCAAACTCAAATCTGTCAATGACTGTCCCGCTGGCAAGTCCATGACGATTGTTTGCGAAAAGGATGGCAAGAAGGCAGTCAAAGAAATTAAGAACCTCGTCCTTGGCGATATTTGGCTCTGCGTTGGTCAGTCTAATATGGCAGGATCAATCAAGACCAACAAGACCCGTCATCACCCACAAGACACACTAGAGAAAGCAAACTACCCAGCGCTTCGACAGTATGGATCCGAGGACGATAAAGAATGGGTTGTCTGCACACCAGAAACAGCACCGGGTTTCAAAAAGGTCGCGTTTTTCTTCGGTCGCAGACTGCAGAGCGATGCCTTGGTGCCTGTCGGGCTCATCACTGCCGCAGTAGGAGGCTCTAATATCGAAAGCTGGCTGAATCAGGAGCCATACGAAACAGGTAAGAATCACCTGAAATTTATCGACCCAATCGCTGGCTCCAGTCTGCGAGGGGTGATCTGGTATCAAGGTGAGAGTAATGAAAAAGATCGTCGCCATTATGAACCAAAACTAAAATCTCTGATCACTGGGTGGCGGAAAATTTGGGCTCAAGGCGACTTCCCTGTTTACTATGTCCAGCTACCAGGAATCGGAGTTTCCACACTCGAAAACCCAGCTGGTGGCGATGGCCGAGCTGAGATTCGCCAAGCCTACGTAGGGGCTCTTGCTCTCGACAACACTGGATTAGTAGTGACCATTGACGTGGGCGCCAAAGGTGAGCATCCACCAAATAAATACGACACCGGAGTCCGACTAGCACGCTTAGCTCTGCACAATACTTACGGATTCGAAAAAATAACCACCAGCCCTCTCTACAAAAAGCACGTGATCAAAGGTAGCAGCATTCTTGTTTCTTTTAGCCAGGCAGAAAATGGGCTGGTGATCGCAAAGAAAGAAGGCTTTTTACCCCCAGTTCCAATGCCTGACACCAAGCTCCAGTGGCTGTCAATCCAAGCCAAAGACGGCAGCTGGCACTGGGCTGATGGAAAGATTGATGGATCGGATTTGATGGTCTCTTGTAAGGATGTAGCGGAGCCGATCGCCGTCCGTTACGCCTACACTCAGCATCCGTGCGGTAACCTGCTCTACAATAAGCAAGGTCAGCCAGTTAGCCCTTTTAGTACGATAGGCTACGGACCGGAGTTAATCCCCCAGCCGAAGAAGAAGAAGCGCTAGAGACAAATTTTTTTGGATTCACACACCAAGGTCACTCAATTTGGGAGACGTCGAATCATATTACTTTCATTTTTCCCAGAGACGAAATCCACCAGTGAAGGCTGCTGAGTTGTCTACCTCGCGGGCATCTTCTGGGAAAGGATCTAGGTCTGCTGCGTTGCCACCACCGATGACTAAGTCGGTAGCACAAAAGGCATGACGTAGAGCTTTAATAATACGGAAGGAATGCTTTAACCATCGTTTATCACCCAGTCGCTCACGTCCTTCTTTACCTAAGTAATCTTCGAGGCTTTTCTTGGTCTTTTTGTAGGGTAAATGGCCCGCCTCCAGTGGAATAATAGTGCCGTCGACTATCAGCGTGGTCCCGAGGCCCGTGCCAAAACCAAGGAAGAGCATCGTGCCGCCTTTATAACAGCCGAGTGCCTGGATCGCCGCATCATTGATGAGTTTTACTGGGCACTTAAATGCCTTAACAAAGTCGAACCCGACCCAACCCGACCCAAGGTTCACCGGCTCTTTCTGAACCCGTTCATCGCGCACGACACAGGGAACGCCGAGCGAGATAACATCATATTTCCAGCCTGCTTCACTCGCGGCAGCAATGACCTGATCCACCATACTCTGGGCGCTCATGTCTTTATCAGAGGGAATTTTAATACGTGATTCAGCACCAGTCGCAAGTAACTTGATGTTTGTTCCACCCACATCGATAACGAGAACTTTTCTCTTTGTCTTTTTTGCTGCCATGGCTTCCATTATATTGCGATTAGCTTGTCGAGGACAATCTAATTATTATCCAAAATGAACTAACTATGAAACCCCAAAAATACTCCACCCAATGACTGACATCAGCCTCTGCTCTGCCTAGGTAGTAATTATGTGATGAACCTACACTAATAGCAGAGTAATAGTTTTCTAGATTTCTAGCGTAGTATTCCTCAAGTGAGTAGATGCCCTTTAATACATAGCCTGAGAGGTGAAGGATGAGATTGGTGAGCAGTGACTGGAAGACTAGTAAAGGACTGCCGTAAGACCTCAATATCCATGAGATACTGAGTAGTCTTCGGACTGATGATGAAATGAGACTGGAAAATTAGATTAAGAGTAATATTCTAGTAAATTGCGAGTAAATTACTCATTAAAACCATTCCTAGACCCAGAACATAACCCTTCTCACCGAGCTGTCTTCAGTCTAATCATTTGCGTGATCGCGGAATGTGAGGTGGTCATTGCGGTCGTGTAGGATCCCAACGAGGTATTTTGCCGTTAGTAAGACTACCCAGCGCCCATCCTGGTCTCGGGCGATGACACTGCCTGAGGGAAGCTGCACCTCGGGTGGATCAAGAGATCTTCGAGATGGATCGGGCTCGTTCTCCTCAAACCACTGAACAATCGACCAAGGCGGGTTTTCAAGTCTAGTTTCGACATTGTATTCCGAGATAAGTCGCGCCTGCAAGACCTCGAATTGGAGTGGTCCAACCGCCCCCCAGAGAGGAACACTCTGAGCACTTCCGTGAACTTGGTAAGCTTGAGCCACTCCTTCTTTCATCAACTGCTCTATTCCTGAGCGGTAACGTTTAATATTGGCGGTGTCACTATTGATGATGTAGGCAAAGCACTCGGGTGTGAAGCGAGGCATCTCATTATAGACCACTTTCGGGTCGCTAGTCAGCGTGTCTCCGATGAGAAAATTATAGTTTCCAACGAGGGCGAGAATATCTCCAGCATAGGCGACGTCTAGAGTTTCGCGATCCTGACCGAATAACTTTTGGGCGTTCGCGAGTCTTACTTTCTTTCCCGTCCGCTGATCCGTGATCTGCATATCCCGTTCGAATATCCCGGAAACAATCCGCACGAATACCGCCCTGTCACGGTGTCGTGGATTCATGTTTGCTTGAATTTTGAATACAAATCCCGAAAAATTATTGGTATTGGGAGCAATCATTTCGCCATCATTAGCACGACCTGTCGGCGCCGGAGCCATTTCCAGAAAGCTCTCCAGCATGTTCTGAACTCCAAAGTTGTTCATCGCACTGCCGAAATAAATGGGCATTTGTTCGCCAGCGAGAACCCGCTCGATGTCGAGAGGCTCGGTCAGACCATCGAGCATTTCGACTTCCTGGGTCACGGTCTCATAGAGTTCATCATCCAATGCTTCGCGGACTTTTTCATCTTCGATGCCGGCAACTTCGAGCGGAGCCTTGAATGCTCCGCGCGTGGTTTTCTCAAAGAGATTCACCTCACCCTTTTTACGATCATAGACGCCACGGAAGCGTGGACCATCACCGAGCGGCCAGTTGACGGGGGCTGGGGCTAATTTCAGCACGTTTTCCAACTCATCGATCAACTCCAGCGGAGGACGTGATGGTCGATCCATCTTATTGATAAATACGAAAATAGGAACGCCTCTTTTTCGACAAACATCGAACAACTTCAAGGTCTGCGCCTCGATCCCCTTACCAGCGTCGATGACCATCACGGCGGCATCAACAGCCGAAAGAACCCGGTAGGTGTCTTCGGAAAAATCATGGTGTCCCGGAGTATCGAGCAGATTGATGCAGCAATCTTTGTATTCAAATTGAAGCACCGTAGAGGAAACCGAAATCCCCCGTTCCTTCTCCATCGCCATCCAGTCACTGGAAGTGGATTGCTGTTCTTTCTTTGAAGTGACACTCCCGGCCAAGCCGATCGCTCCCCCGTAGAGCAGCAGCTTTTCGGTCAGAGTCGTTTTCCCTGCGTCCGGGTGAGAGATGATCGCAAAGGTTCTACGGCGTTTAATTTCGCGGGCGGCAGCGGCGGGAACCGTGTTTATGGAAGCTGAAGTAGTCAAAGTGAGAAACTGGTTAAATCAAAGCAGCGCAATTTGCAACCCTTCCTCACCATTAGCCTCTTATTATGCTCTTCCGATTGAAAAAATAGTGAATCAAGCAAATGAAAAAAATACCTGCCACACACACTTTTCACGATTTCCCCTTGCTAGACCATAAGCCACTGGTCATTATTCAACCAATCTACCCCCTCAAATCCCCCATTCACCAAAGTAAGTCCAGGCCACAATCAAATGAAACACTTCTCCATCACCGCGATCCTCATGCTGCTCAGCGTGCTCTCAGTCAGTGCCGCCGACAAGCATCTATTCATCCTTTCCGGCCAATCAAACATGGCAGGCCTCAATCCTAATATTTCATTTACCCCCGCGGTAAAAGCAGCTTATGGAGCAGAGAACGTGACGGTGGTAAAGAGCGCTCAAGGTGGACAGCCAATCCGCAGATGGCATAAGAACTGGAAACCAGCCAAAGGAGATGAGCCCAAGGCGAAGGGAGACCTTTACGACGTTCTCATGAAAGCGGTCAATACTGCGACTGCTGGTGAAAAATACGCAACCGTGACATTTGTCTGGATGCAGGGTGAGAGAGACGCCAAAGAAAAGCATGGTGCAGTCTATGCCGCCAGCATGAAAGGACTTGTCGATCAGCTGGCAAAGGATCTCGGCCGTGATGACGTGAATTTTGTCATTGGTCGCCTAAGCGATTTCGATATGAACAACCAGCGCTACCCGCATTGGACCATGGTGCGCAAAGCACAAGTGAGCGTCGCAGAAGCCAGCCCCCGGGGAGCCTGGGTGGATACCGATGACCTCAACGACAAGCAGAATAAAAAGACGAAGCTAGTCAAGCACGACCTCCACTACACAGGCGAAGGCTATAAGACACTCGGAAAACGCTTTGCCGAGTGTGCCATTGAGTTGATCAAGAAGAACAGCAAGTAGCATTGGCTATTTAGCAGAACATCATCTACCATCTAGGCTATGAGAATCACCCTAAAGAATCTAATTTCGACTCTGGTCATCACACTTGCGGGAATACTCTCAGCAGCAGAATCCAAAAATCCTGTTGTGACGATGGTGACCAACCATGGAGACCTTACCATCGAACTGTTTGAGAAATCGGCTCCAGAGACAGTGAAAAACTTTATTGGTTTAGCCGAAGGAACCAAAGAATTCATCGACGCTTCAGGGGAGAAGGTTACCAGACCATTTTATGATGGGTTGATTTTCCATCGTGTGATTGAAGGCTTTATGATTCAGGGTGGTTGTCTCTTAGGGAATGGACGCGGCGGTCCTGGATATAACTTTAAAGACGAAATCAATGCTGATAGTCTGGGACTACAAGACAAAAAAGTTTTTGACGAAGTAACAGGTCTTCACGAGTATTTGAGCGTCTACCCACAGCAGGAAGTCCAGCAAATGATCGCAAAACCAATTTTCGAGAAGCTAGGAATCACCTCACAGGAACAGCTTCAGGAAAAGCAGCAAGAACTCCAGCAAGAGCTTGAAAAATCAACGAAAACTTTAACTATTAAGGCGTTGTATCAAGGTTTGGGTTACCAGTATGATGACAAACTCACTTCATTTCCAATGAAGACCGGCTTCCTAGCGATGGCTAACTCAGGACCAAATACCAATGGTAGCCAGTTTTATATCAATTTAAAAGACAACCGTTACCTCGATGGCAAGCATACTGTTTTTGGTAAGGTCATTGCAGGAATGGATGTTGTTGAAAAAATCGCCAAAGTCAACAAAGGTGCGCGAGATAAACCAGCAGAGCCAGTCAAAATAGTCTCCATTAGACTGAAGAAATAATTCTTTATTAAGGATTATCCGGATTTCTAAATAACAAAGGAAGCTCCTTGATTAGCGGGAAGAGCTCTTTGTCTGCATTCCTATCGATCACCTTAAATCGACCTGCTTTTGATACCATTTGAATAGTTAGTGTGGATTAATAGCAAAACAACAGGTCAGAGACACCACACCCCATTATAAAATATTTCATTCATTATAATATACACTTATCTAGTTTACCTGCCTATGATATAGCAAGTTGCCAAGAAGACAACAAAACAACCCTTATAATTGATGAAAAAAAGATACCTAACGATTCTACCAGCGATGCTAGCCATGGCTCCTCTCCAATTGGGAGCTCAAGTTCAGCTCGAACCCTCACTTGCTAAAATCTCTCAAAAAGTTGATGCTGATGGAGACTTTCTCCAGTTGAATAAATTCGATGGAGACATCGCGACACTCATTGAATACGGTGAGCTAGCTCTCGATATTGCCAAGATAGAAGTAAGTGAGATCCCCGCAAACCTTCAAGTAGCTAAAATTTTCAAGGTTCTCGGTCTAGATGCAATGAAGGCTTCTGCGCTCAGCTCTAAGAAAGTCGATGGTTCTTGGAATAACAAATCTTACCTCTACACAGGTGGTAGTGATAAAGGCATCCTCTCTATGTATGGCGAGACTGACGCAGCATACGTGGTTACCAACTTTGCCCCTGAGACTACAGACATTGCAGTTCAGCTCCGTATGGATCTTCGCCAAGCAACGCAAATCATCACTGAAATAGCGGCTGCAGTAGGTCAAAATGAAATGATGGAGAAGGAGATGACCAAAAAGCAGGACGAACTTGGAGGAATGACTCCATTCGACCTCATTTCAAAGCTTGATCTCTGCATCAACGTAGCAATTGATATGGACAGAGCTAAGCGTATGCCACTTCCGGATGAGGTAGGAACAGCTCCAACAACTGAGCTCGTCGCTCGTATTGACGGTGCCGCATGGGCCTGGGATTTATTTGGAGACAAACTGATCATGGGGACAGGTATCCCATGGACCAAAACCGAGGATGCAGGTGTCATTACTTACACTCTCCCAGCTGAGATGCGTGATTCATTTCAAGGATACACTCCAACGATTCGTATCGATAAGGCAAAAAACTTTATCTGGATGGCCTCTAAGGAATCTGTTCTCGCTACCGCACTCAATGCCAGCAGCAAGAAACTCAAGGACGGTGTAGATTTTAAAGCAACAATGGCAAGCCTCCCAAGCAATGGTAATTCACTGCTCTACATCTCTAAGGATGTTCTTAACGAGCTGGTGTTCCAATACGATGAAGCTGGTAAAAAAGGCCTTCTAGATGACAAAGACTTCAAGATGGTTAAGCCGCTTATGGACAAGCTAATCACTGATCTCACCACTCCTAAATCAGGAATTGCAGCCGTTTTAGCGAAGGATAACGAAGGTATATTTTCAGCTCTTCGTGCACCATTCCCAGTAAAGAATTATTTGAACCAGCTTTCTCCATTGTTCAGCCAAGCCGCAATGTTCGGTGCCATGAATAGGAGAGTAATGCCCATTCCTAACATTCAGTAATATGTTATAGTCCATCATTTAACCACCTGAAACAGGCTTGGTATTCTTTTGAAAGTCCAAGAGATTTCCTATGCCTAGCCTATTTCTAAATAATATTTAAATGAGTAAAAGTGGGCACATAGGAGTTATCCTTGAATCTGGCTAACATTGCTATAAAACCAGCTCAATTATATGACTAATAACGACATTCTACGCCGCCTTCGCTACGCATTTGACTTCAATAATGTCCAAGTGGCTAAAATCATGGCTCACATCAAAGTGGGAGTCGAGCCAGTCCAGGTAGGTCGCTGGATCCAGCAAGATGATTCCGATTCTCTTTCAGATTTCGAGCTTTGCAAGTTTCTCGACGGACTCATCATCGAAAAACGTGGCGCTCGCCCCGACGGATCCATTCCAGAACCTCAGCAATCCATCACCAGAAACGAAATTTTAAAGAAGCTCCGGATCGCACTCTCGCTCCGTGACGAGGGCATGATGGCCGTCTTCAAGGAAGCAGATTTTGTCGTCACTAAAGCCGAACTCGGATCATTCTTCCGCAAGCAAGGCCAGCGCAACTATGCCGAATGCCCTGAACAGGTTCTGCGGAAGTTCATCCATGGTCTCGGGCAGGAAGCGGGCTAGGCTCTGAACAACAGATGGGGTGTCCCCTCTCTCAAATTTAGATGACAGAGATAAGGTCTAAAAAGAATGGAATTCAACCATGCATTTTGGTAGATCTTTGTGAAACTCTATCCCCGATCGATGATAAAGACGTTTGCTAATTTAGGGCTCTCAGCCCATATCGTTAAAGCTTTAGAAGAGAAAGGTTATAAAGAACCTACTCCTATTCAGCTAAAAGCTATCCCAGTGGTGCTGGAGGGAAGAGATGTGCTGGCTGCTGCCCAGACGGGAACCGGCAAGACTGCGGCATTCACACTGCCGATCATGCATCAGCTATCGAAGTCTTCTTCTGGGAGGCGTAGGGTTAAGGCTCTAATCATTACCCCAACCCGTGAACTTGCTGCTCAGATTCAGGATAACTTAGACCTTTACGGGAAACATTTGTCGCTGCAGAACACAGTGCTTTTTGGCGGAGTCAACCAGAGACCTCAGGTCCTAGAACTGAAAGCTGGAGTCGATATCGTCGTTGCCACACCTGGCCGACTTCTTGACCTCTGCGAACAAGGTTTCTGTAGGCTTGATGAGGTCGAAATGCTAGTGCTGGACGAAGCGGATAGAATGCTCGATATGGGGTTTGTGAGTGATATCCGTAAGATCGTTGAACTCCTTCCTAAAAAACGTCAGACCCTCCTTTTCTCAGCGACTTTCTCGAAAGAGATTCGCATCCTCACCAAAGAATTCCTCAATAACCCAGTCTCTGTTGAAGTAGATAGTGAGAACGCCACCGCTCAGACTGTCAAACAACGTGCGTATCGTTGTGATGGAGCCTCAAAGGCAAACTTAGCCGTCACCCTCATCGCTAAAGGTAAGTGGCAGCAGGTGCTAATCTTCACCCGCACCAAACACGGGGCAGACAAACTCACTAAGCACCTCATTGCTTCCGTGATTAATGCTGCTGCTATCCATGGTGGAAAATCTCAGAATACCCGGGTGCAAGCGCTGGATGATTTTAAAGCAGGACGCATTCGTGTGCTGGTCGCAACTGATATCGCTGCTCGTGGCATTGATATTTCTCAACTCCCACACGTCATGAACTATGAGCTCCCAAACGTCGCCGCTGACTACATCCACCGTATCGGCCGCACAGGCCGTGCAGGACAAGAAGGTGAAGCCGTTTCATTAGTGTGTGATGAGGAGCGTGCGTTCTTCCACGATATCGAAAAGCTCATTGGTCAGAGCATCGAGCTAGAAATCAGAAAAGGTTATGCCCCAAAAGTGTGGTCAGACCGTATGCCGACCACCTATGAAGTGCAAAAATCACGTGATGCTCGCCGGATTGAAATGCTTAAAGAGCGTGGACCGCGCCCACCTCGTGGTAGTCTTGAGAAAAGGCCACCCAAACGAAAGTTCAGTGGTGGTGGACGCAGCCGTCCTTCAGCAAAGCGTCCACCAAACCGCAAGGACTAATCGCTTAGTTATTTAGACTTTATCAACATCAAAGAATCAACCAAATGAGTAAACCCGAAATCGACCCAAATCACCAGCGCCCTCCCCTCGCTCTATCGAGCGACACTTCAGAGTCAAGCCAACACGAGAAGGTCAACAAGCATGCTAAGCTCATGGGGCCAACAAAAGCGGAGACTGCACTCTTGCCAGACTTCCCTGGCCTCTCTCCAAATCATATACACATTCCCACTTCCCAAGCTGAATGCCAACACGCCGTCGACGAAATAGTTGCTGCAGGGGTTTGCGGGTTTGACACCGAAGCCAAGCCGACCTTTCGAAAAGGGGAGAAAAGCGACGGCCCACATGTAGTGCAATGCGCACTCACTGATAAAGCCTATATCTTCCAACTCCATCGCAGTGAGTGCGAGAAAGCCGTCGCTAATCTCATCCAATCTGAGCACGTCCTTAAGGTGGGCTTCGGCTTGAAGAACGATCACGGGCAGATTCGGCACCGACTGGGAATCACCCTCAATCAAACCCTAGATCTCGATCAAACCTTTCGCAAGCTGGGCTACCGCGGGCAGATTGGAGTGCGTGGAGCGATTGGCGTCCTCCTTCAGCAATGCTTCAAGAAGTCCAAATCTACTACCACAAGCAACTGGGCGCTTAAAGAGCTCAGCCCACGGCAATTGCTCTATGCTGCCAACGACGCCTATGCCGCCCTGAAAGTCATGGAGGCATTGCAAACGCAAGGCTATCTTGAGCGCTAAGCATCTTGCGAAGCAACGAGTCCACGCCTAAAATATTGAATTCTCTTAACCAGAGACAGGTCGAGAATCATCACAAAAACTTAGCTCTAGATAATCTCTCAGCCACCGATTGAGTTCCCATTTTTCTAGCGGCTATCTCCTCCCTGGCGTGCTGACCGACCCTGCGTGTGTCTGTGTCTTAATACCATCCTCACAGTGATACTGGATTGATCGTTTGATGGAATGATTTGAAAG